>CADAUZ010000067.1 GCA_902791215.1 Oscillospiraceae bacterium | reverse complement strand
CAGCTCCTCCACCTTCGTCTGCATCGGATTGACGCAGAGCCGATTCAAAACAGCATCAACAGCAGTACGGTCACCCGGCTTCTGCCAGAGATAGTTCCGCAGCACCAGCATATCCTGAGCCTGCACGCTGCCGTGTCCCTCCAGCCACGCCTTGGCCTGAGCCAAAGGCGCAAAGTTGAGATACTTTCGGTCGGAAACGGAAATACCGCCCCGTCGCAGTTCACAGAGGATGTCGTCCGCCAGCTCGTTGATGCTGTCGGGTACTGTGACCGCTTTTACCTCCTGCTGCATGGCAAGCAGTTCATCCAGCGTGATCGTCGAAAGAATCTGTCCGGTGCCTCCGCTCTGCTTCTTTTTAAGAAGAGCGATGCGATTTCCGCGATCGGAGATGTCCTCGGTCACAACCTTGATCTGCAGGCGGTCAAACAGGGCTTCCAGGCTTTTTTCCTGCGGGTCTGCAAAGTTTGGGATCTCGTTGGACGCCGTGAAGAAGGAGATCACCGGGATATTGTAGGTGTGTCCTTCGTTCGTATAGCGCCGCTCATTGAGGGCAGCCAGCAGAGAATTGAGAATGCCGTCGTTTGCCTTGAAAATCTCATCAAGGAACACAATGTCCGCCTCCGGGATTTTCCCCGCCGTCTGCACGGTCGGCTCGCTGGGATGGAGCGCGGCAAAGGCGGCACGGTAGGCGTTGATCTTTTCCGTGTTCTTTCTGAGAAGCTCAAACGCGCCGTCAGCATCTCCGTTCCCGGAAAGCTGGCAAACCTGCGCGTCAAGCTCGGCCTTGAGCCGTTTATACACGGGATCACTTACAAACACAGATTCCGGTACAGAGCCAGGAATCAGACTGGACAAGTCGATGCGTCCGAAAAGCTGTTCTTCATCGGCCTGCTTGGACATCTGCCGCTCAAACTGCCGCATACCCGTGATCCGCTGACGGAACAGGTTGATGGAATGGCTCTTGGCCTGTCCGGGTTTGCCGAGGATGAAGAGATTGCTGCGGGTCAGAAGCGCAATGGCGATACTCTCGACCAGTTCCTGCCGCTCCGCAAGCTCCTCATTGACCTCAGTCATGACGGCAAGCATCTTGTCTCGTAATGTCATGTCGCACCTCCTCACGCGATCCCGAGGCAGCACTGGCGAACGGCCTCAAAGGGAATAATGTTTCCGGGATTCAGAAGTGTCGGGCGCTGGGCAGGTGCCACGCAGTCGTGAAGCTCTGCCTTCAGTTCAGCGAAGATGTACTCCACCAGCCCCGCTTTCACAGGGTCATAGCGATCCACCGCTTGAACCAGGCGAAGGGCAAGCTGCTGGTAAACATCCTCGCGCTCCATGTGCGTTTTGCGTACTGCCTTGGGGCAGGCCTGCATCACCGCGTCGATGCACCAGAGATGGGTTTCAACAATGCGGTTTCGTTCTGTGATCGTATTCGTTTTCATGATGAAAAACTCCTTTGTGTTTTGGGAGGGCGGGATGCCCTCCAATATTATTTGTGTGCAGCGGCAGGGTTGAAGCCATACGCGATCTTGAAGCCCCGGCTGGTTTTATAGAAAAACACGGGCTTGAGGCCGTCGTCGATCTCCACGACTTCATGGATCGTGACAGGAGCAGGCAAAAGCTCGCTTTCCGCTTCGGTTTCACAGCGTTTCCAAAACTCGTATGGCGACAATGTGCTTGTCGCTTCATGCCGGACAGCATAGCGATAGGCGGTCGGCTGGATTTCCTTGCCGCAGGATTTGCATAACTGCTCATGAAGCATCCAATCATCCGCGGTTCTGAAGCTGTAGACGCGAAGCTCGCATGGCGATTTCCGATTGGGGCACCACGCGGGAACCTTGTGCTTGGGATCCTTACCGCAAAACAGTCGTGGACGCTTGCATTTGAAGCAGTAGTGTTCGTATGGCTGCAAACGCACACCCTTCACGACTCTGCTTGTCCGCTCCTCGTGATAGTAGCTGTATTCACAGCTTGCACAACTGGGCGTACTCAGGCGATCTCTCATGGTGCTGCCTCCGTTTTCTGTTCC
>CADAUZ010000066.1 GCA_902791215.1 Oscillospiraceae bacterium | reverse complement strand
GGAACAGAAAACGGAGGCAGCACCATGAGAGATCGCCTGAGTACGCCCAGTTGTGCAAGCTGTGAATACAGCTACTATCACGAGGAGCGGACAAGCAGAATCATGAAGGGCGTGCGTTTGCAGCCATATGAGCATTACTGCCTCAAATACAAGCGTCCCCGCCTGTTTCATGGTAAGGACCCCAAGCACAAGGTTCCCGCATGGTGCCCAAAACGGAAAACGCCATGCGTACTTCGCGTCTACAGCTTTAGAACCGCGGATGATTGGATGCTTCACGAGCAGTTATGCAAATCCTGCGGCAAGGAAATCCAACCGACCGGCTATCGCTATGCTGTCCGGCATGAAGCGGCAAGCACATTGTCTCCATACGAGTTCTGGAAACGCTGTGAAACCGAAGCGGAAAGCGAGCTTTTGCCTGTGCCTGTCACACTCCATGAAGTTGTGGAGATCGACGACGGCCTTAAGCCCACGTTTTTCTATAAAACCACCAGTGGCTTCAAGATTGCGTACGGCTTCAAACCTGCCGCTGCGCAGAAATAATATTGGAGGGCATCCCGCCCTCCCAAAACACAAAGGAGTTTTTCATCATGAAAACGAATACGATCACAGAACGCAACCGCATTGTGGAAACCCATCTCTGGTGCATCGACGCTGTTATGCAGGCCTGCCCCAAGGCAGTACGCAAAACGCGCATGGAGCGGGAGGATGTTTACCAGCAGCTTGCTCTTCGCCTGGTTCAAGCGGTGGATCGCTATGACCCTATGAAAGCGGGGTTGGTGGAGTACATCTTCGCTGAGCTGAAGGCAGAGCTTCTCGACTGCGCGGCACCTGCCCAGCGCCCGACACTTCTGAATTCCGGAAACATTATTCCCTTTGAGGCTGTTCGGCAGTGCTGCCTCGGGATCGCGTGAGAAGGTGCCGACATGACATTACGAGACAAGATGCTGGCTGTCATGACAGAGGTTAACGGAGAGCTTGCGGAGCGGCAGGAACTGGTTGAGAGTATCGCCATTGCGCTCCTGACCCGAAGCAATCTCTTCATCCTCGGCAAACCCGGCCAGGCCAAGAGCCATTCCATCAACCTCTTTCGGCAGCATATCACAGGTATGCGGCAGTTTGAGCGGCAGATGTCCAAGCAAGCCGATGAAGAACAGCTTTTCGGGCGCATCGACTTGTCCAGTCTGATCCCCGGCTCTGTGCCGGAGGCCGCGCTGGCAGACGATCCTGTGTACCAGAATTTGAAGGATGAGTTGGATGCGCAGGTGTGTCAGCTAACCGGGAACGGAGATGCGGACGGAGCGTTTGAGCTTCTCAGAAAGAACACGGAAAAGCTCAACGCCTATCGCGCCGCTTTCGCCGCACTCCATCCCAGTGAGCCGACCGTACAGACGGCAGGGAAGATTCCGGAGGCGGATATCGTGTTCCTCGATGAGATTTTCAAGGCAAACGACGGCATCCTCAATTCGCTGCTGGCGGCCCTCAATGAGCGTCGCTATACGAATGAAGGACACACCTACAATATCCCGGTAATCTCCTTCTTCACGGCGTCCAACGAGATCCCGAACTTTGCCGACCCGCAGGAAAAAAGCCTGGAGGCCCTGTATGACCGCCTGCAGATCAAGGTCGTGACCGAGGACATTGCTGATCGCGGAAACCGCCTCTCCCTTCTCAGGAAGAAGCAGAGCGGCGGCACCGGACAGATTCTTTCGACGATTACGCTGGATGAACTGCTCGCCATGCAGCAAGAGGTAAAAGCGGTCACGGTACCTGACAGTATAAACGAGCTGGCCGACGACATTCTCTGTGAACTGCGACGGAGCGGTATTTCCGTTTCCGACCGAAAGTATCTCAACTTTGCGCCTTTGGCTCAGGCCAAGGCGTGGCTGGAGGGACACGGCAGCGTGCAGGCGCAGGATATGCTGGTGCTACGGAACTATCTCTGGCAGAAGCCGGGTGACCGTACTGCTGTTGATGCTGTTTTGAATCGGCTCTGCGTCAATCCGATGCAGACGAAGGTGGAGGAGCTG
>CADAUZ010000065.1 GCA_902791215.1 Oscillospiraceae bacterium | reverse complement strand
GGAACAGCGGTCAGCCGGTTACTCGGTGGTGTGCGGAACACGGCATCAATCCGAAGACGTATTACAACTGGCAGAAGAAAGTGTTTGCTGCCATGGTCGGTAACCGTCAAACGCAGCGTAAAACAATCAGCCCGCCAGAGGGCGGGCTGAAAATTGTAGAATTACGATGACCTTGTAAAAGACTGGGGCAGATAGTTCTTTGCCCAATCCTGATCTGAGGCGGCCGCACCCGGAGCTTCCCGGAACACCCACAGCAAATAGTGGTATGGGTCGACTCCGTTCTCCTTTGCCGTCTCAATGAGGCTGTAGATGACAGCGCTGGACTCGGCTCCAGCAGGCGTGTTCGCAAAGAGCCAGTTTTTGCGCCCCATCACGAAGGGCTTGATGCTGCGCTCGGCGCGGTTATTGCTGATCTCAAGCCGCCCGTCCTCCAAATACCTGAGCAGATACGGCCACTGTGTCGTGAGATAGTATAACGCCTTGCCCATAGCGGATTTCGCTGCGGTCACCGGCTTCAGCTTCTCTGCCCATGACAACATCGCGTCCAGAACAGGCTTTGCCTGCTCCCGCCGCTTTCTCAGCCTCTCTTCCGGAGAAAGCCCGGACAGAGCTTCTTCTATCTTGAACAGCCTGCTGCACCAGGCCACGCCTTCCGATGCCGCACTTCCGCCGCGCTTGTCCGCCGGCAGCGCGTTCAGGGCTTCGTCAAACTTCCGCCTCGCATGCGCCCAACAGCCAACTACCCGGATCTGCTCCGGCAGTTTATGGTAGCCCTGGTAGCCGTCTGCGTGCAGCCAGCCGTGGAAACCATCGAGGAACGCTTTCGCATTCTCCGGTTTTCGGTTCGGCTGGTAATCGTAGAGAACGATCGGATGTGCCGCGTCCCCACTCGTCCGGTACAGCCACATGTAGCTCTTGCTGGCAGCCGCTTTCCCGTCTTCCTTGAGTACCTGTAGCGTTGTCTCATCCGCATGAAGAACGCTGCGCTTTACCAGCTCCCTGTGCAGCTCGTCATAGATCGGTTTCAGCCAATCCTCCGAGGCGTGCATCAGCCAGTTGGACATGGTCTGCCGCGTCAGCTTGATCCCAGCGCGCTCCATTTCCTGCTCCAGCCGGTACAGCGGAGAATACATCACATACTTCTGCGTCATGATGTACGCAATCGCTTCCGGGGACGCAAAACTTCCGGGAAAAACATCCGGCTCTTTCGGAGTCTTCACGATGACGGCCTCATCGCTCGCCTTTTCGCAAGCCTTGCAGGCATAGATGTGGTACACATCCTCACGCACACCGTACGAGGGCGGCGTGATGTCCAGCGTCCGCTTGACCTCTGTTCCGATCTCTTCCATCTCAGAGCCGCAAACCGGGCATTTGCGCTCCTCCTCGCTCAAGGCGTGGTCGACACGCTCAACCGGGAGATCCTCCGGTACCACATCGCTTACGCTACCGCTGCGGCGCCTTCTGCTGTGCTCTTTCACCTTCGTCTCGGGCTCATAGCTTGCCGCGTCGATCGCTTCGGCTTCATTGAAGAACAGACTGAGCTGCTCCAGAACGCCCTCGTCCAGCTTCTCCGAAGATTGCCCAAACAGCTTCTTCCTGCTGAGCTTCAGCTGCTCCATCAGCCACTCGTTATTCAGCAAAGCCGCAGCCAGCTCACGGCATTTCGCCGTCAGCTTTTCCTGATTGGCCGCCAGCTTTTCCTGAAGAGAAGCATTCTTTGCCTGCAGCGCTTCGTATTCCGCGCGGGAGATCGTTACAGTATCTTCCGCGGTTCTTGTCGTCAGTTCTTTCATATCCATGATTGCATTGTACCACAGAAAGCGCTTTTTTGCACGTTTTTTGGTACAAATACGGGTTTCGCGATTCGGCATATTGCCATGCGCCCATACGCGATCTCGCTGCACGGGAGAGACCTTGGTTTTCCTGATCGTCGAAGGCTCCTGCGGTCACACAGCCTGTCCTGGCTCCATATTGGCGGTCTGCGACCCTTTGACCGTCTGTCTTTTGCCTTGCGGCAGCAGGCATTTTGAGCGCGGTAAACTTCTCCATTTTCACGAAATGATACGCAATCCTGTCACCGGACGGTGTGCCTTTGGCTGCTCTACCTGCAATCCTTCCATCAGCCAGCGGTACTGCTGCGGCGTTATCTCCCGTACCTCTTGTTCGTTTCTCGGCCATTGGTAAACACCGCGTTCCAGGCGCTTGTATAGCAGAATGAAGCCGTCCTGCTCCCAATACAGACCCTTGTTCCGATCACGGCGCCGTCCGCAGAACAGAAACAGCGTATTTGTGAATGGGTCAAGGTCAAACTCCTTCTGAACCAGGGCAGAAAGGCCATCAATCCCTTTCCGCAGGTCTGTGTATCCGCAGGCAATGTAGACATGGTCAGCCCCAGTGAAGTCATTTAGCATTGCTCAACACCTTGCACAGTGCTGCCACCACTTCGGCACTGGCTCCACTGTACACATCCAGCGAAACTTCACCAATACGAACCGCGGCCACAAGATTGTTCTGTACAACCGGTGGCAGGAGTTCTGCGAACCTGGGCTTTGTTTCCTTAGGTGTTTCCATCTGACGCTTTTGCTGTTCGACCATGGCAGCAAACACTTTCTTCTGCCAGTTGTAATACGTCTTCGGATTGATGCCGTGTTCCGCACACCACCGAGTAACCGGCTGACCGCTGTTCC
>CADAUZ010000064.1 GCA_902791215.1 Oscillospiraceae bacterium | reverse complement strand
GACTGGAACGACCACAGCCAGATTGCCGGATCTCATGTTTTGTACCTCCTATGTCAGAGACTTAAAACCCTGGGGCGTCAGGATGTTGAAGATCATCTTGTTGGTGACGACCTCCCTCACCTCTGTGCCCATGTGCTTTCCCTCCGCGGTGAACTTTTCTTCGTTTTCCGTATGCACGACCTTGACGATTCTGCCCTTGATGATGTGCGGATGCTCGCATTCGATGAGACCGTTGATCATCCCGGAGCCGCCGATGAGACCGATCTGCCCGATGGAGAGCGGCAGAAGTGGATGCTTCACGCCGCTGTCGAGCTCACTTCTGGTCATCATCTGCTCAAAGCTGTCTGAACGCCGAAGCTGCTGCTCCAGCTCCCGCTCGTTGAAGATTTCCCCCTTGAAGGTAGATACCTCCACCGCTCGTTCCGGGAGCGTGTAGCGCCCCTCCGGCATTTCGGACAAGCTTGGGATCGTGTCTGGGCTGACCGCGTATCGTTCCAGCCGGAGTGTATCGCCCGGCTCGGTCGCCTTGCGTTTGCGTATACCCATGACGGACACCTGCCGAAAGCGTTGAAACTCCACGTCGGTAAAGCGCCAGACTGTGATATCGTCGAAATTATCTGTCAGAACCCTGCAGATATCCGGGGTAAGACGGTAATACGGGATCACATAGATCAGCAGGCCGACGTGCATGAGACAACGGATACTTTCTATCAGGAAACGCTTTTCATGGCGGGATTTTCCGCCGTTTTCGTTCAATACGGACAGGTAGGGCGGATTCAGGAACAAGAGGTGAAATGCCTCATGGCTCACGGTGCTGTGAAAGAAGCTTCCGAAGCCGACACGGTGAAGCCGCGTCTGCGCTTCCTCGGCCCTGCTTTCGTCCAGCTCTACGCCGTAGGTATAGCAGTTGTTTCCCTGAGCGAGTTGCCGGAGTGCCTTGCCGCAGCCGCAGCAGGGGTCCAGCAGATTGGTGGTCATGCCCTCGGGAAAAGTGATCCCTTTGAGCATCAGGTCAATGTTGGCTGGATCGGTGGGATAATAGCCCAGTTTGATCTGGTTCATAAGGCGCCCGACCACCTTCGCGTTTACGGTGTCCCCGGCGGGGATGCGCAGAGCAAAGCTCTGCAGCACATCGTAGACGCTCTTGTAGTTGGTGCTCATGAGGTCAAACCCGGCAAGCCCTTGGCTGAGCTTCCCGGCGAGACCGGCAAGCTCATACTCCTCCACCTCCATTAACAACAGTCTCGCGTCAAAGATCGCTTTCTCCAGCGCGGTCTTCGTTTTCTTGAGCTCCAGATAGCAGTCCTTGGCGGCGGCTATATCCGCCTCACGGTATTTCTCCACCTTGGCACGATTGACGACCATTGCCTTGGACTGCCGCAGGATAGCGGCTTTCAGCTCCGCAAGACGCTCAACGGCATAGTATTTTTCCTGCTCTGCCATAGCTTACGCGGCTTTCTGGACGATGGTTTCCGCAGCGAAGTCGAACAGGGGCGCGTTTTCCTCCGGCGTCCCGGGGATCAGACGCAGCGTATAGCCCGCCTCGCGCGACAGCTTGAACAGCCCGACAATGCGGTTCAGTTCTTCGTCGGTATCTTCCTCGGTTTTATTATCTTTCGGAGTTTTCACTTTCTGCGCTTGCTTGTAGAAAGGCTCAAAGTCTGCGTCCAGTATCTCTCCTTCCGCGGGCTTGCCAAAGAAGCGCGCGCGGAGGGAGCGGAAAAATGAAACAACGAGCATTGCCAGCAGGCTTGTGTGTACGCGGGGCAGGTGGATGATTTCGTCGGCCTTGGCCTCATCCACATCGCTCAGCGCGACGGTCAGCTTTCCGGTCTCCACATACGCGGCAGACAGGAAACAGCTCACAGCCAGCGACTCGGAAGCATAGTCCTCCGGGGCGTCGATGCGCTTTGCGGCGGCGCGGACGCACACGATCGCGGCGGCCTCAATCTCCCCGATGCTGATGTCATCGGCGTAGACGGTGCCGGCGCTGATCACGCCCTTGCCGCTGATGCTCCTGGCCTTGACGCCATAGACCACCTTCAGGCAGCCGTCCACCACCAGGTTCTCGGTCACAAGGGACTCGTACTTAACGGTTTCTCCCGCGGGGATATATACAGTTTTCATGATGATAGTCCTTTCATGCTGCTTTTTTCTTTACGCTTTGCTTTTGCAGAACGGTCTGCATCCGCACGGTATTGGTTGAAAAATCTGTCTGCCGAACAAGGCTTTCGCCGTGGGTCAGGATGTTGTAGACCATATCCACCACGGCAGTCGCCGCAGTGATGTTGGCCGCCATGCTCTGCGGGTCGGACTGTGCTGCCTCCGCGCAGGAGAGTTCTGTGGGAAACTTATCTGTTGCCCGCAGAAGCTCAGGGTGGACGCTGCCAATGGGTTTAAACAGCGTATGGCCGTTTCTGCGCACACCGCAGACCACCTGCCCGGAAAACTCGCCGTTTCCGCTGTCGATATAGATGAGATCCTGCGCCTGGCAAAACGCTTTGTGGCAGAGCTGCCGGGACTTATTGTTGTCCACGGCGCCGATCAGGATCACCATCTCCTTGACAAAGCGATAGATACGCGGATCGACCTGCCATTCCTTCGGTGTGATGAGCTTTGTGAGTACATCCAGGTTTTCCACAAAGTTCGGGACATACTCGGCCTCCATGCCGAAGACGGAGGCATAGCGCTCCGCAAGCACACGGGCCTTGTTCTCCCCCAGATCGGCGGGGGAAAAGTTCTGCCGGATCAGATTTTTCTGCTCCACGATGTCACCGTCGCAGAGGATGAACCTCACGGGGCGGTTCAGCGCGTACAGCAGGCGGTACAGGTGCGGCGCGATATGTCCGCCCGTGCCCCCGGCACCGAGCATCACAATCTTGACCGGTACATCAGTAGGATATTTCATCGTCTAAATCCTCAAATACGGCTTTCCGGCGGGCGGGCAGGCGCGGCTCCCGCTTTTTGCAGGTGACGTGCTCCTGCCAGTCCTTCGGATATTTCTGCTCCAGTCCCTCGATCACCGTGGCCGGGTCAATGGGGACGAAGCTGCCGCCGCAGAAAATGCGTGCCTTGATCTCCGGGAAGAAGTGGTCGAGCTCCCCGAGCACCAGATACAGGCCGGTTTCACTCTCATCCCAATCGTCCTCCGCCGAGAAGAACGCCTCCATGCTGTTGTGGCTGTGGATATCCGCATAGCGGATGAAGCGTCTTTCGTCATCGTATGGGCAATCGCTGAGATCCGCGTCCAGATGAGATTTCTGCACCGTCTGCTTGGGGACGTATGCGAAATACTCCTGCTCCAGCTTGTCCCAATAAATCAGTGCCAGCGCCTCATATTCCTCATGCTCACGCATGAAGGAACGGAAAAAGGCGATGATCTGACCGATCAGGGACATGGGGATCAAGGGCAGAGCCGGGATGAACCCGGCTCTGGCAGACTGAAACTCAGTCACTTTGTTTTTTGGGGCAATAAACTCACCCTGCTCTGTCTTCCTCATCTCGTAAAACTTGCCGTCGTTGGCGGGAAAA
>CADAUZ010000063.1 GCA_902791215.1 Oscillospiraceae bacterium | reverse complement strand
TTTTCCCGCCAACGACGGCAAGTTTTACGAGATGAGGAAGACAGAGCAGGGTGAGTTTATTGCCCCAAAAAACAAAGTGACTGAGTTTCAGTCTGCCAGGGCCGGGTTTACCCCGGCTCTGCCCTTGATCCCCATGTCCCTGATCGGTCAGATTATCGCCTTTTTCCGCTCCTTCATGCGGGAGCATGAGGAATACGAGGCTCTGGCCTTGATCTATTGGGACAAGCAGGAGAAGGAGTATTTCGCATACGTCCCCAAACAGACAGTGCAGAAATCTCATCTGGATGCGGATCTCAGCGATTGCCCATACGATGACGAAAGCCGCTTTATTCGCTATGCGGATATCCACAGCCACAACAGCATGGAGGCGTTTTTCTCGGCGGAGGATGACTGGGATGAGAGCGAAACCGGCCTGTATCTGGTGCTCGGGGAACTCGACCACTTCTTCCCGGAGATCAAGGCACGCATTTTCTGCGGTGGCAGCTTCGTCCCCATTGACCCATCTACGGTGATCGAGGGACTGGAGCGTGAATATCCGAAGGAGTGGCACACGCACGTCACCTGCAAAAAGCGGGAGCCGCGCTTGCCTGCCCGCCAGAAAGCTGTATTTGAGGATTTGGACGATGAAATATCCTACTGATGTACCGGTCAAGATTGTGATGCTCGGTGCCGGGGGTACGGGCGGCCATATCGCGCCGCACCTGTACCGGCTGCTGTACGCGCTGAACCGACCCGCGAGGTTCATTCTCTGCGACGGCGACATTGTGGAGCAGAAGAATCTGATCCGGCAGAACTTTTCCCCCGCCGATTTGGGGGAGAACAAGGCCCGTGTGCTGGCAGAGCGCTATGCCTCCACCTTCGGCATGGAGGCCGAGTATGTCCCGAACTTTGTGGAAAACCTTGACATGCTCAAAGCGCTCATCACACCGAAGGAATGGCAGCTTGACCCACGTATCTATCGCTTTGTCAAGGAGATGGTGATCCTGATCGGCGCCGTGGACAACAACAAGTCCCGGCAGCTCTGCCACAGGGCGTTTTGCCAGGCGCAGGATCTCATCTATATCGACAGCGGAAACGGTGAGTTTTCCGGGCAGGTGGTCTGCGGTGTGCGCAGAAACGGCCATACGCTGTTTAAGCCCATTGGCAGCGTCCACCCGGAACTTCTGCGGGCAACAGATAAGTTTCCCACAGAACTCTCCTGTGCGGAGGCAGCACAGTCCGACCCTCAGAGCATGGCGGCCAACATCACCGCGGCGACTGCCGTGGTGGATATGGTCTATAACATCCTGACCCACGGCGAGAGCCTCGTCCGGCAGACAGATTTTTCAACCAATACTGTCCGAATGCAGACCGTTCTGCAAAAACAAAGCGTAAAGAAAAAAGCAGCATGAAAGGACTATCATCATGAAAACTGTATATATCCCCGCGGGAGAAACCGTTAAGTACGAGTCCCTTGTGACTGAGAACCTGGTGGTGGACGGCTGCCTGAAGGCGGTCTATGGCGTCAAAGCCAGGACCATCAGCGGAAAAGGCGTAATTAGTGCCGGCACCGTATACGCCGATGACATCAGCATTGGGGAGATCGAGGCTGCCGCAGTCGTATGCGTCCGCGCCGCCGCAAAGCGCATCGACGCCCCGGAGGTCTACGCTTCCGAGTCGCTGGCCGTGAGCTGTTTCTTGTCTGCCGCCTACGTGGAGACCGGAAAGCTGACTGTTGCCCTGAGCGACGTGGATGAGGCCAAGGCCGATGAGATCGTTCATCTGCCTCGCGTACACACAAGCCTGCTGGCAATGCTCGTTGTTTCGTTTTTCCGCTCCCTCCGCGCACGTTTCTTTGGCAAGCCCGCGGAAGGAGAGATACTGGACGCAGACTTTGAGCCTTTCTACAAAAAAGCGGTGACAGAAGAACCCAAAACCGATAAGAAAGCTGAGACGGAAGAAACCGACGAAGAACTGAACCGCATTGTCGGGTTGTTCAAGCTGTCGCGCGAGGCGGGCTACACGCTGCGTCTGATCCCCGGTACGCCGGAGGAAAACGCGCCCGTGTTCGACTTCGCTGCGGAAACCATCGTCCAGAAAGCTGCGTAAGCTATGGCGACGCAGGAAAAATATTATGCCGTTGAGCGTCTTGCAGAGCTGAAAGCCGCTATCCTGCGCCAGTCCAAAGCGTTGGTCATGAATCGTGCTAAGGTAGAGAAATACCGTGAGGCGGATTTGGCCGCTGCCAAGGACTGCTATCTGGAACTCAAGAAAACGAAGACAGCGCTGGAAAAAGCAATCTTTGACGCAAGACTGCTGTTAATGGAGGTGGAGGAGTATGAGCTTGCCGGTCTCGCCGGGAAGTTCAGTCAAGGGCTTGCCGGGTTTGACCTCATGAGCACCAACTACAAGAGCGTCTACGATGTGCTGCAGAGCTTTGCCCTGCGCATCCCCGCCGGGGACACCGTAAACGCGAAGGTGGTTGGACGCCTCATGAACCAGATCAAGCTTGGCTATTATCCCACCGATCCGTCCAACATCGACCTGATGTTGAGGGGCATTACCTTTCCCGAAGGCATGACCACCAATCTGCTGGACCCCTGCTGCGGCTGCGGCAAGGCTCTCCGGCAGCTTGCCCAGGGAAACAATTGTTATACCTACGGCGTGGAGCTGGACGAAAGCAGGGCCGAGGAAGCGCAGACGCGGCTTCACCGTGTCGGCTTCGGCAGCTTCTTTCACAGCACCGTGAGCCATGAGGCATTTCACCTGTTGTTCCTGAATCCGCCCTACCTGTCCGTATTGAATGAGAACGGCGGCAAATCCCGCCATGAAAAGCGCTTCCTGATCGAGAGCATACGCTGTCTCATGCACGGCGGGCTGCTGATCTATGTGATCCCGCATTACCGTCTTACCCCGGATATCTGCCGGGTGCTGACAGATAATTTCGACGATCTCACAGTCTGGCGCTTCACCGACGCGGAGTTTCAGCGCTTTCGGCAGGTGGCCGTCATGGGCATACGCAAGCGCAAGGCGGCAGAGCCGGGCGATACGCTCCGGCTTGAACGATACGCGGTCAGCCCAGACACGATTCCGAGCTTGTCAGAAATGCCGGAGGGACGCTACACGCTCCCGGAACGAGCGGTGGAGGTCGCCACCTTCAAGGGGGAGATTTTCAACGAGCGGGAGCTGGAGCAGCAGCTTCGGCGTTCAGACAGCTTTGAGCAGATGATGACAAGAAGTGAGCTCGACAGCGGCGTGAAGCATCCGCTTTTGCCGCTCTCCATCGGGCAGATCGGCCTCATCGGCGGCTCCGGGATGATCAACGGTCTCATCGAATGCGAGTATCCGCATATCATCAAGGGTAGGATCGTCAAGGTCGTGCATACAGAAAACGAAGAAAAGTTCACCGCAGAGGGAAAGCACATGGGCACGGAGGTGCGGGAGGTCGTCACTAATAAGATGATCTTCAACATCCTGACGCCCCAGGGTTTTAAGTCTCTGACATAGGAGGTACAAAACATGAGATCCGGCAATCTGGCTGTGGTCGTTCCAGTC
>CADAUZ010000062.1 GCA_902791215.1 Oscillospiraceae bacterium | reverse complement strand
GGTTATCGTGAAATGCTCGGAGCTGCTGAAGGAAGCCGTGAAGACGCGGAAAGCTGGAAGCACTTCTGCCGCTATCTTAAGGAACGGGGACTCAGAAGCGCAAAGCTTATCATATCTGACAAAAGTTTGGGTATTTTAGAGGCATTAGGAGACTTTTTTCCAGAAGCGCACTGGCAGCGCTGCGCCGTCCACTTCTATAGAAATGTTCTTAGTGCCGTACCTGCTTCCAGGTTCAAAAAAGTGGCCGCCATGCTGAAAGCTATCCATGCTCAGGAAGACAGGGAGGCCGCGAGGGTGAAAGTCAGAATGGTAACCGAAAAGCTGAAACAGCTTAAACTGGAGAAGGCTGCGGCCCTGGTGGAGGGAGGCGCCGAAGAAACCTTCTCTTACTACGACTTTCCCCCGACTCACTGGCGCAGTATCCGCACAAACAACCCTCTTGAGCGGATCAACCGTGAACTCAGAAGACGGACGAGAGTTGTCGGGAATTTTCCTGACGGCCAGTCCGCACTTATGCTGGTGTGCGCGAGACTGAGGTACATCGCGGGCCATAAATGGGGGACTGAACGCTATCTTAATATGCGGCCGCTGTACCAGCCTGCCTTTTAATAATTCCGCGCCTGCGGGGCATTTGGAGGCGCGCGGCGCGCCGAAAATGATTCGCAGACGCGGAATCCTCATGAGACGAAGTCTCATGAGCGGACAGAATTCTTAGTTACCAGAAACCAAGGTAAACATCCGGACCGTGGGTGCGCGAAAGCCTCCCATGATGACCGGATTTCAGGCAGAGGAGAACTTGACCGGGCGAGCCCCAAAAAAATGTGCGAAAAATTCTGGACGTTATCGCGACCGCTCCCCGTGGGGTGAATCTCTTGCGGTTTGCCTCGCCAGAAGAAGCTGTGGCCGCCGCCCGTGAGGATGCCGCGCGGCGCGGTTTGTGTTCCGCCGCGACGGCAAAGGACGGAGCGGCCTTGCTGCCCCCTCCCGGCATGGCCAGAGACGATCTGTACCGGCAGCAGTTGCGGGAAGCCGGGTTTCAGCCAGCGGCGTCGGATTTCCACGGAAAACAGGAACAGGTGCGGACGCTTGACGCGGGGGACGGCGGCCTTTTTGAGTTTCGCATCTTCCAGACGGAAGAGGGCAATATCGGCCTGCGCGTCCAGTACGAACGGGATCGCGTCATCGACGCGGCGCGAAGCCGCCAGAGCGTTTTTGAGACCCTTGCGGAAGCGCTGGATCAGGTGAATGCCTACAGGCAACGGGCGGCCCCACCGGCGGCCATACCTGACACTGTGGTGCGGGGACTGGTGTTTTCAAGCCCGCGTATGCGATAGGCAAGAAAAAGAAGCAGCGCCGGGCATCCCGGCGCTGTCATTTTTATCAGGAGTAAATCTCTAATTGATACTGTTACGCTCGCAACGTATCAGAAAAATATAGTGTGTCAACTAGGGTGTGTCTGCAAACCTCTTATCGAAGCCAGATAAGTGAAGCAGCCAGACATACAAAGGCCGCAAAAACTTCTGCCAGCTTGTCATAACGAGTTGCAATTTTACGATATTCTTTGATCTTGTTGAAAAACGTCTCAATAAGATGACGTTCCTTGTAGAGATGTCTGTCAATGGTACGGGGATGATGGTTCGTTCTTCTGGAGGGAATAACTGCTTCACATCCCTGCTGGTGAAGCGCATCGATGAGACTCCTGCCGTCATAAGCCTTATCGGCCAGAATTGTTGTGTTATGATACTGGATTAGAAGGTTACTGGCTTGAGGATACTCGGAGTATTGTCCTGCCGTGACAGTAAAAGCCAGCAAATTACCGAGAGCATCCACCACCGCATGAATTTTGGAAGTAAAGCCGCCACGACTTCGGCCGAGAGCCTGATTGATTCCAGAGGTATGTCGAGCTCCGGCACTATGCTTGTGAGCATGAACGTATGTCCCATCAATCATAATGTGGTCCATGTCAGCCTGTAAGGTAAGAAGCTTAAGGATAGCAGTCAGATATCCTCTTTTCTGCCAACGCCTGAATCGGGAATATACGGTTTTCCACGAACCATATTTCTCTGGCAAAGCTCGCCATGGAGATCCGGTTCGCAGCATCCAATGTACAGCATTGAGAAAGTTTCTGACGTCACCAATCGGTCTCCCTCCACGAGGAGAACCTTCTGTTGGCAGTATGGGCTCAAGCCTGAGCCAGAGGTCTTCAGGGATGTCATAGTAGCACATTTCCCTGTCGTAACACGATGAAAACCTTACCTAACCTGACTTCCCCCTTTTCGTGAAGAGGGTTTGCAGACACACCCTAGTTTCGGGAGGGCGGCGTTGTGCCGTCGCCCTCGTCCGGCCCGCTCCCCTCCCGATCCGAAAGCAGGTCCAGCCGATCAAGAATACCGCCTGCCAGCATGTGCCCCTGCGGGCCGTAGACGGCGGCAATCTGTCCGGGCGCGCCGGGGAACTGGGGCTCGTGCGGCGTGATGCGCAGAGAGGTTCCGTCGCAGACGGTGCGCGCAGGCGACGGCCGCTGCCGGTGACGGACGCGCGCCAGCACCTCGTCGGGCCAGAAGCGCGGCGGGACGTGCAGCACAACCTGCCGGGCGCGGCAGGCGCGCATGCCGAGGCGGTTGCGGGGACCCACAAACAGGATGTTGCGCTTCCTGTCCTTGCGCAGCACGTAAAGAGGCTCGCTCCAGGCGATGCCGAGCCCCTTGCGCTGACCTTCGGTGTACTGCCAGAGCCCGTGATGCCGCCCTATCTCCCGACCGTCCTCCAGCATGACGGGACCCTCCGGGGGAACGGGCAGGCCCTGCGCGGCCCACCGGCGGCGCAGAAAATCCCGATAGGCGTCTTCAGAGGCGGGAATGAAGCAGATTTCCTGACTTTCGTCGGGAACGGGCGTTGCGAGAGCGGCGGCGGCCACTTCGGCGACGCTTTCCGCCTTGGTGCGCCGTTCCAGCGGAAAGAGCGCCCGTTGCAGGCGGCGCGGCGGCACCAGCGCGAGGAAGTAGCTTTGATCCTTGGCGGCGTCCGCTCCGGCGGCCAGCATCACGGGCGGCCGTCCCGGAGAGGCGGGCAGGGTGGCGGCCCAGTCGGCGTTGTATTCCGCCGCGGGGGCGAGGCGGGCGTAATGCCCGGTGGCAAGCAGATCGGCTCCCAGAGCGGCGGCGGCGTCCTGAAGCGCGCCGAATTTGATGCTCTGATTGCAGAGCGCACAGGGATTGGGCGTTTCCCCCCGCGCATAGGCGGCGGCAAAAGGCTCCATGACGTCCTGCCGGAACCGATCCCGCAGATCCGCGATGTGAAATTCCAGACCGAGCTTCCGGCAGGCCGCGCGCAGTCCGTCGGGCGTCGGGCCGTCCGCCGTCGCGTCGGGCAGAAAGAGGCCGTGCAGCGCCAGAACCTCGTGCCCTTCGCGTGAAAGGCGCAGCAGGGCGCACAGGCTGTCCACGCCGCCGCTGACGGCTACCGCGATGCGCATGACGCCTCCCGGAGGCAGTGGGGGACAGGGGCTGAGCGGCGGATCGGCAGTTTCATTCCTGGGATTCCTTATTGCAGAAATCGAATGCCATTCGAGATGGCCTGTTTCCACATATATAATAATTAAAGATAGTTATGGAATCGTTTTTGCATGGCATGGGATTTGCTCTTTTATTCACAGCAGGTGCCGATGAAATGCAGGTAAAAGATGAT
>CADAUZ010000061.1 GCA_902791215.1 Oscillospiraceae bacterium | reverse complement strand
GAAAGCCCAGCCGAACAAGCTCGGCAATCTCTTCCTCGGACGAAAGACCGTGCGCGTTGTCGGGACTGAGGTACTGACACCAGTAGGCCATGCGGAGAAAATCTGCGTCCCTCTCACTCAAGAGCGTCCTGAACCCTCCTTCCTGCAGAGCGCCGAAACGTCCCTTGCGCCGTTCCGGCACAAGGACCATTTCGGCGCTCCTCCGTAGAAAACCTGTTGCCTCTCCACAGAGGGCAGATTTTGTGATGATATTGAGGTGCCTTTGTTGTTGAAAAGTACAGGTGTTTCAAGGGCTTTGGAGGCAGCAGATTCTCTTGCTCAATGCGTTGCCGGAAATATCTCTTTTTTCGGCTCAAACCTGTTGCCTCCTCTGGCAGAATTTGATGATCTCCGGGGTCTCTTCTTCCAGACCAACATAGATACAACAGCGGTTTTCGTCGGAGAAAACAGAGCGTAAAGCAAGGCTCAGACTGAACTGATCGTCGTCCGGGATAAGTCTGCCCTTGATAGCATTGCTGACTGCTTTCCAGCCTTTGTTATCCTGATCGAAGATGTGCCGCCCGCCGATGGAGCAGGCCTCCTCAATCACCAGTACCGCCTTCGGAAAGAAGGGCAGCGACTCACGGTCGTGCTCGTATTCGTCCAGCATCCGGCGGATGGTCTCTGAAAGCCAAACCGGGGAATAGAAACGGCAGTGCGGAAGCAGGGTGTTCAGGGTGATGCGTACCCAGCGGCCCTCCAACAATTCCACATTTCCGGTTGGATGCTCTGTGTTGGTCAGGCGCTGTCTCGGATAGCCACCGATGCCGGCGCAATAGCGTTCGCAGATTCTCCGCAGCTCCAGCACCGCATATTCAAACTGACCGGACGCCTTTTCCAAGGTCTGCTGCATGGAGGCGCTGCTCACGGGCGCGCCCTCAGAGACGGCCAGCAGTTGATCCGACGCCTTGACCGCGTTGAACAGATATTCCCTCATCGTGAGGATGTCGTTTCTGTAGTCTTCATTCATTGGTGTTCCTCCTCATGCGCAAATCTGTGGATGATGTGGTAATGGCGGTGTACTCCTTTTGCGTCGCGTAAAAGGCGATGGGCACATGATTGTAGCCGATGCACAGTAAGCCCTCGCCGCGTCGGAAGCGCGTAATCTGCCGGACTTCATCTTCCGAAAGGTTCAACACATTTTGGATCAGGCGCGCCTCCTGTTCCTCCATCTGCATGACCAGCTTGATACGACTGGAGTCCAAAATGCCCTTGCCGTATTTGCCGCTGTCGAGGCCGAACAGATCCTGCATACCCTGAGTGGAGGTCACGGCAATACCTCCGAGGCCACGGATAGTCTTGACCATCTCCTGCACGAAGCCAGCGGCGAGCGGATTTGAGTTTGCGCCCACCAGGCTCCATAACTCGTCAGCGATCAAGGCGGAAAGTCCTGTGCTGTTGTCCATGATGAGATCGTTTGCCACATCGGTCGCCCAAAAGATGCCGGAGAGCATCATGTCATCCGGCAGACCTGAGGTGTCCAGCACGATGTACTTGTTGTCCAGATCCAGATCGTTGCGCTGGCCCATAGCCGAAGCGGAGCCCGTCACATAACGGGCCAGGACGACAGCGAGGTGCTTTGTCTCCGGATTGCGTTTCAGAAGCTCATACCAGTCCGCAATGATCGGCATGGTACGGAAATGCCCGAAGGCGTCCACGATGCTGGCATTGTCGAAGGTGATCCCGTACTGGCGGTAGCACTCCACAAGGGAGCTGTCCAGATTGTTCTTGTCCTCATCGGTGAGGTCTCGCTTTTGCAGCGAGTACCAGATGATAAGGTGGGAGATCTTCTCGGCCAACACCGAATCGTCACGAGCGGCGAGGTTTTTGAGCCCCGCGTAGGAGTCCAGGGATTTGCGCCGGATGGCCATGATGTTGGGGCAATCCTTTGAGGATGGGGACATGCGCAAGTAAAGCCCGCCGAGCTGCTCGCAAAGCGGCCTGAACTCATGCCCCTTCTTGGGAATGATGTAAATAACGCGCTTGCCCTGCTGCCGGAGCCGGTTGCCCAGACATTGCAGGGTAAAGGATTTGCCCGCGCCGGAACTGCCGCCGAGCCAGATATTGCCGTTCGTGTACTTGTAATCGTTATACGGGTCCAGAAAAGCGGGTGAACGGTT
Source organism: Oscillospiraceae bacterium (assembly GCA_902791215.1). Taxonomy (GTDB): domain Bacteria; phylum Bacillota; class Clostridia; order Oscillospirales; family Oscillospiraceae; genus Limivicinus. The sequence continues at coordinate 3,190 of CADAUZ010000061.1, read as the reverse complement.
ATACATGTTCAGCCCCAAAAAGATACCGTCTCGATCACTGAGCTCATAGGACGCAAAGGGAAAGGCCGCCGCCACACTGCTCGTGAGTACGTTGCGGCGGGATTTGCGCTCAAAGTCCGGGTCAAGGTGGAGAATAGGCAGCGCCGAAAGGAAGCCCTGCTCCGCCTTGTGGTCGAAGCGCCGCGTCAGCATGTCTACCGAGAGACAGAGCTTTTCCACCGCGCTGATCCGCTGCTCCAACGTCTCCACGTCCTCCGCCGTGATTTCGATCAGGGTATGCATGTAGTAGAAATCCTCGCCCTGACGATTCATAGCATCCTTGAGGTACAGGCCGGATGCAATGGCGCTGTCCAGCTCCTCAAAGTCCTGGCGGGTGTCTCCGATCTCGCGCATACGGCTGCGGTTCATCATAGTGGTTTTGGAGATTTTGTTGAGAATCTTCTCCCGCGGCTGGCGCTTGACAGTAAAGATGAGGTTCACGCCCTCGCCCGCCTCAACCAGCGGGGCCAGCCAGCAGGCGCCCACTGTGGTGGAGTATCCGTAGCCCGTGACATAGAGATAGGCATGAAAAATGCCGTCCACTACAATGTAGTCACGGCCTCGTGTGTCCGCCGATGTGGGGGACAGGATATCTAAAATGGTGGTGGCACCGATCTCCAGCTCGGCAAGGTCGGCTTTTTCCTCGCCGAAGATCAGGCGCTTGAGAAAGGGCTGACGTTTGGGCTTCGGCTCCTTCTTTTTCGGGGGTTCCCGCACCTTCTGTTTCTTCGGCGCGGGCTTCTTTGCTGTGCTGCCGGTTTCATGTTTGCCTGGGGTTTTGCTTTTTCTCAATTCATCCCTCCTGTTCATTCAAAAATGCCGTGGATGGTGGTGATCATGTCGAACACTCCTTCGGGCAGGCGGATGCGCAGACTGGTCTTCTTATTGATAATCTCATAGAGCAGCGTCAGGATAAAGTTGTCTATATAGCGCGGCTCCAGAACCTCCAGCTCGCAGGCGGCGAGATAGCTGCGCGCGGTATTTGCTTCCTCGTTCAGCCGCTCGACAATACTTTTGACCGTGTTCTGTCTCGCTTTCATCCGCGCCTCATACTGGAACACCAGATAAAAGCGGTGACAGATCGCCTCGCTTGCAATGCCGAGGCCGATCTCCTGAATATTATCCTCGATCATGTCCCGGCAGCACTCGTTTTCCTCCTGCTCTTCAAAGGCGCGCATCTGCTCCACATAGTCTGCGGTATCCGCCTTCATGGTGCGCACCTCAATCTGGAGGTCATCGGGCGCGATCTTCAGATAGGCGGCATAGGCCGCAATGATGTTTTGCCGGTCATTGGGGGATTTCAGATAGATATTGACCGGCAGCACCTCCACGATCTTTATAAAACGATTGTCCCGTGTGACAACGACACCGTTGATCACATTCTTGATGGGCAGCCATGCCTGACTGCTCCCGGCGAATTGCCGTCCCCCGGTATTCCCGCCTTTCACCGTGCCGCCGAAGGCCGCTTCCTTTATGCTCATTTGCGCTTCACCTCCCCCCGGTAACAGATTCGCCGCCGCGCTCTCCGCCAGTGCCACCAGCAGCCAAGCCAGCGGGTCAGGCTGTCGCCGTCGATGCCGATCAGCGCAAAGCCGCCAATGGGAACGGCGACCGAAAGGGCGATGACCAGCTTCACCGAGAGCTCAAAAGGCAGAAACTTAAAGCACAGCAGCAAAAGCGGCAGCGTGAGTATAAGGGCCTCGATGAAATTGCGGATCTCAAAAAGGCCGAAGACGCGCCCCGCGTCTGTAAAATTATTGGGTATGTAATAGGTTTCCTCATTCATGTTCGTTTTCCTCCATGTGTTCAAGCAGGCAGCCGTCGTGGGTCTTGCAGTAGAACCGCAGCCGGAATATCTCGCGTATCCGCCGGTCGATCAGGCGGAGCATGGCTTTGCGCAGCTTCGTTTCGTGTTCTGGTGTTGCCGGAATGTCCAAAAGCTCCATGCGGCTGATGTGCTGTTGAGAAATGCCAAGGTATTGGCCCAGCTCCTGTGCGCTGATTCCGCAGCGCATACGGATATACTGGAGCCTCGTCATTGGTCATAGCTGATGAAGGGAATCTTGCACCAGCCCTCCCAGCCGCGGCCTGTGAGCTCTGTACGGACAACGCCGTACATGGTACCCATGGCCTCGATCACATAACCGCCGCCGATATACACGCCGATGTGGCCGCTTTTCCAGACTGCCAGCCCCTCAATTTCCGGAATGGTGTCGATGGAGCCGCTCTCGGAGGCGGCATAGAACATCTGATCCGCACCGAGGTCGGACATGCCGTTTGAGGCATAGTCCATCATTCCGGTGTCCGGGTTATACCAGCCGTAGGCTTTGATGAGACCCACGCAGTCCACCGTGCGGCGACCAAGCCAGTTTTCACGGATAAAGCCCTCAAAGTTGCCGACGCCCTCCGGGTACTGCTCCAGCTTGTATTGCAGGAGTGAGCCGGTCAGGACATTCCCGAAGGTTCCCCACACATAGCCCCAGTTGTTTTCCCATGCCTGGGTGGCAAATACCGCGAGATCATGGTTGTTCTTATAGTAGGGGTTTATGAAACGGGAATTGTCGATCTCATTGTTATAGCTGCCGCCGTGATCGATGGGTCCGCCGTAGGCTGTGGAGGTGTCACCGCTGTAACTGATGGCCACGGGTTTGTAGTATGACCCGTATTTGTGAAGCGCGTCGCTCTTCTCCAGAATGTCTTGCAAAGCCTTCGCCCATTCCCGCGCTTCCTCGTCAAAGCCCAGCTCCTCCATGGTCGCTTCAGGATCAAACTTCTCAAAGCTGATCTCCAGCGTGGTCTCCGCCTCTCCGAAGATACCGAGACGATAGCGTTTTTCAAGGCTGGAATAGCTGAGGTTCCAGATGCTCTCCAAGGTCATGGTGTTCAGATCCTGCTCAAAAGCAACCGAGTTGATGGCGATCATCCAAAGCAAGTCTGCCTCGCTGAAAGAGCTGTGAACCACAACATGGTCGATCTTCTGACCGGCGTTTTCGTATTCATTGACGATGCCGGTCACGACCGCGTCCACCTGCGTGTTCTCAAAGGTTTTAATGCTGATATATGCACCGCCGACGGCCATGGCCTTGCGTGTCATATCCATGACCTCGGCGGTCTCGGAGCTGTCAAAGCCGAAGAACATGTTGGGCATACC
>CADAUZ010000060.1 GCA_902791215.1 Oscillospiraceae bacterium | reverse complement strand
GAAAGCCCAGCCGAACAAGCTCGGCAATCTCTTCCTCGGACGAAAGACCGTGCGCGTTGTCGGGACTGAGGTACTGACACCAGTAGGCCATGCGGAGAAGATCTGCCTCCCTCTCACTCAAGAGCGTCCTGAACCCTCCTTCCTGCAGAGCGCCGAAACGTCCCTTGCGCCGTTCCGGCACAAGGACCATTTCGGCGCTCCTCCGTGGAAAACCTGTTGCCTCTCCACAGAGGGCAGATTTTACCGTAAAACTGGGATGCATTTGATGCGGAAAAACGCTGGCGTTTCAACGGTTTTGGAGCCAACAGATTTTTCTGTCCGAAGCGCAGCCGGAAATATCTCTTTTTTCGGCTCAAACCTGTTGCCTCCTTTGGCAGTGTTTGATGATCTCCGAGGTCTCTTCCTCCAAGCCGACATAGATACGACAGCGGTTTTCGTCGGAGAAAACAGAGCGCAAAGCAATGCTCAGACTGAACTGATCGTCGTCTGGGATAAGTCTGCCCTTGATAGCATTGCTGACGGCTTTCCAGCCTTTGTTGTCCTGATCGAAGATGTGCCGCCCGCCGATGGAGCAGGCTTCCTCAATCACCAGTACAGCCTTCGGAAAGAAGGGCAGCCTGTCGTGATCGTGCTCATATTCGTCCAGCATCCGGCGGATGGTATCCGACAGCCAGGCCGGGGAGTAGAAGCGGCAGTGCGGGAGCAGGGTGTTCAGGGTGATGCGTACCCAGCGATCTTCGAGGATTTCGACATTTCCGGTGGGGTGCGCTATTTCGGTCAGCCGCTGCTTGGGGTAGCCGCCGACACCGGCGCAATAGCGTTCGCAGATTTTTCGAAGCTCCAGAACCGCGTACTCAAACTGCCCGGACGCCTTTTCCAGCGTCTGCTGCATAGACGCGCTGCTCATGGGCGCGCCCTCCGAGACCGCCTTCAGCTGATCCGCCGCCTTGACCGCGTTGAACAGGTATTCCCTCATGGTGAGGACGTCGTTGCGGAAATCTTCATTCATTGGTATTTCTCCTCATACGCAGATCGGTTGATGATGTGGTAATGGCGCTGTACTCCTTCTGAGTGGCATAAAAGGCGATGGGCACATGGTTGTAGCCGATGCAGAGCAGGCCCTCGCCGCGCCGGAAGCGGGTGATCTGCCGCACTTCATCTTCTGAAAGGTTCAAAACATTTTGAATCAATCGGGCCTCCTGTTCCTCCATCTGCATCACAAGCTTGATGCGGCTGGAGTCCAGGATGCCCTTGCCGTATTTGCCGCTGTCGAGGCCGAAGAGATCCTGCATCCCCTGCGTGGAGGTCACGGCGATGCCGCCGAGGCCGCGGATGGTCTTGACCATCTCCTGCACAAAGCCCGCTGCCAATGGATTCGAGTTTGCGCCCACCAGACTCCATAGCTCATCTGCAATCAGGGCGGAAAGGCCCGTGCTGTTATCCATGATGAGGTCGTTTGCCACATCCGTTGCCCAGAAGATGCCGGACAGCATCATGTCATCCGGCAGGCCGGAGGTATCCAGCACGATATACTTGTTGTCCAGATCCAGATCATTGCGCTGGCCCATGGCCGAGGCGGAGCCTGTCACATAACGGGCCAGGACGACAGCCAGATGCTTTGTCTCCGGATTGCGTTTCAGAAGCTCATACCAGTCCGCAATGATCGGCATGGTGCGGAAATGCCCGAAGGCGTCCACGATGCTGGCATTGTCGAAGGTGATCCCGTACTGGCGGTAGCACTCCACGAGTGAGCTGTCCAGATTGTTCTTGTCCTCATCGGTGAGATCGCGCTTTTGCAGCGAGTACCAGATGATGAGATGGGAAAATTTCTCGGCCAGCACAGAGTCGTCGCGGGCGGCGAGGTTTTTGAGCCCCGCGTAGGAGTCCAGAGATTTGCGCCGGATGGCCATGATATTGGGGCAATCTTTTGAGGATGGAGACATGCGCAGATACAAGCCGCCGAGCTGCTCACAGAGCGGCCTAAACTCATGCCCTTTCTTGGGGATAATGTAAATGACGCGCTTTCCCTGCTGCCGGAGCCGGTTGCCCAGGCATTGGAGCGTGAAGGATTTGCCCGCGCCGGAGCTGCCGCCGAGCCAGATGTTGCCGTTGGTGTACTTGTAGTCGTTATACGGATCCAGAAAAGCCGGCGATCGATTATACATGTTCAGCCCCAGGAAGACGCCGTTTCGGTCACTGAGCTCGTAAGACGCGAAGGGAAAAGCTGCCGCCACGCCGCTTGTAAGCACGTTGCGGCGGGATTTGCGTTCAAAGTCCGGGTCCAGATGCAGGATGGGCAGCGCCGAAAGAAAGCCCTGCTCCGCCTTGTGGTCGAAGCGCCGGGTCAGCATGTCTACCGAGAGGCAGAGCTTTTCCACCGCGCTGATGCGCTGCTCCAGCGTCTCCAGATCGGGAGCAACGACTTCGATCAGGGTGTGCATGTAGTAAAAGTCCTCACCCTGACGGTTCATGACATCCTTGAGGTACAAGCCGGAGACGATGGCGCTGTCCAGCTCCTCAAAATCCTGGCGGGTGTCTCCGATCTCGCGCATACGGCTGCGGTTCATCATAGTGGTCTTGGAGATTTTGTTGAGGATCTTCTCCCGCGGCTGACGCTTGACGGTAAAGATGAGGTTTACGCCCTCCCCCGCCTCGACCAGCGGGGCAAGCCAGCAGGCGCCCACCGTGGTGGAATACCCGTAGCCCGTGACATAGAGGTAGGCATGAAAAATGCCGTCCACTACGATGTAGTCACGGCCTCGTGTGTCCGCCGACGTGGGGGACAGAATATCTAAAATGGTGGTGGCGCCGATCTCCAGCTCGGCAAGGTCAGCTTTTTCCTCGCCGAAGATCAGGCGTTTGAGGAAGGGCTGACGTTTGGGCTTCGGCTCCTTCTGTTTCGGAGGCTCCCGCACCTTCTGTTTTTTCGACGCGGTTTTCTTTGTTGTGCCGCCGGATTCATATTTGCCCTGTATTGTTTTCTTTCTCAATTCATTCCTCCTCGCATAGATGTTATTTCGTTTTTGACGGGGCTTTGCCTCGGCAAAAACACCCTGAGCCGAGCTTTGCGAGGCCTCGCGCCGACCAAGCAAGGCCTGTCTCCCGTGGGCCTTGCGCGATAAGCGCGAGTCCTCAATTGCGAATCGCATTCGCAATCGATCAATAAATGCCGTGGATGGTGGTGATCATGTCGAACACCCCTTCGGGCAGGCGGATGCGCGGACTGGTTTTCTTATTGATGATCTCATAGAGCAGCGTCAGGATAAAGTTGTCTATATAACGCGGCTCCAGGACTTCCAGCTCGCAGGCGGCGAGATAACTCCGTGCGGTATTCGCTTCCTCGTTCAGCCGCTCCACGATGCTCTTGACCGTGTTCTGTCTCGCTTTCATCCGCGCCTCATACTGGAACACCAGATAAAAGCGGTGGCAGATCGCCTCGCTTGCAATGCCGAGGCCGATCTCCTGAATATTATCCTCGATCATGTCCCGGCAGTACTCGTTTTCCTCCTGCTCTTCAAAAGCTCGCATCTGCTCCACATAGTCCGCGGTGTCCGCCTTCATGGTGCGCACCTCAATCTGGAGGTCATCTGGCGCGATCTTCAAATAGGCCGCATAGGCCGCGATGATGTTTTGCCGGTCATTGGGAGATTTCAGATAGATATTGACCGGCAGCACCTCCACGATCTTTATAAAGCGATTGTCCCGCGTAACGACCACACCGTTGATCACATTCTTGATGGGCAGCCATGCCTGACTGCTCCCGGCAAATTGCCGTCCTCCGGTATTCCCGCCTTTCACCGTGCCGCCGAAGACCGCTTCCTTTATGCTCATCTGCGTTTCACCTCCCCACGGTAACAGATTCTCCGCCGCGCTCTCCGCCAATGCCACCAGCAGCCAAGCCAGCGGGTCAGGCTGTCGCCATCGATGCCGATCAGCGCAAAGCCGCCGATGGGAACGGCGACCGAAAGGGCGATGACCAGCTTCACCGAGAGCTCAAAGGGCAGCAGCTTAAAGCACAGCAGCAAAAGCGGAAGCGTGAGTATAAGGGCCTCGATGAAATTGCGGATCTCAAAAAGGCCGAAGACGCGCCCCGCGTCTGTAAAATTATTGGGTATGTAGTAGGTTTCCTCATTCATGCTCGTTTTCCTCCATGTGTTCAAGCAGGCAGCCGTCATGGGTCTTGCAGTAGAACCGCAGCCGGAATATCTCGCGTATCCGCCGGTCAATCAGGCGGAGCATGGCTTTGCGCAGCTTCTTTTCGTGTTCTGGCGTTGCCGGAATGTCCAAAAGCTCCATACGGCTGATATGCTGTTGAGACATACCAAGGTATTGACCCAACTCCTGTGCGCTGATTCCGCAGTGCATACGGATATACTGGAGCCTCGTCATTGGTTATAGCTGATGAAGGGGATCTTGCACCAGCCCTCCCAGCCGCGGCCTGTGAGCTCTGTACGGACAACGCCGTACATGGTGCCCATAGCCTCGATCACATAACCGCCTCCGATATACACACCGATGTGGCCGCTTTTCCAGACGGCCAGGCCCTCAATCTCCGGAATGGTGTCGATGGAGCCGCTCTCGGAGGCGGCATAGAACATCTGATCCGCGCCGAGATCGGACATGCCGTTTGAGGCATAGTCCATCATTCCGGTGTCCGGGTTATACCAGCCGTAGGCTTTGATGAGACCCACGCAGTCCACCGCGCGGCGGCCCAGCCAGTTTTCGCGGATGAAGCCCTCATAGTTGCCGACGCCCTCCGGGTACTGCTCCAGCTTGTATTGAAGCAAAGATGGCGTCAGCACATTACCGAAAGTCCCCCATACGTACCCGTAATTGTTTTCCCATGCCTGGGTGGCAAACACCGCGAGATCATGGTTGTTCTTATAGTAAGGGTTTATGAATCGGGAATTGTCGATCTCATTGTTATAGCTGCCGCCGTGGTCGATGGGGCCGCCGTAGGCTGTGGAGCTATCGCCGCTGTAGCTGATGGCCATGGGCTTGTAGTATGACCCGTATTTGTGAAGTGCGTCGCTTTTCTCAAGGATGTCATGCAGCGCCTTCGCCCATTCCCGTGCTTCTTTGTCAAAGCCAAGCTCCTCCATCGTCGCTTCGGGATCAAATTTCTCAAAGCTGATCTCCAGCGTGGTCTCCGCCTCTCCGAAGATACCGAGACGATAGCGTTTTTCAAGACTGGAATAGCTGAGGTTCCAGATGCTCTCTACGGTCATGGTGTTCAGATCCTGTTCAAAGGCCACCGAGTTGATGGCGATCATCCAGATCAAGTCGGCTTCGCTGAAGGAGCTATGGACAACAACATGGTCGATCTTCTGGCCGGCGTTTTCGTATTCATTGACGATGCCGGTCACGACCGCGTCCACCTGCGTGTTCTCAAAGGTTTTGAGGCTGATATATGCACCGCCGACGGCCATGGCCTTGCGTGTCATATCCATGACCTCGGCGGTCTCGGAGCTGTCAAAGCCGAAGAACATGTTGGGCATACC
>CADAUZ010000059.1 GCA_902791215.1 Oscillospiraceae bacterium | reverse complement strand
ATCTATAATATAGATGGAGTTTGCCATGAGGCGGGATTTTGTCTTGTTGAGGCTGCTCAGAGCCTCTATGAAGTCCTCGAAGATATCCACCTTCTCCATACTGTGCCGGGGGACGAAATAGAGATGTCCATTGACGCTCATTTTCGTAGCCTCCAGGCTGCGGACAAAGTTGAGGCAGATGGTCTCGATCTGCTTGCGGTTTGCGCAGGTCTGGTACAACTCGAACAGCTCCTCAGCACGGCGGCAGTAGGCAGCCGCGTCCACGTCGCTGTCATAGGCCAGATTGTCATAGCTGAACAGCCCGCTTTCCTTGTCGAAGCTGATGTTCGCCAGTTTCTCATACTGGTTGGTCTCCCGGTTCAGCGTCTCCTTGACCAGCTCTCTGGACAGGACACGGGCGGTGTGCTCATTGTCCCGGCAGTAGACCCGGTAGATCTGCTGCTGTCCGAAATGCTTGACGACGATACGGTCCTTGATGTCCCCGGTGGCGCTTTTAAAGGCGTCGGAGACAGAAACACGGCGGTCTCCCGCGTAATAGATGCCCATCCCGGCGCACAGCTCCGTCAGCTTCTCCTTGTCGATCAGCAGATCGGACAGGGAAAAATACAGGAGCTTGCCCAGCATGTTATTCTTGTCGCCGGACGCCACACCCAGCATATCGTTCATGGAAATAATATCGCTCATGTTCAAAACCTCCTCACCAATTTCTCAATACTTCATCCAGCTTGTCATAGCGCCCCTGGTTCAGCAGGCCGCACTCATAGTGAAAGTTGATGTCTGTCAGTCGGTATTCAATGGCTTCCATGGTATGGCGGTCGCCTTTTTTCCGCGCGGCCTCATGTCTGTGAAACAGGTTCTGCATGAGGGTGGGGGTCAGGCAATACTCGTTTCTGCGGTTGATCGCCCGAATGCGATCACATTCTCTTTCTGTAAGCATACTTTCTCCTTTACGCCGCGGCGCGGGCATGGTAATAATCGTCCACACCCTTGTACACCGGGCTCCATACGTATTTGGAATACTTGATGTTCGAAAGGTGTCCGACCTCTTTACGGATCGCAAGGATCGCGTTTCGGACATGGGGATTTGTGGTCTGATCCATGTCCATGGCTTCCACCAGCTCTGTGACGCCGAGATCCAGCACAGTCTCTTTCAGGCCGTGGATGGCGTTGACGCCGCCGATGCAGACAAAGAGCGCATCATTGTCAAGAAAGCTGGCCACGTCGCCCTTGAGCGGTCCTTCCGTCAGATATGCCCGTTTGTTTGCCGTGTTCCCGGTCACATGAATCCAGGAATAACTGCGTGTGCCATTGGGCATATCCCGGCTGGAGAGCCAGCGATACTTTCTCCCCGGATCAGCCTCATCGTCGAGACGGATCTTCAGGCCTTGAATCAAACCTTCCTTGTTTCGTACCGGGATCAGGAATCCGCTCGGTCCGGCTAAGGTCCACTCGCCGTAGCGGGTGCGAAATCCGGGAATGCCGCTCAGATCACAGCCGCAGCTTCTGAGCAGGTCCGCCAAAAGCCTGCGGCCTTTTTCCGCCTCCGGCATGGAACGGTACTGGTTTCGCTCGATCCGTTCCTCCGACAGCCCACGGCCGATCAGGTTTTCCTTGTGTCGGTCGGAGAGTGTCAGCAGATCCAGCATGGTGGTATAGACTTCGCTGCGCTCCGAAAGCTTGCGGGGCGCTGCTTCTGTATATTGGGAGTCGGGCTGCTTTGGCACGGGATAGACATTGCCGCCCTCCTCCAGTTCCTGAAATGCCTCCAGATTGCTCAGTCCCATCACGCGGGCATACAGTGTGACGCTATTGCCCTGTGCGCCGCATAAGACGCAGCGGTACTGATCGGTGGAGGTGTTCAGAAACAGATGATATTTTCCCGCACCGTGGTCACCGCAGAAGGGGCAGCTCGCCTCAACCTCGCCCCTGGTGAGGGTACGAGGGTTGAGGACAAGCCCGCACCTGTGAGCCGTGTCTACGATGGGGATTTTCTTGTAGTCACGGCCCATAGGCACCGTTCCTTATGCCGCGATCGGCATTTCTGTCACGATGGGTTTGACGAGCCGGATATTCAGCTCCGAGCGGCTGACACATTTGGCCATGAGTACCTGTCCCGTGGGGCGGACATTGTTGAGATCGTCCACCGACTCCATGTTGTCCACAAAGACGGGGTAGTTGCGTCCGGTCAGACGCTTCATAAGCTCAGATACCTCCATGCCCGCCCGAATCTTCTCCGAGAGGGAAAGGCGGTCATAGCGTCTGCCATTATACTCAAAGCGAAACACATCCTTCACCTCGCCCGTGCTTTTCACTACGTCATAGAGGGAGATGGACACCCTGTTCATCTTGAGTTCTGCAAGCGTGAGCTCCACGCGCTTGGCGATGTAAAGGAGCAGGCAGCTGATAGATCCTTTGAGTCCAGTGATCTTTTCCTGCGCTGCCTTGATCCTGGCCTCAATCTCGGCCTCATCAGGAAGTGCCGCGCTCTGTAAAGCGGAAAGCTCCGCTTCAAGCTGATGGATTTCCTCGCCGCAAGCTCTCAGGCGGTCATATTCCTCCGGAGTGAGCTTCCCGTACTCCAGATCGGAGGTGAGTGTCTGCATCCTGCCGCGAAGCTCTTCCAGCTGCCCTCTTTTCTGCGCGGAGGCGCCGCGGCTGCTGTCCAGAAGTCTGCCGCGCTTTTCTGTCAGTTCATGGACATCCTGCCGGAGCTTTGCCACGTCCTCCTCCTTGAATTTCTGGAAGGTGGACCGGGATTCCACATCCATCGCTTTCAGCTCCTCCAGTTGGGCGCGCTGCTCCTTGCCCTCGGCAACGATGCCGCTGATGCTCTCCTGAAAGGCTTTGCGAACAATGGGCACATCGGCCTCGGTGACAGCACGGCGGCAGGTGGGGCAGACAAAGCCGGGAACAATGGCCTTGCCTGCGCTGAGCTCCGCGTTGTATTTTGCCGCGAGTGCCTTTACTCTACCGGATGCATCCGCGATTGCCTGGGTGAATTTGGATTCGTAGTCGCTTGCGGAACGCGCCGCCAGCTTCTGTGTCTGCTCATAGAGCTGCTTGTCCAGCTCATCCAGTCCGCTGTCGTCACTGTCGTCGTTGAACAGCTCACTGTACTGTGCGCTCAGATCGGTGAGTTCGCTTTCCAACTCTGCCTTGTCTATGCCCGCATAGCGCTTTGTTTCCAGCGCAGACTTTTCGTTCATCAGCGCTTCAAGCTTCGCCTCGAGCTCCGCGCGTTTGCTGTTGCCGCTCACCTTCTGGGACTGGATCAGATCCTGCTGCCCCTGCAAATAGATCACGGTGCTTTCCAGCTCCCGAATATCCTTGCGAAGCTGCTTGACGCGGCCTTCGGGGGATAAAAGCGTCTCCACGGGCAGCTTTTCCCGAATGGGTTCCGCCAGTTCCGCGAGGACCTTTTCCTGCGGGATCATCGGAAGGTACCGCTGCAGGAGGTTTTTCCCCTCATCACCCAGCTCTTCAATGAAATACAGAGGATTGAAGATTGAAAGAAACACGTCCTTTTCGCCGAACATCTCCGTCAGATCGAGCTGGCGAAGTTCCTGCCCGTCATAGACGATCCCGGTCCTGCTGCCCTTATGGCTGCGCGTCAGCTCATGGGCCGCACCCTTGTCGTCCACAAAGCGCAGGGTGACAAAAAGCTCCTGGTCGCTCTCGCTGTGCAGGCGGTCGATGTTGCGCTCGGCAAAGAACGGGAGTCCCGTAATGGCGTAGGCGATGGCGTCCGCAATGCTGGTTTTGCCGCGCCCGTTGCCGCCGGTGATGACCGTGGGATTTCCGAAAGTCAGCTCTGTGGGCTCCGCGAAAGACTTGAAGCCCGCAAGACGCATGCCCGTGATCTGAAAACCGCTTATCTTTTCCATTTGATCTCCTTTCCCGCTTAGGCGGCCTCTTCCAGAATTTCAAAGCTCTCCAGATAGTAGAAGGTGACGGAATCCTGCTGCTTCAAGGTCTTGCGGACATGGAAGAGTCTTGCGTCACGGCAGAGCTCGGGATGCGACCCCCGTGTGAAAGCGAGGCACTTTTTCCCTTCAGGGTTCTGGAGCATGAGGTTGGTATACTCCCCATTCATGCCCTTCTGCACCTTTACGTCGGTGACAATGTACTCCCATGCCGGGGGCTCCGGTGCCTTTCGGTACTGCGCCAGATCCACGACCTTGCCGCCCGGTTCCTTGTTTTTCTCGGGTTCCTGCCGTTGCTGTGATGGTGCTGACTGTCTGGGCTTTTCCGCAGACTTCTCAGGTTGCTGCATGACAGGCTTCTCGGTATTTGCCGGCGCCCTTTGCGGTGTGAGCAAAGACTGTACCCCGCAGGGAGCCGCTGCCGTCAGTTTTAGCTTTGACAGCATGTTCAGGTATGCCTTGTCCAGCTTGGCACGCTCAGAGGGCTTGATGATGTAGCTCTTGCCCTTTTTCTCAATGTTCACATAGACTGTATCCATGTTGTACAGGACGCGGCCGATGCCCCACTGCACCGCGGCACGCTTCATGGAATCGCTCAGACCGCCCTTGACCGGTTCAATATCCGAGTCCTCGGCTCCGTCCCATTTGGTGATGAAGCCGCGGCCCTCGAAATAAATGGAGATGCCGCAGATCTGGGCCTCCCGCTTACCGGTGCCGTGCCAGGGCTTGTACTCGTTGTACCAGTTCTGCGGCCCCACCACTTCATCCAGACGGTTCTGGATGGCGCGGTTAGTCACATACGGCACCGCGATGCCCTGCATACTGCTCTCAAAAGCGGTTTGGAGTCTCCATTCCAGATCCTCCGCGGCAAAAGGCATGGCCAGTGCCGCCTGGATTTCATTCGTCGTCTTCATTGTCTGTTCCATTCAACCCTCCAATAAAGTCTGCCAGCGTCTTTCCGTTCGGGATCAGGATATCCGTGTAGTAATACGCCGGGTCCTTTTCCTTCAGATGCTCCATCAGCTCCTTATGCCCCAGCTTGAGCTTGTTGCGCTCGGCTGAGTACATATCGTCGTTGTCCGGGATGCCCAGCAGATAGCGCGGAAAGTTTACAAGCGCCGTCTGCTTTTTATAGCGCGGCAGCACATTGTTCCCCGTGCATACGCGGGAATCCTCATAGACATTGGAGAACGGATAGTGATACATGAGCGTGGATGGCGACGGCTTTTCGTCGGCCACAACGCCGAGCGTGCAGCCGGCCACCCTTCCGGTATCCAGCACCCGAATGCCGAACACAAGACGCGGGATCGGGAAGTTGGAGTATTCCGTTTCTCTGTAGGTCATGTCTGCCCGGAGTTCCGGGTTCCAGAGGATAAAAGTTTTCTCCCCTTTGCCGATGGAGACGGACAGGCAGTGCTCCGGCAGAAGGCCGGAATCCACAACTTCATTGCTTCTATAGCTCTCGTTCAACATAAAATACAGGTCGATGGGCGAAATCTCCTTGAAGGAGATCGCACCGTCGCGCTTGAGTTCCTCCACAATGATCTTTCCTGAATTTGGAGAGATACGGAGGCAAATATCATTGCTGTAATCGGTGTTTTCCGCCGCCATTACGCAGCCTCCTTATGTTTTTGCAGCAGAGAAACGATCTTGCCTGAGCGTTTCTCTATGATCCGGTTCATACGATCAACTTCCCGGTAAAGGTAATGCATCAGATCTGTGAATGCCATCACCACACCGGCGGGCTCATAGTATCCTTCCGCAAATT
>CADAUZ010000058.1 GCA_902791215.1 Oscillospiraceae bacterium | reverse complement strand
ATCTATAATATAGATGGAGTTTGCCATGAGGCGGGATTTTGTCTTGTTGAGGCTGCTCAGAGCCTCTATGAAGTCCTCGAAGATATCCACCTTCTCCATGCTATGCCGGGGGACGAAATAGAGATGTCCGTTGACGCTCATTTTCGTGGCCTCCAGGCTGCGGACAAAGTTGAGGCAGATGGTCTCGATCTGCTTGCGGTTTGCACAGGTCTGGTACAGCTCGAACAGCTCCTCAGCGCGGCGGCAGTAGGCAGCTGCGTCCACATCACTGTCATAGGCCAGATTATCGTAGCTGAACAGTCCGCTTTCCTTGTCGAAGCTGATATTTGCCAGCTTCTCATACTGGTTGGTCTCCCGGTTCGGCGTCTCCTTGACCAGCTCTCTGGACAGGACACGGGCAGTGTGCTCGTTGTCCCGGCAATAGACCCGGTAGATCTGCTGCTGTCCGAAATGCTTGACGACGATACGGTCCTTGATGTCCCCGGTGGCGCTTTTGAAGGCGTCGGAGACGGAAACACGGCGGTCTCCAGCGTAATAGATGCCCATTCCGGCGCACAGCTCCGTCAGCTTATCCTTGTCAATCAGCAGATCGGACAGGGAAAAATACAGGAGCTTGCCCAGCATGTTGTTCTTGTCGCCGGACGCCACACCCAGCATATCGTCCATAGAAATAATATCACTCATGTTCAAGACCTCCTCACCAGTTTCTCAATACTTCATCCAGCTTGTCATAACGCCCCTGACTCAGCAGGCCGCACTCATAGTGAAAATTGATGTCCGTCAGCCGGTATTCAATGGCTTCCATGGTATGGCGGTCGCCTCTTTTCCGCGCGGCCTCATGCCTGCGAAACAGGCTCTGCATGAGGGTGGGGGTCAGGCAATACTCGTTCCTGCGGTTGACCGCCCGTATGCGGTCGCATTCTTTTTCTGTCAGCATATGTTTCTCCTTATGCCGCGGCGCGGGCATGGTAATAATCGTCCACGCCCTTGTACGCCGGGCTCCAAACGTATTTGGAATACTTGATGTGCGGAAGGTGTCCGACCTCTTTACGGATCGAAAGGATCGCGTTTCGGACATGGGGATTTGTGGTCTGATCCATGTCCATGGCTTCTACCAGCTCTGTGACGCCGAGATCCAGCACGGTCTCTTTCAGTCCGTGCAGAGCGTTGACGCCGCCGATGCAGACAAAGAGCGCATCATTGTCCAGAAAACTGGCCACATCGCCCTTGAGCGGCCCTTCCGTCAGATATGCCCGCCTGCTTGCCGTGTTCCCGGTCACATGAATCCAGGAATAACTGCGTGTGCCGTTGGGCATATCCCGACTGGAGAGCCAGCGATACTTTCTCCTCGGATCAACCTCATCGTCAAGGCGGATCTTCAGGCCCTGGATCAAACCTTCCTTATTCCGTACCGGGATCAGGAATCCGCTCGGCCCGGCTAAGGTCCACTCACCATAGCGAGTGCGAAAACCGGGGATACCGCTCAGATCACAGCCGCAGCTTCTGAGCAGGTCCGCCAGCAGTCTGCGGCCCTTTTCCGTCTCCGGCATGGAGCGGTACTGGTTTTGCTCGATCCGTTCCTCCGACAGTCCCCGGCCGATCAGGTTCTCTTTGTGTCGGTCGGAAAGTGTCAGCAGATCCAGCATGGTGGAATAGACTTCGCTGCGCTCCGAAAGCTTGCGGGGCGCTGCCTCTGTATATTGGGAGTCGGGTTGTTTCGGCATGGGATAGACATTGCCGCCCTCCTCCAGTTCCTGAAATGCCTCCCGATTGCTCAGTCCCATCACGCGGGCATACAGCGTGACGCTGTTGCCCTGTGCGCCGCACAAGACGCAGCGGTATTGATCGGTGGAGGTGTTCAGGAACAGATGGTATTTTCCCGCACCGTGGTCACCGCAAAAGGGACAGCTCGCCTCAACCTCGCCCCTGGTAAGGGTACGAGGATTGAGGACAAGCCCGCACCTGTGAGCCGTGTCTACGATGGGGATTTTCTTGTAGTCGCGGCCCATAGGCGCGGTTCCTTATGCCGCGATCGGCATTTCTGTCACGATGGGTTTTATTGCCCGGACATTCAGCTCCGAGCGGCTGACACATTTGGCCATGAGCACCTGTCCCGTGGGACGCACGTTGTTCAGGTCATCGACTGACTCCATGTTATCCACAAAGACAGGGTAGTTGCGCCCGGTAAGGCGCTTTATAAGCTCAGATACCTCCATGCCCGCCCGGATCTTCTCCGAGAGGGAGAGCCGGTCATAGCGCCTGCCGTTATACTCAAAGCGGAATACATCCTTCACCTCGCCCGTGCTCTTCACCACGTCATAGAGGGACATGGACACCCTGTTCATCTTGAGTTCTGCCAGCGTGAGCTCCACTCGCTTGGCGATGTAAATGAGCAGGCAGCTGACAGATCCTTTGAGTTCAGTGATCTTTTCCTGTGCGGCCTTGATCTTAGTCTCGATCTCGGCCTCATCGGGAAGCTCCGTGCTCTGTAAAGCGGAAAGCTGCGCTTCAAGCTGATGGATTTCCTCGCCGCAGGCTTTCAAGCGGTCGTATTCCTCCGGACTGAGCTTTCCGTACTCCAGATCGGAAGTAAGCGTCTGCATCCTGCCGCGAAGCTGTTCCAACTGGGCCCGTTTTTGAGCGGAGGCACTGCGGCTGCTGTCCAGGAGTCTGCCGCGCTTTTCTGTCAGTTCACGGACTTCCTGCCGGAGCTTTGCCATGTCATCTTCCTTGTATTTCTGGAAGATGGCCAGGGATTCCGCGTCCATTGCTTTCAGCTCCTCCAGTTGGGCGCGCTGCTCCTTGCCCTCGGCAACGATGCTGCTGATGCTCTCCTGGAAAGCTTTGTGAACAATGGGCACATCGGCCTCGGTGACAGCACGGCGGCAGGTGGGACAGACAAAACCGGGAACAATGGCCTTGCCTGCGCTGAGCTCCGTGTTGTATTTTGCCGCGAGTGCCTTTACGCGGCCGGACGCATCTGCGATTGCCTGTGTGAATTTGGATTCATAGGCGCTTGCGGAACGCGCCGCCAGCTTCTGTGTCTGTTCATAGAGCTGCTTGTCCAGCTCATCCAGTTCGCTGTTGTCACCGTCATCGTTGAAGAGCTCACTGTACTGCGCGCTCAAATCGGTGAGCGTGCTCTCCAGCTCCGCCTTGTCTATGCCCGTATAGCGCCTGGTTTCCAGCACGTCCTTTTCAGTCATTAACGCTTCACGCTTTGCCTCAAGCTCCGCGCGTTTACTGTTGCCGCTCACCTTCTGCGACTGGATCAGATCCTGTTGTCCCTGCAAATAGATCACGGAGCTTTCCAGCTCCCGAATGTCCTTTCGAAGCTGCTTGACGCGGCCTTCGGGGGATAAAAGCGTCTCCTCGGGCAGCTTTTCCCGGATGGGTTCCGCCAGTTCCGCGAGGACTTTTTCCTGCGGGATCATCGGGAGGTAACGCTGCAGGAGGTTCTTCCCCTCATCGCCCAGTTCTTCAATGAAGTACAGGGGATTGAAGATGGAAAGAAACACGTCCTTTTCGCCGAACATCTCCGTCAGATCGAGCTGGCGAAGCTCCTGCCCGTCATAGACGATCCCGGTCCTGCTGCCCTTATGGCTGCGTGTCAGCTCATGAGCTGCGCCCTTGTCATCCACAAAGCGCATGGTGACAAAAAGCTCCGGGTCGCTCTCACTGTGCAGGCGGTCGATGTTGCGCTCGGCAAAGAACGGGAGTCCCGTAACGGCGTAGGCGATGGCGTCCGCGATACTGGTTTTGCCGCGCCCATTGCCGCCGGTGATGACCGTGGGATTGCCGAAAGTCAACTCCGTGGGCTGCGCAAAAGATTTGAAGCCCGCAAGGCGCATGCCCGTGATCTGAAAACCGCTTATCTTGTCCATTTGATCTCCTTTCCCGCCTAGGCGGCCTCTTCCAGAATTTCAAAGCTCTCCAGATAGTAGAAGGTGACGGAATCCTGCTGCTTCAAGGTCTTGCGGACATGGAAGAGCCTGGCATCACGGCAGAGCTCGGGATGCGTTCCCCGCGTGAAAGCGAGGCACTTTTTCCCTTCAGGGTTCTGGAGCATGAGGTTGGTGTACTCCCCGTTCATACCCTTCTGCACCTTCACGTCGGTGACGATGTACTCCCAGGCCGGAGTCTCCGGCGCCTTTCGGTACTGTGCCAGATCCACGACCTTGCCGCCCGGTTCCTTTTCTTTCTCGGTTTCCAACTGATGCGGTGTCGTTGACTGCCTGGGCTTTTCCGCAGACTTCTCAGGCTGAGGCACGGTTGGCTTTTCATTGCCGCCCGGCACCCGCCGGGCCGTGAGCAGAGACTGTACCCCGCAGGGAGCAGCGGCTTGGAGCTTCAGCTTTGTCAGCATATTCAGGTAAGCCTTGTCCAGCTTGGGGCGCTCCGAGGGCTTGATGATATAGCTCTTGCCTTTCTTCTCAATGTTCACATAGACCGTATCCATGTTGTACAGGACGCGGCCGATGCCCCACTGCACCGCGGCGCGCTTCATGGAGTCGCTCAGGCCGCCCTTGACCGGCTCAATATCCGAGTCCTCCGCTCCGTCCCATTTGGTGATGAAGCCGCGGCCCTCAAAATAGATGGAGATGCCGCAGATCTGGGCCTCCCGCTTACCGGTTCCGTGCCAGGGCTTGTACTCGTTGTACCAGTTCTGCGGCCCTACCACTTCGTCCAGACGGTTCTGGATGGCGCGGTTTGTCACATACGGTACGGCAATGCCCTGCATACTGCTCTCAAAAGCGGTTTGAAGTCTCCATTCCAGATCCTCCGCGGCAAAAGGCATGGCCAGTGCCGCTTGGATTTCATTCGTCGTCTTCATTGTCTGTTCCATTCAAGCCTCCAATAAAGTCTCCCAGCGTCTTTCCGTTCGGGATCAGGATATCCGTGTAGTAATACGCCGGGTTCTTGTCCTTCAGATGCTCCATCAGTTCCTTATGCCCCAGCTTGAGCTTGTTGCGCTCGGCGGAATACATATCGTCATTGTCCGGGATGCCCAGCAGATAGCGGGGGAAATTTACAAGCGCCGTCTGCTTTTTGTAGCGCGGCAGCACATTGTTCCCCGTACATACGCGGGAATCCTCATAGACGTTGGAGAAGGGATAGCGGTACATGACAGAGTTTGGCGACGGCTTTTCGTCGGCCACAACGCCGAGCGTGCAGCCGGCCACCCTGCCGGTATCCAGCACCCGGATGCCGAACACAAGGCGCGGGATTGGAAAGTTGGGGTATTCTGTTTCTCCGTAGGCCATGTCTGCCCGGAGCTCCGGGTTCCAGAGAACAAAGGTTTTCTCTGCTTTGCCGATAGATACGGACAAACAGTGCTCCGGCAAAAGGCCGGAATCCACAACTTCATTGCTTCTATAGCTCTCGTTCAACATAAAATACAGGTCGATGGGCGAAATCTCCTTGAAGGAGATCGCACCGTCACGTTTTAGTTCCTCCACAATGATCTTTCCAGAATTGGGAGAGATACGGAGGCGAATGTCATTGCTGTAATCGGTGTTTTCCGCCGCCATTACGCAGCCTCCTCCATATGTTTTTGCGGCAGAGAAACGATCTTACTTGAGCGTTTCTCTATGATCTGGTTCATACGATCAACTTCCCGGTAAAGGTAATGCATCAGATCTGTGAATGTCATCACCACACCGGCGGGCTCATAGTATCCTTCCGCAAATTCTACCTGTATCTGCGGGCTGCTGTCGTTATAGTGGATCGTCACGTCAAAGATGCCGCAATTGCGGTCGGCCAGGAAAAAGGTGACCACGTCCTCAAATCTCCTTCTGGCAGCCTGTACGGAACAAAAATGCGAGTCGGAAAGCGTCCGAGTAGCAGTCGTCAAAGATTTCTTCCATGGAATAATAGAGAAACTCCAGAACCTCCTCCACGGAAAACGCGGTCTCTCCGGAGACAAGGTGCGCTGCCCGATGAGGCCTGTACATCTGCACAAAACGAAGCAGTCTCAGCACGCCAAGAACGTCATATTCATAATCGCTGTCGTACATAGGCCGTCCTCAGAAAAACGCGCGCTTTTCCCGCGCCGAAGCCTGGATGAGCTTGAGCATCTTGTTGAAACCCTTCTGCCAACTTCTTTCCATCCCGGCATAGTGGTCCGACCAACTCAGAGCGGTGTGGTACAGATCAAAGGCGTTCAGGTCGAGCTTGGTAAGATCAATCGTTTCACCTTTCCCCAGCTTGTCGAAGACCTCCTTCTGCAGGTACTCGCTGTGCTGCGGCTCTTCGCAATACGGGATTGCTTCCGGGATTGCATGGAGAAGCTCTGTAAATGTCTCAGGGCTGAATTCAAGCATGATCCGCCTCCAGTTCCACAACGCGCACAACACAGATGGCATAATCCGCCACATGGCTGATGATGTGCTGCTCCTCGGCGTCCGAAATGAACGCCTTTTTCTGCTGTGTGTAGTAGATGCCGTAGTCC
>CADAUZ010000057.1 GCA_902791215.1 Oscillospiraceae bacterium | reverse complement strand
TTTCGGCTGTTTTTCTCTCCTTCGACCTTCGTCATATTAGCTCGGCATTACAGACAGAATTGCCCGGCTATTTTAAGACAGAATAGCTCGGCGGCGACACTACGGTAACGATGCGCTGTTCGTATGCGGTTATGAAGCTGGTTGCCTGGGATTTACGCTGTATCGGGATCTAACGGCGCACAATGTGAAGTGCGTTATCCTGGCTCCGACGACCATGGCGGTTCCCGCCGGGAAGAAGACGGACAAACGTGACGCTGCGCTCATTGCACGTTGTCTTGCTCACCACGACTACAATGCGGTACATGTCCCGACGGAGAAGGACGAACAGATCAAAGAGTTTATCCGTATGAGGGATGATCACAAGCTGGCATTGAAGAAGGTCAAACAGCAGATTCTTTCCTTCTGCCTGAGACATGGTATTCAATATGACGGAACCAAGAGCCATTGGACGCAGACGCATATAAACTGGCTGCGCAGTTTGAAACTTGATGGCGTCGATCAGGAAACCTTGGACGAGTACCTTCTTAGCTACGACTATCTTACAAAAAAGCTGGAACGGATAGACAATCGGATCAAGGAGCTTGCTGAAGACAAGGACTACAAGGAAAATGTTCACAAGCTCGAATGCTTCCTCGGCGTCAAAACTATCACCGCACTCTCTGTGATCGTGGAAACGGGAGACTTCAAGCGCTTTGCCGGTGCTCCTCAGTATGCCGCATATCTCGGTCTCGTCCCCGGAGAAGATACCAGTGGAGGCGATCAGAATCGACTGCCTATCACCAAAGCCGGAAACCGTCATCTCAGAATGCTCCTGGTCGAAGCTGCACAATGCTATGGACGCGGGCAGATTGGGTTTAAATCCAAAACCCTTGCCGCCAGGCAGAACGGCAACCCTTCTGCCGCCATAGAATATGCAGACAAAGCCAATGAACGCTTGAGGCGTAAATACTACCGTATGACGCTCAAAAACGGTAAGAAGGGCAATGTCGCAAAAACCGCCGTTGCACGCGAACTTGCCTGCTTTCTCTGGGGCATGATGACGGAGAACTACACTTGAGGTATCACAGTGTGCTGTCGGCATCAAGGCTGCTTCGCACCGCTGGCGCGGCTTCGGCCTTGACCCCGCCATCCCGCTGTGATTTTGGGTAGCTAAGGGCTGCAAGCAGCCAATTTGTTTACACCGGAAGGCATTATGAAGGGGCCCTGAATCTTTAGGTTCGAGCTATCTACGTTAAGACTATGTTGGCACTTCTTGTGATCCACGCGATTAGACGGTAGAGCTCTCGGCGGACCATTGACCTGTCGGTACGGAAGAGATCCTTCTTCCTAATCCACGTATATCAGAGTGGCCAATGCCGGAGACTGATACCCAGGGCTCTTTCACAATGCATTCCGGAGTGCATGTCGTACGCTGCGCCCAGCCCAAGTCGTACATTTTTACCCCTTGACAAAAGTCATTTCATATCAGCTTTTTTATCCGGTTTCTGTTCGTAGGCTCTTCGGCTTTGCTACACCGCCATTTCTGGCGTCGGCTTGCGGTTCGCTACACTTGGCGGTAACTACCCGTGACAGGACTTTCACCTGTTAGAACTGTGCCATGCCCGGCACACTAAAAATCGGAGACCGGATCGTCCGGCCTCCGAAATTGAATTACAAATATTCAGCTTCCCATGCAGGCATTGACCCATGCTATGAAGTTCCCGGAGCTAATGCCGCTGCGTTCCGCTTCCACATGCTTCTGCGCCCACACGCTTTCAAAATCCACACTGTCCACACGCGCGTCATTTTCAAGTGCAAGCGCCAGATTGAGTTCGGTGGTCAGAGCAGTATTGCTCTGCGCGATACCGCTGCGGATGCGCCAGTGCCTCGCAACCGTACTGGAGCCGCAGCCCTCAGAGCTCTCCAACAGATAATACAGCGGCGTGTACATGTTCAGACTCTGCTGCGCGGTATATCCCGCGCTGTCTGTCCGGCGCAAATCCTCCGCAAAGCTTCCGGCATAGCTGCTCCCCAGATCCGAGAGGATCCCGGCAAGGATAGCGTCGAAGTGAGCTCCGCTTCCGTCTGCATATCCGAAAAGCGTATTCTCGCCCTGGCCGCCGTCCAGTTGGTCAAAGGCGCCGAGATTTTTGGAGACAGGCTTGAAGGCCTTCACAAAGTCCTCAACGCTTGTGATCACCGCGCTGTTTGTCTCGGGATCATAGCTTACCCACTCGCCGTTTGCGTTCAGTGCGGCAATATATTCCTCGGCGGTCTCGTAAGTGCCGGAGAGATTCAGCCCGGTCGTCGTCTCGTTTCTGGTGATATCATCCAGGTCCTCGTTCTGAATATTGCCGCCCGGCTCGAAGCCGCCGGGAAAACCGCCAAAGCCCTCGGGAAGATTGCCGCCGTCAGGTCTTCCGCCGCCGGGACCGCCCATACCGCCGGGGCCGCCCATTCCACCGTGACCGCCGAAGCCGTCCTTTCCGGAGCTTGCGGAAGCATCGTAGGGAAAGCTCGTATCAAACAGAAATTGCGCTTAACTCCGATTCTTCCGCAACTGCGCAGCCGACATGGAACATACATAAACACAATACCAGTACGAGAAACACTGCGGACTTCTTCCGATCCATCGTTCTGCCTCCTTATTAAATTTAAGCGGTCCGGCCTCAGCCGTGACCGCTCAGTGCCTTGTATAGATTTTACCAAATAAAAACGTGTTGGCGCAAGTAAAATTACGCCAGTGCCTCGCCGTTTACATACAGGGTATAACCGTTTCTATTGACGTTGTTGAGGTCTCCGTTGAATTCCGTGATATAGCTGTCGCCGGTGAGTGTCCAGGTGCTGGTGGAATCCAGCGTCACGGAAACCGCGCCGGTTTCGGTGGAAACTACGGTGCCGGAGGCGTTGACGATGCTGCCGTCAATAGAGCCCTCAAATGCAGAGCCGTCCGTCAGTTCAAGGGCAAGGACGGAATCGTCGCCGACCTTGATGCTGCCGGAGAGCTTTTGAGACGCGGCTTTTACCAGCGCTTTGTTGCTGTCTCCCTTCCAGCCGTCGGCGCAGACCGACAGAAGGATATTGTCCGCATCCTCGTTCACGATCTCTACGCCATTGAGCGTGATGACCGCGCTGGTATTCGTCACATGGAAGACATGACCGTTCTTGCTTGTAAGGCTGCCGCCATTCATGGTAAAGAACGAAGTGCCGCTGTCGGCGTCACCGGACATGGACTGATAAATCATGATGCTGTCCAAGAAAGTGGCGTTGCCGTTGCACTTGGTATTGTCGGCGGTCAGGTCACAATTGTTCAGCGTAATGGAGTTCAGTCCTTCGATGCACACGCCCTCGGAGAGATTGGAGCTGAGCACAGCGTTGGAAACGGTGATGTCCGCTGTGGAGTAGATTGCCGGGGAACCGAGTCCGTTGGAGGTGTAGCTGCCGCCGTCCACGACCACCGTACCGCCGCCGCGATCGGTGCGGATGGCAGCGCTGGAGCGTCCGGAGGTCTCCACCATCAGATCATAGGCGTAGGTCACTCCGCCGCCGGTGGTCATGATGCGGCCGGAGCCGTCGCCGGTCGTGGTGATGGCGGTATCGTAGATGTACAGTGTGGTACCGTCGCCCTCCGCGCCGTTGTGTCCGCCGTTGCCGCCATAGCAGAACACGCCGTTTGCGCCGGAGGCGTCAGAGTTGACCGTTCCGCCCCTGATCGTGGTCGTGGTGCCGTCCTTCAGGAGCACCGCCGCGTTGAGCCCATAGAAGTTGCAGTTGTCCCCACCGTCGGAATCGCCGGTCTTGGTGACGGTGGGCTCTGTGATCTCAACCGCGTCGCCTGTGCTGATCAGCAGGGCGCTCTCGTCAGCAGTGGTGCTGGTATAGGTCTGCCCGCTTTGAGCATCTGCGGAAGTGATCTCCACCGCACCGGCATAGTCTATATCCGCGCTGCTCCTGCCGGGGCCGCCCGGCATTCCGCCGAAGCCTCCGGGAGGTGTGCCATCAGGAGGCGCTCCCATACCATCGGGCCGGACACCCGTGCCGTCAGGAGGCATACCGGGCGCACCACCGGCTCCGTCAGGCGGCGCAGGCGGCATACCGGGTGCGCCATCGGCAAACACAGGCAGAGACAGGGTCATGAGCAGGATAAGTGTGAGTAGAAAACAGGAAAATCTTTTCATAGCTTTATATCCGCCCGATTATTTCTCACCGAGATACTTGCCGACGCAGTACCCGTTCGTCATAGCCATGCCGATGGAGTTTCCGGCAAGTACGCCTGGGTATGTGAGGGCATAACGTCCGCCCAGGCAGTTGCCGACAGCGAAGAGGCTCTCAATGGGCTCATCGTCATCCCCCAGCACCTGCATGTTGCTGTCCGTTACAAGTCCGCCCAGCGTGACGGCAATGCCCGCAGTCGTTGTGTTGCTGGCAACAGAGCCGTAGTAGGGCGCGGTGTCCAGCGGCACCATGAAGTCAGCCTTCTTGCCGAAGTCCGTATCTGCGCCCGCTCTGCAGAGTTCATTATAATGCTCGACAGAGGCGACGAAACGCTCCACCGCTTCCCCTTCATACCCAAGATAGCCCGCGAGCTCTTCAAGCGTGTTGGCACCGTAAACCGGAGTCTGCTGCATATCCGCACGCTCGGTCAGGCAGCCGTGACGGACAACATAGCCCTTTGCACCGGCATCGACCACATGCTTCATGTCCTCTTCCCACTGTGCCACATATTCAGGCACGCCGAAGTCAACGCCGCCGTGGTTGGTGCCGCAGAAGTTCAGATATTCTCTCCACTTGCCGTCGAAGACATTGCAGTATATGCCGAGCGGCTGACGGTTGATGCGGTTTGCCATAGCATTGAAATCGCCCTCATTCATAAAGCGTTCGCCCTTGCAGTTGAGCTGGAGTGTGGGCGCAAAGCCGAAGGGACCGGGACCGGAGACGTTGGCCAGAGAGGCATAGGGTCCGGCCTCCATACGGCCGCCCGCCCAGCAGCCGAGACGATGACCGTAACCGCTGTCGCGGCCCGTGCCCGCATCGCCGGAGGTGATATCCACGCCGCGGAAGGCCTGCAGCTCCACAGCCTCGCGGAAGTACTGCGCGACCATCTTGGGATTGGCCTGGAACGCGCCCATGGCGATCACGACGCCGGTATTGGCAAGGAACTTCTTGTAGGTGCCGTTTTTCGTGTCCTTCACGATCGCACCGGTGACCTTTTTCCCGTCCATGGTCAGGACCGTAGCAAAGTGCTCATTGTACCATGTTGCGCCATGCTCGATGGCATACTCACGGGAGAGCTTTTCGCAGGGGCCGAGCGTGGAGTAGGCGCCAACGCCCTCTGCGATCTCATCCAGGATCTCGCTCCGGAAGCAGTACGTACCCACATAGCTCTTGAATGCGCCCATATCGCAGGGCTGGGATTTGTCCTTCCAGTAGGCGTCGGAGCAGAGCTGGACATTCATATGCTCAAGCAGGGAGGGATTCTTCTCCCGGACGATCTTGAGAAAGTCATCGATCATCGGGCCGGAGTTCTCCACATACTTTTTGATGATCTCAGGCTGGGCGTGGTAGCCGGACACCTTCATGAACTCCGCGACGACATCCTGCACATCGTAGGGGCCGTAGCCAAGGGTATTGACAACATAGTCAGAATTGAAGGTACCCACATCTTCTCCGTAATAAAAGATGGTATCCTCTGCCTGGGACTCGATGACGGTAACCTTTTTGCCGGCCTTTGCAGCTTCCTTGGCGCACTGTGTCCCTGCGTGGCCTCCGCCGAGCACGAGTACATCGCAGGTGATGGTCTCGGCAATCTGGCTGTCATCGATTACCGGCGGTTCCCCAAGCCATGCGGCGCAGGTGGAGCGGGCGTTAATCTCTGTCGGTTCGCTTTCTACTGCGACCTGGACGCTCTCTCCCTTTGCTTGGGCGATGCAGGCGTTGACGGCAGATTTGACCGCGGCGGAAGTGATGCTGGCACCGGAAACGGCGTCGATCTCCCCGCTCTGCGCGGCAAGAACGCGCTCGACCATGGTGTCGCCGATGGCAGCGCCGATCCCCTCGGTTTCACCGGAGACGTCCACAAGAACCTCTTTGATGGAATTTGCGTCAAAGGTCATCGTGACCGTGACATCTGATTCAATACCCGCGGCAGTCGCGGAGTAGGTACCGGGCGTATAAATTCCCTTCTCCTCTGCAAACGCGGAAAGATGCGTACCCGCGAGCACAGCACCCAGCGCACCGGCGGCGGTGCCCTTCAGGAAGTCGCGGCGGGAAATGTATTTTGCCATTTTGAATCCTCCTCGTATATTATTTGTATAGCCGTATTATAATCCTCTTTTCCTTGCATTTGAATTCCGTTTCTTTTATAATAGTATTGAAGATTCTGCAATACTCGCTTCCAATTTCAACAAATAGGAGGTTAAAAATCGCATGTATGCTCCCCAGCTCAAAACCTTCTTCGCCGTGGCAGAGACCGGCAGCTTCACAAAGGCCGCATCGAAGCTCTTTCTCACACCGAGCGCAATCCTGCACCAGGTACGGGCGCTCGAAAAGGAATTTGACGCAGAACTCTTTATCCGCTCTGCCAAAGGCGTGACGCTGACGCCCGCCGGGGACTATCTTGAAAAGCATGGGCGGGAGCTGCTGCGCCTCGATGCCGAGATTCACCGCGAGATCAAAGCCATTACATGCAAGGAAGAATCGGTTTGTATTGGCACCTCCATGCTTGAAAAGTGCAGACTGCTGTATGACCTCTGGGTCCTCTTCTCCGCCGAACAGAAGGGATGTGGGATTGAGATGGTGAATATCGACATGGGGCAGGGCGTCCCGGAAAAGGCGGACCTGATCGAAAGTCTCAACAGCGGTGTGCCGTGGATGCGGGAATGGCAGTTCCTTGAAATCTGTAAGGTGCCGTTCGGCTGCGCCATGGTACGCGATCATCCGCTTGCAAAGAAGGAGCGCATCTCCTTTGAAGATCTGCGCGGCGAAACCGTCCACTCCATCAATGACGGAAGCTGTGACACCATAACAGAGCTGCTTGCGCGCATACGGGAGCACGGAGCAAAGCTCGTGATCAGTTTTGAAAGCGGAATGAAGATGTTTTGGGAGTCTGCCTTCACACGGGACATACAGCTGATCCCGATATGCTTTCAGGACATTCTCATCAATATGACTGTCGTTCCCCTTGAAAAGGACTTTCTACTCCCCTACGGGTTTTTTCACCGCCCGCAGCCTAGTCCGGCAACGCGCAGGTTTCTGGATTTTATTGAGCTGACTTACGGTGCGGGTAATGCCAGTGGGATCGTGCCGATTTTAACGTAAACATATCGTTTTGTATTTTTGCATATTGTGAGTAGAGATCATACCGTGGTAAACAGAAGACTCTGCATCTGTCATTCAAGACGGATATCCGGCTGCACAAGGCTCGCAATGGAGAAGGCCAGACGACTTTGCATACCGGTGGAGAGCTGTTTGAAGGAGCGGTCCTCAAACGCGCGCAGCTCGGCAAAGTCGAGAATCTCTTCATATTTTTCATCCATGAATTCCCGCGTATACCCCAGCATGGCGCCGCGAAGGTAAGCATTGCGCCGGATACTGAGATCGGGATCAAAGCCGCTGGCAAGCTCCAGCAAGGCGGAAATATTGCCCTCATGTTCCACACTTCCCTCACTTGGCGACATGATGCCCGCAACCGCCTTGAGCAGAGTCGATTTTCCCGCGCCGTTCGTGCCGATGATGCCCAGCATATCCCCTTTCTCGAGGGAAAAGGTGATATCCCGGTCGGCCCAGAATTCTTCAACGCGATAGTTGCCCTTTAGCTTTCGCACGACGGTCTCTTTCAGGCCGATGTTTCTAAAGTCCCCAACTTTATATCGGATGGAGACGTGATCGCATGTCAAAACAGGCATTTGCTCTCCTCCATCAAATATAGTACAGGAACTCCGTGTCGTACTTCCTGTAGATCCAGATGCCCAGCAACAGTACATCGGTTGCTCAATTCGTGTTCAAGCACGCAGCTTCTGGCGCTGGTACGCAGAAGGCGACCCTTCGTTGGCTGAAGGATTCTAAAAAAGGATGGGGATTACGCTATGCGTTCCCCATCCTTTTACATTTCATCACTTCTTAAATTTGGTCTGTTTGTTATGGTATTTGGCGGTTTAAATATATCCTGATCAGGTGTTTTTATTTCCAAAACAAGCTTT
>CADAUZ010000056.1 GCA_902791215.1 Oscillospiraceae bacterium | reverse complement strand
GGACTATTCTCTTTTCCCTGTTTTGCTCTTACTTCCAGACATAAAAAAGAGACTGTGAAGTCCAGGTGAGTTCTTTCTCACCTTTTCTTCACAGCCCCCCTGATTCAAGTTGGCGAGGACGGTGTTCTTCGTCTGGAGATCGGCGGCAGCAGCCATTATATTCTGTCCTGTGTCAGTACTGGCATGACGACACCGGGCTATATTCCTCAGCCGGAGATCACATCTCCGCCGATGAGCACACCCTATGTGCCGGATTACCAGCCGGCCGCTCAAATTGCGCCGGTTACACAGGTCGAATCCGGAGTACCGCCCTCCCCAGGCACTCAGACAGATCCCGGTAATCCGATTCAAACAGATCAAAGTACTCCCCTGCCTGTTCAATCTGTCCCGGAAGAGTACGTTCCGGAGCAGATAAGCTATGAGCAGCCTGTCGAGGACATTGTCTATTATGAGGAAGAAGATTATTACCCGGCTATTCCGATGGAGTCCTTGATCATACTCCTTGTCGGTTTACTGGTATGCATTGCAGTGCTGATCGGGCTAAAACTCGCGTCGCCCAAGAGCTCGGACGACGATGATTTTGATGATTATGACGAATAAGGCTTCCTCAGACTGAGATGGATGCTCCTTCTTGTTGAAACCGCCGATTTGTCCTTGATAATTATAAATTTCATTGACTTTCAGCACTTTTAATAGTATTATGAGGGTGAAAAGAGACCTGCGTCCAGGCTCTCGATACTTCGGAAGAGCTCCCGGAGTCAGACTCCTTCAGGTGGAAGGAGGAATCGTTACGGACGCATGAAGAATGACGTCTACAATGTCGTGGGTCTCTTGTTCAAAGCCGTAAGGGCACAATAACGCTTACAGAGTCATCAACCGGGTTTCATCCCGGTCTGATGGCTCTGTTTGCATTTGCGCCCCTGCGGCTTTTTTATTACGGAGGGAAAAGTGAAAACCAAAAAAGTAACGTCAAAGAAGGCTGCACGGCGCAGACGCATGCACTGCCCCTACTGCGGCAGTCCCGTGATCTACCGCACTGCCGATGGGATCTATAAGGAAAACGCAAAGCGTGCGATGCTTTTTGTTTGTTCCCGCTACCCTGCCTGTAATGCCTATGTGCGGGCCAATAAGGTAACGAAGAAGCCGATCGGCACACTGGCCGATCCTTCGCTCCGGCGGCTGCGCAATCAGGCGCACAGGTTTTTCAATCGCCTGTATGAGTCCGGGCTCATGTCCAAGGGCGAGGCATATAACTGGCTCTCGGTTCTGACCGGGATGCCTGAGAGCATGGCCCATATAGGGTTCATGGGTGAATACAACTGCAGGCTCATCATCGACGAGTCCAAAAGGCTGTTGAAAAGCCAGCACATCTCTTACTGGAGAGGGGGAAAACGATATGACTCTTACTGAAGATCAGCGCGGGCAGGTCGAAGCCAACATGGGTCTGATCGGAAAGGTCCTCAAGGACAAGCTGCGCGGGAGCTCCGCGCTGGGAGTCTACACACATGAGGATTTGTTTCAGATCGGCTGTGTCGGTCTGTGCAAAGCTGTTGCTGAGGATAAAAAGACCGGCTGCTTCTCCACCTTCGCCTATCGTCTGATCTGGAATGAGATCTGCGATGCCCTGGTGCTCGGCAATCGCTACGCAATGCACGAGGCGCCGACAGAGGATTTATCTGATACACATCCCACAGCAAGTGAATTTGCATCCTCTAATTCACGCCTTGAGCTGGAAGAGCTGCAGCGGCGTTTATCCAGGGATGCGCCGGCCGGGATCCGGAAAGGCATGCAGGTGCTAATCCTCAAAGCTCACGGATACACCAGTAAAGAGATTAGGGTTCAGCTGCAGCTGCCAGCCAATGCCGTGCGCACGCTTGCTTCCCGTACACGCGCGTATATCCGGAAACTCCCGGAATACGCGGCCTATGTTGAAGGAGGCCTCGTTTGAAATTCGCGGCACGGCTTCTGGTTCCCCTGCTGACGCTGGCGATCTGTGTCACCGTCTTCAAGTCTGTTTTCTTCTGGGGGTATGTCCCCAGTTCATCCATGGAGCCCACGCTCAAGCGCGGCAGCATCATCTTCGGCTATTGCCATTTTAAGGAGCTGAAGACCGGAGACATTATTGTGTTTGAGCACGATCACAAGCTTCTGGTCAAGCGCATAGCCGCCTGCGGCGGCGACATTGTCATCATAAACGATAAAAGCTGTGCAGTCCCGGAAGACAGCTTCTTTGTACTGGGAGACAATGCGGACAATTCTCTGGACTCACGCTACTGGTCTGACCCGTTTGTCCCGCTGAAAGATGTCATT
Source organism: Oscillospiraceae bacterium (assembly GCA_902791215.1). Classification (GTDB taxonomy): domain Bacteria; phylum Bacillota; class Clostridia; order Oscillospirales; family Oscillospiraceae; genus Limivicinus. The sequence continues at coordinate 5,183 of CADAUZ010000056.1, read as the reverse complement.
GCCCGCGTCTTTGCATAGTTTACGCCCGTCGGCTGCTTTGAAAAAGATAAGCAGTCGGCGGGCGTTTTTTGTTTATCGTGCTTGTTCTGCGCAGAAACTTTTGGTTTCTCTTCTTTTGCTGTAAAACTCACACCTTTGAGCATTTATGCTCTGTTGACCTGCAGCGCTGTATATTTTGGGACAGTGACTTGTAGTTTGGCCGAACTAATTTGTTTATTTGCGATCAATCACAGCCTGCGCGGTGCGGTTCATGTTGACGGTGGTTGCGGCGCGGTAGCTTGTCTGCGCGTAGCCGTACATGTCGTTGACGATGGTCAGAGCTCTTCCAAGGCAGTTAACGTAGCACTGCCCGCAGCTCTGGCAGTTTTCGGGATAGGCAATGACGGATTTCTTCGCGTTCTCATCGAAGCGGAACACGTCCATCGGGCAGACAGTCACGCAGGACTTGCAGCCGATGCATTTATTGAGATCAAATCTTGCAACACTCATGATGAAATCTCCTTTCCCTTACTTTTTGCCGCCCCAGCCGCCGGTTTCCTCCTCGGCAGGCAGGCCGAGAGTCTCCAGCTCCTTGGGGAAGTAATAGGTATAGCGGCTCTTGTAATCCTCGCTCAGATCGCCCTTCCATTCATCCTTGACGGGAACCTTCTCAATGTCCATGCCGCCCTCGGCGTTCTTCGTGAGGGTGATGAAGCAGAGGAAGTTTTCGTCGTCGCGGTACGGGAAGTCCGCCCGGTAGTGGAGGCCGCGGGTCTCCTGGCGGGCAAGGCTTGCGCGAAGGGAGAGCTCGGCGTTCAGGATCTTGTGCTGCATCTCGAGGCACAGGCGCACATCGTGCCAGCTTGCCGCCTGGAGCTTGGGAATTACCTTGTCGCGCATGTACTCCACCTGGGTCAGCGCCGCATTGAGGCTTTCTTCGCTCTTGACGATATAAACCCAGTAGGGGGACATGATGTTCATGAGCTGGTCGCGCGCCCAGTTGGGGTCAAAGCCCTTTTCCACATGCAGGGGCGCTTCGATCTTCTCGGTCTCCTCGGCGATGCGGTCGGCGGGGATCGGCGTCAGGCTCGCGGAAGCCGCATACGCTGCAGCCGCCTTGCCCGCGCGGTTACCCATGGTGGAGACAAAGTTGGAGGTAAAGCCAACGCCGGTGGGATAGGCCGCGCCCGTGGGGCCGCAGGCCATCATGCCGTCGCCGGAGACCCAGAGACCCTCGATGCTCGTCTTGCCCTCAAGATCGTCCAGGCCGCAGAAGACGCCGTTTGTGAGGTGTGCGCCAAATCCGACGGCCGCGCCGTAAATATCGCCCTTGTACATGGTGTCGTTGCGCTTGCCGAAGCGTACTTCACCAGGATTGGTGGAAGTGGAGCCGCCGCGGCGTGTCACGTCCTGCTTTGTCATATCTTCCACGCTCGTGCCGTCGGTGACGGCAAGGCCTGTCACGCTCTTAGTGACGCGGTCGAGCACCATAACCTTGCCCTTGGTAGTGGCATAAGAGGTGGCGGTCTCTGGGGTGATGTCGCCGCCGCAAAGCCACAGGGGATCGAGATAGGTCCAGTTGTTGTTGAGGAAGGCGTTGCCGGGCGCCCAGGAGAGCGTCATGTGGAAGTCGTCAAACTCCTTGCCCGCAATGGGAAGACCCAGGTTATAGGCGATGTACTCGCCGTCGAAGGTGACGCCGCCGGTGGGGAAGCCCGTGGGCTTGTAGCAGCCGCCGCCCATGGCCATGACGACCGCCTTGGCGTGACATGTGATGATCGCGCCGCTCGGGACATGGAAGCCGATGGCGCCGCAGACCTTGTTGTTCTCCACGATGACATTGGTGACCATGGTGAAGTCGGCATACTCGATGCCCTTGTCCTTCAGGACGGATGCAAACTTGGTACGGCGGTCGTGCTGGTAGAACTTTTCATGGTAGCCCTGGTAGTCGCCTGAGCAGTCAGCGGGATTGCCGCTCTGGTTGTAGTAGCCGCTCTCGGCTGCGGTCTCGTACTGGTCGAGGATGCCCCAGTCCTTGAGACGCTCATAGGTGCTCTTGGACTCTTCAAGCCAAACCTCGTAAAGATCCATGTTGCCCAGGTACTCACTGCCATGCTGGATGCACTTGCGCAGGGCATCGTAGTCGTCGCCCATCTCCTTGTCCGCCCAGCGGTGAGAGCTCGGCCAGGGGCTCAAGCCGGAGTAGCCGGGGTGGCCCTTGTCGATCATGACAACGCTCTGTCCCTGATCGGCCGCGGCTGCCGCCGCGTTGAGACCCGCAAAGCCGCCGCCGATGACCAGAACATCGCATTCATACTCGGTCTTAGCAGGCGCTTCGACCTCGGGGATCGGGAGCTCGGTGGTGACACGCTCGACGGTTTCCGCCTCGCCCTCGGCAAAGGCTGCGGGGACGCCGGCAATGGCAGTCACGGCAGTCGCTGCAGTGAGGCCCGCCATGCCGCGCAGAAAATCTCTGCGGCTGATGGATTTGTCCATAAGTATCCCTCCTGAAAAATGTTCTACATTTTGTGTATTTCTTGCCTTTGTATGTATTTTATCATGTTTATAATAATGATTAAAGGGCTTTTGCTCATTGTCAGGACAGAATGGCAAACTTACATGTTAGTTGACGCTAACGTGACAGGCAGGGGCATTTTTCTGCCATTGGGGCGAAACTTGTGTTTGAAAAACCGATTGCAGACGTGTAAGATATACGAGAGGTGTAGATTATGCTCCACATTGCATTGGTTGAAGATACTGCGTTTGACCGCCAGGTTTTGCGCTCCTGTCTGGAGGAATACCGTCGGGAAACTTCGACAGAAATGGAAATCCGGGAATTTGCAAGCGGCAAAGACTTTCTGGAACATTTTCCGGAGGGCGTTGATCTGATCTTTATGGATATCATGATGGATGAGATGGACGGATTGACAGCCGCTCGCCAGCTCCGACGCCGGGATGAAAAAGTCCTGCTTGTCTTTGTCACGAGCATGTTTCAATATGCCGTGCAGGGCTACAGTGTGGACGCGATGGACTTTCTGCTCAAGCCCGTCACACCCACCGCCGTAAAGCTCTGCATGGATCATGCCCTCAGGCGCCTGCAGCAGAGTGCGCCTGTATGTCTCAGCTTCTCCAACCGGGAAGGGATTCATGCCATCCCTGCCTCCGACATCTGCTACATTGAGGCGCTGCAGCACCGTATCATTATCCACACGAAAGACCGCACACTGCAGATCGACAGTTCCCTTGCATCGGCGGAAAAGATGGTTGCGGCTCTCCCCTTCTTCCGCTGCCATGCGTCTTTCCTGATCAATCTTGCCTACGTTGACCGCATCAGCGGAAACAGCGTTTGGGTAAGCGGTGAGGAGCTGGCCATCAGCCGCTATCGCCGCAAGGAGTTTCTGGATGCCTGGGCCGCCTATCTCGGGTGATTGCCATGACCTATCTCTTTTCTTCCCTTTTGATCGGGTTCGGGCAAACCTGTGCGGTTCTGGTCTATTTTCTCTACGGACATCCCGATGCGTTTCAGGAAAAACGCGCCCGTGTGGGCTATACGCTCGGCTTTTACCTGCTGCTGAGCGCTTCGCAGACGCTGCTGCACCGATATGTCTCTCAGAGCGGTATGGGCAGCCTGCCAACGCTGCCCTTTCTTGCGCTGACCTGGGTGCTGTATTCCCTGTTCGCCTTCCTTTGGAGTCGTGTAAAATGGGAAATCTGCTGTTTTGTCGCGTTTGTGCTGCTGTTGGTCGATAACTGCATCTGGCCTCTGATCGGCGGGCTCAGCCGCGCAGTCTGGGGGCTCAACTATCTGTATGAGGGCAGCTTTCTGCTGCGTGTCCCCTTCATCCTTGTCCTCTGTGTGATGGAATGCGCACTCACCTACTGCATCCGCCGCATGATGCCGGAGATCGAGAAAATTCGGCTGAATATCTATGACGCAATACTGGCCGCTTCGATCGTGCTGCCCTTTCTGTATATCCGGATTCTTGCCGGTCAAAGCCCGGCACAGGAGGACAAAACCGTCCAGATCGTGATGACGCTTTGCTGTCTGATCGCCGTTGTGACCCTTGCCGCAAGCGTCGGGCGAGCCTCCGGCGAATATGAGAAAATGCGCGAAGAACAGATGCGCTCCGTACTGCGGCAGCAGCAGGCCATGTTTGAGCAGAAGCTTCACGGCGCGGACACGGTCAGCCGCAAATACCACGACATGAAAAACTTCCTGCTCTATCTGCGCTCTGCAGAAAACACGGCAGAGTTGACCCCGTCGATCAATCGGCTCATGGAGAGCATAGAGCCGTATGAGGCCGGAGTCTCAACAGGCAACAGCGTGCTGGATGTGATCATGAGTGAGAAGCTGGCCGTGTGCACGAAGAAAGAGATCGCCTGCATTCCCTATCTGGACGGTACGCTGCTGGATTTTGTCGAACCCCTGGATCTCTGCACGCTGGTCGGAAACGCAATGGATAACGCGATCGAGAGCTGCGTGCAGATTGCGGAAAAAGAGCGGCGTCTCATCCGGCTCCACACCGTAAGTCGGGGCGGGACGGTCCTCCTCACGGTGCGCAACACCTTTGCTGTCCGGCCGAATCTGCGAAACGGGCTGCCTTCCACAACCAAGGCGGATGCTGCCGGGCACGGTTACGGGATGCGCAACATGCGCTATATTACCTCACAATATAATGGGTCCATGAGTTGTCAAATTGAAGGGGAAGAATTCGTCCTGAATATCATGCTGGAAGAACCCGAACGCCGATGATTCTGTCGTTTTAAGCTTCACGGCAACAGTTTGCAGTTTGTTTACTTACCTTGTACAGAAACGAAGTGCTAAGATAAATTCAACCAGTTGTGAAAGGATGGTTATTTGTGTCTATGAAAAAATGGATCAGCGTCATGCTGCTGATCAGCATGGTTATGACACTCGCGATTGCCGGCAGCCCTGCGGCTTCGGCGGAAGGCTATGAAGCAGCCGACTTAGCCTCCAATATTGCCAGCGCCAATATTGACACTGTGATTTATTTGGACTACGCAGCCGGGATCAACGCGGGCGTTTACAAATGGGTCCTGAGCGAAGACGGCGAATACTATGCCCTTGCCGCCGTGGACGAGAACGGCGAACCCATCAAGGCGCAGGAGACCGCGATCAACGTCGGCGCGAACAACGCCGAGCGCGGCGGCTTCGGCGGCGGGATGCCCCAGCTGCCCGACGG
>CADAUZ010000055.1 GCA_902791215.1 Oscillospiraceae bacterium | reverse complement strand
GTTTCCTTTGATGCTTCTATTCTAAGACCTTTGCTGTCCGCATGTACGGACACCAAACTATTTCTTGTGGTTAGCTGACTAAAGCCGATACCCATAAAAGGTAATATTTTGCATTCACCCCCGGCGAATACGCAACATCATACGTTTTCGCCGGGGGCTGTTTCTTTTATCAGGGTTTATACCGCGCGGGCCGCCGGGAAGGGCGTCGGGCGAAAAAGTGTATTGATCCAATCGCTGATCGCTTCCGCCGTGCGCGTCTGCTGCTCGGCCGGGGTGATGCCCGCCTCGCCGTCGCCGCGCTGTGGGCCGTAGTCGGCAAAGCCCGCGTGATTGCCGCCGGGGATTTGGAGCTCCCGCGCGCCGTCCGGCCAGAGTGCGCGGCTTTTTTCATAGCTTTCCCGGTCCAGTACCTTGTCATTCTCCCCGCAAATGCTCAGATAGGGGAGCTTTTCCAGCTTCTGTGTCGGATAGGACGCGAGCAGCACGAGGCCCGCGACGCTGTCCGGGTGCTTCGCCGTGTAGACTGACGCCGCCACGCCGCCGAGGGAGTGGCCCGCCATGATCCAGTTTTGATAGTCGTAAGCCGCCGTGATCCGGTCGGCCGCGTTCATCCCGAAGAAAGCAAAGCGCAGGGGCATTTCCACAAGGAAGCAGTCCACCCCTGTCTCTGAGAGCTTTTGCATGAGCGGCGCATAGGCCGCGGCCTCCACCTTCGCGCCGGGATAGAAGATGAGCGCCGTGTCCTCTCCGGGCCCGTCGAAAAACCGGGCGTTTACATTCCCGAGCTTCACGGGCGCTTCGGGGAGCGCGGCCCGGGCGCTTTCCCCCGCGCGATAGTATACGGAGAAATACAGAAGTACGGCGCACAGCAGCATCAGAATTATGCACAGGGCTGAAAGCAGCAGCTTTATCGCGGTCGTTTTGCGGCTTTTGACGATCCGTATCATCAGCGCCGCAAGCGCCGCAAGCACAAGAATGATCAGGACAGTCAAGGGTTTTCCTCCATCTCAGTCCCGCAGCACGACGCAGTTCATACGCTTGCTGTAGGCCGTGCAGGCGTCGATGGCGATGATGCCCGGCGCCATATAGGGGCTGAAATCCGCGTCCGGGCCGAACTCCGTCCCCTTTCCCTCATATTTCGCGTGGCCGTAGGAGCAGTGAAAATGCCCGCAGACCACGGTCTTGTCCTCCGGCTGTGCCGTGCGCGCGGCGTCCATGGGATTCGTCCAGCGCGCCTCCCGCCAGGCGTCCGCGCCGGCCTCCCGCCAGTCCGGGTCGTAGGTCATGCCGCCGTACCAGCTCTGGCACGGGATCCAGGCGTGCGTGAAGATGTATTTTTTCGTCTCGTAATAATCCAGCATGGCGGGGATGATGCGCGTGTAGTAGGGCGTCTCGCGTCCGGCGCGGGCAAGCTGCATGTTGGCGCTCCAGCTGTAGCCCGCCGAAAGGCCCGTGAGCTGCTCGAGCGTGTCGTATGTCCCGTTTTGCACATGATGGCGCAGCGGTCTTCCACGGTCGACGGTGACCAGATCCTGAAACAGATCCTCATGGTTGCCGCGCACCAGGATCGCCTCGCGCCGCTCCATCAGCTCCAGCACATACTCCTGCATGGCAAGCGCCTCCGGGCCGCGGTCGAAGAGATCCCCCAGGAGGATCAGCTTTTTCTCCTCCGGGTCGTCGAAATACCCGGCGTTTTTAAGCTTCGTCTGCAGCAGCGTATAAAAGCCGTGGATATCGGACAGCACATAATACTTCATCTTCATCGTCAAAGGCCGCGCCGCAAAATGCGTTGTCATTGCGAGACCAGTTCTCAAACTGGTCGTGGGGTCTGCCCTTTCGGGTACAATCCGTTTTCTCCTTCGTAAAAAGAGACGGATTCCCACACCAGTGACATCGGTCACTGGTTCGGAATGACGGGTTTTCGCATTTTGCAGTGCGGCCTCTCCGTTTCTCTATAAAATGGGATCAATACGTGACCCAGGAAGATTCGATGGCGGGGGTGATGCTCACGCTCTTGATGCCCGCGGCGGCGTCCAGGACGCTGTCCCAGGTCGGCGGCGTGGGGGCGGGCGTCTCGGGCGGGATCTCCACCTCGCCGTTCTGGCGCACGACGCCGGGGTTGGCCGGATCGTAGGCGGGATTCTCGGGCAGGACACCGTAGCCGATGATGGCATAGTCGTCCATGGTCAGGACAAATTCCTCCACATAGTCGTAGCGGTTGCCCTCGATGGTAAAGAGCCAGCCCTTTTCCCAGTCTATGTCACGGATGATGCCCACATGCTCGGGCTTTTCATCCATGTCGAAGTCGAAGAAGACAAGGTCGCCGGGCTTGGGCTCATAGCCCTCGTCCCAGTTGCGGTACAGGCCGCGCTCCCTGAGCTGGGTGACCCAATCCAGGCAGTGGCAGGCGTACGGGACGGCGCTTTCCGGGATCTCGGCATAGAACATGCAGAAGGAGATGAACATCGCGCACCAGTCGCCGTAGGGGATGCCGTACCACGCGCCGTAGCGGGTGTAGCCCTTGGGGTGCCAGGGGTCTTCGGCGACGTAGTTAAGCTCGCTCTCGGTGTAGCCGACCTGGCTCAAAGCGACCTTGATGAGATCCTCGGCCCAGTTGCCGCTCAGCTCCATATCGGCAAACATCCGCCACCAGTCCACTTCATCCTCAACGTCCGCCGTTGGATCGCTCTTGTCCGCGAAGCTCAGCTCCCGCTCCAGCTGCAGCAGGGAGACGATGCCGTCGCCGGGATTCATGGTCGGCGTCGGCGCGGGCGGCGTCTCATCCTCGATGAGCTCTTCCAGCGTCTCCGTCTCCTCGGGCATTTCGATGATCTCCTGCACGATCTCAGGCTCTGTCTCCTCCAGGCCGCAGATCAGCACGCGCTCGGGCTCATAGCAGTCCTCGCTGTGGGTGTGCGCGCCCTCTCCTTCCTCCATGCCGCAGAGAAGTCCTGTCGTCCAAGTATAGCAGTCGTCGTTATGCATGTGCTCGCCGGTGATGTCGGTGCACCAGAGTTCGCCGCGTATCGGACCGTAGCAGCCGTCCGTATGCTGATGGCCGGGGCTTTCTTCCAGCTCACAGACAAGGTGGTTGCCGACACTGTAGCAGCTGTCGGTATGGACATGCGGCGAGGCGCTCTCCTGTTCGGCGTCGGCAAAAACGCGTGCCGGAGCCCGGGCAAAAGCGGTCAGGCAGAGCGACGCCGAAAGAGCGGCGCAAAAGCCGCGCCGTATGAAATTGTATATCGCGTTATTTCTCATTTCTTTTCCCTGTGTCAAGGCGGAAGCCAAGCTGAATTCGGGTTACATAATATATTTATTCATGGTTATTATAAGGCTTCCTCGCCGCGGTTGCAATCACAGAAGGGTTACATTTGGTGCAAAATAAGTTACAGGGAACAGCGTTCGGCTGTTCCCTGTTTTTGTTCGATCCTGTATCAGGCCCGGCCGAGGACCTTGTAGTCCTGCGCCTCGACGGCGGCCTTCATGGTCTCGAAGTCGGCGGAGCCGGTGACGACGGCGGTCCCGGCCTCGTGGCTCACGACGGCGCTCTCCACGCCGTCCAGGGCCTCCAGAGCCTTCTTGACGCGGGCCTCGCAGTGCGGGCACATCATGCCCTCGATTTTTAACGTTGTTGTCATTGTGCTTTCCTCCTTGACAGGTTTTTGAATTTCAATGGGTTTTGACTGTAGGTTCTTTCGGGGCTTGTCCCGGCTTGCGTCATGGGGGTTGAAGAGGTTCAGGCGCAGGGCGTTTGTCACGACGCAGAAGCTGGATAAGCTCATGGCAGCGGCGCCCAGCATGGGATTGAGCGTGAGTCCCGCCCACACGAAGGCGCCCGCCGCGACGGGGATGCAGACGGCGTTGTAGAAAAACGCCCAGAACAGGTTTTCGTGGATATTGCGAAGAGTCGCGCGGCTTAAACGGATCGCCGCCGCCACGTCCAGAAGACTGCCGTGCATGAGCACCACATCCGCCGCGTCCACCGCGATATCGGCCCCGGCCCCGATGGCGATGCCGATGTCGGCACGCGTCAGGGCGGGGGCGTCGTTGATGCCGTCGCCCACCATGGCGACCTTGCCGAACTCCTTGAGGTCGTGGACCACGTTCCCCTTCCCGTCGGGCAGCACGCCCGCGATCACGGTGTCGACCCCCGCCTCGCGCCCGATGGCGTTGGCGGTGCGCTCGTTGTCGCCCGTGAGCATCAGGACCCGCAGCCCCAGATTTTTAAGCTCCCGGATGGCCTGCGCGCTGTCGGGCTTGATGACATCCGCCACCGCGATGATGCCCAGAAGCTTTCCGTCAAAGGCAAAGAACAGCGGCGTTTTCCCCTGCTCTGCCAGGGCGTCGCTCTTATCAAGCAGCGCCTGAGCGATCTTTACGCGCTTTTTCATGAAGCTGCCGCTGCCGCCGACGAGCTCTTTGCCGCCGAGCTTTGCCGTCAGGCCGTTGCCGGGCAGGGCGGTGAAGTCCTGCACCTCTTCCGGGGAAACCCCTTTTTCCGAGGCGTACTCCATCACGGCGGCGGCGAGCGGGTGCTCGCTCTTTTCCTCTAGAGCCGCGGCGGCTTTCAGAAGCTCTTGCTCGTCCGTCCCTTCCGCCGGGATCAGCTCCGTCACCTTCGGCTTGCCCGCGGTGATGGTGCCGGTCTTGTCCAGGACCACCGTGTCAATGCGGCCGGTTTCCTCGAGCGCGGCGGCGGTTTTAAAGAGGATGCCGTGCTTTGCGCCGACGCCGTTTCCGACCATGATGGCGACAGGCGTTGCAAGTCCCAGGGCGCAGGGGCAGCTGATGACGAGCACCGAGATGCCCCGGGCCAGGGCAAAGCCGATGTCCCTGCCGAGCAGGAGCCATACCAGCGTCGTTATCAGCGCGATGCTGATGACCACCGGCACGAACACGCCCGAGACCTTGTCCGCGATCTTGGCGATGGGGGCCTTGGTTGCCGCGGCGTCCGACACCATGCGGATGATCTGGCTGAGCGTGGTGTCCTCTCCGACGCGGGTCGCCTCACAGCGGATGAAGCCCGCCTGGTTGACCGTGGCGGCGGACACCGTGTCCCCCGGCGCTTTTTCGACCGGGATGCTCTCGCCGGTGAGGGCCGATTCATCCACGGCGCTGCTTCCCTCGAGCACCACGCCGTCCACCGGGATGTTCTCCCCCGGGCGCACGACGAAGATATCGCCCTTTTTCACCGTCTCGATGGGGACGGTTTTCTCCTGCCCGTCCATAAGGAGCGTCGCGGTCTTGGGCGCGATCTTCATGAGGCCCTTGAGCGCGTCCGTGGTCTTGCCCTTGGACCTTGCCTCCAGCATCTTGCCCACGGTGATGAGTGTCAGGATCATGGCGGCGGACTCAAAATAAAACTCGTGCATCCAGGCCATCGCCGCGTCCGAGCCGCCCTCGAGCTGCGCCCCCGTCATGCGGAAAAGCGCATAGGTGCTGTAGACAAAGGACGCGCCGGAGCCGAGGGCCACGAGGGTGTCCATATTGGGCGCACGGTGCATGAGTCCTTTGAAGCCGCTCACAAAGAATTTCTGGTTGATGACCATGACGATGATGGCAAGCAGCATCTGGGCAAGGCCCATCGCCACATGGTTTCCGTCCAGAAAACGCGGCAGGGGCCATCCCCACATCATGTGCCCCATGGAAATATACATCAGCACCAGCAGGAAGCCCAGCGACGCGAGCAGGCGGCGTTTTAATACAGGGGTTTCCCGATCCCTCAAGGCGTCTTCGTCCGCGGAGACCGCCGTTTTCTCCGCGCCCTTGAGGCTTGCGCCGTAGCCCGCTGCCTCGACCGCGGCGATGATGCTCTGCGCGTCCGCCGTGCCCTCGACGCCCATGGAGTTTGTAAGCAAACTCACCGAGCAGGCGTCCACCCCCGGCACGGCGGAGACTGCCTTCTCCACGCGGGCGGAGCACGCCGCGCAGCTCATACCGGTCACATTATATTGTTTCATGCGATTCACCCTTATTTCATCAGCTTCTGCAGCGTGTCCAGCAGCTCGTCCACGATCTCATCATTCCCCGCGCGCACGTCGTTTACCACGCAGGAACGGATATGATTTGACAAAAGCTCACGGCTGAAAGCGTTCAGCGCCGCGTTGGCCGCCGCCGCCTGGGCCAGGATATCGGGACAGTAAGCGTCCCGCTCCAGCATGCCCTTGATGCCGCGGATCTGCCCCTCGATGCGGTTGAGGCGGTTAAAAAGCTTTCTGCGCTCGTCCTCCGAGCGCTCCTTGGTCTTATGACAGCAGCATGTTTTTTCGTCCATGTGTATCACCTCTGTACGGCTCGCAGTATATACCCCGGTGGGGTATTTGTCAAGTACAAGAAAACAGCGCGGATTTCTCCGCGCTGTCTGCATCAGTCGTAATAGATCTGGAAGCCGTGCTCGATGAGGACCACGCTGCCGCTGGAATAGCTGTCATTCTCGGCGATGGCGCTGACGATATAGGTATAGGAGCCGGGCTCCAGCACGCCGAAGATGAGCTGGGCGTTGACCGTGCCCGCAAGGCTGAAGCTGTCGGTGTAGGGATAGAAGTTGCAGATCTGCACATCCTCGCCGGAGTCGTTGCTGAATATGCGCCCGGTGACCATGGCGATCACGCCCTTGTCGGTGTAGATATCGCCGTAGAGCTCCGCCACACCGTAGCGCGGCATGCTCTGCGGGAGCGTCTCGTTCTCGATGTAAAGATGGGGCGTATTGGGGTCCTCACGCGGGGGCTCGGGCGTCGGCTCCGGGGTCGGGACAGGCGTGGGCGCGGGCGTCACGACCGGGGGCGCGGGCATCCCGGCGGGAACCTCCACCGACGGCGCGGGCATGGTATCCATCGTCGGGGCGGGTGCGAAGACGTCCGCCGTCACTTCGGGCTGTGAGAAGACATCCACGGTGGGGGCCGGTGTTTCGGTCCTGGGCGTCGGCAGCGGCGGCAGCGTGCTCTTGAGCTTCGAGCAGGCACACAGCATGAGTGCCATAAAGGCGATTATGAAAACAGTAAGAATCTTTTTCTTTTTGATCATATTCATAGAACGAACTCCAAACGACAGATCCTCTGTGTATTTACGATCATTCGTCTTTATCGTGTTCGTATTATAACGGCTGGGCAGAGAAAAAGCAACCGCAAAAAGTCTCCTCCTTCGCCGTGCCCCGGCTTACGGGCCCGGAATACGCTGGCGTGCCGTCCACAACAGCTTGCGTCCCGGAAAGGACGGGCACCCAAGCTTTAGTATAATTGTGACGATTTGGAAAACTTTTTTTACATAAGCAACGCAGTCTGCTTTTGTCAATTGGTAAAATGCTATAAGAATTTTAACTAAACTTCGTACAAATCGCCCAGATTCGTCGGAACAGACAAAAATGATTGATTTTAGCCTGTCAAAATGGTAGAATCATTCAAGAAGCCGGGGATAACCCGACCGCAAAATCTTATGAAAAGCGAGGAATCCACTATGAAAAAACTGTTGGCAATGCTTCTTGTGCTGACCATGATCGTCGCGCTGGGTGCTACTTCCGCCTCCGCGGCCTCCGGTTCCGTGTACTGGCTGAACTTCAAGCCCGAGCTTGACGAAGCCGCACAGGCCCTGGCCGCGAAATACACCGAGCAGACCGGCGTGCCCGTGAAGGTCGTCACCGCCGCCTCCGGCAGCTATCAGCAGACGCTCACCTCCGAGATGGACAAGAGCTCCGCGCCCACCCTCTTCGTCATCGGCAACCAGGCCGGTGTCAAGGACTGGGGCGAGTTTGCCATGGATCTGACCGGCACCCCCATCGCCGAGGAGCTGAGCACCGACGCCTACAACCTCTATGATGCAGACGGCCGCCTGGTTTCCATCGGCTACTGCTACGAGTGCTACGGCATCATCGTCAACCCCGACCTCATCGAGAAGGCCGGCCACAGCATGGACGAGATCAAGAACTTTGACGGTCTGAAGGCCGTTGCCGAGGATATCCAC
>CADAUZ010000054.1 GCA_902791215.1 Oscillospiraceae bacterium | reverse complement strand
TGTGACGTAGGTTCCACCTACACCAAGGCAGTCATTCTGGACGAGAACGGCAAGATGATTGCCGACACCACCATTCGCAGCAAGATCAATTCCGAGCAGAGCGCCATCGCGGCCATGGCCGAGGTGTGCGAGAAGGCAGGTCTCAAGGACTCCAAGGAGCTTTCTTACCTCATCGGCACCGGCTACGGCCGCAACAAGGTGCCCTTTGCCGACGAGAACATCTCTGAAATTTCCTGCCACGCCATGGGTGTGCACGTGACCGACCCCACGGTCAAGGCCATCATCGACATCGGCGGCCAGGACGTCAAGGGCATCAGCATCGACACCGACGGCACGGTCAAGAACTTCGCCATGAACGACAAGTGCGCCGCCGGCACCGGCCGCTTCTTCGAGGCCATGGCCCGCTCCTTTGAGCTGAGCCTGCCCGAATTCTCCAAGCTCTCCCTCACCGCGAAAAACGTCATCCCCATCACCGCCCAGTGCACCGTCTTTGCCGAGTCCGAGGTCATCACCCTCGTCGGCGAGGGCAAACCCATGGACGAGATCGCCGCGGGCATCGAGATGGCGGTTGCCAAGCGCTGCTTCGTCATGGCGAAGAAGGCCGGCGCCACCGACAGCATCACGCTGACCGGCGGCTGCGCCAAAAACGACGGCCTGAAGGAGGCCATCGAGCATGTCCTGAAGCTCAAGGTCGTCAACCTCAAGACCGACCCCCAGCTCATGGGCGCCCTCGGCGCTGCCGAGTATGCCCGCCAGAAGGGCATGGCCAAGAAGTAATCGCGCAGGCTATCATATAACGCAAACAACCGGCTCCGTTTGGAGCCGGTTGTTTTATGCCTCCCCTGCAAGGGGAGGTGGTTTCGACGCTTGCGGAGAAACCGGAGGGGTTAGTCCGTCACGGCGATGACATTGCGGCAGAAGCGAAAACCCCTCAGTCCCCATGCGCGCACACGGGGACAGTTCCCCTTACAGGGGAGCGTTTATTGCGCGCTCTCCTCCGGCAGGGCGGGGACCTCGGCGGGCTTCTTGTTCTTGCCGAGCAGGCAGACGACAGAGCCGAGGCCGAAGCAGGTGGACACGAGTTTTACCGCGAAGGAGACAAATGGGAGCAGGACCAGCACGCGCGCGGCCAGGATGCCGATGGCAAGCTCGGCCCAGTAGTTGCAGGGACGCTTGAAGGCCTTGCGCCAGAGAAGCGAGCCGAGAACGAAGCCGAGGAAGACAGGCGCCGCGATCAGAGCCGCGATGTACACGAACAGCATCACAAACGCCGGGCGCACGCCGATGCCGGTGATCATCAGGATGATCGCCGCAATCGGCACAACGATCAGCACCGCAAGGCCGATGCCGAAGGTGGCGGCGTACTTGCCGAAGTCCGCGCCGCTGAATTTGCTGTCCTGTTTCTCCCACAGCGGCGTGAGCCACAGGAAGAAGTAGGCGATAAGCAGAAGGCCGATGTAGGTGAAGATGAAGCTCTTGAGCTTGGAGACGATGGGGTTCTTTTCACGGGAAGGCTCGGTGGAAGCGCTGAACTCGCTGCTGCCGTTGTAGGTGATGGTGATGGCGGACTCAGGCGTGCCCTCAGGCTGTGCATCGGCTTCTGGCTGCGCGGCAGGCTCGGGCTCGGCGTCGTTGGTATAGAGAACTGCCCCGTCGAGCAGCTCCTTCGGGCCGGTGACCTTGGCGTCTTCATTGAAGCGCAGGGTACCGCCGATCTTGAGATTGTCCGCAAGCTGGATATTGTCGGCAGAGAGATAAACGTTGCCGCCGATCTCACCGCCGAGGCTGACGTTCTTGCCGCCGGCGTAGATGTCACGGCCGACCGTGCCGCGGATGTTCACCAGGTTGCCCGCCGCGTACAGGTCGCGTGCAACATTGCCGGAGATCCCGACGTTGTTGCCCGCGATAAAAGCGTCGCGGCTGACATCGCCGTTGAGGGCGACACTGTTGCCGGCTATGAAGGCGTACTCGCTCTCGCCGTCAACGCTTACGGTCATGCCGGCGGAGAAAAGGATGCCCTTGACCTTGGCGGTACTCGTCGTATCGGAGCCCGCGAGAAAAACGGTGGCGTCATGCTCGCCGCTGATGCTGTCCTCGCCGAACTCTACCTCGGCAAAGGCCGCCGGGGCCAGGGTCAGAACAAGCAGCAGGGCCAGCAGAACGCAGGAGAAAGCTCTGCGGTATTTCATGGAATGACCTCCTTATGGTACAGAATGTAAAAAGTATAAGCCATTATCAGAACACTGTCAAGGGAAGAGATGGAAGCCCTGCAAGCGCCTTGTGAAGGACAAGCGTTCCCATCCCATACACAAAGGCGGTGCTGCCGAAAGGGAACAATGACAAGGACAAGCGCTGATAAAATAGCGTCCAGGGACTGTCGCCCTGTCAACCTGAGGAACAAAGTGACGAAGGATCTTTCTTTTGGAAGCTTTTGCATCCTCTCAGGGAAAGAACCTTCGCTTACGCTCAGGATGACGGGGGGAGCAATATTTCAGCCGTCCTTGTTCTTGGCCTTGTTGTTGAGTTTCATGATGAGATGCACGCTCCTGCGCTTTCTCTTCATCAAAAGCTCGGTGAGCAGGCGGTGTTTGGCGTTCAGTCCCTTTACATACGGATTTTCCCGCCAGTTTGGAAAGCTTTTCAGAAACCACTGCATGAGCTGTTCCTGCACCTCGCTTTCGGGGTCGGCGGCGTTGACACGCACCGAAGCGGTCAAAAACACGTTGTAAAACGCCATGTAGCACAGCTCGTCCTCGAAACGTTCATAGAGGCCCGCGTCCTTGTAATACGTGATGATCTCCTGCGCGGCGTCGATGACCTCGAGGTTTCGCGCGGTGTTGGCGCTGTTCGTGATGGAGCCGGGGCGGATGAGATAGCGGTACCAGGGCCTTGCCAGATTGCGGATGACCCCGGCGCGGGGATAGAGCTTCGGCGTCGTGCGCAGATCCTCAAACCATACCCGGCCCGGAAAGCGCACGCCGCTTTCCGTAAAGAGCGTGCGGCGAAAGAGCTTGTTGCAGGCGGAGGGGGGATCGAACAGCAGGCGCGGTGCCTCTTCGAGCGTGAAATCGCCGTGCTCTGCGCAGCCGTAAAGTGTACCGACGGTATCGCCGGAGGGGTTGACCTGCAAAATGTCAAAGATCCCGATATCGAAGCTCCCGTCGAGCGCTGCAAGCATTTCCCGGAGCGCGCCGCGGGAGAGCGTGTCGTCGCTGTCCACAAACAGCAGATACTCGCCCTTCGCCGCCTCGAGACCCACATTCCGCGCAGCTCCCAGCCCGCCGTTTTCGGTGGTGATGACGCGGATAAGATCCGGAAACCGGCTTGCCCAGCCCGCCGCAATGATGCCGGAATCGTCGGTGGAGCCGTCGTTTACGATCACAATTTCATAGTCGCCGCAGTCATTGTCCACCACGGAGTCCAGACACGCGGCGAGGTACTCCCGCGTGTTGTACACGGGGATGATGATGCTAAGCTTCATGGACGCTTGCCTCTCAAGTATTCCGACAGCTCCCGCACCCACGCGGGGACGGCGCTGCCCTTTACGATCAGTTCGCCGTTGCGGTATTCCGCCACCTCGACAAAGCCGTTGTAGTTATCGAAAAAATGCGCCTCGTCGCAGTAGGGGAGTACCTTGGCCACCGCCTCCCAGCGGCCCGCAAAGCGGCGGCGCACATCCTCCTCGCGGATATCATGCCCGCCGTGCCGGACACGGTTCTCGATACGCAGCAGGCACTCCTCGGCGCTGTCCAGGCCGATATAGAAAAGCCGCACGCTGTAGCCGCGCTCCCTGGCATCGGCGGCGGTGAGCTCGGTCTTGCGCCCGGAAAGCGTGGTCTCCTGGGTAAAGCTCAGTCCCTTTTCCAGGCATTCCGCGATACGCGCGAGGGCAATTTTCCCGCCATGAATGGCACTGCCGCCGTTTTCGGCGGTGATTTTATCCACGTCGATGATTTGCCCAAGATCACTGCGCTGGGCCTTCAACACACCGGTCAGGCTGCTCTTGCCCGTGCCGTTGACCCCGCCGATGATGGTATAGGTTTTCACGCCGTCACCTCCTGCACTGATTTGACTGATTATAACACAACAAGAGGCAATTGAAAAGAAAAACCGGAAGTGCGTTTCACACTTCCGGTTGGATGTGTATGCGGTTTACTTCTTGTGGTTGGCGTCGAGGTGCTCCTTGGTGAGCTTGATGGTCACGCCGGAGAGGGCCAGCAGGGCGATGAGGTTCGGGATGGCCATGAAGCCGTTGAGGGCGTCGGCGAGGTTCCACGCGTCGGCGAGGCTCATGGTCGCGCCGATGATGATGAAGCAGATGAAGAGAACCTGGTACACGCGCACAGACTTGTGGCCGAAGAGGTACTCGCAGCAGCGGGTGCCGTAGAGGGACCAGCTGAGGATGGTGGACAGAGCGAAGAGGCTGAGGCAGACGGCGATGATGATGGCGCCGAGCTTGCTGCCGAGCACGGAGCTCATGGCGGCCGCCACATTGGAGCCGTTGCCGCCGGAGCCCCAGGTGATGTCGATGCCGCCGGAGCAGTAGGCGGAGAGGACGGTCAAGCTCGTGAGGGTGCAGATGACGATAGTGTCCATGAAGACCTCAAAGATGCCGTACAGGCCCTGACGAACAGGATCGGTCTCGGAGGTGGCGGCGTGGGCGATGGGCGCGGAGCCAAGGCCGGCCTCGTTGGAGAAGCAGCCGCGGCCGACGCCCTTCTTCATGCTGGTCATGATGGTGATGCCGATGGCGCCGCCGACCGCTGCGGTGGGATTGAAGGCACCCTGGAAGATCATGCCGAAGACGGTGCCGATGTGCTTGATGTTGGCGAAGATGACGATGAGGGCCGCGACGATGTAGATGACCGCCATGAAGGGCACCAGCTTCTCGGTGACCTGGCCGATGCGCTTGATGCCGCCGAGCAGCACGAGGCCGATGAAGACGGCGACGATGCAGCCGACAACGAAGGTGCTCACGCGGACCTGGCTGCCGAGGAAGGCAAAGGTGCCCGCCGCGTTGGGGGTAAAGGAGTCGATGGCGTTGTTGATGGCGTCGGCGATGGACTGGACCTGGGTTGCGTTGCCGATGCCGAAGGCAGCCAGGGCAGCCAGGGCCGCGAACACGCCGCCGAGCCATGCCCAGTTCTTGCCGAGGCCGTTCTTGATGTAGTACATCGGGCCGCCGACCCAGTCGCCCTTGGCGTTGCGCTCACGGTATTTGACCGCCAGCAGCACCTCGGAGTACTTGGTCATCATGCCCACAAGGGCCGCGACCCACATCCAGAACACGGCGCCGGGGCCGCCGATGAAGATGGCGCCGGTGACGCCCGCGATGTTGCCGGTGCCGACGGTGGCGGCAAGGGCGGTGGTCAGGGCCTGGAAGGGCGTAACCTCGCCCGCGCCGGCCTGGTGTTTGTCAAAGAGCTTGCCGGCGGTGTTCTTCCACCAGTAGGGGATGCGGCTGAACTGGGGGAAGCCCATCCGGATACTGAGGTAGAAGCCGGTGCCGACCAGCAGCAGGAGCATTACGGGGCCCCATGCAATGTCGTCGATCGTGGAAATAAACTGGCTGAGTGTCATGTGTATTCCTCCCTGTATGTTTCCCAAAAATGAACAGCGCTGATTTCTCAGCGCCTTGCAAACAGGTGACCGCCCGAAAGGGGCAGTACGCTCTGTCCTTTTGCCTGAGAGATTCGGCCTTGCGGCCTTGCACCTTCGGCACTCCCCATACCGTAAAGGTGCGCGGAGCTTCTCCAGAGTTCCTCAGCCGTCGGTCTCGAGCCCGATTCTGACGGCGTCAGAGGTATTCGGTTGAAATATACACATAATATACCATTCAGAAAAAAACTGCGCAAGGGGTTTTGACATAAATCGGCGTTCTGATGGACGAAGGCTTTTCTTTATACCTTTAATCTGTTAAATTGCCACAAAAACAAGTGTCCGCGTCTTGCAAATTCACGCCGTTTGTGGTAGCTTTGGGATGTGAATTCCAAATCATAAGGAGCGGCTATGAAACGTTGTCTGATCATCGCCGGGGGCGACTATGCCCCCATCCGGCCCGGCAGAGGAGACTTCATCCTCGCCTGCGACAGGGGCTATGCCTGGTGCAAACGGGAGGGGATCGTCCCGGACCTCATCCTCGGGGACTTTGACTCCTACAGCGGGGCGCTGCCGGATGGGATTCCGGTGCTGCGCTATCCGGTGGAGAAGGACGACACGGACACGATGCTCGCCGTGCGTTATGCAAGCGAGCAGGGCTTTGACGCTGTGCGCCTGTGCTGCTGCTTCGGCGGGCGGCTGGATCATCTGCTCTCCAACATTCAGACCCTGCACTATGCCGCCGAGCTCGGCATGGAGGCGGAGGCGAGAGACGAGAATACCTTCATCCGCATCCTGCGCCCCGGCGCGTATGAGATCCCGGAGCGCCCGGGCTGGAGCCTTTCGCTGCTCTCCCTGAGCGAGAGGGTCGAAGGTCTCACGATCCGCGGCACAAAATATGAGGCCGAGGGCGTCACGCTCTTAAACCCCAGCACCCTCGGGCAGAGCAACGCCTTCCGGGGCGACGCGCACATCCGCTTTGCGCGCGGCGTCCTGGCGCTGGTCTGCTGCCGTCTGGAGGACTGAGCCATGCACACGTTACAGGAGGTCCGGGCCGAGTATGACCGCCTTGACCGGCTGGTGGGGATCGACACCCGGGGCATCGAGCTCAAAATCTCCAAACGCGCCGTGCGGCAGCTCGGCTCCTTCCGTTCCCCGAAGCGGGGGACGGGACCGCTGCGCATCACGCTTTCGTATCTGATCCTCGACGACGATGAACAGTTCTGGGACACCGTGCGCCACGAGTACGCCCACGCGGCCGTGTATCTCAAGCACCCCGGCGAAAACCACGGGCATGATCGGGTGTGGCGCGACATGTGCCGCCTGGTGGGCTGCGATCCGAAGCGCCTGGCCCCGGAGCAGGGGAGAGCGGCGGAGCTTCGCAAGGCGCAGGCCAGGTACATCATCCGCTGCAAAAACTGCGGCGCGGAGAGCCGCTACGTCCGCCGCGGCAAGGCGGTGGATCTGCTCCTTCGCGGCAGGGGCCGGATGCTCCGCTGCCGCAAATGCGGACAGAACAGTTTTGTATTGCTGGTGCGGCAGGAACAGTGATTCTTGATAAGACTATGACCGGGGAGGCTTTGCAATGCCTTCCCGGTCATGGCTTATTTTTTCCCAAACATGTCCATCGCGGTGCCGATGAGGGAGGTGAGGATGTCGCCCGTGTCGGTCTGCTCGCCCTTGAGCACGGCGACGGCTTTTTTCTTCGTCTCGCTGTCGGCTTCCCTGTAGAGTTCGACGAGCTTCTTTTCCGCGGCGGTGAGCTCGACGGCGTTTTTGCCCGCGGTGCTCGTCTTTTTGGCGGTGCTGGTTTTCTTCGTAGTCGTCGCGGTCTTGGCTGCGGTGCTTGTCTTCTTCGTGCTCGCGGCGGCGGCCTTTTTCGCGGTGCCGTAGGTGCTCTCCTTGGCGGCGTTGATGAGCGAGCTCTGTGTCACGCCCGTGAGCTTTGCGATCTGGCGCAGAACGCCCTGGGAAAGCTCCTTTTCGCCGCGCTCTGCCTTGCCGAGGTCCGATGCGCTCAGTCCCTCGATCTGCCCTGCAAGCGCCTCCTGGCTGAGCTTTGCCTTGCCGCGCGCTTCTTTAATCAGTGCGCCGACGGTATTTGCCATACTTGGTTCCTCCTTCGTCCGGATTTTCGTTTATGGATATCTTTATACTAACACAGCGGGAGGAAGGACGCAAACGTGTTCTTGTGCTTCAAAGGTCAGCACGGGCGTCTTGATGAGCCTGTATTCCGTCGGGTGCTTCTCCATTTTATAGAGATCGACGCTGTTCTCCCGGCAGTACGCTTCGACTGCCTGCGCAAACTCGCCGTTTCTGTCGACCGCGCAGCCGAAGGTGATCGCGGCCGGCTTGACGCCCGGGAGCAGTCCGCCGCCCTTTTTCGCGTCCCAGTCTGAACCGTAGAGGCTCTCGTTCTGGATGAGGCGCCATTCGGTCTCGTAGCTGTATTCCGGCGATTTGGAGGTCAGACTGCCGGCCAGGAAGGACAGCGAGCTTGTCTTCACGTCGTTCAGGTCGATCGAGGTCAGGCAGACCCTGTCCTTGGAATAAATGACCGGGACCGGGCAGATCTTGAGCTCGGAATAGATCTTTATCAGATCGTATGCCACGCTGATCCCGCGATGGTCATACGCATAGTGCGTCCACATAAGCTGGGAATCGTCGTCTTCAGTGAAGCAGGTAATGGCGGTCGTCCGTCGGATTTCGTCCAGATATTGGCGCACCTGCTTTGTGATCTTCGGGGTTTCAGCCTGCATTTCCTTCCAGGCCGTGCTGCCGACGCGGATCCCCTTTTCCTGCGTTTTCTGTCTCACCAGGCTGTTGAAAAACAGATCCTGATTCACGGGAAAATCGCTGTCGTAGGGATCGTTGAAGCGGCTCGGCGCGCAGTACCAGAACTTGTTGTTCTTGACCGATTCAAACCGCTTCAGATCCGGACCGAAGAACTTGTACAAGCGGGCCGGCGCGTAGTAGTGATAGGCATAATCCAGATCCGCATTCGCCTTTTGTATCTCCTCCGGGGTTCCCAGGAATGTGGACAAAAAGCAGTCACGGATGTTTTCTTTCCAGTTTTCGGGAACATTCATCGCCAGATTATCGGCCATTATTCGTACCTCGTTTCCTTTGTCTACCGAATGGATAGTAATTTATTATACCAAAATCTATTAAATACTATACAATGTCATAGAGGATTGCAACAACATTTTGGAAACAACACGGCTGAGCAGGTAAAGATTTCCTGAAGACAGTGCTTTCAAGGATCGTGACAGCATGCGGGACGGAAGCTGAGGCGCAGCGTTTCAGTACGATCACAGTGACCCGGGACGCGCAAGCGCCTGATACTATCCCTTGATAGAAATCTTTAAGTCTTCCCGGCGAAATTTGCGCCAGGACTTCGTTGAAGCCCTTGACCATATATCTCCATTATGCTCTGCGGG
>CADAUZ010000053.1 GCA_902791215.1 Oscillospiraceae bacterium | reverse complement strand
GGCGGACTGCTGCAATGCAAAATTTGAAGAAAAGCAATTGGCCGTAAAGGTTGATAACCGATCTTACAAGCGACAGGGCATTGAGCAAATCCCGACTATCCACGAAGGCCCGGCAGTTCGTCAGATGGAGGCGCGCGGCATCAGGACTGACAAGGGAAATCTGAATCGTCTCATCCGCGCAACAAATCAAAAGCTGCGAGAGATAACACGAAGGATCAAAGAGCTCTGGGAAATCATCCAAGAGGCAAAGGCGCAGCTCGAAAAAGAGGAACAGGCTGCCAGGCAATCACCAAATCTGATAGAGATTCTCATCCAGAATTGGGAACAGCGCAACGCCGGCGCGTGGTCATTGAAGGCAAAGGCAAAGAATTTTCATGACTACTTAACCCTTTTGGAGTTTCTGAAAGAACGCAAGCTCTACAGGCTTGCAGATCTTGAAAAGTACATGGATGGTATGAAGGAAAAGTCCAACAGCATGAGCGCCGAGCTGAAAGCAAAATCTTCGCGCATGAAAGAGCTGCAGAATCTGATTCGCTATACTGATGACTTCAAACAGTTGAAGCCGCTTTATGAGGAGTTGAACGTCATCAAATTCAGAAAGAAGCGGGACGCATTTTATGCCGAGCATGAAAGCGAGCTGCGGCTGTTCTATCTGGCCAAGCGAAAGCTGGATGCTGTTTCGCCGGATCACAAGTTCCCGGTGCCGGCGTGGAAGAAGGAATTGAAAAAGCTGGAGGTGAGTTACAAAAAACAATCTGAGGAGTTAGAACCCATACGTCAAGAGTTGAAAGAACTCTACAGAATCAAAGGGAAAATTGACTATCTCCTGCGGCAGCAAAACAAGGAGGCCGAGCAGGATAGCAAAACCAATCAAAAGAAGGAGGAATATCTATAAGAAAAAAGAACATCAGCCAGGGAACTTCAATCGCGCAGCCCCGGCTGAATAAGAAAAGAAAAAATTGGAAAAATAGTAGGGGAGGTGAGCCTGATGGAAATGGATGTTCGAGATAAGGAAAAGCGCGTAAATATCTGGCTCACCCATGCTGAGAGCCAGGACCCTGAACTGATGGAGTCCTTAAAAGCTGTTTATAAAGAATACAAGGCCAAAAAATACCTGGTCGCAGTCTTTGAGTCCGGCACAGAGGATCTGCAGGGCCTGACGCGGGAGCTGCTGCGTTATAACCGTGTCCGCCTGCGTGAACTGGAGGACAAAAAACAAAAGGCGCACGATTACGCCAGATAAAATGGGGAGGCTCCGCCAAAAAGCGGAGCCTCTTTCAAGCGTATGTTTTCTGAAAAGCGACAAATATAAAAATTCGCAGTGGTGAAACGTTTTTCGCATTTTATCATTGCTACGGTGTATCTGCATCTTATAGCGACCAATAGTAATTTCTGATTTTTTGAGCCATTAGTTTTCTGCGTTCCTCAAGGAAAGCAGAATAGTCATTGATATCCATATTCTCAAAGCCGTCAGGGATGCAGCTTTGCCGGAGATTCTCTTTCAATTCATCAATATCAACTATTCCGCCGTAGATCGGGTTCTTGGTTTCACACTGTTGGTAAATCTCCTGCATGTACTCACAGGGAGCTTGATCGGATATTTTGATATTGATTTCCTGCTGTAGAAAAACGTAATTCGCAATCTGATTGTACTGGACCTGCGGGACACCCTTCTTTGTCAGATAGTTTTTCGGAAACAGATGATGAATATCTCCCCGGTTTTCCAGCATTGCTTCCACATCAATTTGCGTTGAAAGGAATCCTTTATCATGCGCTTTAACTAGGGCAACGAGAAACATATTGAAATAAGGGCTGCTTGCAACGGAAGTGTTCAGGCGCTGAACGAGATTGACTGACCAAAAAGCGTCGGACAATTCACCGGCTTCTGTGAGATCCAGAAATTCTGTGGGATCGTCATAAGCCGAAAAGCGTTTAATGTCATAGTCAAAGTTTGATTCAGGAGAACTGGAATACCGTCCTGTTAAAACGGTCAAGGCGATCCATCGCCGTACAATCTTCTCGATCTTGTTGCTGTCGACTTTTCGTTCACGCAAAGCAAGATACAGCGCATAACCAAAGTTTAGAACGTTCTGTGAGCGAATCAACGATCTTCTGACAATACCGGTTGAACGGACAATCATCAAGTAACGTTCATAGTTAGTTTGGTTAACCGCCTGAAGGACTGCTTCATGAAGCTGATGAAAAGAATCTTCCTCAATCTCAATTCTAAAGTCCCTGGTTTCAAAATCACGGCCGGAAAGCAAGCTGACCAGATCTGCTAATTTACCGCGCTTAAATTTATATGTAAAAGCTACACGCAAAATATCTGTATATGACGTTTTATAAATGGGAGAAACTTTAGTTGCAGCCCATTTAATCGCATCAAACTCCGGCCTGTTTGAAAAATCGGTGTCGTTTTTCTGGATATCTTTCAGGTCTTCCGGAGATTCTAACAAGTGGCAAAAGTAATCGATTGTTTTACGTGTGATATTTCCACCGAAGACTTCGTTCGAAGATATTTTGGACATGGCAAAATCTGCCTGAGACAAAACGACGCCCTTTGAGTTAATGCGGATAAAGATTTCCGTTACGCTGTCGATGTCCAAGTCATTTGCCAGCGTAATAACACCTAAGCTGTTGTTCTGGATCCCGCGCAGTTTGTTAACGATAGAATTGATCTGTGACATTTGCTCAGGAATATCATTCTTTTGACAATATTCCATAACGAAGGAAAATGAGTCAAAAGCGGGCTCCAATACTGGGGAAATATCAGGAATCCACTTGCTGCTGTTCCTGATTGCGTTATTGGATACTTCAAATTTCTCTTCTTGAGGATTGAAGGCTATCGCAATGCGTCTCCATTTATAATGGTCATCCAGAACTTCATTACCGACAATCGCCGCTGCCATCGCTGTAATGCGCTGCTGCCCGTCGATTAAGACCTGTTTGCCTATTGACATTGTACCGTCTTTCAGTTTTACATCTGGATTTTGCCACACAATGATATAACCTACAGGAAACCCTTTATATAGCGAGTCGATTAAATCACGAACCTTTGACCCGTCCCATACAAACGGTCTTTGCATTTCCGGAATGGCAATGCTACCTGATTTAATATTTGCCAGTAAGTTTTCTACTGTATAGTTGTTTACTGTATATCTGGCCATGTCTTTCTCCTCAAGTGTTTATGGTTTTCAGGTAATACTTTCCACATTCATAGCATACCTAATAATCGGTAAAAAAGCAATATTTGTCAGAAGAAAAGGCAAAATCTTTTTCAAGCGTGCCGCGATGCTGGGCGCAGCTCTTTAATCGACAATTTAAAAAACCACTTGCAATCCTGAAAAGATATGATACAATACTATCAGCAAATAAATATCGAAAGGAGGAACGATTTGTGATAGAGACTTTTGATATTGCCGGTTACTGCCGTATATCCGTCGATGAAGAATTGGATCGGGACAACACCTCGATTGAAAACCAGAAGGCGATCATTGAGGATTTTGTCAAAGAAAAATTCCCCGGCAGCAGTCTGACCTTCTTTGAAGACCGCGACCGCTCCGGCTACACCTTTGAGCAACGCGAGGGCTACCAGAAGCTGCGCAAGGGGCTGCTCAATCACACATACGATATCCTGGTGGTCAAGGACTTCTCCCGATTCTCCCGCCGCAACAGCAAGGGGCTGGGAGAGTTGGAGGATCTGCGCGATGCCGGGGTGCGCATCATCTCCATCGGGGACGGGATCGATTTTCCCAACGACGACCAGTGGCTGAACATCCAACTGCGCTTTCTGATGAACGAGATGCCGGTCACCGACACCTCGAAGAAAGTCCGCGCCGTGGTGAGCCGCCGCCAGAAGGACGGCAAGTGGATCTGCGCCGCGCCTTACGGCTATAAGGTCAATGCCAGGCAGGAGTTTGAGATCATCCCGACTGAGGCGGAGATCGTGCGCAAAATCTTTGAGCTGTACATCGACGGCTGGGGCTATAAGCGCATCGCCAACTACCTGACCGACGAGGGTATCCCCACGCCCCGCATGTCCGAGCGGGAGCGCAAGGAGGCCGAGGGCAAGGAATACAAGCGTCCGGTCAAGGCGGAGTGGGCCATCGTATCCGTGCAGGGCATCCTGGAGAATGATTTTTACATCGGCACACTGCGCCAAAGCAAATACACCCGCCAGAAGATCAACGGCAAGGACGTGAAGAAGGACGAGGGCGAGCAGATCGTCATCGAGAACCATCACCAGGCGATCATCAGCTACCGCGACTTTCGCATCGTGCAGGAACTGCGGAAATCCCGATCCAAGAGCGACTACCGGGGCGTAAAAAAATACGAGAACACCTATACCGGTTTTCTCGTGTGCGGGGACTGCGGCAGCCCGATGTTCTCCATGAGCAGAGCTGACCTTCGGGACGCCTATCGATGCGGCACTTATCACCGCCGTGGGCTGAAAGGCTGCACCAGCCATTATATCCGTGTGGACACGCTCGATGAAGTGGTGAAGGATTATCTGCGAAAAGTCCGGGAGACCTCGGCGCAGATGATCGAAAAGCTCCAGGCCGATATCCAGAAGCAGGACAAGGACCTGGAGGAAAAAGAGCTTGCCGCGGACAACATGGAAGAAGTTCTCGAAGAATTGCAGGAGGAGCTGCGGATCGCCAAGCGGCAGCGGATACGCGACCTGACGAAGCGCCCCCAGAACGAGGCCATCATCAACGAGACCTACGACGAGATGGAGGCGGATATCGAAAACCGCATTTCCTCGCTGAGCAAGCAGATCGAGATGACCAAGGATCGGGAGAACACGATCATCCGCGTCAACCGCGCAGCCAAAACTGCCATAGAGGTATTCGACGAGATTTTGGAGAAGGACAAGCTCGACCCGAAGGATCTGCACCTGATCATCGACAAAACTTACGTCTATGAGGACCACGTGCAGGTCAAGCTCAAGGCCGACATCGACAGCATCCTGCGCTGCGGAATGCTGCCCGAAGACCCGGAGGAAACCCCGCAGGAAACAAACGCGGAAGAAAAGTTGGAGGAATCTGCTTTAACTTTTAATTTTGGCACGAAAGATAGCTTAAATGTCACGATAGTCCAGAGCGCGGAGAAGCGCCCGGACAAGGTTTTTCGTGCCAATGTTATCTGTGACGGTGACCCGCTGGAGATTTTCACGGATAAGGACGGGGAGCTGATTTTCAAAAAGTATTCGCCCATCGGGGAGCTGGGGGATTTCGCGGGGCAGCTTTGCGACAGCCTGCGCCGCTCCACCGACGCCATCGCCGCGGTGTGCGATCGGGACACGGTGATCGCCATCGCGGGCGGCGGGCGGCGCGAGCTGCTGGACAAGCCCATCAGCCAGCGCTTAAGTGAAATCATGGAAGAGCGGGCGCTCTACCGCCACGCGGGCGGCAGCGGCGTGAGCGTGAGCGAGGCGGACGACAAGTTTCTGGTCTCGGTGGCGGCGCCGGTGATCTCGGAGGGAGACGTGATGGGCGCGGTGCTGTTCGTTGCCCCGCGGGACGCGGGACCCGCCGGAGAGATCGAGTGCAAGCTTGCCCAGACGGTGGCGGCCTTTCTCGGCAAACAGATGGAGAGCTGAACCTGTACACGGTCAGACCGAAGCAGCGGCCTGACCGTGTGCTTTTTTTGCACCGGTACGCATGATGCATCCAGCTCCAAAACCCGCGCTGAAAGCGTAAAAACCGCCCTTGTGAAAACGACGGTTTTTCACCCCCTGGGCCGATATGAAAACAGCAATTTTCGGCTACAATGTCAATTGCTAGAACGGAAAATTCGTGTTAATATTTTGACGATCCTAAGAAAGGGAGTTGACTGAATTTGAGCAGAGAATACCCTGTCATTGACACCATCGAAGCGCTGGAGGAAGAGATCGCGCGCGTAAAAGCCGCGCAGGCAATCTACGCCTCCTACACCCAGGAGCAGGTGGACGCGATCTTCCTCGCTGCCGCGACTGCCGCCAACAAGGCCCGCGTCCCCCTCGCCAAGGCCGCCGTCGCCGAGACCGGCATGGGCATCGTGGAAGATAAGGTCATTAAGAACCACTTTGCCTCCGAGTATATTTACAACGCCTACCGCAATACCAAAACCTGCGGCGTCATCGAAGAGGACAAAGCCTACGGCATGAAGAAAATCGCCGAGCCTCTGGGCCTCATCTGCGCCATCATCCCGACTACGAACCCCACCTCCACCGCCATCTTTAAAACGCTGCTGGCCCTCAAGACCCGCAACGGCATCATCATCAGCCCCCACCACCGCGCCAAGAGCAGCACCGTCGAGGCTGCCAAGGTCGTCCTGGAGGCAGCTGTCGCCGCTGGCGCGCCCGAGGACATCATCGGCTGGATCAGCGCCCCGTCCCGTGAGATGACCCGTCTTCTCATGAAGGAGTCGGACATCATCCTCGCCACCGGCGGCCCCAGCATGGTCAACGCCGCCTACTCCTCCGGCACCCCGGCTCTCGGCGTCGGCGCGGGCAACACCCCCGCCATCATCGACGACACCGCCGACATCCTTCTGGCGGTCAACTCCGTCATTCACTCCAAGACCTTCGACAACGGCATGATCTGCGCCTCCGAGCAGTCGGTCATCGTGCTGGACAAGGTGTATAAACAGGTGCGCGAGGAGTTTGCCAGACGCGGCTGCTACTTCCTCTACGGCGAGGAGCTGGAGAAGGTCCGCAAGACCGTCATCATCAACGGCTCCGTCAACGCCGGCATCGTCGGCCAGCCCGCCGCGAAGATCGCCTCTCTCGCAGGCGTTGAGGTTCCCGAGGGCACCAAGATCCTCATCGGCGAGGTGGAGTCCACCGACAAGAGTGAGGAGTTTGCCCACGAAAAGCTCTCTCCGGTACTCGCCATGTACCACGCCAAGGACTTTGACGACGCGGTCGAAAAGGCGGACGCCCTGGTCAAGGGCGGCGGCCTGGGCCACACCTCCTCCATCTACCTCAACACCGCCACCGACCAGGCGAAGCTCGAGAAGTTCCAGGCCCGCATGAAGACCTGCCGCATCGTGGTCAACACCCCGTCCTCCCACGGCGGCATCGGCGACCTGTATAACTTCGCCCTTACCCCGTCGCTCACCCTGGGCTGCGGCTCCTGGGGCGGCAACTCGGTTTCCGAGAACGTGGGCGTCAAGCATCTGCTGAACATCAAGACTGTGGTGGAAAGAAGGGAGAACATGCTCTGGTTCCGTGCGCCGGAAAAGATCTATATCAAGAAGGGCTGCCTGCCGGTTGCTCTCAACGAGCTGGGCGAGATGGGCAAAAAGCGCGCCTTCGTCGTTACCGGCCCGCACCTGCACAAGACCGGCGCGGCTGACCCCATCTTCAAGAAGCTCGAGGAGCTGGGCATCGAGCATACCTGCTTCTTCGACGTACCGAACGACCCGACCCTCGCCTGCGCGAGAGAGGGCGCCAAGCGCATGGAGACCTTCAAGCCCGATGTCATCATCGCGCTCGGCGGCGGCTCCCCCATGGACGCGGCCAAGATCATGTGGGTCCTCTACGAGCACCCCGAGGCCGACTTTGCCGATATGGCCATGCGCTTCTCGGATATCCGCAAGCGCATCTACAAGTTCCCGAAGATGGGCGAGAAGGCCTATATGATCTGCGTTCCCACCTCCGCCGGTACAGGCAGTGAGGCAACCCCCTTCGCCGTCATCACCGACGAGAAGTCCGGCATCAAGTACCCGCTTGCCGACTATGAGCTCATGCCCAATATGGCGATCGTGGATGTGGATTACCACATGACCGCCCCCAAGGGCCTGACCGCCTCCTCCGGCATCGACGCGGTGTCCCACGCGCTCGAGGCCATCGCCTCCGTCATGGCAACGGACTACACCGACGGCCTTGCGCTCCAGGCACTCAAGAACCTGTTCACCTGGCTGCCGGTTGCCTACGAGGACGGCAACAACGTCCAGGCCCGCGAGAAGGTCGCCAACGCCGCCACCATGGCAGGCATGGCATTCGCCAACGCCTTCCTCGGCGTAATGCACTCCATGGCCCACAAGCTGGGCGCCTTCCACCATGTGGCACACGGCCTGGCAAACGCCCTCATGATGGACGAGGTCCTGCGCTTCAACGCCGCCGAAGCCCCCACCAAGATGGGCACCTTCCCCCAGTACGATCACCCGCACACCCTCGCCCGCTACGCCATGGTGGCCGACTACCTCGGCTGCGGCGGCAATACCGACGAGGAGAAGTTCGCGGCCCTGATCCGGAAGATCGACGAGCTCAAGGCGGCCATCGGCATCAAGCCCACCATCCGCGACTACGTGCCCGACGAGCAGGCCTTCCTCGCAACCCTCGACGAGATGGTGGAGCAGGCCTTCGACGATCAGTGCACCGGCGCAAACCCCCGTTACCCGCTTATGCGTGAGATCAAGCAGATGTATCTGGACGCCTACTACGGCAAGACCTTTGAAGAGACGGCCAAGCCCGATGCGTCTCAGCTGGAAGGGAGAGAATAAGCATGAATTTTGACAACGTCATTGCCGAACGCAAAAACAAAACCATCTACCGCGATGGGGACAAGTGCGTCAAGGTTTTCAACAGCAGCTTTGCCAAAGCCGACATCCTCAACGAGGCGCTCAACCAGGCCCGTGTGGAGGACTGCGGTCTGAACGTGCCGAAGATCCTCGAGGTCACCACCGTCGACGGCAAGTGGGCCATCATCTCCGAGTATATCGAGGGCGAGACCCTGTCCCACCTCATGCGCGACAACCCCGCCGATACCGACAAGTATCTGGAAATGATGGTGAATACGCAGCTGCTCATCCACACCAAGAAGAGCCCGCTGCTGTCGAGACTCAAGGACAAGATGAACCGCAAGATCCTCACAGCCGATCTCGACCCCGTGACCCGCTACGAGCTGCTGATCCGTCTCGAGGGTCTGCCGAACCACGACAAGCTCTGCCATGGCGACCTCTGCCCCTCCAACATCATCCTTACCCCGGATAACAAGCTCTACGTCATCGACTGGGCCCACGCCACCCAGGGCAACGCCTCCGCGGACGCGGCGCGCAGCTTCCTGACCTTCCATCTGCGCGGCGAGGCCGACCTTGCCGAGAAGTACCTCGACATGTTCTGCGAGGGCAGCAACATCGAGAAGAGCTACGTGCAGAAGTGGATGCCCATCGTGGCTGCCTCCCAGTCTGTCAAGGGCAAGCTGGAGGAGCGCGACTTCCTCCTGCGCTGGGTAAACGTGGTGGACTACGAATAATCCAATACCCCCCGATAAAAAAGGCGCGTTGCATAATTCACTTTTCGCATAATTGTCCGTGAATACCGTAGGGGAGGGGCGCCTGTGCCCTTTATGGGTATGCCCCTCCCGGCGGTACAGCATGACTATAAAAAGAAAATGTACGGCGAAATCGTAGTATTCTACGAAATCACCGTACATTTTTTGCAGTTCAAGCTTGCCATGGGCGGGAGGGGCATACCCATAAAGGGCACAGGCGCCCCTCCCCTACGCTCATAATGCTTTGTTTTCATGAAAAAT
>CADAUZ010000052.1 GCA_902791215.1 Oscillospiraceae bacterium | reverse complement strand
TTTTGAAAAGCGTCGTCTTGCCGGAGCCGTTCTTGCCCAGCAGGATGCCGATCTCCCCGTCGCGGAGGGTCAGGTTCACCCCGTCCAGCACCATCGGTGAGCGGCGGGAGTAGCGAAAGCGCAGGTTTTGGATTTCCAGCATCAGTCGTGCTCCCCCTTCCTTGAAAAGATGATGGCGAGGAAGAAGGGCGCGCCGAGCAGCGACGTGATCGCGCCCACCGGCAGGGCCGAGCCGTTGCCCATGCTGCGGGAGAGCGTGTCGGCCAGCAGAAGCAGCACGCTCCCGCTCAGGGCCGAGGCAGGAACAGAAACCCGGTGATCCTGCCCCAGAAGGCGTTTTGTCACATGGGGACAGATGATACCCACAAAGCCGATGATGCCGAGGAAGGACACGCACACCGCCGTGATAACGGAGGCCAGCAGCATGGAAACAAAGCGAAGTTTGTCCACCGCGACGCCCATGCTCTTGGCAGCCGCATCTCCGCTCAAAAGGGCGTTGAACTGCCAGCTCATAAGCGTGAAGAACAATAGTCCCGCCAGCACTGTGACCGCCATGATGCAGTCCGTGCGGTAGGTGGCGCGGCCCAGATCGCCGAAGGTCCAGATCACCGCAGCGGATAGGCCCACATCGGTGGCATAGAACTGGAGAATGGTTGTCGCCGCCGTCCATACAGATCCGATGGCGATGCCGGCCAGTACCACCACCCCCGGCTGAAAGGCCCGCAGACGACAGAGGCCGAGGATCAGCAGGATCGAGACGGTAGAAAACAGAAATGCCATCAGGGACGTGGCGTAGGGATTGGCACCCACGGTGTAGCTCGACAGATGGTTTCCCGTATCCAGAAAGCCGCCGGCAAAGGCGATGATGGATAGATTCGCGCCGAACACCGCCGCGTTGGACACGCCCAGCGTTGAGGGTGATGCCATGGGGTTATTGAGATCGGTCTGCATGATGAGGCCGGAGATTGACAGACCCGCCCCGGCGATGATCGCCGCCAGCACGCGCGGAATGCGGATATTCCAGATAATGCGCACCTGGGCGGCGCTCCCCTTTTTTGCAAGCGCAGCAAAGCACTCGGCAATACTCATATGAGAAGAACCCACGAACAGGCATACAAAGGCCAGCACGATCACCGCCATAGTGAGCAAGATCAGCGCCGGTCGGTTTCGTCTTCTGTTTTTGGTCAGATCAGATTGCACTCTCATAGGAACATGATATCCCCTCGGGACCGGCTCCACAAGCCCCCCGGGGGGATATTTTTTGAAGAAAACTTCAGACCAGTTCAGCACTGAAAAGCCACGGAAAAGCGGTTGACCGACGTGCGCTTTTCCACAATGGCCTTGAGCATCTCTTCCTTCTCCGTGATCACGCGCCCGCTCAGGCGATGGATCCCTAAATCGCGCAGCGCCGGGCAGCAGCTCACGCTCGGTCCGGTGAGGATGACCTCGGCATTCCGGCTCAGCTCCAAAAGGTGCGGCATGGTCTTGTTGATGGCGGCGCTGCCCGTGATGATCACCAGATCGCACTGCGGCAGATAATACTCGCTGGCGCTGTCCGGCATGGCGCCGGTCTTTTCCTCCCGATCCATGATGTAGAGGTGCTTTGCACAGAGAAAGTCCTCCGCTGTCATGTTGCTGTGTCCGAGCATCATGCCGACCATCCCCACCGTGCGGTCATGAAGGTCAATGTTATCCAGCGTTTTGGCCTCCGACTTGAGAAAGCCGCAGGCGGGATTGTTGTAAAAGGCGTTGACAGCGGCAAAGGCTTCGCTGGCCTCCTCCATGTTCCAGGAGAGCATGGCCTGTCCAGCCTGTTTCAGCGGAAGTTCGATGAGGCTCCCGAACATGCGTGGAACAGTTTCCCCTGGGGTGTGCATGGCAACCCCGACAGAACCGTCACTGAGCACCGCCGCCGTCCAGGATATGCCGTGGACAAGGCGCTTAACGAAAACATTGTCCGGCAAAGCGGATTGAAGAATATCATAAAAGTCTGTATCTGCCATGTTATTTGATCCAGGCGCGGGTCTGCTCACGCAGCCAGTCAGCCCACTCCTGGATTCCTTCACCGGTCTTCGCACAGATGGGGATGATCTTCATGTTGGGATTGAGCCGCCAGACATATTCCTTGCATTTTTCCAAATCGAAGTCGAAGACACTCATCACATCGATCTTGTTGATGAGCAGCACGTCGCAGATGGAGAACATGAGCGGATACTTGAGGGGCTTATCATGGCCTTCGGGAACGGAAAGGATCATGGCGTTTTTCACAGCGCCGGTGTCAAACTCCGCAGGACACACGAGGTTTCCAATGTTCTCCAGGATGGCAAGATCCACATCCTCGACGCCGAGGTTCCGCAGCCCCTGCCGCGTCATGCTGGCGTCCAGATGGCACATGCCGCCGGTGTGGAGCTGGATGACCTTGACGCCGGTATTCTCGATCGTAGCAGCATCCACGTCCGAATCGATGTCCGCCTCCATCACGCCGATACGGAGATCTTCCTTCAGCGCCTCGATCGTGCGGCACAGCGTTGTGGTCTTGCCGGAACCGGGAGAGCTCATGAGATTGAGCAAAAAGGTATGCAAAGCTTTAAGCTCTGAGCGAAGCATCTCTGCATCCCGGTCGTTGTTTTCAAGTACGCTCTGCTTGACTTCGATGATTTTGAATTCTGACATCTGTTTACCTGTCCTCCTGTTTTTTCTGCCCTACGAGCACAAATTCAGGGCTCAACTTAGGGTTTTCATTCGCTGCATGACGGCCAAAGATGTTGGCATTCACGTCCAGATCCAGCCAGAAGTGCTCTACACCGTGGTTTATCAGCACGCGCAAATCCCAAATGGGACGCTGCTCTTCGGCAATGTACAGAGATTTTGCAATTTCGTTGCGTTCGCGGAGCATCTCCAGACTTCGTGCCGGAAAGGCATACTGTGTGTTGGCCTGCTCGGCCGCCTTTTCGGTCCAGCCTTTTTCATCCATAACCTTAAAACCGGCTGCGTAGTTTGCGTCTGCGTTCATCAGCCGTCCCCCTGGGGATAATACACGCAGCATCTCCGCGTAAGCTGTCGCGGGGTCAGGCAGCGTCCAGGTCACATTCCGTGTAAAGATAAAGTCGAAACTGCCATCCTCAAATTCCAGGTTCTGCGCATCCATTTGGAGAAAACGGATATCCGTATACCCCAGGCGCTCGCAGTTTTTATGGGCGTTTTTCAGCATTTCCCCGGAGTAGTCGATCCCGGTGACTTCGCAGCCCAGATCGCGCAGGATAAAGGAGAAGAAGCCCGCTCCTGTTCCTACGTCCAGTGCGCGCAGCGGACGCTTATCCGGCAGATGTGCCTCAATCAGCCTCGTCCAGTTTTCGCGCTTTTCGCTCTGCATATCGGTATAGCGGGCGTCTCCGAATTCATCTGCCCGCTTCGACCAGTAGTCATTGATTCGTTCCTGTATTGCCATCGGAGCCTCCTAAAATGTGTAATCAGTCTGCTGCAGCGGATGGAGCGGAAGCAGCATGGGTGTTCCGGTGCGGCTGCTGGTATGGACGTGAACCTCAACACCATAAGCCTCCCGGATGTTATCCGCGGTGATGATCTCTCCGGGCGCTCCCTCACGGAATACCACGCCGTCCTTGAGCAGTACCAGCCTGTCAGCATAGCGCGCGGCCATGTTGAGATCGTGGAGAGTGAGCAGCGTTGAAGTGCCGCGCTGTTTTGTATAGGCTTTGATCAGCTCCAGCACCTGCATCTCATTGACCAGGTCGAGGTTCGCTGTCGGCTCATCCATGATGAGGATCCTGGGATCACGCACCAGGGTCTGCGCCACGTCCACCATACGCCGCTGACCGCCTGACAGGGCGTAAAAGGGTCGGTCCACCAGCGTCTCCAGATGCAGAAGTTTTAAAATGTCCAAAGCTCTGTCAATGTCTTCGTCCTGTACGCGGATATTCAGTGTGCCGAGACGGCCGAGAAGAACCACATTCAAAACGCTGAGACTGGTCAGCAGGGTATTTTCCTGCGTCATGTAGCCCACCAGACGGTGGAGCTCTGCGTGACTCATGTCGCGGCGGTTCTTCCCGTCGAGCCAGACTTCACCCTCGCTCCTGAAAATGCCGAGCATGGATTTGATGAGCGTGGATTTCCCCACGCCGTTGGCCCCGATCACCACCGTGATGCAGCCGTCCGGCGCTTCAAAGGAGATGTCCCGGATGACGGGCTCTTTTGCTTTCGGATAAGTGTATTTCAAATGCTCAATGCGCAGGCTCATCGATGACCACCTCCCCGATTGGCATGTATTACCAGCGAGAAGAAAAACGGCACGCCGATGATGGAGGTGACGATCCCGATGGGAAACACAGAGCCCGGCTGGATGACCTTCGAGATGATGGAAGCCGCCGACAGGATCGCCGCACCGCAGAGCGCGGAGATCGGCAAATAGAAGCGCTGATCCTCGCCCACCAGCATCCGGGCAATATGCGGTCCAGAAAGACCGATAAAGCCGATGGAACCGGTAAAGCAGACTGAAACAGCCGCCATCAGGGAGATCAGAAAAAACGCCTTAATCTTCAGCCCAGAAACATTGACGCCAAGGCTGACCGCTTTTTCATCCCCCATCGTGAGAGCTGTATATCTCCAGGAGTCCATGAAGATCAGCGGGGTCGTCACACCGGTGACCACGGCGGTGATGATCAGTTTCATCCAGTCGGTGCGCTGGAGAGAGCCGAATGACCAGAAGACGATGCTCTGGTTCTGATCCTCGGATGCACCATATTGCAGCAGAGCCTGCAGCGCCTGAAACAGGAACAGGCAGGCAATGCCGGAGAGTACCAGTGAGCCGGAATTGACATTGCTGCGGCCAAGCAGATAAATCATCAGACAGATCAGCATGGCGAACACAAACGCCAGTGCGGAAGTCATCACCGAGCCGAGACCGAGCACAATGGCGATTGATGCGCCGAAACCCGCCGCCGTGCCGACTCCGAGGGTGTAGGGACTTGCGAGAGGGTTGTGCAGGATGGTCTGCATCGTTGCGCCTGCCGTCCCCAGCGAAAAGCCCACCACCAGCGCCATCAGCGCAATGGGCAGGCGCATTTTGATGACGATCACGTAGGTGCCGGGAGTGGCTTGGGTGGGATGCAGCAGGCAGTTAAGCACATCTCTGGTCGAGAGCCGGTAGGCCGGAGAGGCCGCGGCAGTCAGGACATCCCCTATGCAGGCAAAAAAGCAGAACAGGCAGAGGGCAATGATAATCGCATATTTACGCCGATTCAGCCGCGCATAGACTGCGCGGCTGGAATCGTTTAATTGTCTGTTCTGATCCATGGATCACTTGAGGCTGAGCGTCCAGACACCGTCCAGATCAACAGGCATGAAGCGCTCGAAGAAGGCGGCAAGATTTGCTTCCGGATCCATGTCCGCAAAGATTTCGGGTTGAATCTCCTTGGCAAGAAACTGGGCACCGGCAAAGTCGAAGATGTGGCGGCTCAGGTCATGGTACAGAGCACCCATCCGCTCGTTCTTGACGGCATCCAGATCGGCCCACCCGGTGCGGCCTGCATAGGCCGCCAGATGCTCCCGTGCCAGCGCCTCATCTGCGCCATAGCCGAGAACCACGTTGTCACTGACGTCATTACGCGGGCTGCAGGTAAAGATGATCACCTCGGGGTTGGAGGAAATCACCTGCTCCGGTGCGATATCCACGGAGGCTCCCTCCATGCCGGCCGCGATGTTGGTGCCGCCGCAGGTGCGGATCAGAGCGCCCCACATCTGCTCAGACCAGGTGTTGCCGAATTGTCCGGGCCCCATGCTGAACTCCATGTACACGCGGGGACGCGCCTCATCCTTCAGGTCGGTCAGGCGATCTGTCACCAGTGCCATCTGCTCGGTATAGAAATCCGCGATCTCGGCAGCGCGTTCCTCCTGACCGAGGATCGTACCGAGGAGCTTGACACTCGCGCAATGCTTTTCCACGGTCTGCGCATGGAAATCAAAGAATACGCACTCGATACCGGCAGCGCGGAGATTGTCAAAGGCGGGCTCCAGCGCATTGTAATTGGCGCCTGTGGAGGAGGCAAGCACGACATCGGGCTGCAGGGAGATGATGGCTTCAATGCTGATATCGGCGTTATACCCCACATCGGGCAGCTCGGCAAGCTGCGGGTAGACAGCCGTAAAAGCATCATACGCATCCTGGCGGCGGCCTTCCCAATACTTGTGGCTCCAGCCGACCAGCTTGTCGATTCCGGTCTCACCCGCTACGGCGAAATACTCTTCCATATTAAATGTGACAACGACTCGCTCAATATTCCGAGGCAGCGTAACAGTGCGGCCTTTCATATCGGTGACTTCGATCGTGTCAGTACCTTCTGCAAAAGCGAACGAACCGCCTGCGGTGAAAAGGCTTATCACCATCAGCACGGCCATCACCAGTGTTAATCCTCTTTTCATCTTTCTCCTCCTTCGGTTTTCTATGGAATCCCGGATTAAATAACCCCCCGTGTGACCGGCACGGAGGGTTTAGCAAGAGAGATCTTTGATTGCCGTTACGTGCAGAGAGGTGTAAAAGCACGTTGGGATGAGGGAACCCCCGGCAATCACATAGCATCTGATCTGGTAAGAGCATAGCAGAAAAACGCTCTGCGCGGAAGCCCCCCGGGGGGATGCAAATTTGCCTTTTTCGATGCTGCTGCAGCATCCCCCCTCCCGGGTTATTTCAGGTATTTCGACGAATTTGGGCATGAATATTCAACTTGAACTCCGGCAATTTTGCATATCGCTTTCTGTGCTTCGGCATTTTGGCAGAGAAACTTCGTTCATTTTCGTCACTTTGCTGCTTTAACCCCGGTGGGGGGATATCCTCGGGCAATAATTTGTATCCCCCCACCCGGGTTGTGGATTGGCACTGATGAGGTTAAAATAGCTTTAATATAGAAAGTGAGAATTGCCTCAAATGGACAATGAGAAAAAGTCTGCGCAATATGACGCCCGTTACATGGCAAACCGTATGTCCCGCACCATCGGCCATATAAAGCTTGTGCGCAGCATGGTCGAGGACGGCGCGGACTGTACCGAAGTCCTGATACAGCTTGCCTCCGTGCGAGGACAGCTTGACAGCATCTGCAGCAGTTTCATGTCTCAGTATGCCGAGCAGTTTGCGGAGGAATACCGCAAAACCGGAGATACGGCACTGATCGACGCCTTCAAGGCAGAGCTCAGCCGCGCGATAAGAAAATAGTACATAGCGGCAGTCAGCCGTTTGCAAATAAAACCATTTGGGAGGAACATAGTATGGCATGTTTTCTGGTTTCCGCCGCTGAGGCCGTTGTGGTCACTGCGGCCGCACAGATTATGAAGAACAGCGAGATGAAGGCTGATTCTCAAAAGCTGGCGAAGAAAGCCGCTGTCGAGACCAAGCAGGAGAAGCATCTCCCCTGGAGCAAGAAGCTCATGATCCTGGCGCAGCTTTTGTGGGGCGGCGCGTTCCTGCTCTGCTTCGAGCACATCTGGCACGGTGAAGTCGTCCCATGGTTCCCGTTCCTGACGGCGATGAATGATCCCGGAGACACAGCGGAGATGCTGCACGAGATGAGTACCATCGGCGTCACCATGGCGATCATCGTGACCGTCACCTGGGCGATCATGATGTTTGTCGCGGACAGGATCATGGAACGTCCGGACGCCAAGCCTCAGAAGGCCGCCGCGTAAGGAGGAAACGACATGACACTTCTGATTTGTGTATTTGCGGCGATTATCGCAACGATCAAGTGGTATCAGCGCAAGGATGACAGCATGATGCCTGGCGTCCCCTGCGTGCTGTTCTGGGGCGCCTCCCTCATGTGGCTGGGCGACGCGATCTTTGAGTACGCGGAGCTCGGTGCGGAGTACTTCACCCCCGCCGCCGAGGACATGCTCAACGACGCTTTCCTCGGCCTCTCCGTTGTGGCTCTCGGCCTGATCCTCTGGCTCGTGATCCTGCTCATCAAGGACCCCAAGGGCGTCGTCAAGGCAAGCCTGCGGAAGAAAGCAGCAAGCAAATAGTCTGAAACACAAAATGTGCCGGGTACTGTTCAGAACGGACAGTTCCCGGCACTTATATTTTCTGTCATTTTACTACACCAGACAACAGGTATAGGCCCGTGTTGTCGCAAATGCAGTCGATGTCAAACCACTCCCGCCAGAACACGGCTTCCTCCTCCGCCGAAAGCAGGCCTCTGGCAAGTCCGGCAGGCAGAATCGCGCTGATCGTATTGGTGTGCTCCCTGTCAAATGGGAACGCGATCGTGAGCCGTCCGCCCGGACGAAGGAGCTCCCGGGCTTTTTTCAGAAACACACGTGGCTGCAGAAAATGCTGGTATGAGTTGAATGCCATCAGCACATCATAGCCGAGCTGTTCATGCGTGAGAAAATCTCCCTTCTCTACATGGATGCGGGGGTCGAAACAAAACTTTTCCTTTGCTGCCTCCACCATACCGCCGGAGATATCCAGTCCTTCGATTTCACAGGCGCCGCTCTCCAGCAAATCCATGAACATGGAACCGCTGCCGCAGCCTATATCCAATACACAGGCGCCGCCACGCGGGATCGAGATCGTGGAAGCAACGACGCGCGCGGGTTTGGCCTCAGAGAAATCATCATCCCAAAACGAGGCAACCGAGTCAAAGTATTCTGCAATTTCCATGGCTTGCTCCTTTGCTGTCGTAGTCCCTCTCTGTTTATATTGTATGAAACTTCAGGGCACCGCACAAGCCCCCCGGGGGGATATTTTTGTACTTTACTGCAGATTTTTTGCCGTTTTTCATTCCTCAATGCGACTAAACGAACATGCCCCTCCGAGTGGGAGGGGCATGCAGTTCTATATGGGGTTGACTCAGTCGATGTCGAGATCGACGGTGACCTCGTAGTAGTCGCAGGCGTGGGCGATCCAGTTGTGGACGCTGGCCTTGGAGATCATGCTCATCTCGAGGAAGGAGCAGAAGACATAGCCGTTGTCGTCCAGGATGGTCTGCTGCAGCTCGATGGCGAGCTCAGCGCGCCTGGCGGTGTCAAACTCGGTGGAGAGCTGATGGAGCAGATCGTTCACGTGCTCGTTCTCGTAGGCGCCGAAGTTGTAGCTCATGCCGGGCACGCAGGAGGTGGTGAAGAAGTACTGGGGATCGCCGGAAGGCGCGGTCACCAGGGCGGAGGCGTAAACGTCAAAGTCCATGGTGGCCAGGAACTCGCGGCGGTTGGCGGTGTTGTTGATGTCCACATCGATGCCGATGTCCTTCAGTGAAGCCTGGGCGGACTCGGCCAGCAGAGGCAGCTCCGCGCGGCTGGGATAGGTCAGCCAGCGGATCGTGAGCTTCTGACCGTCCTTCTCGCGGATGCCGTCGCCATCGGTGTCGACCCAACCGGCGGCCTCCAGAACAGCCTTCGCACCGTCGGGATCATAGCCCAGGGTGTTGAGGTGCTCGCTGCCGAAGGTGCTGAAGCCCTCGGGGAAGGGGCCGTAGCCCGGCACGCCGTGACCGTCCAGCAGCGCGACAACGAAGCCCTCGCGGTCAATGCCCATGACGATAGCCTGCCGCACGGCGGGATCCTGGATGACGGCGCTCTGCATGTTCATGCAGCCGAAGAAGGCGCGGGAGGTCTGGATGCTGGAAAACTGGAAATTGGGATTTTCAAACTTGGAGTAGGCGTCGTAGGCCACGCCGTAGGCCGCGTCAACCTCGCCGCCCTCTAGGGCCAGGGCCAGGGTGTTGCGGTCAGAGATCGTGCGGATGGTTAGCTCGTCCAGTTTAGGGGTGCCGTCCCAGTAGTACTCGTTGGGAACCAGGGTAATGTGGTCGTCCATCAGCATGTCGACTGCCTTGTAGGGGCCGGTGCCGACAGAGATGCCGCTCTCAAAGTCGGAGGCGTCCACATCGATGATGCAGGCGTAGGGGTCGCCCAGATAGTTCATGAGGGCGGGGTTCGGCTCGGAGGTGGTGATGGTCAGGACCTGGCCATCAGCCTGGATGTCAACGATCTTGGTGTCGCCGGGGGCGCGGTCGTGGTTTTCGAGCAGGTGCTCAAAGCACTGCTTGACAGCCTCAGCGTCCATGTCGCGGCCGGAAGAGAACTTGATGCCGTCGCGCAGGGTGATGGTCCAGGTGTTGTTGCCGTCGTTGGCCCAGGAGGTGCAGGGCCAGCCGTTGTAGGTGCGGTGCGGGTCGATGGTCTCTTCCCAGTTTTCGGCGTTGAAGGTGGTGTCGCCGATGACCATCTTCTTGCCTTCTGCAGAGGCGGTGCCGGAAAACAGGCACACGAACATGCACAGGATCAGCGCGAAGGGCAGGATTCTTCTGAGACTTTTCATATTTTTCCTCCAATATTTTCTTGTCTCTTTCCGCGGTTTCCGTTATACTGGAGGCGGCAGAGGCGGATTCTCCGCCGCCTGTCAGTCATTCGCGGCTTCCCTGCTGCTTTTCCAGGGCCATCAGGGAAGTCGCCTTTTTATATAAAACACAAACTGTGTCTTATATCATTTATAGGCTGCGATGGTGAAGATCGGCGTGGGATTATAAAACTCATCGATCTCTTTGTAGATACGCTTGTAGACGCCCACATCCACAAGTACGCGCTCGAAGCCCGCTTCCACCAGAAGCTGTACGTCCCATTGAGGGCGCGGTCCTTCGTATGCGGAAAGCTCCATGGTGATCTCTTCGTTTTCGTGGGTGAGAAATTCGGGCACCAGCTTGTGGGCATGGTTTTCCGGCAGCTCGACCTCGTCATTGTCGATGGCGGCGCAGTAATCCGCGTCGAAGTTGATGAGCACCCCGCCCGGCTTCAAAATACGATACCATTCCCGGTAGGCTCGCGCGATGTGGGGCAGCGTCCAGGTCAGGTTCCGGGTCACCAGCACGTCGAAGCTCTCAGAGGCAAATTCCGTCTCCTCGGCGTCCATGATCTGAAACTGCGCATCCAGTCCGAGGACGGCCGCCATATGCTCGGCATGGTCGATCATCTCCGGGGTCAGGTCGATGCCGATCGCCTCATGTCCTTCCTCGGCCATCAGGCAGGCGAAGAAGCCTGTGCCTGTGCCGATGTCCAGCACGCGGATCGGTCTTCCCTGCGGCAGATATTTGCGAAATTCCGCAAGCCAGCGGTCCTTCTTCTCGCTTTCAAATTCCCGCAGGCGCTGGGCTTCAAAGCCCTCCGCCCGGTGGGACCAGTAATGCGTCACACGATGCTTGATTCTCTCCATGGTTTTACCTCTCTATAAAATGCTGTCTATTAAGCGTTTTGTATAGGCATCCTGCGGATTGCGGATCACGTCGTCCGGCTTCCCCTGTTCCACGATTTTTCCCTTGTACAGCACCAGAACGCGATTGCAGAACTGCTGCACCAGGGCGATATCGTGGCAAATGAACAGGATTGAGAGCTCGCTGCCGTGATGGGAGCGCAACTCATTTAACAGCGCGATGATCTCCTTCTGTATGGTCACGTCCAGAGAGGAGGTCGCCTCGTCGCAGATCAGGAGTCTGGGCTTTACCGCGAGGGCGCGGGCGATCGCCGCGCGCTGGCACTGACCGCCGCTGACCTGATGGGGGTAACGGGCGGCAAATTCCGGCGTGAGGCCGCACTCGGTGAGCAGTCGGGCCACTTCCTGTTTCGTCTCCGCCCGGCTCATGCCGTTATTTCTCAGGCTCTCACCGATGCCGTCGCCCAATGTACAGCGCGGGTCGAAGGAATCTGTCGGCGTCTGGAAAACCATCTGCATCTCGCTGTAGGCTTTGCGCAGTTCTTTTCCGCTCAGGCGGGTAATGTCCTCGCCATCGAGCACGATGCGGCCCCCGGTGCTGTCCAGCAGGCGGGTGATCATGTTGACCACGGTGGTCTTGCCGCTGCCGCTCTCGCCGATCAGCCCCAGGCACTCGCCGGGATAGAGCTCAAAGCCGATGTGATCCACGGCCGTGAAATCCGGCTGTCCTTTGCGGGTGAAGACTTTGGTGAGATTTTCAACTTTTAAGACAGGCTCCATCTTCTCACCTCTTCAACTTCGGCACGGCAGACATGAGCAGGCGGGTGTAGTCCTCTTTCGGGTTGTTCAGCACCTGCTGCGTCTCGCCGTATTCCACCATCTCGCCGTTTTTCATGACCAGCACCTTGTCCGCCATCGCGCCGATGACGCCGATGTTGTGGGTCACCAGAACGATGGATGTGCCAAAGGTCTTGCGCACCAGCAGCATCTCCTCCACGACCTGTTTTTGTACGGAGACGTCAAGAGCCGAGG
Organism: Oscillospiraceae bacterium; assembly: GCA_902791215.1. GTDB lineage: Bacteria > Bacillota > Clostridia > Oscillospirales > Oscillospiraceae > Limivicinus. The sequence continues at coordinate 5,866 of CADAUZ010000052.1, read as the reverse complement.
TTGGCTCATCCGCCAGCAAGACGCTGGGATTGAGGAGCATCGCCGCGGCGATGCCGATGCGCTGCTGCATGCCGCCGGAGAGTTCAAACGGGTAACTCTCGAGAATACGCCAGGCATTCTCAAAGCCGATCTTCTCCAGAAGCTCGGTTGCACGGACACGAAAGGCCTCTTTTGATAGGCTCTCGTGCTCCGTCATGCTCTCGTAAAGCTGGGCCCCCACGGTGCGGATCGGGCAGAAGGAGCTGCCGGCATACTGAAAGATCATACTCAGCTCCGGACCGTTGAGCTTACGCAGCTCTCCGGCGGAGAGATCCGGCAGATTTTTGCCCTTGTACCAGATATCGCCCCGGGTGACAAGGCCGGTATCGCCCAGAAGGCCCATAGCCGCCTTGATAAGCGTGGACTTGCCGGAGCCGGATTCGCCTACAATGCCGAGAATTTCCCCCTCGGAAACGGTGAAACTGACGTCTTTGATTACTTTGACGCCGTTATAGGAGATATCGACGTGCTCATAACGTAAAATCTCGCTCATATCAACGCCCCCTTGACTTTGGGTCCGCATAGTCCCGGATGGTGTCGCCCAGGAGGTTGAAGATCATGACGGAGATAAAGATGGCAAAGCCGGGAGCCAGTGTGACCCAGGGTACAGAGGACAAAAGGCTGCGCGCGTCACTCATCATGCTGCCCCACTCCGCCGTGGGCGGCTTTGCGCCAAGACCGAGAAAGCTCAGGCCCGCAAGCTCCATCATCATCGTGCCGATGTCCAGCATGGAGGTAACAAGGATCGGACCGATGATGTTCGGCAGGATATGCTTGAAGATGATTTTCCATGTGCCGCTGCCGGAGAGCCTCGCCGCTTTCAGGTACGGTGTCTCCTTCTGGGCCAGGGTCTGGCTTCGGGCAATGCGGGCGTATTTCGGCCACGAGATGGCCACCAACGCAATGATCGCGTTCTGCAGGCCGCCGCCCAGAACACCGGCCACGGCCATGGCAAATACCAGACCGGGGAAGGCCAGAAACATATCCGAAATGCGCATCAGCACCGTGTCGATCCACTTGCCGTGCCAGCCGCAGAAAACGCCCACCATGGTGCCGAGGGCGGTCACGATGCCCACCAGAAGAAGAGTGGAGAAAATGCTTGTTCTGCTGCCGACGATTACACGGGAAAGCATGTCCCGCCCATAGCGGTCCGTGCCGAAGAGATGCTCCAGAGAAGGCGGTGCCTTGGCATTCTTCAGATCCTGCACATAGGGATCATAGGGTGTCAGGTGTTCGCAGAAAACGGAGCAGAGAAGAAGGGCCAGCGCAAGAGCACCAAAGAATATGAGCCGCGTCTTGATGGTGTCCTTTTTGATCTTTTGTACCCGGACAGTCGGTTCTTTCATCCCTCGCTCACCCCCAGTCGGATCCGCGGATCAAGCGCGTGGTACAGGAGATCTGTGACGAGGTTTACAAGCACGTAGATAATCGCCATCCAGACCACATAGGACTGGATCAGCGGATAGTCGCGCATGGTGATGGCATCCACAGCCAGCTTCCCCACGCCGTCCCACATGAAGATGCTCTCAATGATGGCCGTGCCGCCAAGCAGACTGCCGATAGAGAGGGCCAGCAGCGTGATGATCGTGAGCATGGAGGACTTGAGCACACTCCGCCAGAGGATCACGCGGTTTCTCACGCCGCGCGCTTTTGCGCCGGTCACATAGTCCTTGTTCAGTTCCTCCAGCACTGTCGCACGCACCTGCCGCATGTATTTGGCAGACATGGCGATGGCGAGGGTCAGGGTCGGCATGATGGCGCTTTTCACCGTGGTTCCGTTGGAGATGACCGGCAGCCAGCCAAGCTTGATGGCCAGCAGCTCCATCAGCAGCATCGCCACAAAGAAGTTCGGCAGAGAGTTTCCGATAAAGCTCAGAAAGCGCAGCAGATAGTCCGTCAGCTTGTCATGCCGCACCGCAGCCAGAACCCCCAGGGGAATTGAGATCACGATGGTCATGAGGATCGAAAGCGCCGTAAGCAGCAGTGTCGCCGGGAGTTTGGAAGTAAAGGTCTTGAAAACGTCGCGCCCGGAGACATAGCTCGTTCCCATGTCGCCGGTGAGCATCCCGCCCAGCCAGGAAAAATACTGCTGCACGAAGGGCTTGTCCAGGCCCAGTTCGGCACGTTTGGCGTCGATGACCTCCTGGGCCACCGCGCCCTTATCTCCATACATCTCCGTGATCGCGTCGCTGCCCGCCATGCGCATCATGGCAAAGGACAAAAACGTGATCCCGATCAAGACCGGGATCAGCTGTATCAATCTCTGAATGACATACTTTCTCACGTTGTTCTCCTCAGCTTTGCAGAGACAGGCAAATCTAACGATGAAAGTATATGCTATCCTGAGTCTGAGCGGAAGCCCCCGGGGGGGATATTTTTTTCGCTTTTTTAATAAAAACCTGTAAAACATCCCCCCGGGGGGCTTGTGAGAAGTGCAGTGCGCGTGATACGGTATGGAGAACGCAATTGCAAGGAGCCTTCTATGGACGTAAAAATGATCGCCGGACATGAACTCACGCCCGGCAAAACCATCAAAGACCATATTCATGTGGAGGGTACTGAGCTGCATGTCCCGCATGTCCTTCTGTGCGGAACCCGGCCCGGGCCTACGGTGCTGATCTCCGCCGGAATCCACAATGCCGAGTATGTGGGGATTCAGGCAGCAATTGAGCTGTCCAACGAGCTGGATGTGACAATGCTGCGCGGCAATGTGATCATTCTGCCGCTTGCCAACCGTTCCGGTTTTGAAAACCGCACCATGTCCCGTGTCTATGAGGACGGGAAGAATCTGAACCGTGTTTTCCCGGGCGACCGTGAGGGCAGTGAGGCCGACAGGCTTGCCCACATGCTGTTCGAGGTATTTATAAAAAATGTAGATGCCTACATCGATTTGCATTGCGGTGACGGATACGAGACGCTTATCCCCTTCTGCTACTATCTGGGTGATACGCCTGCTGAGGCAACGGCAAAGCGGATGGTGGAATGTGTCAACGTGAAATATGTGGTACGCTCCCGCTGCCGTACCGGCGGTGCGTATAACCTGGCTTCAGTCCACAGTATCCCCAGCGTTCTCATTGAACGCGGACAGCTGAGTCTTTTCAGCCGTGAAGAGATTGAGGCGGACAAGGCCGATGTGCGGAGTATTCTCCGCTGCCTGGGTGTACTGGACGGTGATTGGACGGTATATCCAAAGCAGGAACTTTTTGAGTACAACGACGATGCCCCATGCACAGGCTGCTGGTATCCTGAGAAAAAGCCGGGCGACCGCTTTGAAAAGGGTGAAAAGCTGGGGGAGATCCGCGATTACTTCGGACGCAGTCTCTTTACGGAAACAGCCCCCACAGACGGTGTGCTGCTGTATCAGTGCGCGTCATTGAACATTATTGAGAAAGGCCCGATGGTGAGCTATGGAGTCCCGACAGACAATCCTTTCTGAAAACAAAGCGTACTGGACCGGCCGTGCCTCCGGGTACTCTGAAGTCAATCAGGTGGAGCTTGAAACCGGCCAGCGCAAAAAATGGAGCGACTGCCTGCAAGCGGAGATTGCCCGACAGTTTCCCGGAATTGCGGCAGCTCAGCTTCGCGTGCTGGAGGTCGGTACCGGCCCCGGTTTCTTTGCTATTCTTCTCTGCGAGTTGGGGTATGACGTGACGGCCATCGATCTGACTCCAGCCATGCTCAAAGAGGCAAAGAAAAATGCCGGCGCAATGGCCGGCAGCATCCGTTTTATGGAGATGAACGCGGAGGCGCTCAAGTTTGAAGACACCTCCTTCGATGTGGTGATCAGCCGCAACCTGACCTGGAATCTTCCCCACCCGGACGCGGCATACGCCGAATGGGCGCGTGTGCTGAGGCCCGGTGGTCTGCTTCTGAACTTTGACGCCAACTGGTACGCCTACCTCTTTGACGAGCAGGCGCAGGCCGCCTACGATCAGGATCGGATCAACAGCGCCGAACAGGGCGTGTGGGATCAGAACGTGGGGGAAAACTTCGATGTGATGGAGGACATCGCCCGCCGCGTCCCGCTTAGCAGCATCCGCCGTCCTGCGTGGGATCTTGAAAGGCTACAAAGACTCGGTCTGCAGCCTTGGGCGGATGAACAGATTTGGTGGCGGGTTTGGTCAGAGGAGGAAAAGCTCAATTTTTCTTCCACGCCCCTATTCTTGGTGAGGGCAATAAAAGATTGATATCTACGGTTGCAGTTAGTTTCTGAGCCGAGTGGTTCCATGGCAAAGGCTTTTTTTACATGCGCAAAAAACGTAAGCGACAGGACGCGAAAGGTTGCGCGGTTGCAGGGGCACGAAATTCCTTGACGGAGGCAGGACGGCACTAAAACTATAAATTTTAGCGATATGGAGTGCGCGCTTACCCAGCGCGCCTCCATCCCCGGTTCGGATTTGGATTGCCCCGGTGCACCGATGGCATCAAGACGATCAGCGTCCTGAACAATCATTCCTTCCAGGCTTTCCGGGCGTTTTCCTCTGTTCTGGCTAAATGAAACAGCGTTAATTACTCTGCAGATATACTCGATCTTATCTGACTCAACATCATGCTGCGTCAAAAAAGATCTCGCGTTTGCATTATTCTCTGTATGGAACAGCTTATGGTCGTCTGCATCGTGAAGCAGAGCGCTCAACGCCAGTATTTCCAGGTCACAGTCGGGCTCCTGCTGGGCAATCAGCATCGCGTTTTGATAGACACGCAAGGTATGTGCGGCATCATGCCCGCCGGCATTATCCCGAAACAGCGAATACACATAGTCGATCGCTGCATCAATCAAAGACATATACTCACCTCGTTCGCTCAATGTTTATCTGAGCGCAGCCAGAGCTGCTTCTCTGGCATGGATCAGGGCAGTGTCGAACACCGGCAGCTCAAGATCTTCGGAACGAATGATCAGGCCAAGCTCCGTGCAGCCGAGGATGACACCCTGGGCCCCGTTATTCTGAAGCTGCTGAATGATCCTCAACAGAACCTGTTTCGATTCTTCGCGGATGATGCCGACACAGAGTTCATCGAAAATGATACTGTTGACAGTTCGGATCGCCTCTCCTTCCGGTGTAAGGACGTCAATTCCGGCTTCCCGAATCACATCCTTATAAAAACTCTCCGTCATGGTATAGCTTGTGCCCAGCAGTCCTACACGGGTAATTCCTGCCTCTGTCAGCTTCTGTGCGGTTGCTTCGGCTATATGAAGCAGAGGAACGGAAAGCCCTGCCTTTATTTCCTCCGCGACCTTGTGCATGGTATTGGTGCAGATCACGATGAAATCAGCCCCGGCAGCCTCCAGATGCTGAGCAGCATCTCTCAGGATGGCTGCGCTCTTTTCCCAATCTCCGGAGGACTGGCAGCGTTCGATCTCATCAAAGTCTACACTGTACAGGAGGATCTTTGCAGAATGAAGCCCGCCGAGCTTCTCCTTAATCGTCTCATTGATAACCTGATAGTAGGTGACGGTACTCTCCCAGCTCATGCCGCCGAGCAGTCCGATCGTCTTCATCTTGTTTTCCTCCTCAATGATTCTTTCAGTGCGATTTTTCATGATTATTCCAGCACTTTCATCGGCTTCCATTTCAGATAATCTCCGGAAACAAGGCTGTAGTGAATCCCGTTTTTCTCGCCGAGGATACTGTCATGGAAACGGCTCTCTCCGTGGCTGTGCGCATATATGACCTGCTCCGCCCCGTACTCCTCCGCTATGGCAGTGAAAGGACTCTCGTCCTCCAGAATGCTCGTCGGCGGATAATGCAGAAACAGGATATACCTGCGGTACCCGGCTGCTCTCGCCGTCTCAAAGGAAATGCGCAGCCTTTCAAGCTCCCGGTCC
>CADAUZ010000051.1 GCA_902791215.1 Oscillospiraceae bacterium | reverse complement strand
GCCTATCAAAGCCTGTCCCAGCGCCTCCAAAGAGGAAACGTGGCAGGCCTCGTAAAAATGCTTCTAAAAGCTGATCAGCAACTTATAGTACCAAGATTTTGGAAACCATTAATTAAACGACTTTATGGGTGTATATTGATGAGCACCGAAGCAAAATGAAAAAGCTGCTCTCCGTCCGCTCGGAGAATCTGGATATGGAGGAGCAGATGTGTCGACTGTTTTCCCGCTACTTGGGGCAAGCAAACAATCACTTGTCCGAGTTTGAGCGGGAGGCTCTGGCCGGAATGCTGGTGCGCTTTATGGTGTATCACCTGAGGCACGACACAGATCTGCAGGAAATAGGACAATTTACCCTTCAGGCCTGGCTGAACATGAGTCTGTACTTCTTCCGTGTGGACGATGTTCCCAACGCCGGCGAGCGGCTTATGCAGCTGATCGGACAAATGCATAGTGAAAAGTGAAAAAAGCCGCCCGCCGGGCGGCTTTTCTTATTGGCGCGATGTTTATTCGTATTGCAGGCCGAAGCCCAGCGTGTAGACGTTCCCCTCGCTGTCGGTATAGGGGCGGATATCCGTCACCAGATCCTCGCAGCGGGTCTCCACCGTCTCCATATCCGCCGGGGGAATGACCGGCAGCCGACCCTGCGGCGAGACGCCGCCCGTCAGCACGTCCAGGTTCAGACGGGTGGTCAGATCCTTGGCCCGCTCCTCCGGGCTCAGCCGCCTGTCCTCATAAGGAAGCCAATTCGATGATATCAATGCAAGGAGACATGATGCTATGAGCAGGAAAGATGAAATCAATAATATCAAACAAATTGGATGTGCATTTCGGCTTCTCCGAAGAGCTTGCTCTTCACAGTCAGGCGGGATTTTCCTCTCGCCGCAGAAGCGCGGATCACGGCCAGGGCGCGGCCCTTGTAGGCAGTGATCATCCCGGAAGTGTAGTTTTCCTCCGTGGTGGGGCGCGCCGATCCAAAGGCAAGAAGCGAACCCTCGCCGCTATATTCCACTGACATCGCATCCTCAGCCCAGGGAATGAAATTGCCGTCAGCATCCGTGATCTCTACCACGGCATAGCAGAGGCTCTCACCATCGGCGGGGAGAGTATCGCCGCATTCGCTCGTGAGGCGCAGCCTGGCGGGCTTGCCGTAAGTGCTGATTTCATCGGCGGAGATTTCATCTCCGTTTTCATCATAGCTTACAGCCCGCAGCGCACCCGGCTCATAGACCGTCTCGAAACCAGCCTTGAATCCTTCCACGCTCTGCCGTCCCAGGGAGCGGCCATCTAAGAATAGTTCCGCTGTTTTGCCAGGCGAATAAACTTCGACTTCAACGGGAGACCCCGAGGCAACCGGCCAGGTCCAGCAGCGGGCGCAGTCGGACCAGCCGTAGCGGCCAAGGAGTTCTGTCTTGCCGTGATGCCGCGGATCGGTCACGGCGATGACCGTCTCCTTGCTTCCCCATACGATACGACGGAAAGCCATCTGCGGCTTCTCAAAGCCGCAGATGTCAAAGTCGCCGCACTCCGCTGTGCGTGCGGGGTAAGCCGCACTAAGCATGGCCTGCATCTTCGCCGCGGCTTCGGACGGTTCCACATAAAAGCTGTTGCCGATGCCCGCCTCGCCCAGATAATCCATGCTGGTCCATTCAAAGTCGCCGATCAGATAGTCGTGGCGCTCCACATCCGCCCAGTATTCCACCAGTTCCCGCGGCTTGGACTCGGTGCAGCAGATCACCCGGTCCGGATGCTTTTCGTGGCTTGGCTCATAGTGATAGCGCAGGTAGTTGTAGCCCACCACGTCCCAGGTCTTTACAAAAGGTGCGGTGCGCTCATCCCAGATGGCCTTGCCATACGGGCAGTCCAGGTTCATCATGCCGTTTTTCTGCAGCATGGCGGCATTTTCCATGATGGACTGCCAGTATTTAGCGTTGTCATCGTCGTCAAGACCGCGAAAGAAACAACACAGCGCCCCGCCTACCGGGCGGGTATCATCCATGCTGCGGACGAAAGCCGTCAGCTTTCGGGAGGTCTCATAACCGCCCGACAGACCGCCCTGTTCGGGCAGTTCGTTGCCGACGGACCAGAGAAAGATACTGGGATGATTCCGGTCGCGCCGAATCATGGCGGAAAGTTCTTTCTGCCACTCCGACGCAAAATATTGGGAGAAGTCGTAGGTGCGCTTCTCCATGTTCCACACATCAAAAGCTTCGTCGATGACCAGAAGTCCCAGCTCGTCGCAGGCATCCAGGATCTCCTTTGAGGGCGGGTTGTGTGCAAAACGGATGGCATTGAATCCGTTTTTTTTGTGGAGCCGTATCTTCCTGTATTCGCTGTCCCGGTGCGCCGCCGCGCCAAGAATTCCGTTGTCATGGTGCAGGCATCCGCCCTTGAGCTTCACCGCGCGTCCATTTAAGCGCAGGCCGTGCCGCGCATCCACTGTGATCGTGCGGACGCCGAAGCGCACATTATCCGCGTCATCCCCGGCCTGCACATGAAGCGTATAGAGCTGCGGGTCATTCAAGTTCCATAGCCTTGCCTCCGGCAGCACAAGTGCAATCTCCGCTTCCCGGCACTCTCCCGCCGGGACAGCGAGGACGGTTTCGACTGTCTTGTTCTCAACTTCAGCCTGCACGCCGCCCCTCCAGTCCTCTGTGCTGTCGTTGCAGACTGCGACGCGCACACGAAGCCGCGCCGTTCCGTCTTCTACGGACAGAGTGCTGACGAAAATTCCGTCTGGCGCGATGTGAACGGCAGGGCCAGTCAGGAGATATACCTTGCGATACAACCCGGCACCGGAGTACCAGCGGGAATTGGGCTCGTCAGTATTGGCTGCCGTGATGGTGATGCGGTTTTTCCCCACTTTCAGGACACGGTCAAGCGGAACAGCAAAGGGCGTGTAGCCGTAGTGATGCCTGGCCATAACATGGCCGTTCAGCACGACTTTTGTCGAGCCGAAGCATCCACCGACATAAAGGATGTGCCGCTCCTGCAGATCGTCCTCTGTCAGCTCCAGGTACCTCGTATAAGAGGCGACGCCGCCGGAGTAAAAGCCGGTACCCGCCCCGCCGGGAGCTTCAGGTGAGACGTCTCCGGCGATCATGAAGTCATGGGGCAGAGAGACGGTTTCCTTTTTCTGCGTCAGCATGGGAATACTGCTGGGCTCGCCGTGCTGAAATTCCCAGTTTTGATTGAAGTCGTTCCATTTCATTGAATCTGCTCCTTATCTGGCATAGCCGCCGAGAAAGGTAAGGCTGCGCTTTGGGCTGCGCTGCTGGGTGGCGCGATCCACCGCGATGAGACCGAAGGTCACGGAGAAGCCTTTCTGCCATTCAAAGTTGTCCAGCAGGCTCCAGTACATGTATCCTTTGACCGGAATGCCGTCTTCAATACAGCTATCCACACCGCGGAGCGCCTCTTCGATGAAAGCCACGCGGCGGCTGTCGTCCGAGACCGCAACGCCATTTTCCGTGACAATCAGTGGGATCGGCAGGCTCTTGTGCACCGTGCGGATAACATGGCCAAGTGCCTGAGGGTAGAATTCATACCCCATCTGGGTGGTCTCTGCGCCGTCCGGCACAGGGAGGCTCCCGTCCGGCCCCATGAGGGTGCGGGTGTAATTCTGCACGCCGAAGAAATCGTCGTCCCTGATGTAGGGCAGATAGTGCATAAATTCTTCTTCCCACTCCCTTGCCGCCGCTTCTTCGCCGCCGGGCAGGGACTGGATGTCGTGCAGGGAGAGCGTGATACCGATCTGCAGCTCGGGCTTGACGGCCTTCATGGCCGCTTTGGCTGCCTGGTGAGCTTTCATCACCAACAGATCGCCCTCTGGCGTGCGGCTGGAAACGAAGACCTGGGGATTGGGCGTGCCGAAGATCTTCCTATTCTCCGCGGCCTGCTTTTTCATGCGCTCCTTCAGCGTATCTCCCAGGTTTATGCCCACCTGCACTTTTCCCTCGGCGCTCTGAGCTTTCATCATCTGCTTGTAGCGCTTTGTGATGGCCGCGATCTGCAGCCCCATATTTGCCTCGTTGATTGTACATACATAGGTAAACAGATCCCCCAGCTGCTCGACCACATACCGGCAGTAGCGCGCAAATCTCTCAACCGTCGCCTCAGCTTCCCAGCCGCCCTGCTCGATGAGCCACCTGGGACTGGTGAAATGGTGCATAGTGACAATGGGCTCCACGCCGTTTGCGCGGCAGCATTCCAGCACCTTTCGGTAGTGCGCGATCTCATTTTCATCGAAGACGCCAGGCTGCGGCTCGATGCGCGCCCACTCAATGGAGAAGCGGTAAGCGTTCAGCCCTGCCTCAGCCATGAGACGGATATCCTCCTCATAGCGGTTATAGTGGTCGCAGGCGGCGCCGCTGGGTTCATTGAAGCTGGTATATTCCATGTGCTCCTGAGCCCAGTAGTCGCTGTGTATGTTGTTGCCCTCCACCTGATGAGCTGCGGTCGCCGCGCCGATCAGAAAGCCTTTGGGTAAGCTCATGCTGTCGTTTCCTTTATTTTAATGATATTACCCTCCGTGATGCCGCTTTCATTGAAACTGTCCACTCGAATGAATAGATTTTGTCCTTTTATAAGTGCACCGATGGGGGCGCTTGACGCAAAGCACATGCGGCTGTGGTAGAGCTTGTCCGATTCATGGCCCCAGTTCAAAACATACCCCATCGCCTCACCCCGCCAGGACACAGAAACATCCAGATCACTCCTGTATTCTGCCGTGACCCCCTGTGCCGCTGCGGGTTTTTCACCGTGTCCCACGCCAAAGACACGCAGGCCGGACACACAGGGAACCTGACCGTAGGGGACACAGATCACTGTCAGCTTCACATAGCGGCAGGCAAAGCCCTGCTCCCTTACGATCAGATCATGAGGCAGATCCGTGTCCGTTGCGGACTTGTCCTCTATGGCAAACCAGTCTTCGCCGTCCAGACTGCCCTCCAGGAGCCAGCGGGTGGGCTGGTGAACGGTGTCGATCCAGCGGGAGTCATAGATATCTCCGGTGTAGACCGTACCATCCGGGGGAACAACAGAAGGGTGGTCGTCGGCGAAGTTGATCTGAATCGCGCGAACATCATATTCCTCACCCAGGTCGAGCGTCAGCCACTCACCTGGCCGGTTCGTCTCCGGCTTCCACCAGGTGCGGATGTTTTCATCCGCTGCTTTACCCGGCTCGCAGCCGGGAACGAAAGAGGATGCGGTGGCCTTCTTACCATAGCTCAAGAGCATCCAGTCCGGTTTCGCCCAGGGATTGCGGCGCAGCTTGTCCAGATCCTGCGGCCAGTCTCCGTAGCGCTGGTTGCAGAACAATTCTCCGTCCATGTCAAAGCCGGCGCTCCAGATGCCCAGTCGGCGCTCAAATACGTGGTTTACCGAGATCCGCATCGTGGAAATATGCCACCACGCGCCGTCCCTGTCCTCCATGGTGGAGCCGTGGCCAGCCCCGGGGATGAAACCACCCGGCTTATAGGAATAGGGATTGTTCTTAGCCAGCGTAAAAGGGCCAAGAGGCTTGTCGCTCTCATAGACCCCGTCGCCATAGATGTTGAACTGAGCCCCTGCCGCGCCGTACTGGAGATAGTAGCGCCCGGCGTGCTTTGTCATCCAGGCACCCTCGATATAGCCGTGATCGGTAATGTAGTCGATGGCCATCTGCCTGCGCATGGGGTCAATGTCCTGCTGTCCGATCTCAGCAAGCATCCTGCGCTTTTCCTCCGCGCTGCGCGCAGGAACATGATCCTCGCCCCGGCGCTCGTAACCGACATTGTCCTCGTCGTTTTCAAACAGTGGTACGCGCTCGCCGACAGGCTGCATCGTCTCCCGATCCAGCTCAACACCCCAGATCGGTTCCCGGGGTGAGGAGCCCCAGTAGAAATACAGCCTCCCGTCCTCGTCCGCAAACAGGTTTGGATCCCAGAACGGGAAAGCCCCGTCGATCTTTTCATATTCATCCGTGAAGGGATCGCGGGTGCGGTAATGTGCGCCCTTTTCGTGACTGGAGGCGCAGAAATACAGCCAGTCACCCACCGGGCACACATCCGGCGCGTAGTCGTACACCGGCATGTCCCTGAGTGCGTGAAACTTCCAGCTCACCATATCCTCGCTGTAGTAAAAGCCGCAGGTCATGGACGGAAAGATATAATACAAGCCCTTAAAGAGCACCATGCTGGGATCGGCAGCCTCCCGGTCGACACATAGGTGCCCCTCACGATTTTTGCAGAACTGGTACTGATACGGCAGATTCAGTGGATTGCAGAATACTCTCATATTCATCCTCAAATATTCATGACAAGCTGGAGCTGACGCTCTGTCTCTTCCAGCTTTTTTTCGCTGATTGCCCCTTTGGAGAATTGAGCAACTCTTCTTAGAGACATGCTGAGTCCCGGCGGCATCTGTTCAAGAAAGCCCGGAAAGAGGGTGTCTATAATCTTCCTTGCTCTCTCATTTCCCAAGAGTTCCGGAATCGGCCGGTCGATCCAAGCACCCGGGTTTTCTTCTCCTGTCCCTTCAAATAGAGGAAAGTCGCCCCATAACTTCTGAAGAAAGCGCATGCTCATAGGAAACCAGGCTGCCATTTCAGGATTGACCGCCGCCTTATTGCCGCCACTGACTGCAGCCGTGCAGAGCGACGAGCCATGAATGCCGTCCAGATAGATATGCTGCTCAAAGGGCACTTTCGCTCTGGCAAGAGCCAGGCAGAAAGCTAAGCTGTTCTCAATGGGAACGATCTGGTCTGCCTGGGTGGAGAACAAAAAGGTTGGAGGTGTATTTTCCGTAACCGCTTCATCTGCTCCGGGCAGTTCTCTCCCCCAGTCCTGTCCCCACTTGGAGAGAATAACCGGGTATCCAAGGATAAGCGCATCTGGCTTTTCTTCGCTCATAGTGCCTAAACAAGCCGCCAGATGACCGCCTGCAGAGAACCCTGCCACAGCGATCCGTTCCGGATCGACTTCATAAACCTTGGCATGACTGCGGATCTGCCGGAGTGCGGCTTTCGCATCCTCAAAGGCCGCCGGGAAAGTATTCTGTTTTGCATCGACCGTATAGCGCAGAATAAAGGCTGCGTATCCCTGTGCCAGATACGCAAGCGCGACTGGCTCCGCCTCCCGGTCGGAACACATAGCATAACCACCGCCGGGGAAAATCAACACAGCCGGACGAGCCGTAATATTGGGCATCTCCTGGCTGCTGTCCGGTAAATAGGCTGTCAGCCCGGCCTGGTTGGGAAGGAGCTTTTCTTGAATGATTCGCATGATATTCAACCCTGTTTTTATCTGCCTTGAAGCGTTGTTTATCAGGCGTTATTATCTGTCGCTTCTGCTACCGGCACTTCATTGAGTCTGGCATTGAGTTCTCTCACAACGGCCGGCGTGATGAGACTCCCCATCTGTTTCAGACTGTCGCGAACGCTCATCTGATCCATCATTTTCTGCATCTGTGGTGTAATCTTGACACTCTTTGCCACATCACCGTATTTCTGAATCACTTTCTCCATCAATGGTGCCATGAAGGACTCATACACCGCGCTTGCCTTCGGGTTTTCTTTTACCTCACTCACGGAGTTCAGAATCGAGAAGTATCCTTTCCGTTCGATCTCATCATCCCGGTCAAACCAGTTGGTCACCTGCGTCCCCGGCTGATGGTAAGCCGGGTCGGGACGGCTGACATGACGGATCTGCATCTGGTCCTCAGCTCTGGCAGCGTTTCCTGTTCCCACCGCGCGGATAGAAGCTGCATCATCAAGTGGAACCTGAAACCGAAAAATCCGCTTCCCGCTCTGCGTTTCAGCCTTTTTACCGTTCACATACAATGTGACCTCCGGCAGGTTCGAGTACACCTTGACCTCCGTCGGATTTTCCGTCCGGTTTTCATACCGTCTGCCACAGAGATGAACAAAAGGTTCATCTGACAGCCACGCCTTATAGATATAGAATGCATCCTTCTTAAGCTTCCGGTCAAAAGTGACAAGCCCTTTCTGATTCTGTCCCGGCTTTCCGCCCTCATCGCGTCCGTCAGCTGCGAAGTCGAACATGTTCCATGCGTGCATAGCCCAGATGAAGGGGCGCTCCGACCACATCTGCAGCATGTGCTCATGGTAGATGGCCTGATACTCTTCCGACCAGTCTCCTCTTTCCGGATTGCCGGTCTGGTACTGCGGGTTTGCGTCCGCTCCGTATTCCGAAAGCCCAATGGCCTCATCCGGATGGCTTGTGTGAAAGCTGTCCAACCAGCGGTCATTCTCTTTCATATCGCCCACATACCAGCCGTAATACAGGTTATAGGAACGAATGTCGGGAAGTGAAACCAGGCTGTCATCCGGATCCAGCATAAAAATATCAGCCATGGTTGTCGGCCGGGTGGGATCCAGCCGGTGGCACAGGTCATTCAACTCCCGGTGATTATCCACCAGATCGTCTGTCTTACCGCCTCCGGTGATCTCGTTGGACAGCCCCCAGCAGATGATGGACGGGTGGTTGAAATTCTGCACTACCAGTTCCGTCATCTGATCCAGTGTGTTCTGCCGTGCAGACGGCATATGCGCCGTAATGTAGGGAATCTCCGCCCAAACGACAAGACCGTTTTCATCACACAGTTCATAAAAATATGCGTCCTGCTGATAATGTGCCAGACGCACAGTATTAGCGCCCATCTCCAGGAGAAGCTTCACATCTTCCTCGTGATCACGCGGCGTGAGCGCGCTGCCCTTGTCCGGGCGATCCTGATGCCTCGCAGCACCGCAGAGCCGGTATGGCCTGCCGTTCAGGATAAATCCTTTCTCCGGATCCACCAGGTAGCGCCGGCATCCGAAACGGGTGCTGACGCTGTCCTCCTCTGTCCCCTCAGGGCTTTTCAGAACAGCGGACGCCTTGTAAAGAAACGGATCCGCCTTACCATCCCACAGGTGTACCGGTGAAAAATGAAACTCCGCCTGCACATGTCCCGCTGTGTCACATACCGCGCTTGCTTTCTGTCCTCCGGCCGAGAGCTCCACAATCCTTCCACCAAGTTTTTCCGCCGGGCCTTCAAGCCAGGCCTCCACCGTCACATCCGCGCTCTGAAAGTCCTCTGTGACAACCGGCGTCACCCGTATGCCGGGCGCGCCGTGGTACCCGAGTGCGAAGTGCGTCTCCGGAACATCCAGAAGAAACACATCCCGGTACAGGCCTCCGTAAAAAGTAAAGTCCGCCTTCTGCGGATAGACTTTGTCATTTCTGCCATTGTCACAGGTGATGTCCAGGGTATTCTCTCCCTGGCGCAGCTGCTCTGTGAGATTGACCCGGAATGTCGAATACCCTCCGGCATGCGTACACAGCGTCCTTCCATTGAGAATAACGGAAGCTGTCATGGCTGCGCCCCGCACCTCCAGCCAGTATTCCCGCCCTGGCTCCGGTGCGGTTTCAAAGCGCTTCCGGTACAGGCATAATCCCCGGTCGTAGTCATTTCCTCCATCCTGACCGTCCTGCCCGTTCCAGGTATGCGGCAGCGTCACAGATGTAAATTCTTTCTCCCCTTCCGGATAGCGGTCCGTGTGAAGTTTCTTGAACCGCCATCCGTCTGTGAATATTTGAATCTTCCTGCTCATGCTTTGTCTTCTTCCGTTTCTGCCGCTTCCGATGCTTCTTTCTGCTTTGCTTCCCACTCCGGGATGAGCTTCATCTCCAGCTTTTCAAATCGGCGCACACATACAGCCACGATGATCAGAGCAATAAATGGAACCCCGGCCATGATAAATCGGATCATCATGATGGCGCTGTCCGGCTGCGCCACAACGGCACTGCCACTGCTGCTGATATACCCCGACGCTGCCAACAGCAGCCCCGTGATCATAGATCCGAGAGCCGACCCGACTTTGGCGCTGAAATTAGAGAGAATTCCTGCGCTTGCATCCATGCGGTCAAGTCCCACCATCTGATTGTAGGTACAGATTCGCATGATAAAGAGAACACCGTAATATGCCAGAGGCATGGTAGCCAGTACGCCGATCGTGGAGCCCAGGATAAGAAGCGGAAAGGATGTATTCGCGAAAAAGACCAGAATGTATCCCGCCATACCAAGAAAACTGAACCAGAATACCATTCGGCTCATGGAGCCCAGTTTCCTCATGATGACAGGGAATATGAACATGACGGGGAGCATGACTATGGACAGGGCGGATGCCACCGACATCAGCGTATAATTGCCAATGATATATTTGTAGTAATATGCTCCGATACCGGTTGACGTAGTCACATTGTAGGCCAGCATGATGAACGCATACAGCCACACATAAGGATTTTTCCGGAACATTGTAAATATCTCTTTCACGGAGATCTTTTTGTACTCACTTCCTGCATCGACTGACGGATCCTCCTTCAGCGTGAAGAAACGGATGACGCCAAGAATCGTGAGCGGTACGGCAAATATGAGTATCGTGATTCTCCATCCGGCAGCACTTGTGGCAAACCGGGCCATGACGATCGGAAACAGCATGTTGATGACGATCGCACCCAGCATGGTGATGATTCCGCCATAGGAAGCGACTTTTCGGATCAGAATTTCATTGTTGTGGAATATCCGGATGGTATACGGCGTATTGGCCGCATTGCGCATCGTGGTGAAGACCGCGAACACCAGGGTATACATGAGGAATACCCATACATTTTTCACCAATCCGGACCATGCAGGATTACCAGAAAACAGCAGCACGGAACAAAGCGTCACACCTACGATACACAGATCATACGGCCGCCCCTTTCCAAACTTCGTGTGTGTGTTATCAACAAGCCATCCCGCGAATATATCGGTAATCGCATCGACTATCTTTGATGCCATCAGCAGAATTCCGACACTAGCCGGATTCATCCCCAGTGTGTCAGTACAGTATGCTGACAGGAATCCGATGACGATCGCCTGAATACCGGCCTGCGCCACATCAGAGCTCTTGTATTTAAGCAGCGTTCCAAATCCAAGCCGGTTCGGGTCCTTTGCGCCCTTACCATTCTTTT
>CADAUZ010000050.1 GCA_902791215.1 Oscillospiraceae bacterium | reverse complement strand
TCATGACACAAAAATTGTACCAAAAAAGGAGAACGCTTCCAAGTACTTTCGCTTGGAAGCGTCCTTCTTTTTTCAGGGTCTTTTTTCACAGCCCCTTTTCCAAGGAGGGGGTAAGCATGCAATTCGTTGAAATGGGCAATCCGTCGGGAAAGACTCTGATCCGGAAATTCGTTATGCAGCATGAGCAATGGCTCTTCGGCGGAGAGCAGTACACCGCGCCAGTGCTGCAAGCGATCGATGAGTTTATGGCCCTCGCGGAAGATGGATGAGCCATAGAGATCGACGCAGGCTTGTATCAAAGCTGCGACCGAGAATTTAATGGTTTCGGAAGGAGCCGGAGCCTGTGAATGCCGGCTGTGATTCGACCCAGAAATCATGAGGAGGCAAAGGAACGCCATCAGCAAAATTTGTCGGCGGCTTCTGCTTTTGTGGCTTGATTTCTGAGAGATTTGTAATATAATAGCATGTAGTTAGACCAAACTAACTTTCCACTATTGTTTCAAATAAGTTTCGGCAAACAGCGTTCGAGCTTGAAGCATGAGGAAAGCTTTATTTTTCAAACTGTGTTAGATGCGGCTAACCAATTGCTGAATAAGGTATGGAGATTAAAGAACCGTGATCTTTAAGAGAGAGTACGGTCAGGAGGGTCGGGTATGGCGAGAAAAGATTCTGAAAACCAGAAAAAGAGCATGAGCCTGCTGTTTCGCGGGAAGGCGATTTTTAAACCGCTGAACACAGGCTGGATCGACGAGCATACAGCCTGCGTACGGGAGTGGATCGCAAACATCTTTTTCTACACGAAAAACGGCACGACGATCATGATCGACGCCGGATATAACTATGAACGGCTGAAGGAGAAAATGAGCTGGCTGGATATTGACCCGGCCTCTATACGGCAAATCTTTATTACCCACCAGGACACAGACCATGTCGGAGCCCTTGAACGAGACAGCGAACAGTTGTTTCAAAACGCCACAGTCTATATCGGGGAAATCGAGAACCGCTATCTTACCGGCGAAGTCAGAAGAAAGGTTTTCCACGGCGCTTATAAATTGCCCATGGTAAAAACCGATAATCAGAAGATTCTGCTGAAGGACGGCGAGATCGTACGGGTGGGGGATATCAAAATAGAGAGTATCCTGGTGCCGGGGCATACCTGGGGTCATATGGTATATCTTGTGGATGACGAGTACCTTTTCACCGGAGATACGATCTGGTTCGGTGCGGACGGCGGCTACAGCTTTATCAGCACGCTGGCAGAGGATAATCATCTGGCAGTACGGTCACTGGAAGCGCTGGAAACGAATCTGCGCGCGAGAAAACAGCCCATCAGGATCATCACCGGCCACACAGGCTGGACAGATGATCTGGACTTTGCCTTCCGGCACAGGACCGAGATCTGCAGCCCTTTCACAAAGAAATATAAGGATCCTTCCGCGCCATATGACGGCTACATCGAGGATGATGACACGGAGAAAGGCGCAAGGACAGTGCCGCTCAGAAAGGTTGCCGCACAATGAATAACGCAGAAAAGATCATGAAAAAGAAAGCCAATATCAAGGCGGAACTGGATAAAGCCCTGCCGAAGTCTCAAAGCGACAGACTGTGGCGGGAGGCGACGGCAAGGCTTGACGGATATTTGGCCCGCTACAGCACCCTTCCCAGGGGCGTACATATCCACACGGAAAGCAGGATCCTTCCGTCGGCTGCAATCTACCTGACTGTAAAGGAAGTTATCGACCCGGAAAAGGCATACAGGATTATCGAGAATGCCGCCGTTCAGACCTGTGCGGGGATCGAAAGGAAGCTTCAGAAGCTGATGAAAGTTCCCGGGATGCAAAGCCTGTTCATGAAAGCCTGGGACCCGATGACAAGAAAGCTGTTCGGTGCGGGCAACGGTTTTGAAAATGTGTTTTATCCGAAGAAAAAGGGCGAGTACCGAATGGACGTTACGTCTTGCCCGTATTATCGCACCTTTACGGAACTGGGGTGTCCCGAGCTTACGAAAATCTTCTGCGAAAATGGCGAGAGAATCTACGGCAATCTGCCGGGTTTGATGTTCGAGCGGACAGGAACGCTCGGTAAAGGAGCCGAGCGCTGTGACTTCTTCCTGAAAAAACTTTGATCGGCAATGGAAGCGGTGCTTTCACAGGAATCTGCGCGGAGGGAAAGACATGAGAACCATCGGAATGCCCGCGGGCATGTGGGCTTTGTTTGCCGGAAGCTTTCAGAGAAAACTGACGGACGTTCTGGGCTATGACCGAAAAACGGCGGCACGGGTCACGAAGGCGGCGCGCCGGGAATACCGAAAGCTGATCGGGGGACTGCCGGACTTTGAGAAGGGAGACCGCTTTCGGATGAATATTGTGAGCTGCGCCATGCTCGCGGCCTTTGTGCTGAACATGCCGAGGCGGCCGCGAGTGGACGAGCTGACAGCGTTTTATACTGCTGCCATGATGACAGAGCCCATGAAGTGGTTTTGCCGGCGGGCGGGGAAGAGAAAGTTCAGCCCCGAGGACATCAAGGGCATGAAAGAGACCGCTGCCTTCCGTGCCGCAGACCGCAACCCCTATTCTTGGAACATGGAATTCCTGCCCTATCCTGACGGGAGCGGTTACGAGGCGCGCTTTTCAAAGTGCGGGATCTGCACCCTGATGCGTGAGCTGGGGCTGGGCGAGCTCATCCCGGCTATGTGCCGGCTGGATTATACAATGAGCGAGGCAGGCGGCGCTGACATCTTCGTGCGCCAATACACCCTGGCTTCCGGCGGCCCTTACTGCGACTGCGGATATAAGAAAAGGAGCAGAGAATATGATTAAAACGACACTGAAAATTGAGGGGATGATGTGCTCCATGTGCGAGGCGCATATCAATGACGTGATCCGCAAGGCCGTCCCCGGCGCGAAGAAGGTCTCTTCTTCTCACACAAAGGGCGAGGCAAGCTTTCTTTCGGAAGATGCTGTGGACGAGAAGCTCTTGAAGAACGCTGTCGCCGCGACGGGATATACCTGCCTGTCTGTCAATTCTGCACCATATGAAAAGAAAGGCTGGTTCGGACGGAAATGAGCGCGCTGATCACGGGTCTGCTGATCCCTTTTCTTGGGACGGCGGCAGGCGCGGGCTGTGTGTTCTTCCTGCGGCGAGAGCTCTCCGTTTCGATTCAGCGGGCGCTGACCGGTTTTGCGGCAGGCGTCATGGTTGCTGCCTCAGTCTGGAGTCTGATTGTCCCGGCCATCGAACAGTCCGCAGGGTTGGGCGCTGGGCTTTCCTCCCCGCTTTCACAGGCTTTTGGCTGGGCATTCTGTTTCTTCTTTTGCTCGATCATGTGATCCCGCATCTGCACCGCAGTATCGACCAGGCGGAGGGGCCGAAAAGCCGCTTGACTCGTACGGCCATGCTGGTCCTGGCGGTGACGCTGCACAACATTCCGGAAGGAATGGCGGTGGGTGTTGTCTACGCGGGCCTGCGCAGCGGCTCCGGTGAGATCACGGCGGGTGATGCACTGGCCCTGGCACTCGGCATTGCCATCCAGAACTTCCCGGAGGGGGCGATCATCTCCATGCCTCTCTGCGCAGAGGGAACGGGAAAGCAGAAGGCCTTCTGGCTTGGCGTCCTGTCCGGGGCGGTGGAGCCGGTCTTTGGTGCGCTGACGATCCTCGCCGCGTCGCTGATCGTACCCGCCATGCCCATGCTGCTTTCCTTCGCGGCAGGCGCCATGCTCTATGTGGTCGTGGAGGAGCTGATCCCGGAGATGTCCGCTGGCGAGCATTCTAATATCGGCGTCGTGCTCTTCGCCGTGGGCTTCAGTATGATGATGGCACTGGACGTGGCGCTGGGATAGGAGACAAACATGAAATATCACATTGAGTCAAACAGCATCCAGGAGACGCTGGTCATTCCGCTCTTTGGACGGCTGGTCTGCTCTGAGCGCTTTCCGCAGCTCTTTTCCGACCCGGAGGCCAGGCGGATCTGCGATTCGCTGGATTACGATTTTGCCGACAAACGGAAGAAGATGGAGTCTCCGGCGGGACTTTTCGGCGCGCTTGAGGTGGCGCAGCGCCAGTATGATCTGCGCTGCGAGGTCGAAAGCTATCTGAAACAGCACCCACGTGCCGCGGTGGTCAATCTGGGCTGCGGGCTGGACGATACCTTCTCCAAAGTGGATAACGGCCTTTGCAGCGGATATAATCTCGATTTTCAGGATGTGATTGCCGTTCGGAATGAGCTGCTGCCCGCGGGTGAAAGGGAACAGAATATCGCCTGCGATCTCAACGACTATGGGTGGATAGACGTGATCGACGCCTCACAGGGTGCCGTGTTCTTTGCCGCGGGCGTTTTCTATTACTTCAAAACCGAGGATGTCAAGAGACTGTTCTCCACGATGGCGGAGCGTTTTCCCGGCGCTGTACTGGCCTTTGATTCCTGCAATGAGCGCGGTGCAAGATTGATGCGCAAAACCTGGCTCAAGGAGGCGGGCATCACCGATGTAAGCGCCTTTTTCTCACTGGAGGATGAAAAGGAGCTGCGTGAATGGAGTGAGAGCTTTGCTTCCGTCACGGCAAAAAGCTATATGCGCGGCTACCGGGACATTTACAAAGATGTGGGGCTCTTCCACAAGCTGATGATCCGCTTCTGCGACAGCCTGGTGGAGATGAAGATCGTGAAGATCGTTTTCAGGGGGGCGATCGTATGACAAGGGAAAATCAAATCAGGAGTGCTTACAGGCTCACCGGCGGACATGCGAGCTTCTATGACGGGATGATGACATATTCCACCCTGCCTGGCAAGGCGATCTGCCGCCTGGTATGGAACATGGACGGAGAGAAGAACCTGCGCTATCTTGAACGGGCGCTCTCCGGCGTGCCGGAGGATTTCAGCGGAAAGCTGCTGGAGGTTCCGGTGGGCACGGGCGTGCTGACCATGCCGGTCTACCGGGAGCTGCCGAAAGCGGACATCACCTGTCTGGACTACTCGGCGGACATGATGGCTGCGGCACAGAGGCGCGCGGAAAGGGCGGGAATTCAGAACATTACGTTCCGACAGGGCGACGTGGGCGCGCTGCCCTTTGCGGATGAGAGCTTTGACCTTGTCCTCTCGCTCAACGGCTTCCACGCTTTCCCGGATAAGGAAGCAGCTTACCGCGAGACTTACCGGGTCCTCAAGCCTGACGGCGTGTTCTGCGGCTGTTTCTATATCCGGGGCGGCTGCGCCCGAACGGACTGGTTCATCGAGCATCTGTACGTTCCCAAAGGCTTCTTTACCCCGCCCTTTGAGACGGAGAGCAGCTTGCGCGATCGGCTCAAAACCATGTATCGTGAGGTCAACGTGACGAGCGTCGAAGGCATCGGCTGCTTTCGGTGCAGAAAGTGAGGAAACGGAATGGGACTTCTGAAACGTTTTTTCAATCAGACAAGAAAGCCTGAGGGTGTGCTTGGCGCCCTGATGCTGTGCGGCATGAACAGCGGACACGGTGAGCTCGCGGATTGGGGTTTTAATCATCTGCCAACAATCCGCCCGGTGCGGATCGTCGACCTGGGCTGCGGCGCGGGGCGCAACGCGGGAGAACTGCTGCGGAAATACCCTGATTCGCATGTGACGGCGATCGATTATTCCGCGCTCTCCGTGGAAAAAGCGACAGCTTACAACAAAAAGAGCATTGACGCCGGACGCTGCGCGGTGCGGCAGGGAGACGTGTCCGATCTGAAACTCCCGAACGAGAGCTTCGATCTCGCCACGGCATTTGAAACAGTCTATTTCTGGCCGGGACTGGAGCGCTGCTTTGCGCAGGTAGCCCGCGTCCTCAAGCCGGGCGGCCTGTTTTTGATCTGCAACGAATCGGACGGCCTCGACACAGCGGGCAAGAAGTTTGAGAAGATCATCGACGGCATGAAGTGCTACACAGCGGAAGAGCTCGAAGCCGCCTTTCGAGAAGCCGGGTTCTCTGAGGTGAGCACCGATCATCACGGCAGAAAGCCGTGGATCTGCGTGCTGGCGAGGAAATAACCGAAAGGGAGGAACAGCAGCATGTCTTTGCAGTACGAAGTGTTGAAACGGCTGGTAAAGGCCATGAACATCAAGAAGCGCTGGACCGGCATGAGCACGGAAGAGCTGCTGGAAAACCGGAGGCGGGAGAACGCTAAAAACCGCATTCCGAACGTGAAGGATGACGACTTTATCATCAGCCGCATCGAAGTGATGGGCTGCCCGGTATTGAAGCTGATCCACAAACAGCCCGCGGATCATGCCAATCTGTTCCTGATCGGAGGCGGGATGATCAGCGCGCCGCGCCCGGGCTCCATCAAAAAGGCGCTGCGTTTTGCCAAAGAAACAGGACTCGACCTGTTCGTTCCGTACTATCCGCTCTGCACGGACTACCCGCTGACCAGAGCTTACGAGATGATTCACGAGACTTATCGGGTTATGCTGCGCCATTATGCGGCGGAGCGCATCTCCGTGCTCGGCACCTCTTCCGGCGGTAATCTGGCGCTGGGCATAGTGCCCTTTATCAATGACGGTCACGGCGATACGCCTATGCCGGGTTACATCATGGCAATCTCCCCGGGAACCTGTGTAGACAGTGAGGCGGAGTGGCAGCGAATGCTGGAGCTGGACAAAAAGGACGTGGCGATCCCAGCCGAATACATGAAGACTGCGGTGGAGATCATGCGCCACGGGGACGACAGCGTCCCCGACTATATGATCTGGCTGCAGCGGGGCAACTTCACGAACTGCCCGAAGGTCACCTTTATCTACGGAAGCGACGAAACCTTGTACGCCTGCGCTCCATCCTTCGAGACAG
Source organism: Oscillospiraceae bacterium (assembly GCA_902791215.1). Classification (GTDB taxonomy): domain Bacteria; phylum Bacillota; class Clostridia; order Oscillospirales; family Oscillospiraceae; genus Limivicinus. The sequence goes on along the minus strand of CADAUZ010000050.1, from coordinate 5,121 downwards.
CTATGAAAAAGTACGGCGTCGATTATGAAATGATCGTGGGGGAGGGAATGTTCCATTGCTACCCGGTGTTCCCAATTTGTAAGGAAGCAAAAGAAGGCTGGGAGCTGATGATACACAAAATGATTGAAAGGACAGAACAAAATGAAACCGGACTATAAGAACTGGATGCCGAAGGGCATGGTCTACTCCGCGGCGGCGGGCGCGGCCGGATGCCTGGGGCTTGCTGTAGTCTGCAGCTGCACAGGCCTGATCAAAAACGAAAGCTTCCGGAGGGCGGCGACGGGCGGACTGCTGCTTGCGGGCACCTCCGCGGGCGGCGCTGCTTTGTGGATGGAGGAGCTTTACCGGGCGTTCTCCTATAACGGAAAGCGCCAGATGTCCCGCCAGATCATCGAGGGAATTGCAAACTTCGTGATGCTGCCTGAAGGTGGCGTGGGACTGGACGTGGGCTGCGGAAGCGGGGCTCTGACGATCGCCTGCGCAAAACGGAATCCGCAGGCGCGATTTGTCGGCATCGACCGCTGGGGCGCGGAATACGCCTCCTACAACAAGCTGCTGTGTGAGGCCAACGCCGCGGCCGAGGGCGTGGAGAATACAGAATTCCGGCAGGGCAACGCGGTAAAGCTGCCCTTTGCCGATGAATGCTTTGACGCCGTCACCAGCAACTATGTCTATCACAATATCCCCAGCCGTGACCGGCAGGCGATCCTGCTGGAAACTCTGCGCGTGCTCAAAAAGGGTGGCTGCTTTGCGATTCATGACATCATGTCGAAAGCAAAGTACGGCGACATGGAGGCCTTTGCCGGGAAGCTTCGCCAAATGGGCTATGAGAAAGTCGAATTGATCGACACCACAAACGGCAAGTTCATGTCGCCTTTTGAAGCGGCCTGGATGGGCCTGACCGGGTCCAAGCTGCTGGTGGGCATAAAATAGAAGGGTCTAATATTTTTATATATTTTAGGAGGATTTCAAAATGACGACAACAGGAAAAATTGCACTCTTTGTGGGCGGGACGCTGTTCGGCTCCTACGGCTTAAAGCTCCTTGGCAGCAAGGATGCCAAAAAGGTCTATACCCATACCACGGCCGCGGTGCTGCGCTGCAAGGATCAGGTCATGCGCGACGTGGAGAGCATGCAGGAGAATTGCTCGGACATTCTGGCCGACGCGAAGGCGATCAACGAGGCCAAAGCAGCCGAGCGTGAAGCTGCGTACATCGAGGACGCGACAAAGGCCTGATGAAATTTCAGATTCTGCACGAAAGCCCGGGGCGCGTTCGCCTTCGCACTGCCCGGCCTTTCATGAGCATGGAGCAGGCGGATCTGCTGGAGGCGTACCTGACGGCGCTACCGGGCGTGGAGCATGTGACCGTGCACGAGCGCGTCTGCGGCGTGATCATCGTCTTCCAGGGCGACCGCGCTGCGCTCTATCAGAGTCTTGCGGCATTTTCTTACGAGTTTGCTGCCGAGCAGGTACATGTCCTCAGCCGGAACAGCCGGGCGATCAACCGGGAATACAAGGAAAAACTGGTTTTCCGGGTGCTGCGCCACTATCTGAAAAAGCTCTTTCTCCCGATGCCGGTGCGGCGCGTCATCACGACCTGCATGGCCGTTCCGCGTATCTGGCGGGCAGGCAGAGTCCTGCTGAGCGGCAGACTGACGGTGGACGTGCTGGACGGCGTGGCCATCGGCATTTCACTTCTGACAGGCGATCATCAAACCGCGAGCTCTGTGCGCTTCCTTCTGAGTCTCGGTGAAACGCTCGACGAGTGGACGCACAAGAAATCTGTCGACGATCTGGCGAAGAGCATGTCCCTGCAGGTGGAGCAGGTCTGGCTGCGGAAAGAGGACGGCTCACAGGTCATGGCTTCTCTGGACGAGGTAAAGACCGGGGACAGGATCATCGTCCACACTGGACATGTGCTGCCGATGGACGGCGTACTCGAAGAAGGGGACGTGATGCTCAATCAGGCGTCTCTCACCGGGGAATCCGTACCCGTTGCCAAACGGCCCGGCGCGGCGGTCTATGCGGGCAGCGTCGTGGAGGAGGGCAACTGCGTCGTGCGCGTCACCGGCTCGCTGGGCGAGAACCGCTATGACCGTATTGTGCGCATGATCGAGGAGTCGGAACGCCTGAAATCCGGCGCTGAGAGCAGAGCCTACAATCTGGCGGACAAGCTTGTGCCCTGGTGCCTGGGCGGAAGCCTGCTGACCTGGCTGCTCACCGGGAATACGACGCGCGCGGTGTCGGTACTGATGGTGGATTTCTCCTGCGCGCTGAAGCTCTCCATGCCGCTGAGCGTCCTCTCCGCCATGCGCGAGGCGGGCAGACATAAAATCACGGTCAAGGGCGGCAAATTCCTCGAAAAGCTCAGCCAGGCTGATACCGTGATCTTCGACAAGACGGGAACTCTGACCCATGCCTGTCCGACAGTATCACAGATTGTCGCATTCAACGGGCAGGACGAGCGTGAGATGCTGCGCGTCGCGGCCTGCCTGGAGGAGCATTTCCCCCATTCCGTTGCCAACGCCGTTGTACGCGCTGCCCGGGAGCGGGGACTTAACCACCGGGAGATGCACAGCGAACCGGAGTATGTGGTCGCGCACGGCATCGCTACCAGAATTGGCGGCGAGCGTGCGGTCATCGGCAGCCGCCACTTTGTCTTTGAGGACGAAGGGGTTAAAATACGCCCGGAGGATCAGCTACGTTTTGACGCGCTTGATCCCGGCTGCTCCTGGCTGTATCTGGCGATCGGCGGCGTGTTGTCCGCGGCCATCGGCATCCTTGATCCTCTGCGCCCGGAGGCGGAGGAAATCGTGGAATTGCTGCATCAGGCCGGGATCAGGAAAGCTGTTATGCTGACCGGCGACAGCCGAAATACCGCGGCAACCATCGCAAAGGCTCTTCAGATCGACGATTACCGCGCGGAGGTCCTGCCCGAAGACAAGGCGGCCTACATCAAGGCGGAGCAGACGCAGGGGCGCACGGTCGTCATGATCGGCGACGGGATCAACGACGCCCCGGCACTCTCGCTCGCGGATGTGGGCGTCGCCATCGGCAGCGGCGCGACCATCGCCCGCGAGGTGGCGGACATTACGATCGCCGCGGAGGATCTGCGGGAGCTGGTGCTGCTGCGCAGGCTTTCGGAGAAGCTGATGCAGCGCATCGGGCGAAACTATCGTTTTGTCATGGGCTTCAACGGTGCACTGATTTTCCTTGGCGCTCTCGGCCTTCTGCCGCCGGCAACCTCAGCCCTGCTGCACAACAGCTCAACTTTGCTTCTGAGCATGGACTGCCTGACCGATTTGCTCTCGGAATAAAACGCAAACAACCGGGACGGCGAATGAGACAAAGGATAATCGTCGTAAAGCATTGCATTTTTCCGGGGCCTATGGTAAGCTGATCCAGGAAATCAAGGGAGGTTGATCAGATGGCCATGCAGGAATCCGGGGAAATGTACCTCGAGACGATCTATATTCTTTCAAAAAAGTCATCGTGTGTTCGCGGAGTCGACGTCGGCGAATACATGGGCTACTCCAAACCATCTGTCAGCCGGGCTGTCAGTTTGCTGAAAAAAGAAGGATTTGTTCGGATAGATGATTCCGGCTATATCAAGCTGACAGAAACAGGCGAGGAAAAGGCCAGGAGTATCTATGAACGCCATGTCATTTTTACCAGGCTTCTCATGAAACTCGGCGTAGATGAGAAAACTGCGGCAGATGACGCCTGTCGGATCGAGCATTATATCAGCGATACATCCTTTGCAGCGATAAAAGCGCACATGAAAAAATACAACTCAGATATGGAATGATAGAATTGCTCCCATGTAAGAGGCAGATCAGTGCCATTACATGGGAGCAGCTTGCTATTGACAAGCGGCAAAGGTTTTGCTATAATGCAAACAGTTAGCAAACGCTAACGACGTGAGACATTGAAAATTGCTACTCGGATTTACCGAGCTTTTTCTTTTAACTCGAAGTTAGCGAAAGCTAACTAAAATTAGAATAACAAAACGGAGAAGGGGATGGACATGAGCGTTGTGATACTCGGCGGAAATGAATGTATGGAACAGAAATATAAGAGCCTGTGCCGGGATTACCGCCATGAGGCCAAGGTCATGGTCAAACCGGTCGGCGGCGTGAAGCGGAAGATGGGCAATCCCGACCTTGTCATTTTCTTTACCGGCGCCATGTCCCATAAAATGCTGCAAGGCGCGCTGGGGGAGATCAAGGGCCACGATTGCATCGTGGAATACTGTCCCACAAGCTCGGTGTCCGCACTCAAAAAGGTATTGGAGAAGTACGCCTGATGTCGGAGGAAACGATTGTGCGTCAGGCCGCGCCCACTCTGGCCGGGATCAAGACGGGCAGCATGTTCCCGTACCGCTTCGAAAGCAGGGCGGAGCTTCTGGAGGATATCCGCGCCTTCAACCGCATTTTTGTCCCCCGCGGGATGTGCCTGCTTCTGCTGAGGGTGATGGAGAAGTCCGCGCTTTTGTATCTCTATCGTCCACAGAGTCTTGAGAAGGACCTCAAGGACAGCGTATCGCAGGAGGTTTTGCAGGAATCCGGCTATGTCTGCTCAAGCTGCGCCGCCTGCGTGCGGCATCTGGTGGAGCGCTTTCGCGCCGAGCAGGACTTTCCGCATGAGGTGGGGCTTTTCCTGAGCTATCCGCCCGCCGACGTCAAGGGCTTCATTGATAACCGGGACAACTACAAGGTCATCGGCCTCTGGAAGATCTACGGAGACGAAGAGAAGGCACAGAAGTTATGCGAACAGTTCAAAAAATGCTCCGAGTGCTACTGCCGACTCTGGGAGAACGGTGTGGGTCTTGAAAAGCTGGCTGTCGCGGTTTGAAACCAACTCAATCTGTATATCTTTTAATCAGATAGAAGTGTGAACAGAGTCACACTCTAATCCACTCTGAATAAAAAATCTTAGGAGAAATGAACATGAAAGCAGCAGTTGTTTACTGGAGCGGCACGGGCAACACCGCAGCCATGGCAGACCTTGTCCTGGAGGGCATGAAGAGCGCCGGCGCGGATGCCGAGCTCATTGAGTGCAATTCCGTCACGGATCTCTCCGGCTATGATGCCATCGCCTTCGGTTGCCCCGCCATGGGT
>CADAUZ010000049.1 GCA_902791215.1 Oscillospiraceae bacterium | reverse complement strand
CCCGAGAACATCGACGCGCAGTACCGCACCGAGTTCTCCATCAAGGCGCTGGTTGACGCGGGCATCGAGGTCGAGTGCCTCGACGACCAGATCGGCAACTGGGCCCAGGCGAAGGGCCAGGAGATCTGCGCCAACGACCTTGCCAAGTTCGGCGATAAGGTCGAGGTCGTCTTCTGCAACAACGACGCCATGGCACTGGGTGCCGCCACCGCCATCACCGCAGCGGGCCGCACTGTCGGCAAGGACATCTACCTTGTCGGTGTTGACGCGCTCGAGGAGTGCGTTGAGATGGTCAACGAGGGCACCATGACCGGCACTGTTCTGAACGACGCGAACGGCCAGTCCCACGCCGCCGTCGACGTGACGATCGCCGCACTCGCCGGCCAGCCCATCGAGAACTACTACTGGGTCGACTACGTGAAGGTCACCAAGGCCGCGTAATTCCCGCCCGAAGCGAATCCCATTTCCCGTTTGCAACCTGAACGGGTGAGCCGAAAGGCTCACCCGTTTTCTGAATGAACCCCGGTATAATCCACAGAAAATGGAGGCTTGGCCTATGTCAGAATTCGTGCTGGAAATGCGCGGTGTTTGTAAATCCTTCCCCGGCGTCAAGGCTCTTGATCACGCGCAGCTCAAGCTGCGTCCCGGTACGGTTCACGCCCTGATGGGTGAGAATGGCGCCGGCAAATCGACTTTGATGAAGTGCATGTTCGGCATCTACAAGATGGACGAAGGTGAAATCTATATAGACGGTGAGAAGACCGTCATATCCGACCCGCTGGAAGCCTGGGACAAGGGTATTTCGATGGTACACCAGGAACTCCAGCCCATCCCCGCAAGAACCATCGGCGAAAACATTTTCCTCGGGCGCTACCCGATGAAGAAGGCGCTCGGCTTTATCCCCGTCGTGGACCACGACAAAATGTATGAGGACACCGCAAAGCTCTTAAAGCGTGTCCGCATGGACTTTGACCCGAAGCAGAAGCTCGGCACTCTGACCGTCTCCCAGATGCAGTCTGTGGAGATCGCCAAGGCTGTGGCCGGCAACTGCCGTGTCCTGATCCTGGACGAGCCTACCTCCTCCCTGACCCAGAACGAGGTCGAGGCGCTGTTCCGCATCGTGGAGGACCTCAAGAAGGAGGGCGTTGCGATCGTCTACATCTCCCACAAGATGGATGAGATCCTGCGCATCAGCGACGAGGTCACCATCATGCGCGACGGCCAGTACATCGGCACCTGGGAGGCCAAGGACCTGACCACCGACTTCATCATCACCAAGATGGTGGGCCGTGAGCTGACAAATCTCTATCCCAAGCGCGAGAACGTCCCCGGTGACGTGGTGTTCGAGGTGGAGGACTTCACCTCCATCAACCCCCGCAGCTTCCGCCACTGCAGCTTCAACGTCCGCAAGGGCGAGATCCTGGGCGTCGCGGGCCTGGTGGGCGCGCAGCGCACGGAGCTCATGGAGGGCCTGTTCGGCACCCGCTCCCACACCTCCGGCACGATCCGCTACCAGGGCAAGGAGCTCAAGATCACCCGCCCGAAGGACGCCATCGACCATGGCATCGCGATGCTCACCGAGGACCGCCGCGGCAGCGGCATCATGGGTGTGCTGAGCGTGGCGGACAACATCTCCGTTGCGTCGCTGAACAAGTACGTCGATTACGGCTTCATGCTCAACACGAAGAAGATCGATGAGCTGGTTAAGGAAAACCGCAAGAAGATGAACATCAAGACGCCTTCCGGCAAGACGCTGATCCAGTCGCTGTCCGGCGGCAATCAGCAGAAGGTGCTGATCGGCCGCTGGCTCGCCAACGACCCGGATGTCCTGATCCTGGACGAGCCTACCCGCGGCATCGACGTCGGCGCCAAGTACGAGATCTACTGCATCATCGCGGACCTTGCCAAGCAGGGGAAGAGCATCATCATGATCTCCTCCGAAATGGGTGAGCTGATCGGCATGTCCGACCGGATCATGGTCATGTGCGACGGCCGCATTACCGGCTTTATCGACGGCAAGGAGGCCAATCAGGAAAATATCATGGCGCTCGCCACGCAGTTTGAATAATCGGAGGATGGGATATGAACAAGAAAGACAATTTCGGCAAGAAATTCTTAAATTACGTCAAGTCCAACCCGATCGTCGTGATGCTGGTCATCGTCGCGATCATCGTCGGCTTCACCAAGGACAACTTCTTCTCCTGGAAAAACTTCGGCAACCTCATGAGCAACACCGCCGTCCGCTTCCTCATCGCGCTCGGTGTCTCCGGCTGCCTCATTACCAAGGGCACTGACCTGTCCGCCGGCCGTCAGGTCGGTCTGGCTGCCTGCCTTGCCGGTATCCTGATCCAGCGCGGCGACTACTCCGGCAGACTCACCAGCCTGCCCCAGATGAACATGTTCGTGGTGCTGCTGATCGTCGTGATCATCGGCGCTCTGCTGGGCCTTCTCAACGGCGCCATCATCACCCTGCTGAAGGTTCCCCCCTTCATCACCACCCTGGGCACCCAGACCATCGTCTACGGTCTCTGCCTTGTCGCCACCGACGCACAGCCCATCGGCGGCTTCCAGAAGAGCTTCATCGACCTCATCAACGGCCGTATCGGCAACTCCAACGGCTTCCATCTGCCCTATCTGCTGTTCGTGGCGGCCCTGTTCGGCGTGATCTTCTGGTTCCTGTACAACAAGATGCGCCACGGCAAGTACATGTACGCCATCGGCGGCAACGAAGTCGCGGCTGAGGTCTCCGGTGTCAACACCACCAAGACCCTGATGATCATCTACACCACCGCGGGCATCATGTACGCCATCGCGGGCTGGCTGCTGGCCGGCAAGACCGGCGGCGCCTCCACCTCCATGGGCATGGGCTACGAGCTCGAAGCCATCGCGGCCTGCACCATCGGCGGCGTCTCCACCACCGGCGGTATCGGTACTGTCAGCGGCGTTCTCGTCGGCGTGCTCGTGTTCGAGCTGCTGAAGATCGTCCTCCAGTTCCTGGGCGTCAACCCGTACTACAACTACATCGTTCAGGGCATCGTCATCGTCGTCGCGGTCGCGCTCGACGTGCGCAAGTACCTGGCCAAGAAGTAATCTTTCCGGCACAACCTACATAAAAAAACACGGCGGCCATCGTATCATACGGTGGCCGCCGTGTTCGTCTGTTTTCGGGAAAATCTTTATTCGATGTTGTTCCGTACCGCCGCGGAAGCAGGACGACGGCGGCGCATGTAGTAGACGTATGCAAGCTCCACCGCGCAGCAGGCCATCCAGCCCACCGGGTAGCCGAAGCCCACGATGCGCGGGGTGTTCGCAATATAACGTGTGACGACAAAAAGGTAGATCTGCCGCAGCACGACGAAGGTGGAGAGCATAATGATCATAGGCCCGCGGGAATCACCGCGCCCACGCAAGGCGGCGGCCAGAACGTGGTTTACGCAGTTAAAAAGCAGGAAGAAGACATTGGTCCTGATAAAGAGCACACCGTAGCGGATGACCGCCTCATCCGGCGAAAAGAGCCGCACCGAGGCCGGGGCGAAGATATAGAGCAGCGCCGCAATGACGCCGGTGATTCCGACGCTCACGCCGAGGGCTGCGACCGTGCCCCGATCGCTGCGCCGGTCATTGCCCGCGCCCGTATTCTGGCTGACAAAGGTGGTGGCTGCCAGCGCCATGCTCTGCATGGGCAGCATGATGAACTGGTCGAGCTTGTTGTAAGTGCTCCAGCCCGCCATCACATCTGAGCCGAAGACATTGATGTAGCCCTGAACAAAGATGTTGGAAAAGGCGGTCAGCACGGACTGGATGGCGGCGGGCATGCCGACGGAAAAGATGCTGCCCAGAACGGAAAAGTCGATCCGCAGCTCCTTCCAGCTCAGACGGTAGATATCCTTTGAGCGCGTCAGCAGTATGAGGATCAGCGCCGCAGAAACAAACTGGGACAGGATCGTTGCAATGGCCGCGCCTGCGATCCCGGCCTTGAGGACCAGAACGAAGAACAGGTCCAGAAGAATATTCAGGATGCTTGTGAACACCAGAAAGTACAGAGGTCGCGTGGAGTCGCCCACGGCGCGCAGGATGCCGCTGCCCATATTGTAGATCAGCAGCCCCGAGATACCGCCGAAGTAGATGCGCAGGTACAGCGTCGCATCGGCGAACACGTCCTCGGGCGTGCGCATGATGAGCAGCATGGGCTTTACCAGTGCCACGCCGATCAGCGTGAAAAACAGGCTGAGAACGAAGGTCGCGGCCATGGTAGTCTCCACGGCCACATGCAGCTTCTCCATGTTCCGCGCGCCGAAATAGCGTCCGATGACCACGGCTGCGCCGATGGAAAAGCCGTTGAAGAAGAACACCAGCATGTTCACGATCACGGTGGTGGAGCCGATGGCGGCCAGGGCCTGCTTGCTGACAAAGTTGCCGACGATGACCGAGTCCACGGTGTTGTAGAGCATCTGGAAAACATTGCCCAGCATCAGCGGGAGAGCGAAGGCGACGAGCTGTTTTAAGATGGGGCCGCTCGTCATGTCCCGGGCGGTGCTTTTTGCGCTGCTCATTTCGTGCCGCCCTCCTTCACCGTTGCCCAGTCATAGTCCCGGATCGTGCCGGAAGTAAAGCGCATGAGGGCATTTTGTGCGTCGTACTCCGCGCCGATGGATAGAAACTCCTCCCTGAGCACATGGTTTCGTTCAGAAGGCCGGTAGACAATGTCTATGGACTTGCCGTATTTTTGCATCAGGAACATAATAACAGCGCTCTCCACCTTCTTCTTTGCCACCCGGCAGGAGATCACAAAGTCCGTGCACAGAAGCGTCTCCCCGCGCGTATCGAGGATCAGGCAGCCCACCGTGCCGTACTCACCGTAGCGGTCGCTGCATTTGACACGCAGGACGAGTCTGTCCGGGTCCGCCGCGATGGCCTGAAATGCATCCATCGGGATGCGGTTGGTGGAGGCGTTGAGCTGATTGGTGCGCATCAAAAGCTCGTGGCAGCGTTCAATGTCCTGCTGCGCTTTGCAGGGGGCCACATCGATCACAAAGCCGCAGGAGAGGATGAAGGATTTATAGTCTCCGCTGTCGGATTCGGTAAACGCGTCCTGGCGTTTTTCCTCCGCCATGTAGAAGGCACGGCGTTTTCTGGAATCCTCCGTGACGGGCACGTCAAACTCCGGGCGGGTAAGGAGGCTTCCTGCCTCGCTGTCCGCGTATACACGCACACAGAGGAGGCTTTCGCCCACCTCCGCGCGCTCGAAGGCGGAGTCGTCCACGAAGGCGAAGGTGTCAAGGTTGATATTCAGGAGCTTCGCAATCTCGACAAGATTGCCGCTCTTCGGCAGCCAATTGATTTTCGGATAGAGAAAATAGTCCCACAGGCCGAATTTCTCCAGCGCCGCTTTGGCAAGCGCCTCGTCGTTCTTGCTGCACACGGTGTTGAGGATGCCGCGCTCGTCGAGCTTTCGGATCAGCTCCGCGACCTGCGGCCGGAGCTTCACGCCGTCCAGACCGTCCTCGCCGAGGATGCCGTCCCAGACCGTGTTGTCCAGATCCCAGGCCACGCACTTAACCTTCTTGGCGGGCTGTTTGAAAAACGTGGAACCGGGCTTGAAGCTCACAAGATCAGACAGCAGCATGTATAGCTCAAGCGGGGCATTGTCCGCCGGGTAGAGCTCCAGCGCGAGGACGGGCTTTCCGGCACGTGTAAGCTCGCCTGCCGGGATGCGCCAGAGATTCAGTCCCTGCCTGACCGTAAAGTCATGGCGTGTCAGGAGCAGATCGTCAAAGTCGTGGGCGTCGAGGATCAGCCGCCCGCCGCCGACAGGGGCGTAAAAGGCAAGGCAAAGTTCCATTCCCAAAACGACATGGCTGTTGACCGGCCAGAACCCGCGGATGTAGCGGTGGTGTAAGACGCGCGAGAGGGGATAACGGAATTTCTTTGGCGCGAGTTTTGATGCTGCGTCGGCCTTGCGGGTCAGCCTCAGCGCCGCCTCATGGCGGCTGTAGTCATCCAGAAACGCCTGTGGAGGAAGACAGCGCAAGGTGTTGTACGGGCAGCGCAGCTTTGCCCACTTGCGAAAGCGCAAATGGGCCACCGGGAAGTCGAAGCCGGGGACAGCCTCAAGCTCCATATAATCCACCCGCCTGCACCGGCCGATCTCGTTTGCCTCGAACATCTCGCAGGAGGCGTAGCAGGCCGGGGGACTGCACTCAAGACAGTGGTCGGCCCAGAACAGCGGCGCGATGGACTCAATGTCCCGCGCGCGCGGCACCCGGTCGGAAAAAGTACTCAGTACCTCAACACCGGTCAGCGTCTGATGGCATACGTAGTCAAACATTTCTTACCTCCGGCTCCACTTGATGTGGTACAGCGTGCGCATGAGATCGTCGTAGAGCGTACGTCTGCGGGCGCAGGGCTTTGCCTCAAAGCTTTTGAACTGAGAATGATTCTCTTGGAGAAACGCCTCGAGCCGGGCAAAGTCCGCCTCCTGCATCACGTTCGGGTGGTAGCATACGGTGATCGTGTCGAAGGGCAGCTTGCGCACTACACCGGACTGCATGGGAATAAAGGTGAAGCCGTACTTCGTGTAAGGCTTTGATGCAATGGTGTCGGAGATGATGCGGATGTCGCTGCACGCCTTCAGCGCCTCCAGCGTGTTTTCGTCAAAGGTGTGGGACGGGGCGAAAAAGACGGCGGGCTCGAAGCCATGCTCCCGGAAGACACGCACGCCGTCCGCGATCTTCTGCTTCTGCGTCTCGAACGGAACGCCCGCAAACTCCGAGCGCTTCTGCGCCGGGTTCAGCCCGCCCTGATTCGTAATGCACACATGATTCCAACCGTGAAGCGCGAGCACCCAGCCCTTTTTGACCCAGCGGGGGACCGTTACGTCCCAGAACGCGGGATCGACCGGGTAGTCCGCCATATCCGGGTCCTCACAGTGGGGGATGATGCCCACCAGCGGGGCGATGCCATAACGGTCAAGCAGGGCCTCCATCCGCTCCCAGTTTGGAATGTTCATCTTCTCGCACGCGTCGTCCAGCCTTATATAATAGATCATATCACAGCCTCCGCCTCATCTTTTGTTTTTGCTATGATACACCAAAGCGCCGAACCTTGCAAGCGTTGGCGGAGCTTCCTGTGTGGAAATACTGCCGAAAAGTGCAGAAGATAAAAATACTTGAGGATTTTGTTGCAAATGGCCCCCGCAGGATTTATACTGTGGCAGGAAAGAACTTGGGCAACACCATACAATACGCCTGCGGCATCTTCCGGAAAATTTGTGCCCTGATTTTGTCACTTTTTCTTGAAGTACACAAATTACATCTTCAAAAAAGTGCCATCATCAGAACCCAAATTTTCTCGGAATCTGCTCTTGCCGCATTGTACGGTATTACACTTGATTGAAAAGGGGAAAACATATGGAACAGAGACCCAAAAAGAGCGGCGACCGCTTTGACGGCTACTGGCTGCGGGACGAGGCCCCAGCCCTCGGCCAGTTTATGGCTTACCTCATGCCGAACCGCGCCGACAACGAGGCGCACATCAATGTCGATATCGACTGCCGCCCGCTGGACGCCTACCTCGCCAAAAAGAACGAGGGGATTACGGAGGACAAATATACTTACTTTCACATCTTTCTTGCCGCGATGGTCAAATGCTTCGTTCTGCGCCCGCGCATGAACCGCTTCATCTCCGGCAATCGCCTGTACATGCGTGACCACATTTCCGTCTCCTTCGTGGTCAAAAAGAAATTTGAGGACAAGTCCGAGGAGGGCCTTGCCTACAAGAAGTATACCGAGAAGGACACCATCGACACCCTGCACACCTCCATCATGGAGGAGATCCACCAGTGCCGCCGGGAGGACGTGCTCGATAACTCCACCGACATGATGACAAAGCTGCTGAAGCTGCCGCGCTGGCTGCTGCACATCATTGTGGATATCCTCTTCGCCCTCGACTGCAAGGGCAAGGTGCCCTATGATCTCATCAAGGCAGACCCCAACTATTCCTCCATCTTCCTGACAAATGTCGGCTCCATCGGCCTGGACAGCGGCTACCACCATCTCAACAACTGGGGCACCAACTCCTTCTTCGGCATGATCGGCAAGAAGCACCTGGCCCCCGAGTGGCACGAGGACGGGAGCTGCGAGGTCCGCCCGGTTATCTCCCTGGGCCTCACCCTCGACGAGCGCATCGGCGACGGCTTTTATTATGCCGGAACCGTGCGTCTGCTGCACAAGATCCTGGAAAATCCGGAGATTCTCGAGCAGCCGTTCGAGACCCCGGTGGAATATTAAAGTCAATTGCGAAAAAAGTTTCGCAATTGAGGGACACGCGCTTATCGCGTTCGGCTTGCGGGGGACGCCTCACTTGGTCGGCGCGTGGGCTCGCTTGGCTCGCCTCATGGTGTTTTTGAGGCGGCAAAGCTGCCTCAAAAACGATTGAAAGAAATACGAGGAATCACATATGGAAATTACCGCAAAGCGCCCGTGGCTTAAGAGTATGGGCGACGTGCCTGCCAATATGGAGTACTTCCAGGGCTCCATGGTGGAGATGCTGGAAAATAACGCCAGGCTCTATCCCAGCAACATTGCCTTTGACTTCATGGGAAAGTCCACCACTTATAAAGAAATGGTGGCAAATATCGAAAAATGCGCAAGGAGTCTGCGCACCATCGGCGTGCGGCAGAATGACCGCGTCACCATCGCCATGCCGAACTGCCCCCAGGCCATCTATATGTTCTACGCCTTGAACATGATCGGCGCGGTGGCCAATATGGTGCACCCGCTCTCGAGCGAAAAGGAACTGGAATTTTATATCAACGAGTCCGAGAGCGTCACGGTCGTTACCCTCGATCAGTTTTACCACAAGTTTGAGGCGATCCGCGAGAACACCTGTGTGGTGAACGTGGTCATCGCCCGCATCCGGGACGCGCTGTCGAAACCCCTGCGCGTAGGCTACATGCTCACCGAGGGGCGCAAGATCAAAAAGATCCCGGAGGACGCGCCGGTCATCATGTGGGATGAGTTCATGCGCCTCGGCAAGGCCTGCTTCTGGAACTACAAGGTCAAGCGCGGGGCGGACGATCCCGCCGCCATCCTCTATTCCGGCGGCACAACCGGTACCACCAAGGGCATCCTGCTCACAAACCTGAACTTCAACGCCCTCTCGGCCCAGATCATTGCCACGAACCCCATGTTCCGCCCGGGCGACAAGATGCTCTCCGCCATGCCGCTTTTCCACGGCTTCGGCCTCGGCGTGTGCATCCACTCAATGCTGGCCCAGGGCGGGCGCTGCATCCTGGTGCCGCGCTTCACCGCCGAGAGCTATTCCAAACTCATCACCAAGTACCGCTGCAACTTCATTGCGGGCGTGCCCACGCTGTATGAGGCGCTGCTGCGGCTTCCGAACATGGAGAAGGCGGATCTGAGCTGCCTCAAGGGCGTGTTCTCCGGCGGAGACTCCCTGTCCGTAGAGCTCAAGAAAAAGTTCGACAAGTTCTTATACGACCACAAGGCGGTCGTGCAGGTGCGCGAGGGCTACGGCACCACCGAAACCGTCACCGCCTGCTGCCTCACGCCCATCACCAAGGCCAAGGAGGGCAGTATCGGCATCCCCTTCCCGGACACCTATATCAAGATCGTAAAGCCTGACACCGACGAGGAGCTGCCCTACGGCGAGGAGGGCGAGATCCTGCTTGCCGGCCCCACGGTCATGAAGGAGTACATCAAGCACCCCGAGGAGACCGCCCAGACCCTGCGCCGCCACGCCGACGGCCTCACCTGGGTCTACACCGGCGACCTCGGCTATATGGACGAAGAGGGCTTTATCTACTTCCGCGGCCGCTCCAAGCGCATGATCATCTCCTCCGGCTACAATATCTACCCCGCACAGCTCGAGAACATCTTTGACGCAAACGAGCTTGTGCAGATGAGCTGCGTTATCGGCGTGCCGGACCCCTACCGCATGCACCGGCCCAAGGTCTTCGTGACACTCAAGCCCGGTGTGAAGCCTAGCGAGGAGACGCACAAGGCCATCATGGACTATGCCTCAAAACATATCGCCAAATATGCCATGCCGAAAGAGCTGGAATTTCGCGAGAGCCTCCCCAAGACCCTCGTCGGCAAGGTGGCCTACCGCCAGCTTGAGGAAGAGGAAGCCGCCAAAAGAAAGGCCGCCGGGGAGTAAAAACCAGTTGACCATAACGGGGGAAGATGGTAAGATACTATATTAGATAATAGTGTCGTTTGCTGTGCCCCTGTGACACAGTGAACATGGGAGGACAGCATGAAAAACCGAGTCGGAAGAATCATTGTCGCCATCCTTGCCCTGGCCGCTTTTGGCTTCTATGCCTACCGGTACGAGCAGACCCACTGGCACAGCGCCGATGTGGAGGCCTGGGGCCCCGCCACCGGCCTGCACCCCGAGGGCTTCGAGCAGGGCGTCGTCATGAACCAGGAGCCCGAGGCGCCCATCCAGATGGAGTACGCCCCCGCGCCGACCGAGCAGCCCGCCGCCCCTGCGCCGACCGAGCAGCCGGTGGTTGAGACCGTCCCGACCGAGCAGCCGCTGCGCTTTGATCTGAGCGAGTGGCAGTACATGCTCGTCAACGGCGACCACTCCATCGACCAGTACGAGCCGGAGAACCTGGTCTACCTCAACATGACCGCCGACGAGACGGATTTTCAGACCTCCTTCAACCCCAATCGCATAGCAGTGGATGCGCGCATCGCCCAGCCGCTGATGGACATGGCCCTGGCCTGCAAGGCGGCGGGCCTGCCGGTCTACCTCTCCTCCGGCTACCGCAGCTACGCGGATCAGGCGGCAAACTTCACCCGCGTCTGCCAGAATAACGGCATCACCGACGGTAAGGACTCCAACGGCCATTACATCACCATGCCCGCCGGATGCAGCGAACACCAGACCGGATTGTGCTGCGACATTACCGACTACTACCAGGCCACCAAGAACAGCTCTCTGGACGACATCCCGACCCTCGTCTGGCTGCGGGAAAACTGTGCTGACTACGGCTTTATCTGGCGCTTTCCCAGCGACAAGTCCGATGTGACCGGTGTCATGGGCGAGAGCTGGCATTTCCGCTATGTGGGTCAGGACGCGGCGCACTACATCATGGATAACCACCTCACGCTTGAGGAATTCTGGCAGCAGTTTGGAGACAGCGCAAGCGTATGAGAATGAAAAAACTCTGGGTCCTGCTCGTCCTGGCCTGCCTGCTTTTTATGGCGGGCTGCGCAAAGAAGGAGGAGCATAAGGCCATCCCGGCCTCGGAGAGAGCGCAAGCCGGTCAGCTCGCGGAGAACCCGCCCCCCGCGCAGGAGCCCGAGCCGACCCCGGTTCCCACACCCGTCCCGACGCCGACCCCTGAGCCGACCCCTACCGGGATCGTGCTGCCGCCCCTGCCGGACATCGACATCAACAGCTGGGAATTTCTATATGCCGGACCCCACTGCGGCGTAGGCCGCTACCATCCGCGTGTGGGCAACCTGGAAGGCCAGTATATGGACAAGCGCTGCACGCAGGAGACCATCGACTTCTTGAGCGCCGCCCGCGCCCAGGGCTTTGAGGTCTATGTGTGCGTTGCCTACCGCAACTGGGAGTACACCACCCACTGGTACGAGCAGGAGATGTTCAAATACGGGGAATACGATTATGAATACAATCACTTCCTCCCCGGCGCCTCCTACGAGGCAGCCAAGCACGGCTTTGCCGCCGGCTGCAGCGAGCATTCCACCGGCCTTGCCTTCGACATTACGGACGAGTCGATCTATGAGGCCGACTGGAACTACACCAACGTCCACGACGAGACTGTAGCGGGCACCCCGGTTTGCAAGTGGATGGATGAACACTGTGCCGAGTACGGATTCATCGTCCGCTATCCCGCCGACAAGGCGGAGGTCTACGGCATGGCCTGCTACCCCGGGCATTACCGCTATGTGGGCAAGGAGGCCGCAAAGTACATCATGGATAACGGCCTGTGCTTCGAGGAATTCCTCGCCCTCTACGGCAAGACCATCAAGGGCGTCAACTACGTCAACGAGTACATCGTGAGCCCGCAATAAAAAAGGGGCTGTGAAAAAAGTCAATTGACAGTGTAGGGGCCGACGCCCCCTGCGGCCCGAGCGGTACAGTCCAAAAATATAGCAGAAAGCCCCCGGCGAAAACGTACAGTGTTACGGATTCGCCGGGGTCAATGTGTTATTCAGGATTCTCTCTGCCGGGCCGCCGAGGGC
>CADAUZ010000048.1 GCA_902791215.1 Oscillospiraceae bacterium | reverse complement strand
GAAATATTCCTGCATCTTGGTATCCTCCGTTTTCCTTTTTTCTTGAGAATACCATATAAACTATCATTATGTAAACTAAAATTTATGAAACGCCCGTGATTTTACCAGCGCTTTGTCTTGCAAATACGCCGGACGGATGATATAATTTTAGATTGTAATGTGCAATTTTGCGTCCGCATGCGCTTTGACGCGTGCCGATTTTCTGACTCCGGAGGGAGAAGATGAGCTTTAAGAAAGTGCTGCAGCGGGTCCTGGCCCTGCTGATCATCGGCTGTGCGCTGGTATTCGGCATGTCCGGTGTCTACCACGAAGCCCCGTGGATCATCAAGCCGCTGATCGGTAGCGTGAAGGTGGAGCTGGGCGGAAAACGTATTTCGGCCACGGAGGACAGTGTCCGGGCTGTGATCGGGAAACGGGACATAAAGCAGCTTAACTACTTCACCAATCTGAAAAACGCGGATTTCCGCGGCAGTACCTGCTATGAGGAGATCATCGCCTGGTCTCAGGCACACCCAGAGGTAACGGTGCTCTACTCGGTGCCGCTGCCGAACGGCCAGCTGGTCGACAGCACGGCGCAGGAGCTGGACCTGACCTGGATGACCACGGCCGATGTTCAGGCAGTTAGGGACGCACTGATGTATCTGCCTAACATCAACGCCTTTCGCTTCGGCGAGGTGGGAGGTGAAAAACTACGCGTGGAAGATATGCAGGACATCCGCCTGGACCGCCGCAATGCGGAGTTTGACTTCTCGGCCGTCATCGACGGCAAGGTATACAGCGGCGACGCCACGAGCCTCGATCTGCGCGATGCGAAGCGTGAGGACATGCAGAAGCTGACGGCGGTGCTGATGTGCATGAACCGCCTTGAAAGCGTGGAGCTCGGCAGCGAAAGCACCGGCGTCATCAACTGGGAAGACATCGCCATGCTCAAGTCGAACTGCCCCGATGTGCAGTTCCATTACAGCTTTACACTCTACGGCAAGGCTGTGGATCTTGATACGGAGAAGCTGGATTACCGCGGCGTCAAGGTCGGCGACAACGGCGACCGGCTGTTCAAGGTGCTCTCCTGCATGAATCGCTGCAGCTATGTGGACATGGACAATACCGGCGTCTCCTACCAGTCGCTGGAAAGAATGCGGGAAGAATTTCCCAAGACCAAAATCGTCTGGCGCGTCTGGTTCGGCGACAACTACAGTGTGCGCACGGATGTGGAGCGCATCCTTGCCTCCAAGCCCACGGTGGGCGGCATGATCGACGACGCGTCGGTGCTCAAATACTGCACGGATGTCAAGTATCTCGACCTGGGTCATAACGACGATCTGGCCGACCTTTCCTTCGTCTCCAATATGCCGAAGCTTGAGGTCTGCATCATCGCCATGACGGCCATCACGGACATAAGCCCCCTGAGAGACTGCCCCAATCTCGAGTACCTGGAGCTCAACTCCACCAGCATCGCCGATCTCGGCCCGCTTGAAAACGCGGCGGGGCTGCACCATCTCAACATTGCCGGCTGCCCGAAGATCAAGGACATCACGCCGCTTTACGGCCTTACGGAGCTGGAACGCCTCTGGATCGGGCGGGACACCCCGGTACCGGCGGAGCAGGCACGGCACATGAAGGAGCTGGTGCCCACCTGCAACATCAACACCACCACCGACGACCCCCACGGCGACGCCTGGCGCTTCACGGCCTACGACCCGGAGATTCCGAAGTATTACTGGGTGCCGCGCTACGAGCTGCTGCGCGAGCAGATGGGCTACAACTATCAGGAGTACAGCTTCTACTGGCTCGATCCCTATTGCGACAAAGAAGCCCCCGAGGAATACAAGGGGATGTTTGGAAAAGAGGTCTACGGACTATGATGGAACAGAAACGGCGCGCGCTCAGCCTTCTGCTTGTGCTGATGCTCTGCCTGCCGCTCGCCGCCTGCGCAAAGAAGCAGGAGGCACCCGCGCCGACAGCCGTGCCCGTACCGGCGGCGACCGAAGCGCCCGCAACGCCCGCCCCGACGCCGGTACCCACGCCCACACCCATGCCGGAGATCCGCATTATGGGCCAGACCTACGAGCTCGGCGCAGCCACGGTGGAGCTGCGGGGGCTCAAGGACGCGGACGCCGCCGCGACTGCGGAGAACCTGCGCCGTCTGCCTGCCCTTTCAAAAATCCACATCGGCAGCGAGACCGAGACACCCCTGAGCTGGGAGAGCCTCAAGCTCCTGCATGACGCGGCGCCCCAGGCGGTCATCGACTACGCCTTCACAATTTTCGACCGCCCCTTCAATCTCAGTGACCAGGTCATGGACCTCAAGTACATCCCCATGGAGGATGAGGGCGCGCTGGTGGCGAAGGTCACGGCCTGCATGTCGAACCTGCGCCTGCTGGACATGGACAGCTGCCGTGTGCCGAATGCCGCGATGGCAAAGCTGCGCGACAGCCTTCCGGATACGGAGGTGATCTGGCGTGTCAACTTTGGCTCGGGCTACACCGTGCGCACGGATGTGGAGCGCATCCTTGCCTCCATGCCCGGTCAGGGCGGTGAGCTTGCGCACAACAACGTGAAAAACCTCATGTACTGCACCAAGGTCAAGTATCTGGACCTGGGCCACAACAACTATCTGGACACCATCGAGTTCTGCCGCTATATGCCGGATCTCGAGGTGCTGATCGTGGGCATGACCTTTGTGGAGGATTTTTCCCCCATCGCCGACTGCCCGAAGCTTGAGTACGTGGAGGCCATGACCTCGCGCCTGCACGATCTGACGCCCTTTGCCAATCTCCACAATCTCCGGCATTTGAACATATGCTACAACTTTGCCGTGACAGATATCTCACCGCTCTACGGTCTGGATCTGGAGCGCCTCTGGATCGGCCAGCACGACCCCGTCCCGCCGGAGCAGATCGCCCATTTCCGCGAGCTTCACCCCAACTGCGTCGTCAACGACACCACGCCCGACCCCACTGAGGAGTACTGGCGCTTTGCAGACCACGCCGATGCGGACGGCTACCAGATGTACGACCCGCGCTATGAGCTTCTGCGCCAGCAGTTCGGCTACTCTGAGGAGCCCTATCCCTTCTACTGGACGGACCCGCTGTATGACTACAGCTGCCCGCGCGAGGTGGAGGAAGACCCCGGGGTGACGGATTTCGTGGGGCTCTATGACGAATACTACGAAGTATGGTGACAAAAAATCCTATGACAAGAAAAATCCTCTGCGCGCTGGCGTGTGTGCTGCTGCTGACCGGCTGCGGCAAAAAGGAAAGCGTCGCCGCGCCTGCATCTGAGCCCGCACGGGCGGAAGTGCCGCAGGTCGTCTTTGCGGCGGGCAGCGTCGGTGCGGACACAACGGAGCTGCGCATGCCGCTCTCGGCGGGGGAGACGGAGAAGCTTGCCTCCCTGCCGGGCCTTCGCTTTGCGGATTTCAGCGGCAGCGCCGATGAAAACGAGATCGTAAACTGGGTCAGGACCCACCCCGAGGTGGAGTGCTACTATACCGTGACACTCCCCGACGGCACGGTGCTCGATTCCGGCACACGCAGCTACGACATGAGCGGCTTGTCTGCGGAGGCCTGCGAGGCTGCGGCGGCAAAGCTTGCCCTGCTGCCGGAGCTTAAAAACGTGCGCCTCGGCAGCGAGGGCGGCGTACACAGCTGGGAAAGCCTCGGGCGGCTTCGCGCGCTGCTGCCGGGTGTGGCCTTCAAATACGGCTTCACGCTCTACGGCAGGGAGTGCGACCTGTCCGACATGTCCCTGAACCTGAGCCATGTGCCAGTCACGGATAACGGCGACGCCCTGCGCCAGGTGCTGCCGCTGATGTCGGCGCTGAACTACGTGGACATGGACAGCTGCGGCGTGAGCAATCAGGAGATGGAGAGGCTGCGAGCGGAGTTTCCCGATGTGAAATTCGTCTGGCGTGTCTGGTTCGGCGAGAATTACAGCGTGCGCACCGATGTGCAACGCATCCTCGCCTCCAAGGTCACGGCGGGCGGCATGCTCTATCCCACGGATGTGGAGGCTCTGTCCTGCTGCCATGACGTGGTATTTCTCGACCTGGGCCACAACAAGCAGCTGACGGATATCTCCTTCGTCTCCCAGATGCCGAAGCTGGAGGTCGCGATCCTCGGCATGTGCGACTGGGAGGACGCAAGCCCTCTGGCTGGCTGCGGGGAGCTCGAGTATCTGGAGATGTTCTCCACCAACTGCACCGATCTGCGCCCGCTGTCGGGCCTGAGCAAGCTCAAGCATCTGAACATCGCGGGCATCCCCGAGCTGGAGGACATCACGCCCCTGTACGGCATGACGCAGCTTGAGCGTCTGTACCTCGGCAGCATGAACCGCGTGCCCTGGGAGCAGTGCGAGGAGTTTCAAAAGCGCGTGCCCAACTGTGAATTCGACACTGGAGTCTATGACGATCCCACCGGCGGCCACTGGCGCTGGGACAGCGAGGGAAATCTGGTGGAGCGCTACTATCTGCTGCGCGTGCAGTTTGATTACTACGAGGACGACGCCTATTCCTTTAAATGGAATGATCCATTATATAAGGAAGACAACGGCGTCTCATAAAGGAGACTTTTATGAAGAAGCAGTTTTATCTTCGCGGTCTGTGTCTTGCGCTGCTGCTCCTGTGCTGCCTGTGCCTTGCCGCCTGCGGAAAGACCGGCAGCGCCTCGCAGCCCGCGGCCCCTGCGGCACCCACGCCGGAACCCACGCCCTCACCGGTGCGCTTTTCCGCGGGCGAGGTGGCGTATGCCTCCCAGACCCTGCGCATGCCCCTCGCCTCCGGCGAGACTGCGCTGCTCGACACGCTGCCCTACCTGCAGAGCGCCGATCTGACCGGCAGTGCCAATGAGGAGGAAGTCGCCCGCTGGGCCGCCGCCCATCCCCAGGTGCAAACCCGCTACAGCGTCACCCTGCCCAACGGCACCGTGCTCGACACCGACACCGAGAGCGTCGATCTCAGCAGTGCCACGGCCGCCGAGGCGGAGGCCGCAGCCTACAAATTGGCCATGCTGCCGGGGCTCAAGAGCATAAACCTCGGTGCGGAGGGCAACGGATTTACCTGGAGCGACATCGCCCGCCTGCGCCAGATCCTGCCCGAGACGGTGTTCAAGTATGCCTTCAAGCTCTACGGCGTGGACTGCAACCTGTCCGATACCACCATCAATCTCTTCCGCGTGTCCGTGCCGGACGACGGCCGACTCGTTGACGAGATCATGGGCTACATGCCCCAGCTGACCTACGTGGACATGGACTCCTGCGGTCTGCAGCCCAAGCGCCTGGAGGAGATCAACCTCAATCACCCCAACGCCAAGGTGGTCTTCCGCGTCTTCTTCGGCGACAACTACACCGCCCGCACCGATGCCGAGCGCATCCTGGCCTCCATGGCCTCCCGCGGCGGCATGCTCAACAACGACAACGTCCAGGGCCTCTACTACTGCCACGATGTCAAGTACCTGGACCTGGGCCACAACACCTCGCTGAGCAACATCGGCTTTGTGGCACAGATGCCGAAGCTTGAGGTCGCGATCCTGTCCATGTGCAATATCCCCGACGCTTCGCCTCTTGCCAGCTGCACGAACCTTGAGTATCTGGAGATTGCAAATACCTATATCTCGGACCTGCGCCCGCTGTCCGGCCTTACGAATCTGCGCCATTTGAACGTGGCGGGCATCGGCTATGATCAGCCCTATGACGGGTCGGAGCGCATCCAGCTCAAGGACATTACGCCCCTGTACAATCTGACCGGGCTCGAGCGCCTTTGGATCGGCGCCTACAACCCTGTCCCCGCTGAGCAGGTGCAGGAGATGCAGCGCCGCGCGCCCAAATGCGAGATCGACCTTTCGGTGTACGAAGACCCGGTGGGCGGACGCTGGCGCTATATCGACCTGGCAAACTATATCGACACATGGGTGGACACCTATCATCCCCGCTATGAGAAGCTGCGCGAGCAGTTTGGAAACTACGAGTACACGGCCTACAACTTCACCTGGAACGACCCGAAGTACGATTCCAACTATGTCCCCGCTGCTACCCCGGCACCGGCGGTCACACAGGCCCCCGTCGTGCAGGCCCAGCCCCAGTATCAGCCCGAAACCCAGACCCAGCCGGAATACCAGCCTCAGTACCAGCCTGAATACCAAGCGGAGTATCAGCCTCAGTATCTGCCGGATTACACACAGGGCTACCAGCTGCCCTTTGATCCCTATCAGAATTATGGAATCGTCGGCGATCCCTATGCCCAGCAGACCCCGGATACGAGCGAACAGACACCGGCAGATAACAACTCCTGGGTGCCGAATACCGTGCCGAATGTGCCCTCCGAGCCGAGTGTGCCCACCGTCCCGAACGTCACACAGGACGATCCCATTGTTACGACGCTGGTGCCTCCGGAGGGGGAGCCTTTTACCATCGGCTGAGGGAGAGAAACGAGCATGAGAAACTATCAGGCAGAATTTGAAAAGCGCGTGGCCTACATCCGCGCAAAGCTCAACGAGGCCCATGCCGACGGCATCATCTTCGGTAACTCCGGCGGCAAGGACAGCGCCCTCGTGGGTATCCTCTGCAAAGCGGCCTGCGACAATACCGTCGGCATCATCATGCCCTGCGCCTCCAGTCAGAATTACGGCCAGGACAAGGACGACGGCAATGCCCTTGCCGCGCAGTTCGGCATCGAGACGCGCGTCGTCGACCTCACCGCTGTGCGGGAGGCGGAGCTGAAGGCTCTGGAGGGCGTTTCTGCCCTGAGCGACATGGCCGTGGCAAACATCGCCCCACGCCTGCGCATGACAACGCTCTATACCATCGGTCAGTCGGAAAACCGCCTTGTTGCAGGCACCGGCAACCGCAGTGAGATCTATATGGGCTACTTCACCAAGTGGGGCGACGGGGCGAGCGACTTTAATCCCATTGCCGATCTATGTGCAAGTGAGGTCTTCGAGTTCCTGCGCTACCTGAACGCGCCCGCCTCCATCGTGGAGAAGGCGCCCTCCGCGGGGCTCTACGAGGGCCAGACGGACGAGAAGGAGATGGGCGTGACCTACCGCGCCATCGACGGCTGGCTCCTGCGCGGGGAAGCGGAAGAGGCGGACAAAGCCGTCATTGACCGCTACCACAGCCGCAGTGAGCACAAACGCCGTCCCATCAGCACCTTCGACAATCCGTGACAATTTTAAATAGAAAAAATGTGTCATCCTGAGCGAAGCGAAGGATCTTATCCCCGGTATGTACCAGGGAAATCCTTTGCCGACGCTCGGGATGACATGCTTTTATGCTCTTGCGTATCTTCCTGCCTGATCAAAATAGAACACCGGGGCGGCGCCGGTGACGAGCAGCACCATGTCCCCCTGGGCGGTGAGATACCCGTCCCGGGTGTAGAGCCGCCGGATGCCGGGCTCCCGGCTCAGAACCCCGCCGCTTGCCCAGGCGGGGAGCGTGCTTGTGATATAGCCCCGCAGCGCCTCGCGCAGGGCCTCGCCGTCCGCTACCCAGCCGAGCCGTATCCCGTCCACACACACCTCGTCGCGCGAAACGATACCCTCCGTTGCCCGCAGCAGTGCATCGGTGAGCGTCCGCGCATCCTCCGATGGCCTTGCAAAGCGCAGGCGGGTGCGCTTCTGAAACACCGGCAGCGGCGCGTTTTCCCGCAGGATCTCTTCCGCTGCGTCCCGGACGGCAAGCTCCGCCCGCCGCGCTGCCCCCGGCGAGAGACCGGAGGCAATACGCACCCCGTCAAGGGTATAGTCGCAGCTTGGCCGCAGATGCGCGCCAACGGTCAGCAGCAGCGCCGCAAGCAGCAGGACAGCCTTCTTGAGCATGGTCGGCACCTCCTTCGTGGTACGGGTGAAACCAGTATAGCGCTGACATGCAACGAATTTGCACCAAACGGGTCGACCGGTCACAGGGCCTCGATCCTTGCGGCCGACACCTCGTAGGCGGTGCGGTGGATGAAACCGTCCTCGCCGGACTTGAGGTAACCCCGGCTCTGAAAGCGTCCCTCGAGATGTACCGCCGTCCCCACGGTCCAGCCCGCCGCCTCCCGGGCCCGGCTGCCCCAGCAGATGCAGGGCAGATAGTCCGAGCGCCCGCCCCGCCGGTTGACCGCCACCAGCAGATCGCAGATGTCGCGGCCCAGAGGCGTCACGCGGGCATTGGGGGCCTTGCACAGCGTTCCCGTGAGGCTGACAAAGTTGTCGTCCGGCTCGGCCGTAAGCGAAAGCTCCCGCGCCAGCACCGTCAGCACAAGCTTTGCCCCCTCGCCCCGGCGGTTGTTGAAGCTCCGCAGCTCGCCGGAGAGCAGCAGCCGGGGCCGCTCGTCCGCCTCCACCGCCGCAAGCAGAGCGGGCCTGAGCACGATATTGAGCGTGTCGCAGCTCCCGGACAGGCGCTCCACCTCCAGCGGGAAGGTCCAGAAGTCCTGCCCGCCCGCCCTGTGGGACCAGCGCGGCGCGCCCGCCATCGTCCCGCAAAGCCGCACCTGATTGTTTTCCTGATTCAGTTCCATGCGCATGCCGTCCTTTTCGTTGATATGCTCCATCCTATTCGGCACTTGCGCTTGAATATGTCCGGCAGGCGCGATATAATACAAAGCGACAAAACATGAAAAGGAGACTGCTTCTATGGATATCCGGGATATTCTCGTAAAATGCGACCACACCCTCCTGCGCGTCGACTGCACCGGCGAGGAGATCCGCGCCCTGTGCGACCAGGGCATCAAGTACCACTGTGCCAGCGTCTGCATTCCGCCCTGCCACGTGGCGGGGGCAAAGCGCTATGTGGGCAATCGGCTCACCATCTGCACGGTCATCGGCTTTCCCAACGGCTACATGACCACCGCCGCCAAGGCCTTCGAGGCTGCCGACGCGGTGAAAAACGGCGCTGACGAGATCGACATGGTCGTCAATCTCTCCATGGTCAAGGACGGCTGCTGGGCCGATGTGGCAAACGACATCCGTGCCGTGCGCGAGGCTACCCGCGGCAAGGTGCTCAAGGTCATCATCGAGTGCTGCCTGCTGACCGAGGAGGAGAAGATCAGACTGTGCCGGATCGTCTCCGACTGCGGGGCCGACTTCATCAAGACCTCCACGGGCTTTTCCAAGGGCGGCGCCACCCGCGAGGACGTGGCCCTCCTGCGTGAGCACTCCCCGAAGACCCTCATGGTCAAGGCTGCCGGCGGCATCGCAAGCCTTCAGGACGCGGAGGACTTCATTAACCTCGGCGCCGACCGCCTCGGCACCAGCCGCATCGTAAAGCTCGCCATGGAGCAGGAGAACCAGACCGGCGCACCGAACGAAAACTACTAAAAAGTGAAAAGTGGAAATATCCGGAAATGTACTTTGGACGCAGCCATCGTACGTTTTGAGGGTGAAGCCTCTCTTTCACTCCGCCTTTCACTTTCAGCGTCACAAACTGCGAAATTTTTCTTGACAACGTTCTATAAACCTGCTATATTACATAAGCTAAAACAAAGAAGGTACGGCATCCACCCTGCCTCACCCGGCGGCAACTGCGCCAGCTGTGGTCAATAAAAGCACTCCCCGCTGTGGGGTTCACTGTGTTTTTGCGCTCGGATGCCGTGCATCCGAGCTTTTCATTTTTCGGAGGTGTTCACAATCGCAAACGCTGTTCATCAAATCAACGAAGAGATCCTTGACAAAGAAGTGCGCCTGATCGGCGATCAGGGCGAGCAGCTCGGGATCATGTCGGTCGAAGAGGCCCTGCGCGTCGCCACCGAGCATGAGCTTGATCTGGTCAAGATCGCTCCGGGCTCCAATCCTCCCGTCTGCAAGATCATGGACTATGGCAAGTTCCGCTTCGAGCAGGCCAAGAAGGAGAAGGAAGCCAAAAAGAATCAGCGCGTGATCGAGATCAAGGAGATCCGCATGTCTCCCGGCATCGACACCAACGACTTCAACACCAAGCTCAAAAACGCCCAGAAGTTCTTAAACGACGGTGACCGCGTGAAGGTCAGCGTGCGTTTTAGGGGCAGGGAGATGGCCCACACCGAGATCGGCGCCGTCCTGCTCAAGGACTTCGCCAATCTGTGCGCGGAGATCGCAAACATGGATAAGGCCCCGAAGCTTGAGGGCCGCAACATGTCCATGTTCCTGTCTCCCAAGCCCCAGGCCCCGGCCAAGAAGCCGGCAAAGCCCAAGCAGCCCAAGGCGCCCGAGACGACAGAGCCCGCGCCCGAGGCTGAATAAACAAGTATACAGCGGGAATTTTCCCTGTATTGATTACGGAAGGAGAAACTACTATGCCTAAACTGAAGACCCACAGCGGTGCCAAGAAGAGATTCAATCTCACCAAGTCCGGTAAGGTCAAGCGCGCACACGCTTTCAAGAGCCATATCCTCACCAAGAAGACCACCAAGCGCTGCCGCCGTCTGCGCGACGCGGCCTACGCCGACGTGACCAACGAAGCCACCATCAAGAAAATGATCCCTTACAAATAATTAAGGGCTGACGTTAAATAGGAGGATATTGAACTATGGCAAGAGTTAAAGGCGCAATGATGACCCGCAAGCACAGAAATAAGGTTCTGGGTCTTGCAAAGGGCTACTGGGGCAACAAGTCCCGTCACTATAAGATGGCCAATGAGCAGCTGATGAAGTCCGGCCGCTATGCTTACGTGGGCCGCAAGCAGAAGAAGAGAGACTTCCGTCAGCTCTGGATCACCCGTATCAGCGCGGGCTGCAAGGCAAACGGCATGAACTA
Organism: Oscillospiraceae bacterium; assembly: GCA_902791215.1. Classification (GTDB taxonomy): domain Bacteria; phylum Bacillota; class Clostridia; order Oscillospirales; family Oscillospiraceae; genus Limivicinus. Next base: position 1,821 of record CADAUZ010000048.1, on the reverse strand, counting down.
CTCCACCTTCATGCACGGCCTGAAGCTGGCCGGTGTCGACATGAACCGCAAGATGCTCTCCGAGATGGCGATCCATGACGCCGCCGCCTTTACCGCCCTGTGCGAGATGGCAAAGGCAGCAAAGTAAAGCTTTTAACCAGAATATACCTGTCAGGTACCTGCGTACCCGACAGGTATTTTTCCTTTTTAAAATGAAATTTCAAAACGCGTTTTTGCAGTCATGGCGCTTTGCACAAAAATGAAAGACCAAATCTGACACAATGCACGAAGCCAATCGGAGAGCCCTAAAAATGACTTGACAGTGGGCGGCGGCATTAGTAAAATTGCATATAGGAGTTTGGAAACTTCAAAATTTTCAACTGGAAAGAGGAATCCGAAATGAAAAAGATACTGGCGCTTTTTCTTGCGCTGACCATGATTTTCGGCCTTGCGGCCTGTGGTCAGAGCACCGCTCCTGCGTCCGCTCCCGCAGCGACTGAGGCCCCTGCCGCAACAGAGGCTCCCGCCGCCACCGAAGCCCCCGCAGCGACTGAGGCTCCCGCTGCCGCGGAAGCCAAAACCTATAAAGTCGGCGTCGCAATTTACCAGTTCGACGACAACTTTATGACCCTCTACCGCAACGAGCTGCTCGACTACTTCAAGAGCCTCAACAGCGATGAGGTCAAGTACGATGTGACCATCGTCGACGGCAAGAACGACATGGCCGAGCAGAACAATCAGATCGATAACTTCATCACCCAGGGTATGGATGCTATCATTCTGAACCTCGTGCAGACCTCCTCTGCCGATGCCGCGATCGCCAAGATCGTTGATGCCGGCATCCCCTGCATCCTCATCAACCGCGAGCCCCTCGGCGACAAGGGCGACGAGTCCTACGAGGGCATTCTGAACAACGCCACCGTCTGCTATGTCGGCGCTGACGCCCGTCAGTCCGGTACCTACCAGGGCGAGATCATTGCAGAGCTCCCGAACCACGGCGATGTCAACGGCGACGGCAAGGTCAGCTACATCATGATCGAGGGCGATCCCGAGAACATCGACGCGCAGTACCGCACCGAGTTCTCCATCAAGGCTCTCCAGGATGCCGGTATCGAAGTCGAGTGCCTCGACGACCAGATCGGCAACTGGGCCCAGGCGAAGGGCCAGGAGATCTGCGCCAACGATCTTGCCAAGTTCGGCGATGCCGTTGAAGTGGTCTTCTGCAACAACGACGCCATGGCACTGGGTGCCGCCACCGCCATCACCGCGGCTGGCCGCACTGTCGGCAAGGACATCTACCTCGTCGGCGTTGACGCCCTTGACGAGTGCGTTGAGATGGTCAACGAGGGCACCATGACCGGCACTGTCCTGAATGACGCCGTGGGTCAGTCCCACGCCGCTGTTGACGTGACCGTCGCCGCTCTCAAAGGCGAAGCCATCAACAACTACTACTGGGTCGACTACGTGAAGGTCACCTCCGATGCCGCCCCTGCCGAGGAAGCTGCTCCTGTCGAGGCTGCCGCTGAGGCGCCCGCCGCTGCCGAGCCTGCTGCTGCCGGCACCTACAAGGTCGGTATCGCGATCTACCAGTTCGACGACAACTTCATGACCCTCTACCGCAACGAGATGCTCGACTATTTCAAGAGCCTCGAGACCGATGACGTCAAGTACGACGTGACCATTGTCGACGGAAAGAACGACATGGCTGAGCAGAACAACCAGATCGACAACTTCATCACTCAGGGTATGGATGCCATCATCCTGAACCTGGTCCAGACCTCCTCCGCTGACGCTGCGATCGACAAGATCGTCGACGCCGGTATCCCCTGCATCCTCATCAAC
>CADAUZ010000047.1 GCA_902791215.1 Oscillospiraceae bacterium | reverse complement strand
GCAAATAAAAACAAGGCCAAGAACCGCGTATTTGCAACAATCCCGGAAAGTCAAGGCAGGAAATATGCCCTTTAGTGGAACTCAAGTGAAAAGTTCACAATGTCCCGGCGCACCTGGCCGAACAAATCAGTCGTCTGGACCTGAGCACACTGGATGTCTACAGGGGTCACCTGCGGGGGTGCGGAAAATCGCCCGCGACGGTGGAGAAGTACAGCCGACACATCCAAAGCTTTATTCTGTATCTCGGGGATCGGAGCCTGAGCCCCGGGCTTGTCCGCAGCTGGCTGGAGGCGCTGAAACAGAGCCGCAGCATCGGTACGGTAAACGGCGCGATCTCGGCGCTCAACGGATTGTTCCGCTGGCTGGGCCGGAGCGATTGCACGCTGGGCTTCTATCGCAGCCAGGAGGCTCCGTACCGGGAGGACGCGCGCAGCCTGGAAAAAGGGGAGTATATCCGGCTGCTTGGCGCGGCGGATGAGCGCCTGCGGACGATGCTAAAATGCTTCTTCGGTACGGGGATCCGCGTGAGCGAGCTGAGATTTTTCACGGTCGAGGCGGTGCGCAGCGGCCGTGTGGAGGTGGACAACAAGGGCAAGGTGCGCACCGTGTTCCTGGATCCGGAGACGCAGGACATGCTTCTTCGCTACTGCAAGCGAAAGGACATTGAGAGCGGCGTCATTTTCCGCAACCGCCGGGGTGGGGCGCTGAGCCGCGCGTATATCTGGCGCAGCATGAAGGAGCTGGCGCAGAGGGCGGGGGTGGCCTTGAGCAAGGTGTTTCCCCACAATCTGCGGCATCTGTTTGCGGTGGAGCGCTATAAAGCGGAGCATGACATTGAGAGCCTGCGCCTGGACATGGGGCACAGCCTGATCGCGACGACGCAGCGCTACCTGAAGGAGACGGTCAGCGCACATTTTGAGCGTGTGTAGCGGCGGAGCCTTCGCTTAAACGAATAAAAAATCGCCGCCCAGAGGCGACGAGAACGGAATGCAGATTCCGTATACAAACTTTGGTCTTGGGCGACAGCCATTTCGCTGTTCCTCTCGCTCTCTTCCGGTTTTTGATATAAAAAGAAGCGTCCCGCGATCGAAAAAATCGTGAGGCGCTTATTGTCGTGCCATGACAAAGGGGCAGAGAGGAAACAATCCTCACTGCCTTAAAAAAATATATATCGAAAGGACTTGAATCTTAAATAGAATGATGTTATACTCTCCGAGAAGGGGATATACCTTGGAAACAAGCCCTTATTATGTATCGTTTTGTATACGGAATCTGCATTCCGTCTTGAAGGGGGGCGAGCGGGGGCAACATGGAAAGCCGGGCAAAGAAAGATATCACAGGCTGCCGGTCGGGACGGCTGGTGGCGATCGAGCCCACGGAGGAGAAGCGCAACGGCTCGACGCTCTGGCGCTGCCGCTGCGACTGCGGGAAGGAGATCCTGCTGGAGGCCTACCAGATCACGGGGGAAAAGGTGAAGAGCTGTGGATGCCTGCGAAGCGAAAAGCGGATCAAGGATCTGACGGGCCAGCGCTTTGGAAAGCTGACGGCGCTGGAGCGATTGGACCAGAAATCCAACCGGAGCTATCTGTGGCGCTGTGTCTGTGACTGCGGCAACGAGATCACGGTCCGGGCCAACGCCCTGACGACAGGAAATACGAAGAGTTGCGGCTGTGTCAAACAAAAGGTTCTGCAGGAGCGCGCCAAGGACATCAGCGGCAAGCGATACGGCTCCTTGACGGCGGTCCGTCCCACCGGGAAACGGCGGCATGCCAGCGTGGTTTGGGAATGCCGCTGCGACTGCGGGCGGACGGCGGAATACAGCTATGCGGAATTGGAGTGTTCCCATATCATGAGCTGCGGCTGTGAACAGCACCCATCGGTCCCGCTGCCGCTGACCTACATCGAGGGGACCTGCGTGGAGATGCTGGAGAACAAAAAGCTCCGCCGGGACAACACCAGCGGCCACACCGGCGTTGTGCTGACAAAGCGGGGCTGGGTGGCGAAGATCAACTTCAAGGGCAAATTGTACTACCTGGGTACGTATCAGGATTTCGCCCTGGCGGTTAAGGCGCGGGAGCGGGCCGAGGAAGAGCTGCACGGGAGTTTCCTGGACTGGTACTACGCCACATACACGGACAGCAAGAAAGTTCTGGCTGACAAAACGGCGCCGGCATAGGCGCGTATCGCATGATTTCCATTTACCATCCTGAAAGCAAAAAGTATACAAAGGAAAGGAATGCAAAGCCTGCCCGGGACAGCATCTGGCAAACAGGGGCGAGGCGCCGCAGGTGGCGGTGGGATAAAAAGAAGACGGCAATGGAAGCGGTAAAAATCTATTACAGTGAAGAACGCTGTGTGGTGTGCGGCGACTATGTGCCGGAAGGGCGCATGGTCTGCCTGAGCTGTGAGAGAAAGCGCCTGCGCGGCCAGAAAACAGAGTTCTGGCGCGGCAAACGCGTGATCTCGTACGAAAAGAAAAAGTAAACCACGCGTGCTGTACACAGGGAAAGCCTGACTGTAGCGGCTGCGTTTTCATATAGCAGCAGAAAATCAGCAAGTATCGTGTGAAAGGAAAGGGAATCTATGAAGCAAGTCAAGAAAACCATATGCCTGCTCCTGGCGCTGGTGATGTGCCTGTCGCTGGGACCGGTGCCCGCCTTCGCCGAGGCGGAGCTTGAGGAGCTCACCTCCGAAGAGCCCGCTCCCGTCGTGGAGGAACTCGTCTCGGAAGAGCCCGCTCCCATCGTGGAGGAGCTCGTCTCCGAGGAGCCCGCTCCCGTCGACAACGACGCCGCCCCCCTGACCGGCGAGGCCTCCGGTATTTCGGTCTCGGTGACGGGCGCGCCCGAGGGCGCCAAGCTGGTCGTGTCCGCGCTGACGGATGACCAGGCTGCCAACGCCAAGGGCGCCATCCAGACGGCGCTGAACACCACCCATGCCCTTGTGAACTTCAAGGCGGTGGACATCTCCTTCACGGATGCGGAAGGCACGGCCCTTACCCTTGAGAACCCTGTGAACGTCACCCTGACGTCGGAGGCCTTCAAGACGCTTGGCGCGAACGCCAAGCTCTATCACATCGCAGACGAGACGGCGACGGCAGTCCAGAGCGCGAGCATCGACCGTGAGGCCGGTACCATCACCTTCAGCGCCAAGGACTTTTCCCCTTATGTTACGGGTGAGGAGCTTGAGATCCCGGAGTACAAGGTCACCGTAAAAGTGACCAATGAGATTTCCAACGCCATGTATGACGGCCACGATGCGGAGATGCCTGCCGGGAGCATGGAGTTCGACTTTTCAAAGTTCCCGTTTGATCAGAACATCACCAGTGAAAACCTCTGCACCTATGCGGAGGTATCCGGGGATATGGAGGAATATGCCGTTGTTCAGGGCGAGAAGAATACGGGTAAATATCGTGACAATGCGCTCTGGCTGTACCGTTTACTGATCGGCGGTACACAAACTTTCGGACAGCGCTATCATTATGATGAAGCCAGCGGAAGCTTTGTTTTCCAATATCGTAAAGTTGCTGACGGCGATTGGATCAATGCGACGTCCGGCCAGTCCTTCGAACTCCAGTATGTCCCCTATTTCAAATACGTGAAGTTTGATCCGAACAACGCCTATGCGAAGTACGACACGGAGAAGCTGTTTGAAGGCGTTATGACGGTCAACGGTGTTGAAGTGACCGGCGAATACTACATCAAATATAAGTTCTTCCAAAAAAATGGGAATGTAAGCGGTACGACGGGAAGAAGCGAATCCCCGAACTTCTCATACATAATCAATAATCCGGATGAGTGGCCGACCAATGTTCATATCAAGGGACAGCCGACCAGTTATTTCAGCTACTGGCACATCCAGTACAATCATGCTTATGGACGGCAAGCCAAAGCGAACACGGCCGTCATCATCTACACGGATGCGCTTAACAAGGCAAAAGACGATCTTCTGTATGACCCGCTGATTGCCGCAAACTATAGGGGATATACCAATAAAACGGAAATCCCCGCGCCATACGACAGAGATTCCGGATATCCCGTGGTAGATGGCAAGCCGCAGGGCAGCGTTTCCGCAACCAAGACGGCGCAATGGGTGGATAAGGACAGCGGAATTGCCAAGATCATACTGACCGTGGAGGGAACCCCGGTTAAGAAGGGCTCCGACGTGGTGATCATTCTCGACCAGTCCGGTTCCATGACGAGACGTTTTGCCTGGAACTATGTGGAGCGTGAATCCCAGGCCAAGATCGCTTCCTGGCATGCGCTGGATATTCTCCTTGGGGATGAGACGGACAATAACCGTGTTGCGTTTGCCTCCTTCTTCGGTAACCGCGGCCCGGAGGTCTGGCTTCGTCCCAAATCGGGACGTGCCGATCTGGAGACATACTTAAAAGCATTTACCGCAGATGAGCCATATACAAACTATCTTGCGGGCCTTACTGCGGCTCATGATATCCTGTCGAATGGACGCACGGGTACTTATGATAAAAGCGACCGCAAGGCATTTATCATCTTCATTTCGGACGGAGCGCCCAATGGTCCGGATTATGCGAATATGGCCAATACCATTAAGAATGAAGACAAGGCGACCGCTTATGCGATCGGCATTGAGGTAACAAAGGATATTCAGAACAAGTATCTGCTGCCGATTGCCTCCGATGCAAGCAAGAGCATCTGCATCAACAGCGCGGATGAATTGGATACCGTGTTGAATGCGATTGCGAAAGACATTGCGGCGGCCGGTACGGAAGCAGTCTTTACCGATACGATTTCCCAGTATTTTGACGCGCTGAGCGCTGAGGAGCTGGCGGCCCTTGGCCTTGCGAACACCGAAGGCGTCACGGTGGACGGAAAAGTCGTCACGGTGGACGTCGGCACCATCGACAGCACGAAGAAAACCTATGAGATCTACGTCAAGGTGGCTGATTCCGATTCCGTCAACACCAAGGCCTGCGAAACGAACGACAACGTCCGTCTGGATTATGTCAGCTCGATTAATAAGAAGGTTACCTCGATTCCCAAGGAAAACATCGGCGATCCGGTTCTCACCCGCGGCACCAGCGCCATGCAGATCAAGTATTACCGTGTCAACGCCAGCGGACAGTATCTGGACGCTACCGGCCAGGTCGTTGGCGATGCGTATAAGACCAATGCGCTTGTCGGAACTACGCTGACGAGAAACGGTCTGAGCCTGGACAACGTCTCTTCGGCGGATTATACGGTATATTGCGATGTGAACGAGACGGATTCCAGCGTTGTCGTGGACAACGGTGAAAAGAAGATCTGGGGCGCGATCCCGGATGGCTATATCCTCTGGGAGGGCGATACCGAGACGAAGACGGTTGAAGTCACGGCGGATTCCTCCAACATTCCGGTCGCGGAGTTCAAGCTCTTTGCTCCTTACACTGTGAACAAGATCACGGTTGATAAGAAGACCGAAGGTTATGCGGCCGGTGAGGAGATCCACTATCAGTTGACGATCACCTCCGTTGCGGAGCAGGTCATGATGAACGTTGTCGTCAATGACAGCGTGGTGACGCCGCAGTCCGGAATGGAGGAACCCGGCCAGGGCACGATCCGCTTTGAGGTGCCCGCTGACGGGAATGTGACCTTTGACGAATCGACAAAAACCTTTACAATTAAGCGAATTGAACCGAACGGCACGGTTACCATCGACTATTATTACACGGTGGCCGAGGGTGACGTGACCAAGGTGATCCGGAACATGGCCTTTGTCAACGGCGTTCCCTCTCCTCCGACGGAGGATCCCACGAGAATCGTTGTCACAAAGGTATGGAATGATTCCGATGACCGTGACCACTTACGCCCCGATAGTGTTACGATCCACCTCCTGGCCAACCGGGTGGATACCGGACGCAGTGTAACGCTGAACGCGAACAACAACTGGAGCGGCGGCTTCAAGATCGAGGACGCTACCAAAGTCTACACGGTCAGCGAGGATGCGGTCACGTATTACAAGCCCACGATTACTGGTACCGCCCAAAAGGGCTTCACCGTCACCAACACCCTGAACGTCTTCTACGTCTACCACTCCAGCGACAACACCGTGGATATCGTCCCCATGCCGGAGAGTGGCACCTTTGATCTGACATCTCTGGTGAAGAGCGATCACCTCTACGGCGGCTACTACGCCAACTACCAGAAAAAGGGAAGCACCTATACCGGCGGCCCCGCCCTTGACGGCTCCGGCGCCGCGGTGAACGGCGGCGTGGCGGCCGGCGGCACGGCCTATACCGGCGGCGCGGGCAAGTGGCTCAAGAGCAAGGCCTTTACCGCCACCCAGCTTTCCAGCGGCGAGGGCGGCCCCGGCAACGCCATGACCCCGGCAGTGGGTGCAACCTACTACCTCAAGGAGGTCCCCGTGGCCTTCCTCAAGCCCTATATGGTGGTCATCTATGACACCCATAACAACAACAGCATCGTGCGCCTGTATCTGCTGAGCGCCATCGACGATCTGAACTACAACGACATCGGCCTTGACGCTGTGGATATCACGACCGGCAACCGGATCGCGCTGGCGGCCTCCTACACCATCAGCAACGAGTTTACCGGCGTCAAAACCAAGATCACGCCCAACTCCGCCTTCGGCGTCAGCGCGGGGTTCCTGCCTGTGTGGCAGCCGCCTGAGCTGCCCAGCGGCGACAGCTTCACCTATCAGCCTTACTTCGTGACCCCCGACGGCGTGAAGGTCAGCGGCTTGCTCACCCGTACCGTTGAGATGGGCAACCGCACCGTTGTCGGTCAGTTCCAGAGCCCGGGTATCACCTACTCGGAAACGTGAGAAAAGGAGGATAAAAACATGGATGGTTATTATCTCATCCCCTGGGATATCTTTAATGCCGAAGGCTATGATTTTGAATGGGTGTATGAAAATATGCGCACAGACGACGTGATCGAGGATGAGCTGGGTTATTATGTTAGGAACTTCCCGGATGTAGACAACGATAGTATCCCGGATTTTCTGCAGACCGGCGCCGGCTCCGATATAACGGTGTCCCAGGGCGAGAGCCACGGCTGAGGCCGAAACAACACACAACAAGAGAGGCCACGGGGTGTCCTGTGGCCTCTTTTCCCAAATGAAAATGAAAATTGAAATCAAACTGGCCGGGCTGCCTCTCCGGCTCCGGTTGGAGCATGCCGAAACGGCCGCGTATTTCGAGCCGTATACGCTTCCGGACGCGGACGCGGACGTGGATCTATATGTCACCGCCGAGGATTTTGCCCGGGACGGCGGGCCTCTCTCCGATGCGCCGGGGGCCTTTCAGGAGTATTCCCTGCTGGTGGCCGCCGCCTCGCGCTGTCTGCTGCGCCATGGGCGAGTCGTGTATCACGGCGTGGCCGTGAAGCTCGGCGGCCGGGCCTGGCTCATCACCGCGCCAAGCGGTACCGGAAAAACCACGCAGTACAAATGGCTCAAAACGCTGTACAGGGAGAAAGTATCCCTCATTTGCGGGGACAAGCCGATCCTGGAGCGGAGAGGGGAGAGGGTATATGTCCATCCTTCGCCCTGGCCGGGAAAGGAACGCTTCCCTGGAGGCCCGGGCGGCGCGCTCGCGGGGATCGTTCTGTTGGAACAGGCACAAGAGAATACCGTGTCGCGGCTCACAGCGCGGGAGGCGGTGTTCCCGCTCTTCCGGGAGTTTCTGTATGTCCCGGAGATGGAGGAAGAGGCACGGGAGGTCGGACGCATGGCAGAAGCGATGCTGCGCCTGCCGGTCTGGAAGCTCCGGAATCGGGGGGACGAGGCTTCGGCGCGGCTGCTGTATGAGACAGTGACAGAGTATGAAACGATATAAAGCGAGACCGGGTGTGGTGCTGCTCGAAGTCTGCGGGGAGCATCTGCTTGTCGCGACTGGTGAGGCGCGCGGCCGCTGCCCGGATATCACACAACTGAATGAGGCGGGGACGCAGTACTGGACGATCCTGTGCGAGGAGGGCACGCTCAAGGCCGCCCTTGACCGCGCCCAAAAGGAAACGGGCCGCCCTGTGCAAGCCCTCCTGCCCGGGCTTCTGCGTTATGTCGCAAAGCTGCGGGAGAGCGGGTATCTTTTGGAGGAGGACGCATGAGAGCGGAGGAGATGACCTTTCTCGCCCTGATGCGGGACTTTTCCGGCGGCGGGGAGGCGGAGCTCCCGGATGGACTCGACTGGGAGGCTCTGTATGAGATTGCAAAGGGCCAGTCTCTGATCGGCCTGTGCTACGTGGTCCTGCGGGATCGGGGCGCCTCGAGCGAGACCCTGGAGCGCTTCCATCCTGGCTTTTACAGCGAGGTGTATCACGCCGCCAACCGAGCTGCCTGCATGGTGGCCTTTGCGGAAAAGGCGGCGGAGCAGGGGATCGCCCTGCTGCCCTTCAAGGGCTGGGCGGTCAAGGACTGCTGGCCCGTCCCGGCGCTGCGCACGATGGGCGATCTGGACGTGCTGATCCATACGGAGGATCGGGAAGGGACAGACGCCATTATGAAAGCGCTGGGCTATGCCCGCTTCATCGACAATCACGCCGTCTGGACCTACACCGAGCGCGACGTGATGTTTGAGCTGCACGACCACATGTTCTATGAGTACCTGGCCAACGATTTCGACTACCGGGGCTATTTCGACCACGCCTGGGAGAGGGGCAGGGAGCCGGGCTTTCAGCTCTGCTTCCTGCTTACCCACATGGCCAAGCACATCACCAACAGCGGTTTGGGCTTTCGCTTTTTCCTGGATCTGGTCTTCTTTTGCCGGGCCCACGATACGCTGGACTGGGAGGGCGTCAAGGCGGAGCTGGAAGCCCTGCGCCTGCGCGGCTTCGCGGCCAGCTGCTTTGCCCTCTGCCGGGCTTGGTTCGGCTATGAATCCCCACTGGCGGAGCGGCAGCTGGACCCGGCCTTTGAGGCCTTCGTCACGGAAAAGATGTTCCGGGACGGGGTGTTCGGTCTGGAAAACGAACAAAACGCGGCGGCCCACACGGCCAAGGAAGTCAAACGGGCCAAAGGGCCCTACTGGCTCACGGCGCTGGATCTGACCAGGAAGAAGCTTTTCCCGCCCTATGAGGACATGCAGCTTATCCCCTGGTATGCCTTCGTGGACGGGCGGCCCTGGCTGCTGCCCGCGGCCTGGGTCTACCGCTGGGGCTATTGCCTGGCGCATAAACGAAAACACGGAACAGCGCTCCTGGCGGAACCGTTCACGAAGCGTGAAACGGTAGAGCGGCGGGAGCGGCTGATCCGTGACTGGGGTCTGTGAAAAGGAGGATATGATGAAAAAAACAGGGATATTGGTCTTTTTGCTTATCGTCTTGCTGGTGATCGTGGCTCTGCGCTACTTTTTCGGCGGGGACCGGCCGGTCGAACCGACGGCGGAGCCCGTGCCTGTGACGTCGGCAGAGACACAGACTGCGGCGCCGACGCCCGAAGCGGCCGCGGCGGTCGAGCCGGAAGTGACGCCCGCGGCGGAGCTGCAAGCCATGCCGGAACCTGTGCCGACCTATATCATCGCCACAGGAAACGAGGCCGAGACCTTTGAGAGCGATTTTGAACCGCTGCCGGTCGAGGAGGAGTACGTCGTCGACGTCCAGGGCGAACAGTTCGGCGAGGCCTACGGCTGATGCGGGTCAAAGAAGGAAACGTTAAACGGATGTTCTTCATCGGATACAAATCAAAGCGGGAGCGATCTGTGCTCCCGCTTGTTGAAGTAATTCAGTTTGAGAGAGGAATCTCCCGGGGATGGATTAATCCGCCTCGATAGAGATGCCTTTTTTCTTCCTTGACTTCCTCTTCGGCTTGCCGTCTGGACCGACAGCGCGGACGGTTATATCGCCATCTACACCGTGAAGGCAGTCTTCAATCCGGATTTCCCCGCCTGGAGGCAGAAGCATGCGCGCGGTAACGCCAGCACAATGCTTCGAGTTCTGAGGAAAAATCTGGTAACGAGTTGCTCCATCCGGGAGAACCGTTTCCTCATATCTGTTGTCATAGTCAACCGTCGGTTTCGTGATTTTGATCAGAGAATACTGGCGGAAGATTGCGTCATCATCGCTGAAGGAGATATAACTGTCACAACTTGTGTTTCCGCGCATCGATTCGCCGCACAGATATTTGACGGTGAAGATATCCTTCTCAAGTCCGCATTTGCGGATCAGGTTTGCGCGATAGGTGTTTGTAAGAAGTCGGATAGACACGGCCTTTCCCGGAGACTTCAGTTCTGCAAAAGTTTTGTTCAGAACTCCGCAGGAGCGCAAAAGCGTGGAGATCGACTTGATCAGTGCATTCCGTGAAAGGGCTTTGTCATCGCTTGAGCCGTGACAGAGAATCACTTTGTTGGCAAGCTGTGCCCCTCCGTGAAATGCACACAACATGGAATACCGCTTGTGAAGGATACGAGTCCCTTGAACAAAAAGCGGATGGTTGAAAATGTGTGTGGCACCTGCATAATCCGATTTGAGAAGCAAAATCGTTGCCAGATCGTGGTCGTCCTTGTCAAAGACTATATGTTTCCATTTCATCTTCAGGGCTTCATCCAACGAAAGCCCGCCCCAGAGAATCAGCGCGGTAGCGCAGGCTACGGCATCGCAGGTATTCATGCACTGCTCATACACTTTGTCTTGTGTTTCCTCAGACAACTCGTCAGGGCGTACAGCCTTATTAATCAAGGTATCAGCAGACGGTTTGCGTTTGTGCTTTTCCGGAAAGGGGTCTGAGCCAAAGCAGATCCCACGATCAAGACAATACAACCAAAACTTTCGAAGCTCTTCGATGGTTCCGGCACATACATTTTTTTCAATGAGGTATTTTTTCATGTCACTGCCAGAATACTCCGCCATAGGTCTTTCCGGGAAACGCATATAGTGCTTCTCAATCCGAGAATAGTACTTCCTTCGGCTTTCGTCGGATGCGTTTGGAAAAGCAAAATCGATAAACTCCTGGCCGTACAAACAAAACGCGGTATCGGGAAGAATCGTTTCTTTTCTCACGCTCTTGTGAAGACTGCGGTTAATGGCAGTAGAAAACTGAGCGTATAGTCCGAAGGCGCGATCCGCGAGGAATGCTTTAATACCGTCAAGCATTTTTTCATTAGTGTTAATGGATTTGCTGGCTTTAAGCGACACCTCCTGCCCATCTTCCGCGCGAGGGAGGGAGACGGTGATAACTTCGTCTTTATCCGGGCACATCGCACTCATCGTCCCACGATATAAGTAGGCACCACTCTTTTGAATATTTAGAGAAAAGCGCAGTTCGGCGCCGTGAATCAGAATTTTGCCATTATACTTTGGCTGGCAGTCTTCTTCAGGCAGAATATAGCTACGGCTGTTTTTCCATAAATCAAGTGTTGCTTTCATTGAAATCCTCCTCGTTTGTAGACTGTACGGAATAAGCTCTGCCGATCAGTTCTCGCCGATCAGGGGAAAAGCTGCGGCTGTAGTAATCAACATGAGGATTCGCTGCACCGGGCGCAATCAGCGTAATCTTTTCATCAGGTTCTTTTGCTCTAACCGAAAGTTCTATCCATAAGGGCTGATCACTCAGATTACAGAAAGTATACGCATTATAGGGGATCAAATTCAAATCTTTATCCGCTTCGAGCTTGATTGGAGAGAATTCCGGATTCAGAGACATTTTCGGGTCAAAGACAAAACGCTCCAGCTTACGGGAGGTTTTGACCTGCTCGTCATTGTTGGCATAGTTTACCTGCCCGCGTTTATTCCCTGTCTGACGCTTGTGCCCCAGAAGTGCGTCGATTTCATCGGTTGTCATGCCGCAAATGTTTTTTGCCCGGGAAGCGTAGTCGCGACGCAGAATATAACTGTTGATATCTGTGCAGATTTCTCCGTCGATAATGTGTAAATGGTCCATTGCCGGTACCGGGTTGAAAAAAGACAGCCTTCAATGGCTGTCTTTGGACAAGCATGATGATTCTTGTTTCTGGTTTTGAGTTTCCTGCTTATGGCAATAGTCTGGGAGCTTTGGGGACCATGGCAGCAGATCATCTACATAGGACAGGTCCTCAAACTCGCCATGCTTTGGAAGCTCCTCCAGAAGATACTTGAAGTATTCATATGGCTTAAGGTTATTCGCCCGGGCCGTTTCGGCAATGCTGTATACAACGGCACTGGCCTGGGCACCACGAACAGTATCAATAGTGTACCAGTTTTTCTTCCCGAGGCAGAAAGTACGGATTCCGCGTTCCGCGCTGTTATTGTCCATTGGAATATAGCCGTCTGTAAGGAACACGCGAAGATACTTTTCCTGATTGAGACAGTAGCTGATCGCCTTCCCTGTTCTTGATTTCGGTGCAACCAGCGGCTCCTGGAATTTCAGGTACGCAAAGAAAGCGTCTACCAGAGGAGCGATGGTCCGCTTTCTCTCCATCAGACGTTCCTGCGGAGACATTTTCCGATAACTGCTCTCATATCGGGTTATTGTCCGGATGATCTGCAGAGCCTTGTAGGCAACTGTTTCCCTTACAGAACTGTCATCTTGACCGGCCGCCTTTACGACATCGGCAAAACCACGCCGACCATGTGCCTTATTCGAGATCTGAGATAAGGCACATTATTCCAGAAGTATCGTTATTCCAGTGATTCCAAAGAAAGCCACATAGATTATGTATTTCTCAG
>CADAUZ010000046.1 GCA_902791215.1 Oscillospiraceae bacterium | reverse complement strand
CATCACCGTGGCCTCCACGGCGCTGATCCTGCTGTTCACCTCGATGGCCGCCTGGTACATCGCCCGGGTCAACTCCTTCTTCTGCAAGGTGATCTACTATCTGTGCGTGTTTTCCATGGTCGTCCCCTTCCAGATGGTCATGTTCACCCTGTCCAAGACGGCGGACTCCCTCCAGCTCAATACCCCCTGGACCATCCCCATCGTCTATCTCGGCTTCGGCGCGGGCCTTTCGATCTTCATGTTTGTGGGCTTTGTCAAATCCATCCCGCTTGAAATCGAGGAAGCCGCGGCCATCGACGGCTGCGGCCCGGTGCGCACCTTCTTCACGGTGGTCTTCCCCATGCTCAAGCCGACCATGATCTCCGTCGGCATCCTGGAGATCATGTGGGTCTGGAACGACTACCTGCTCCCCTACCTCGTGCTGGATATCAACGAATACCGCACCATCCCCATCCACATCCAGTACCTCAAGGGCAGCTACGGCACGGTCGATCTGGGCGCGACCATGGCGCTGATCCTCCTCGGCATCATCCCCGTCATCGTGTTCTATCTGATCTGCCAGAAGCACATCATCAAGGGTGTCGCCGCCGGCGCCGTCAAGGGCTGAGCGTACCTATTCAAACAAAGAGGCAGCGCACACGCGCTGCCTCTTTGTTATGCTTCCTTGTCCTCTTTCAGTACGCCCTGGATCTTCACGAGCTCCTGGGCCGGGGGCGTGAGCTGCTCGATCGTTGGGATCTGGCCGTCGACGTTTTCCACCAGCCAGTCCATCATCAGGATCTGGTGCGGGGTGAGGATCTCCCCTTCCGCGATGCGAAGCTCTCCCGCCTGGTCGTAGATCGGCCCGTCGAAGGGGCGGAAGCTGCCGTCGGCGATGCTCTCTTTGAGAAAGCGCACAAGGCGCGCGGTCTCCGCCGGGACCTTCTGATCCATGCGGACATCCACCGCGCCCGCCTTCAGGCCCCACCAGTAATTGATGGTCTTGCCAGCGTCGCTCTCGCTGTTGAGCGAATCCCAGGACCCGTCCAGCACCGACTCGATGATCTTTCTGTAAAAGGTGCCCCAGTCCCAGAAGGAGCTGGCGAGATTGATCTGGCGGCCGTCCTGCAGGAGGAAAATGCCCGTCCTGCGCCGCCGCTCGTCGCGGGCCAGGGTGTCCTGGCCGGACACCGCCGCGACGCCGTAATTGGAGAAGATGCTCTCGATATCCGCGCCGTCCACGGTCGACCACTCCAGCAGAACGCGCGCGCGGGGGTTGACCATGCGCACGCCGAGAGCGAAGGCGTTGATGGAGGCGGGCATGGAGTAGATCGGGTAATCGCAGATATAGCCGATGTTGCGCTGCTGGCTCAGGGCCCCGGCGATCACGCCGGTCAAAAATTTTGCCTCGTACATGCGCGCATAGTAGCAGCGCAGGATCGGATGGCTCACATTGAGCGAGCAGTTGAGGAATTTTACGTCCGGATAGTCCGCCGCCGCGGTCAGCGTGTGTGACAAAAGCCGCGCCGTCGTGGTGAACACCATGTCCACGCCCTGCTCCTTGAGCTCGCGCATGGTCGCGTCAAAATCCGCCTCGAGCATGTTGAAGCGGCTGCAGGTCACAAGCTTCTCGCCCAGGGCCTCCTGTGCCGCGAGCCTTCCCTGCTCATGGGCGTCGGTCCAGTAGGAGCTCTGCGGGTCCTTGTCATGGAGAAAAGCGACCCTGAGCTGTTTGGCGGCGGGATGGACAATACGGCTGATGATGCTGCGCGGCTGCGCCTCGGCGGGGTCGGTCACCAGTACCGGGGCGCTCTCGTCCTTGACGCTCTTGAGCTCCGGCTCGATGGTCTCGAGATTTGCCTTCATTTCCGCCGGGGTGCGGGCGGAGAGAGCCGACACGCCGAAAATCTCCAGATAGCGCATCAGCGCCTCGTCCTGGGTCAGGGAGCTTGCCAGCGGCGACACCGCAAAGGCCTTGCGAAAGCGCACGATGTCGGAGAAAAAGCCGCGGCGGCGATCCTCGTCCCAGGGCGTCAGGTCCTCTCCGCACAGGAGCTTGAGCATGGCGGGATAGGCCCCGAGGCGGCTGAAGCGTATGTAATTGATGTTCGTTACCTTATAGAAATCCAGAAACTCATAATAGACCGCGATCTCCGGCTCGTCGCTGCGCGGGGGCAGGAGGCGTTTGACCTCGGCACGGATGGTGGACGCGCCGAAGAAGCGCAGGACGGACACGCGCTTGTGCCCCTCCACCACATAGAAGCGGTTGAGATATTCCACCGCCGTGATGGAGTCGCGTATGCCCTCCTTGACGTGCGAGGCGGCGAGGCTCGACCACTTTGCGGCAAACTCGCTCCCCTCCTCCAAAAGCGGATAGAAGGACGGGGAAAAGGCTTCGCGCCGGGCTGTGGTGCGGGTGCCGACGATCTGGTCCATGTCGATGCGCGTGGTGCCGAGATCGACCTCGTTGAGCGAACTGGTGTGGGGCAGGAGCTCCTCCAGCGCCGGGAGATACGGGTCCTCGTGCTTTGCCGCGCGCGCCTTCATCTCTTTGATCCCCAGCCTGCGGGCCTGCGAATAGGTACTGTCTGACATGCTTTGCTTCCTTCCTGCGCTTTGATTTGCACGTGATTATATCACAGCCTTCCGGTAAAGGCAATATCGGTTTTTATCTGAAAGAAAAGATCTTGGCAAAGATTCGGAGCGCCGAAAGGGCGCCTTAGCAAGCAGGTCAAAAATTTATCCTTTTGTCAAGAAAATGGGCTTGCGTTTCGGTCAGAAAAATGCTATCTTATGACATAGAGAAACCGTACTTCGTACACTATAAAAATACAGGAGGAACATCTATGGCATCCATAAGCTTCAAAAACGTCACCAAGATCTATGACGGTGCGGACAAGCCCGTCGTCCCCAACCTGAACCTTGAGATCAAGGACAAGGAATTCATCATTCTGGTCGGCCCCTCCGGCTGCGGCAAGTCCACCACCCTGCGTATGATCGCGGGCCTTGAGTCCATCTCCAGCGGCGAGCTGTACATCGGCGACCGCCTGGTCAACCAGGTCCCCCCGAAAGACCGCGACATCGCCATGGTCTTCCAGAACTACGCTCTGTACCCCCACATGACCGTCTACAAGAACATCGCCTTCGGTCTGACCCTGCGCAACGTCCCCAAGGACGAGATCGACAAGCGCGTCCACGAGGCTGCCAAGATCCTCGACCTGGAGCATCTGCTTGAGCGCAAGCCCAAGGCTCTGTCCGGCGGCCAGCGTCAGCGTGTCGCCCTGGGCCGCGCCATGGTCCGCAACCCCGCGGTCTTCCTGCTTGACGAGCCGCTTTCCAACCTCGACGCAAAGCTGCGTACCTCCATGCGCAGCGAGATCGCCCGCCTGCACCGCCGCCTGGACACCACCTTCGTCTACGTCACCCACGACCAGACCGAGGCTATGACCATGGGCGACCGCATCGTCGTCATGAAGGACGGCGTCATCCAGCAGTTCGATACCCCGAAGGTGCTGTACGATGCTCCGTGCAACCTCTTCGTCGCCGGCTTCATCGGCTCTCCCCAGATGAACTTCCTCGATGTTAAGATCGCGGAAGAGGGCGGCAAGCTCATCGCCGTTCTGGGCAATGACAAGCTGGACATCCCCGAGTCCAAGAAGGCGGCCCTCAAGCCCTATGTCGGCAAGACCGTCATCCTCGGCGTGCGTCCCGAGAACTTCCTCACCTTCGATCAGCTCACCAAGGCCAACGGCATCACCGCCAAGGTCGACTTCTGCGAGCTGCTGGGCGCTGAGACCAACCTCTACGTCTTCGTCGGCGACACCAAGGTCATCGTGCGTATGTCCTCCGCCGTTGACAGCCCCAAGGAAGACATCATCAAGATCCCGGTCGACATGGCGAAGGCCCACTTCTTCGACAAGGAAACCGAGCTGGCCATCTGCCATTGATGCAGCATAAGAACGAAATCGGCTTACAAGAAATACAACTGGAAGCTCCGGGAGATTTTCTCTCGGAGCTTTTAGGTGTTGTTGAGGCCGCTGTTATCCCGCTCGACGGCGTTGTGCGGGAGCTGCCCGCCGCGCGCGGCTGGCGCGTGATCGCGCCGCTGGAAGGCTCGCTGCGCGCGGCCTCCGGTGAGCTGAGCCTGCCGCTGGAGCCGGGAAACGCTTTTGCTGTCGGTATGGAGGACGAGGTCTCGCTCCTCCCCGCGCTCCCCTGCCGGGTCGGGCTTCTTACCCTGTGCGGCAGCGTGGCCGACCGGGTTCTGCAGGCGTGCGCTTCCCAGGGCGGGCTTTTCTTCGAGCGCGGCGGCGAAGCGGTCACCCGTATGCTGCGGCTGCTGTCATCGGGCCACAGGCGCGTCCCGGCACGGGAGGCGTCGGAGCTCGGGTACAGCCTGCTCATGTCCCTCTACGGCACCGGCAGCGCCGGGCCCGCCGGACGCCATATCATGCCGCCCGTTGTGGAAGCGGCGCTCGGCATCATCCGCCGCGACTACGCCTTTCTCGAGGGCATCGCGGAGCTTGCCGAGCGGCTTGAGGTAAGCCAGGAATACCTGACGCGCTGCTTTTGCAAGTATACCGGCATCACGCCGGGAAAATACCTCAATCAGGTCCGCATCGAAAATGCCAGGCTCCTGCTCAGACAGGGGCAGCATTCCATTCAGTTCGTCTCGGACGCCTGCGGCTTTGCAAACGCCAATTACTTCGCCCGTGTGTTCCGGCAGAGCGTCGGCGTCAATCCTCGCGAGTACGCCCGCGCAGGAAGGGAAGAAGCCCTTCTCATATCGGAGGAAGACAGGCTTTACGTTTTGTGACAAAATTCTTACAACTTTATTACATGTCATACTTGCTCTTGCTTTTTCAGGCGTAATAGCATATAATGATACCAGAAATTGTGTTTTTCGTTTTATGCAAACTCAAGATATGCGAAAATGTTATTACTTCTGTTCCTCTCAGAAAGGTGGGTTCTCTATGAGGCGTGTATTCTGTCTTCTGCTTGTCTTTGTGATGATGTCGTCCCTTTGCGTGCAGGCTTTCGCGGACGGGGACGTTCTGTACTGCCGGATGTGCGGGAAAAAAATTCCCATTGACAGCAAGGTCTGCTCCTACTGCGGTGAAAAGGTCGTTCTTTTAGCAGACGAAACACAGGACAAAACTCCGGTGTCCGAGCCAAAGCCCGCCGGGAATGACGCAGACACGCAAGCCCCGAGCGCCGAGCCCGCTGCGAATCCGGATACGGCGGCTGTTGTGGCTGAGATGATGGCTCCCCCTGCAACGGATGTCAAGACCGCTCTTTCGCAGGCCAATGCCGGCCCTTCCCCTGTCACATCCGTCGCGTCGGCCCCGGTTTCCTCCGCAGCATTCGCGCCCGCAGCACCTGCATACCTGAATACGGCCGCTCTTACCAGACAGGTTTACGTCACCAAGAGCCCCACAAGCGAATCCGTACCCTACGGCGGCTCCTGTTCGTTTATAGCGCATGCCGCCAATGCCACTTCCGTCACCTGGTACATTTACAGTGGTGACGGCAGTATCGTGACCGCTGCGTCTGACGCGCCTTACAGCGTTTCGGGTCTCTATGTCAACGGCGGCAATTCCGACACGCTCTACCTCAGCGGCATCCCCTCCTGGTGGAACGGCTGCCAGGTGCAGGCCTGCTTCACCGGCGAAGGCGGTCCTGTCTATTCCGATATTGCCAGGATCTGGACCTATCAGCCCGCGCAGGGGAAGGACACCAGCGGCTGGTCCTGGTGGGACTGGTTCTGCTGCTATTATCGCAACGACCCGTATCACTGGGATTACCCCTGGCATTGGTATGATTACTGGGTCAGGTATCCCTCTTGCGCTCCGGGCTGGTTCCGCCCCGGTCCCCACGACTTCGACCTTCGTCCGGGACAGCCGAAGCCGAAAGAAGACCCCTCTGATCCGACTCCCGAGGGCGAAACCGATTCGATTTACCTCGTCGGGCCGAACAACGGCTACAATGACAGCAGCACAATCGATGTTG
Organism: Oscillospiraceae bacterium; assembly: GCA_902791215.1. Classification (GTDB taxonomy): domain Bacteria; phylum Bacillota; class Clostridia; order Oscillospirales; family Oscillospiraceae; genus Limivicinus. The sequence continues at coordinate 6,906 of CADAUZ010000046.1, read as the reverse complement.
TCAAAATCGAGAAGTCGGATAACGAGCCTTGGGATCGCGACTACCTCGAGCGTGTCTGGAATTACATGTATGGCGATCAGTCCAGATCCAATTCGCTGTCAGCGCAGGACAATTCAAATCCCCCTTCCGGCGGACAGCAGGAAGAGCACGTTTCACAGGAAGCGCAGACCCCCGGGAATTCTCAGGTGACCGCACAATATGTAGAAGACGTTGACAAGCATCCTGCATCGTCGGACAAGGGCTCTTCTAAATTGTCCTCGGACGATAATGACGGCGTGGTAATTGCGGAATGGATCGGTTGGTAAGTTTTCATTGACGACTGTGCCCTGCGCAAATAACGATCATAAGCGACGGCTCCCCCGGCTTTCAGCCGGGGGAGTTTTTTCGGTCGGGCAGCTTGGAATAGCCGGGGGATCGCAGAGTGCAGAGGCCCGGGTACTGGTTTCTCTTTCCAATTGTTCCGAAAAAGCAAAGAAACGCCGCGATAAATCCTTGCTAATTACCGGCAAATCCTGTATTATATTATTTTAGAGAGTAATGACATCATCAGCTTTTCCGAGCTTGCAAAGCGCCATATCGCCGAGCCGGAAAAGGCGCGCCCTGCCGCGCGAGGATACGGCGAAGCTCCCCATCATCGCGCTGCCGGCAAACTCCCGCGAGGAGGACCGCCGCAAGAGTCTCGAGAGCGGCATGAACAACCACATCGCAAAGCCCATCGACATCGAGTACCTCACGCAGACCATCCGCCGCACGATCGCGGCGCAGCGGAAAGTCGGCACTGAGACGGTGTATTAAGGCGGTGATAACTTGAAAAAAAGAAGATTCAGCCTCACGACGCGCTATGTGGTGATCGTCGGCGTGCTGCTGCTCGCGGCAAACATCGTGCTCGGCATCGTTATGATGAGCCAGTCCAAGGCCATGATGAACACCATGATCCGGAAGAACATGCTGGACATCTCCAACACCGCCGCGGCCCTGCTCGACGGCGACGTGATGGCAGCGCTCACGGCGGACGATGTGGGCACACCCAAATATCAGGACATCTCCGACAAGCTGCTCGTCTTCCAGAACAATGTGGATATCGAGTTTATCTATGCCGTAAGGGAGGTCGGGCCCGGCCGCTTTGTGTTCACGGTCGACCCCGATCCGGTGGACCCCGCGCAGTTCGGGGAGGAGATCGTTGTGACAAGCGCGCTGATCGAGGCCGGAAAAGGCCGGTCGTCGGTGGACAGCTCCGCTGTTGCCGACCGCTGGGGAAGTTTTTACAGCACGTACAGCCCTATCTTCGATTCCGAGGGCCGGGTCGCGGGCGTTGTGGGCGTGGACTTCAGCGCCGAATGGTACGAAATGCAAATAAGGCAGCACACACTCTCCATCGGCATCATCTCCGTGCTGTCGGTCCTGATCGGCGCGGCGGTCATGGTGCTCATCACCAGCAAGCTGCGCGACAAATTCCGCGATCTGGAGCAGGGCCTTTCCGCCCTGTCCGGGAATGTGGACAAGCTGACGGAGCAGATCACCTCCAATCCCGGCTACCAGGACAGTCTGCGGGAGGACAGCAGTCCGGTCCCCGCTGCGGCGAATGAGGAATTCGGTGACGAGATCGAAGCCCTCGGCGGGAAGATCACGTCCATGCAGCACGAGCTGGAGCGCTACCTGCAATACGTCCACGTCCAGGCCTTCACCGACATGCTCACCGGCGTCGGCAATTCCAACGCCTATCAGGATGAGCTCAAGCGCATCAACGAGCAGATCGCCCGCGGCGAGGCCGATTTTTTCGCGGTGGTCTTCGATATCGACAATCTCAAGATCGCAAACGACGAGTACGGCCACGCCTGCGGCGACCGGATCATCCGCGGCGCGGGCAGAGCCATCGCCGACGCTTTCACGCTTGAGCGCACCTTCCGCATCGGCGGGGATGAGTTTCTGGCGATCCCCCTTCACACCACCGAAGAGGAGGTCAACCGGAAGCTCAAGGAAATCGAGGCGGCGGTCGCGGCCTTCAACGCCGCCCCCGACCGCCCGGAGGCGGAGCTCATGCTCTCCATGGGTGCGGCGGCCTATCGCCCCGGTGTCGACAAGAGCTTCCGCGAGGTCTTTGTCCGCGCGGACGAGTCCATGTACGCCGCGAAAGGCGAGCATCACCGCCGCTCGAACAAAATGCAGGCGCTGTAAAACAAGGGGTGAGAACACAATAAAGTTGTCATTGTAGGGGCCGACGCCCTCGGCGGCCCGGCAGTAGAGTCTGAATAATTGTACTTATCCCCGGCAAATTCGTACAGTTGTACGTTTTCGCCGGGGATTTCTGCATATTTTCAAGTTGTACCGCACGGGCCGCCGAGGGCGTCGGCCCCTACGGTGTTTGTATTCGTGCATTCCTGATATTGCGACTTTTTTGCAGCGCGCCTTTTTCCATTCTGTGGGTTGACAAGTGTAGTCTCTTGTGGTATGGTATAACCGTAAAGACTACACGTGTAATCTCTCTTGGGAGGTAGTAAGCCATGTACAGAGACCTTGCGCCGAAAATATCCGATTCCGAATTGGAGGTCATGCGCGTGCTGTGGCGCGCGGCGGACGCCCTGCCCGTCACGGAGATCCGCGAGACCTTGCAGCGCAGCCGCGGCTGGGAGGCGACAACCGTCAAGACCCTGGTCTCCCGCCTTGTCACCAAGGGGGTACTGCGACAGGAAAAGCGCGGCGTGTTCTACTATTCGCCTCTGATCTCCGAGGCGGAATATAACGACTGGGCCACCCACGACCTCATCAGCCGTGTTTACCACGGCTCGGCCCGCGATCTGGTCGCGGCTCTCGTGCTCTCGGATGGGCTTACACAGGATGACATCGACGAGCTGCGCGATCTGTTCAAGCTGGAGGATTAAAGAATGCAGATACTACTCAGCCTGACGCTCAGCGGCAGCGCGATGGCGCTCATGCTGCTGGCGCTGCGCTATGTGTTTCTCAGACGCATGCCAAGCACGGTGTATTACTATGCCTGGCTTCTGGTTCTGCTGCGCTTTGTGCTGCCCGTGCCGGGGCTGATCCCGGTGCAGCAGGCCGTGCGAGAAGTGAGCCGGCCGGCTATCGCCGCCGCTCCCCTGCCGCTTGAACGGGAGACCGTTCAGCCGCTCTCCCCTTCCGAGTCTGACGGCTTTGTCCCGGTCACGGCTGTGACAAACGAGCCGGAGGAAACGCTGCCGGAGACCAGGCCCGCGCCGGTACAGACGGCAGCGCCGAAAAGAAATACTGTAAACCTTAAGTCCCCGGCGTTCTGGCTCTGCGTCTGGGCTGTGGGCGCGACGCTGAGCTTCGGGTTTTATCTTGCAAGCTACATGTTCTTCACTGCCCGGGTGCGGCGCAGTCTCAGTCCCGCGACTTTGGACGACAGGCGCGTCTACCGGACGCTGCCGGGGAGAAAGCCGAGGCTCTGCCGCTGCGCCGCCTGCAACACGCCGCTGATGTTCGGGGTCATCCGCCCGCTGATCGCCCTGCCCGAGCGGGTTTACAGCGACGGGATGCTGACCAATATCCTGCGGCATGAGCTGATGCATTACCGCCGCCGGGACACGCTGTACAAGTGGTTTGCCGTGGCGGTACTGAGCACCCAGTGGTTCAATCCCCTGTCGTATCTCATCCGTCGGGAGATAAACCGCGCCTGCGAATTAAGCTGTGACGAGATGCTTTTGCGCGACATGGACCGCGCGGACAAGCTCTCCTACGGCGACACCTTACTCACAATGGCCTCCGCCGGGGCGCTGCCCGCGGGCGTGGTGGCCACCACCTTCTCCACCGAGAAGCGAAATCTGAAAGAAAGATTGGAGCAGATCATGCATTATAAACGAAGCGGAACGCGCGTCCTCGCGGCTGTGCTGACAGTTGTGCTGCTGCTGAGCTTCGGCGCGGTCGCGGGCGCTTCCCCGGCCAGGGCGGACAATGTCGTCCGCGTGTCAAATGTTGACGAGTTTTTGAACGCCATAGCCCCCGACAGGGTGATTGAGCTTGCTCCCGGCACTTACGATCTCTCGACCGCCGCAAGCTACCGCAATAGCTCCACAAACCCCTTCATTGCCTGGAACGAGGTTTATGACGACGGGGCTGAGCTGGAGATCCGCGGGGTGCAGAACCTTACCATCCGCGGCGCGGGCATGGGCAGCACCACACTCGCCGCCGTGCCGCGATACGCCAATGTCATTAAATTCAGCAATTGCCAGGACGTGACGGTCGAAGCCCTCACGGCCGGGCACACCACCGAGCCCGGATGGTGCATGGGCGGCGTGCTGCGCTTTGAAGGCTGTGACCGCGCGGCGGTGAACGCCTGCGGGCTTTACGGCTGCGGCATTCTCGGCGTCTGGGCCAACGGCTGCAACGATCTCACCATAAAAGACTGTGATATCTACGAGTGCAGCTACGGCGCGGTGGATGTGGACCGCTGCCGCAATGTGCGCGTGGAGGGCTGCGACATCCACGACCACGGCACCCGCGAGGGTCAGGGATCGGCGCTGCATCTGTTCTCCGCCGCCTACGGCGAGGGCTTCACGGTATACAATAACCGCATCCACGATAACCGCGCCCAGGGCCTTCTGCGCCTGGACTACTGCAAGGGCGCGCTGTTTCTCTCAAACGACGTGACCGGAAACATTTTCGACTCCCCCGTCTTCAATTTCAGCGAATACGGCGCGACGGTGGACGGCTGCCGCTTTGAGGGCAATATGCACGCCTGGTATCAGGGCGACGTGTACGCCGGGGACATCGACGGCAATCTGCTCGAGGGCGCCATGCTCGGCGAGATGGTCCTGCGGGACATTGACCCCGACACCGCCTCGCCCCTCGCCTCCGCCGCCGATCCGACAGAGGTGCCCAAGGGCGGCTCCATTGCGGTAACAAGCGTGGATGACTTCCTCGCCGCCATCGGGCCGGACCGCACCATCATTCTCGACGGGGCGATGTTCGATCTCTCCGCCGCCTCCAATTACGGCGGCATCGGCACCGCGTATTACTACTGGCAGGAAAACCCCGACGGGCCGGGACTGGTGATCCACGATGTGAACGGTCTGTCCGTTCAGGCGCAAAACTCCGCCTCCGGGGCCACCACCCTCGCCGCCATCCCGCGCTTTGCCGATGTGATCGCGTTTCGCAACTGCAGCAATCTTTCCCTCTTCGGCTTCACCGCGGGCCACACGAAGGAGCCGGGCGTCTGCTCCGGCGGCGTGCTGAACTTCCAGAACTGCAATGGGGTCCGTATCGAAAAAATGCGCCTCTACGGCTGCGGCATCCTCGGCATTCAGACCAGCCAGTGCTCGTCCTTTGACATTCTGCGCACGGATATCTACGAGTGCAGTCAGGGCGGCGGCATGTTCTTCCAGACCGACGGCATCAATTTCTCCGACTGCTCGATCTATGACGTGCCCTCCCCCGCCCTCGTCTTCCGCGAGAGCGGCGACAAGACCTGGAACGGAGAGCCGATCAACGGCTTGACCGGAGAGTACGATGTGAAGGAGGACAACACCCTCGAGGAGCTTGGCGACATAAGTCTTCCCGATAGTCTGGGGGTTGCGGGTGAGGTGCAGATCATACCGCTTGAGCAGGATGCTCCCGAGTACATCTACCTTAAGGATATCCAGCGCAACATCGTCGCGGGCGAATGGGAGGTGCTGGCCGACCGCATCCACTACCCGGTAAGCTTCCTGCTGCCCGCCCTGGATCACTCCACCAGCCGCATCATCCTGAACAGCCGGGAGGAATTTCTCGCGCAGGATCTGGACAGCGTTTTCGATCAGGACTACCGCAAATACGTAGCAAGCGCTTCCGTCTCGGATGTCTATCCCGTCTGGGGCTTCACGGCGCTGGACGGGGCGGTATGCTACGATCTCTTTGAGGAAACGACTCCTGTGGTGCCGAAGCTCACGATCTTCAACATCACTGCCGCCCACGCCACCGGCGAGGTGCTGAGCATGTCGTATCTCGACAATGATTTCAATTCCGTGCCTCCCATTCCCTTTGAAGAGGGAACGCCGCAATTGGAGTTTGCAAGAGTCGTGCAGAAGGAGATCGCGGACTGGAACTGGGCGGCGCTGGCCTCCAAGTGCAGCTTCCCGCTGAGCATTTATACCGGGAGCGGCGGCTACGTGCTGGATAATTCCGCGGACTTTCTCGCCCTCGTGAGCAGCCCCGACAATCCCCTGACGCCGGACTTCTGTGAAATGATTGCCCACGCGGAGCTCGACTCCTACGGCGGCAGTCTCTTTGGAAACACCTTCTGCGCCCACCGCCTGGCAATGAGCTGCTTTGTCGATCAGATTCGGAGCATGGACGATTTCAAAATCACCTGCATCAATACCGACAAGCCGCTCTATCAGTACGCGCAGGCCGTCCCGCCGACGCCGACGCCCGCGCTGCGGGTGATGTTCTATGAATCGGAGCTCCGGGAGGACTTCACGCTCTATCCGCCGGATGCTGTTGAGCTGCATGTCGAGCTTTCGCCGGAGCTTGCGGGCGCGGAGGTCGACTGGGCGTCCGATCACCCGTCCGTACTCCGGGTGGAGAAAACCGGCGCGGACACGGCCCTCGTCTCCTGCGTCGACGACGGGACGCTTCCCCAAACCTGCAAGCTCACAGTGCGCTGCGCGGGACAGGCAAGAGAGATCACCGTGTATTGCAGGAAGTAAGACCAACACCGTAGGGGCCGACGCTTATCACGCGGCCCGGCAGTAAAATTTAAACAAATGCACCTATCCCCGGCGATTTCGTATCATACATACGTTTTCGCCGGGGATGTCTGCACAAATTCAGATTGTTCCGCACGGGCCGCCGGGGCTGTATAGACTGGTAACATAGGTTACAGAACGTCCAAGGACATAGGTAACAGTTTTATAGTATAATTAGGGCATCAGTAAGCATAAAGGAGATGCA
>CADAUZ010000045.1 GCA_902791215.1 Oscillospiraceae bacterium | reverse complement strand
CAAGCCGCTGTAAACAGCGATAGAATTACCGCCCTGTACTGCCGCCTGTCCCGCGATGATGAGCTGCAGGGCGACAGCAACAGCATCAAGAACCAAGAGTTACTATGTAGAGGGTGGTTTCTCCCACCTAATACATATGACTGCGGCTCATTTGTGGTGAATGGAACAGCAGTTGTAGGAAAGGAGCAGAATAATCCTTATAATTACTGAAAATCAACACAAAAAGGAGCTGATTCTTATGAAATCTCTATTTGAGGAAATGGGCGGCACTTACCATCAGGAGGGCGATTATCTTATCCCCAACCTCTCGCTGCCGGACGAACTGGAATACCAGATTGGCAAGTACGGGCGTATGCACCGCAGCTATCTGAAAGAACATCGTCCTGTTCTCTATGCAAACCTGCTCACAAGTGGAACGCTGCATCGGCACCTTGCCGAGATCAATCAATCCTGCAACACGCGTATGGAAATCATCGTTTCCGATATGGCAAAGCAGGAGGGTGTGACCGAAGCACTCAAGGCTGCCGACCAGATGGAATGGGTACGCCGCATGAACAGCATCCGCAGCCGCGCAGAGGAAATCGTTCTGACCGAGCTTGTATATGAATGACAAATGCCCGTTATTGGCTGCATGGCCGATAACGGGCATTTCTGCGTTTTAGACCCTTTCCTCAGTGCTGGCAACAAGCCGGTCAAAATCGCTCTGATACTGCCGATCCTGTATGACACGGTATTTCTCAAACTCGCTCTCGGCAAAGGCTTTTGCAATGGCCGCTGTTACTTTTCCTTTATGATGCAGCACTTCTTCCTCGTTAAACTGCAAAAACGCATCCAGCCGTGCGACCCAATCCTGCATATACATGATGTTTCCACGGCGTGCCTGCCGCTCTGCATAATCAAGATACATCGTGACGATTTCGTTCAGGCTTCCCATCTCGGTTTCGTCCAGATAGTTCTTCGCTATCACAACATCAGATTTGCGGATTCTGCCGCTCGGCGCGTTTTTCCACGTTGTCAGGCCCATATTCGGTTTCGTGCTGTCTGCCCGGTCGTAGATAATTTCTGCTGCGGTGTGCTTTGTGATTGCGTAATGCAGCTTGTTTTGTACGGTAGCGAAAAACTCTTTTGTAACAGGACTGTCCACATCATAGTCTGCGCTGCATTGAGAGTATATGTCCGTGATTTTCTGATAAAAGCGCCGTTCACTGGAACGAATGTCGCGGATGCGCTCCAGCTGTTCTTCAAAGTAATCCTTTCCGAAGAAGTTCTGCGGCTCTTTCAGGCGCTCATCGTCCATGACATAGCCCTTGATAATATACTCCTTCAGTATCCTGTTTGCCCAGATGCGGAACATGGTGGCCTTTTTGGAGTTCACCCGATAGCCGACCGCAATGATCGCATCCAGATTATAGTACCGCGTGGGATATTTTTTCCCGTCAGCCGCAGTTGTTTCCAAAACGGAAACAACTGCATCCTCTATCAATTCGCCGGATGCAAAGATATTCTTCAGATGTTTTGAGATGGCAGCTTTCTGCACCTCAAACAGCTCTGCCATCTTTGCCTGCGTCAGCCATAAATTCTCCTGATATAGCAGAATTTCAACCTTGACATCGCCGTTATCGGTCTTATAAAACAGAATTTCTCTTGTCTCGTATGGGGTAAGCGCCATGTTCTCATCCATTCTCTTTATCCTCCCGGCTCTTTGCCCGTGTTTTATAGACATTATACTGATTCTTGCACCGGGCGCTGCAAAATGCGGAATTGGCCCGGCTGCCGAGGAACACCTTCTGGCAGTGCTTGCACAGCCGCAGGGGTTTTGCATCGTCCACCAGCATGAAGCTGAACATCATCTGGATGCCCAGCAGCAACGAATGGAAGTCCCAATAGATGGTCGGTTTCTCCAGCAGTTCGATATGATAGGTAGGCGCAATGCCGCCGAAGGCAGCCATGGCCTTGCGGTAAAGATTTCTTGTGTCCTCATCAATGCTGTCGTAGTCGTTATAGTACAAAATAGAGGTAGTCAGCGTGAACGCCCAATCCTTGAACTGCTGTGCTACCCAGTCATACGGCTCGGCGTACTCCCGCTGGAAGCTCATGTTCTTCGCCATTGGTTCCTCCATGAAGGTCATCGTCAGGGCAATCATCATATTATCCCCGGAAACATTCCAACTGGATTCCACGCCTTTTTTCACCACATCCAATTTGTCAAAGGGATAGAACAGAGCAAGATAATCCTCTGTCGCCATGCTTTCTTCCTTGATGAAGTGATTCTTCGGCAGATAGACTGCCTCATAGTCCATAAATGACGGCGTGGTGGGCAGTGCCGTCATCAGCCCCAACAGACCGTAGTGGGTCACAAAAGTCAAAATTGCCTTTTCCACCTCGTCCTCCGGACTGCGGTTCATCATCAGCATCCCCACATTCAGTGCCTCCAGCACCATCTCGGAGGACTCCTTCAGCGGGTTATAGATGTCGGGCTTTGCCGCCTTTTCCGGCGTGATATAGCGTTTTCCGTCCTTGCCGGTCTTGATCTCATAGCGGTCATACCGCACCCAATGGGAACGGGACTGCGCAAACAGATTGTTCATGACGCTGTTCCTCTCAAATCGTAATCTATCTATATATTAACCATATTACTATTGTATCAACCGTCCTTGGTATCGTCAAGGGCGGCTTTCTTTTTCCTCGGCTTTGTTTTGTTCTCTCGGCGGATCACGGCATCTTTGCCCATGGTTTGTAACAGTGCTTCATATTCCTCTACGAACTCGCGCTCCCGCAGGGTAAGGCCATGATCGTTTTCCAGCTTTTCGCTCAGATGCTCATACATCCGCTTTTGCAGCTTTTTCTGAATGGTCATCCGCAGCTTTCGGATATTTCGGTCGGACTGCCCACGGATGGCGGCAAGCCGTGCGGTGCTGCATTGCTTGACGAACAGGTAATACAGTACCTCCTTCTGCTCATCACTGAGGGTGAAAAAGAGCTTGGAGAGAAAACGGTTTGCTGTCAGCTCATGCAGCTCGTAGGGACAGGAGAAGATGATGTCAAGAAAATTTCCCTGACAGAGCTTACGGAACCTCGGCAGATTCATCCAGAGGGGAGCAATCTTCGGATCAGGCACAGCCTGAAACTCCAACGGAACATCCCCGCGCAGGTTTTCGTGGTCACGCTCTCGGCGTTCCCGATTTCTGTCCAGCTTGTTCCACTCGTCTACCACAGTCAGAAAATCGGATTCCGTCCGGGCTGCTTCCTCCAGCCGCCGCAGAGCCTCTGCACGAATTTCCCGCTTGAGCCGTTTTTCGCTGGTGGGCGCGGCTTCCTCTTCCTCGTCCTCCAGCTCGGCGTTGTAGTCTCTGGGGTGCTCGTCTTGCTCCAGCTCGCTTTCCAGCTCCAGCGTGCGTTCCTCTGCAAGCGCTTCCTCCAGTGTCTCGTCCTCCGGCGCACCGTCAAACGAATCCTCCCAATCAGCAAAGCCATCCGCAGCCATTTCAGGGTCGGTTTCCTCTATTTGCTCCTCGGTATCTTCTTCCTCCTCGGAAAAATCATCATCCCACAGCAGTTCATCCTCCCATGGCTCCACGACAGCTTCACCTCCCCGAAAAAATATTTTTCTTTTTTTCAAAAACAGTTCCGATTTACACCCCGTATTTCTCCTATTAGTAGAGAAAGTAATCTTAGCACAAGTTACACAGGTTACTTTCCGAGCCATCAGCGAAGAAAAGGAGGATATGGAGCATGGAAAAGCAACCGAAAGACACGGTTGGCTTACAGCCAACGGAACCAAACACATTATATCAAAAACCAACCGATCACGCAAGGAGGATGCCTATGGAGCAGAACAAACGAGAACAATTTATCATCCGCCGCATCGGCGGCACCACCTACAAGGTCAGAGTCGTATTCAACGAAAGCGGCGGCGAAACCATGGAGGATAAAATTTTGCGAATTGTACGCAATGATATGGTTACAAACGACGGAACCTATGGTATAATGGAGGCACCACAAATGAGCCGACAGTCTGAAAGGAGCGCATCATGAGCGTGAAACAGACTGAAAGCAAAATTACCGCTCTCTATGAGCGGCTGTCCCGCGACGATGACAACGCCGGGGATAGCAATTCCATCGTGAATCAGAAAAAATACCTCGAAAGCTACGCCCAGCAGAGGGGCTACGCCAACTGCCGCCACTATACGGACGACGGCTGGAGCGGCGGCAATTTTGAGCGTCCGGCATGGAAACAACTTATCGCAGATATTGAGGCAGGCAAGGTTGCCCATGTGATCGTCAAGGATATGAGCCGGGCGGGGCGTGATTATTTGCAAACCGGCTTTTACACGGAGGTATTCTTCCGGCAGCACGGCGTCCACTTTGTTGCCATCGCCAACAGCGTGGACAGCGACGACCAGAACAGCAACGAGTTTGCCCCCTTCCTCAACATTATGAACGAGTGGTATCTGCGCGACCTGAGCCGCAAGCAGAAAACCGCCATCCGTGTCAAGGGAGAATCCGGCAAGCCCACCACCAACTGTGCCATTTACGGTTACAAGAAAGACCCGGAGAACAAATACCATTGGCTGATCGACGAGGAAGCTGCCGCCGTGGTGCGGCGCATTTTCCGATTAACCATCGAGGGCAAAGGCCCCTACGATATTGCCCGTATTCTCTTTGAGGATAAGGTGGAAACACCTGCTGTATACTTCGGTAAGCAGGGCAAGGGCATCTGGAAAAGCAAAGAGGAATTTTCCAATCCCTATAACTGGAGCGGCTATGTCGTGGGACAGATCCTCTCCAAGCCGGAGTATATGGGGCATACGGTGAATTTTCGCTCCCACAAGCAGTCCTACAAGGATAAAAACGCCGTGATGAATTCCAAGGAGGATTGGCTGATTTTTGAGGACACCCACGAGGCCATCGTGGATAAAGAAACATGGGAGCTTGCGCAAAGGCTCCGCAAGACGCCCAAGCGCATTGACACGTTGGGGGAAGCGAATCCGCTGACCGGCCTTTTGTACTGCGCCGATTGCGGCGAAAAGATGTATAATCACCGTTCCAGAGGCGGCACGGAGAATAATCCGTACCCATCCGACTTTTTTGACTGCTCTGCCTATACCCTGGCGCATCAGAAACGGACAAGCGCCTGTTTTGGTCACTACATCTCCACCAAGGCCCTGCGTACCCTGATTCTGGACACCATCCGCACGGTCAGCACCTTTGCAATTTCCAATCAGGAGGCGTTCATGGAAAAGGTGCGCTCTGCTTCCCAGCTCCGGCAAGCAGAAGCGGCCAAGGATGCCAAGCGAAAGCTGAACAGGGACAAAAAGCGCATTGCCGAGCTGGACACCATTATCAAAAAGCTCTATGAATCCTTTGCCGTCGGGCGCATTACGGATGAACGCTTTGACAGTCTGCTGGCGGATTATGAAGCCGAGCAGAAAGCACTGCAAACTTCTGTCGCAGAAGCGGAAGAAAAGCTGTCCGCTTTCGCAGAGGACACCGCCCGTGTGGAGCAGTTTCTGGAGCTGGCAAAGAAGTACACGGACTTCTCTGAGCTGACCAATACGATGATCAACGAATTTATTGAGAAAATCATCGTCCACGCCCCGGAGCGCATCGACGGCGACCGGATGCAGGAGGTGGAGATTCACCTTCGCTTTATCGGGCAGTTTGAGTTACCCGCACCGGAACTGACCGAGGAAGAAATCAAGCGGCAGGAGCAGCTCAAGCGGCACCGCATCAAAAGCAGGGAGCGGTATCAGAAAATCAAGGCCGGAGAACACGCTGTCGGTCAGCCTTTCACACTGACCTGCAAGTGCTGCGGACAGGAATTTGCATCCAAGCGGACAAACGCCCTGTTCTGCGGCCCCAACTGCCGCACAAAATTCTACCGGCAGGAGGCGGCAGAGAGCCGCAGCCGGGAGTGTACCTGTGAAAACTGCGGCAAGGTGTTCACCACAACGAGGTCAAATGTAAAATATTGCAGTGACGATTGCAGGTACGAGGGTCATCTCAAGGGACAGCGAGTGCGAAATGCCGCCCGGAGAGGCAAGGACACTACCCCGGCTGTGCCGGAGAAAGAAACGAAAACTGCATAAGAAAAGACGCAGCCGGCGGCTTGCCCCAGATCGGGCAGGCCGCCGTTTTTGCGCAGAAATGGAGGTATCATGCGTATTTTTGAAATCGTAAAAGGAAATGTCAATCTGCGGGAAGCAGCAGAGCTGTACGGGATCGATGTGAACAGATATGGCAAAGCTCTCTGCCCCTTTCACAATGACCGGCACCCCAGCCTCTATATAGCCGACGATCACTATTATTGCTTTGCCTGCGGGGAACACGGAGACGTGATCGACTTTGTAGGCAAGCTCTTTCAGCTTTCACCCTATGATGCGGCACGGAAGCTGATGGCAGATTTTCATCTCAGCCCGGATAAGCCGCCCAGCGCAGCGGCGCTCCACGCAAAGCGCATCCGAACAGAAGCACAGCAGCTCATGGAAAACAAGCGGCTGTGCTTTTCTGTTCTCTCCGAGTATGCCCGTGTGCTGCGGGACTGGAAGGTGCGGTATGCGCCGCAGTCGCCTGACGAGCCTGTTCACGCACGGTTCGTGGAAGCCTGTCACAAGCTCGACGAAACGGAATATTACTTGGATATTTTGTGCGCCGGGGATTCCTACGAACGCGTTGAAGTGGTGCAGCACCAGATGGAGGACGGCAAGCTGGACAGGCTGCGACGGAGATTAGAGGAAATTCACAAGGAGGAATTGGAAGATGGATATGACACCGCGGGCGTGGCCTGAGTGGTACGACGGCAGACACATCAATGAGGTGCTGTTCTGCCAGCAGTTTTTGGAGAAGCATCCCATGAAATGTGTGCGCGGGAGGCTGTTCACGGTAGACGGTCTCATTGAGGACGAAGGGCAGATCGGCAATCTCATTCTGGAAGAAATCTCCGGTGTGCTGACCTCCGGGCTGTCTAAAATCGTGACGAATCTGCTTGCCAGCATCAAACTGCAAGCCTATTCGCCGCCGCTGCCCATTGAGACGGACCGCATCCACGTTGCCAACGGGACGTATTTTATGGACGGTAGTTTCACCGCCGATAAGAGCTACTGCAACAACCGCCTCACCGTCGCTTATAATCCCAACGCACCTGCACCAAAACGCTGGCTGCAATTTCTGTCCGAGCTGCTGCAACCGGAGGACATTCCAACCTTGCAGGAGTTCCTCGGCTACTGCCTGCTGCCGACTACCAAGGGACAGAAGATGCTCATGCTCATCGGCAAGGGCGGCGAGGGCAAAAGCCGCATCGGACTGGTTATGCGCTCTCTGCTGGGCGACAGCATGAATACCACCAGCATCCAGAAGGTTGAGAGCAACCGGTTCAGCCGTGCGGACTTGGAAAACAAGCTCCTGATGGTAGACGACGATATGGATATGAGCGCTCTGCCCAAGACCAACTATATCAAATCCATCGTGACTTCGGAGTGCAAAATGGACATGGAGCGCAAGGGCGTCCAGAGTTACCAGAGCCAGCTCTATGTGCGTTTCCTCTGCTTCGGAAACGGTGCGTTGACCGCCTTACACGATAAGTCCGACGGTTTCTTTCGCCGCCAGATCGTGCTGACCACCAAAGACCGGCCCGCAGGCAGAGCAAACGATCCGTTTCTGGTGGACAAGCTGCTGCGGGAGAAAGAAGGCATCTTTCTCTGGTGTCTGGAAGGGCTGCACCGGCTCATCGGGAACAACTATCAATTCAGTATTTCCAGCAAAGCCAGAGAGAATATGGAGACGGTCAAGCGCAGCAGCAACAATGTGATCGAGTTTCTGCAATCCGAGGGCTATATCCGATTCAAAGCCGATAGCGAAGCCAGCTCCAAGGCGATCTATGAAGCCTATACGAGATGGTGCGACGATAACGCGCAGAAGCCCATGTCTGCCAACCGCGTCAGCTCTGAGCTTGCGCAAAACAAGCTGCTTTACAACGTGGAGGCCACCAACAACGTCCATGTCGGCGGCAAGCGGGTGCGGGGATTTGTGGGCATTGAGATAGTCAATCCGCTGCCGTATTGAAAATGAGGAATGGACTTCAAAATTGCCGTACACGCCGTACACTCTGTACGGCTGTTTTTGATTCCATTCTCAAAAACGTTTTTGCTTGTGCGCACAGTGAAGCACTTCACGGCAGAGTGTAAAATCTGCCGCCAAATCGGCGGCTGGTACGTAAAACCGGCGTATAGAAGCGTACACAAGTCGGCTTTGCCGTACCGAGCCGTACCCCGGCGGCTCAATTTTGCAGCCCCAAAATCAATGCTTGTGAAATCCGTGAAGTTTTTCGCCGCAAGCCGAACGCGCTGCACCATCCGGTGATTTACCGAAGTGTAAAGCCGCTGCACCGAACTGCGGCATATCCTGCCGTTCCGTATGTTCTCATACAGAACGATGAAGCCGACAAGGTGCTGTTACGAACAGGGCATCGCGGACGGAAATCTGAGCGGATTTGCGACACGGCAGATTTTTCACTGCAAAGCGCACACAGTTCACTTGCTCAAAAACCAATATCACGAAAATATGGAGGTAAAAAGTTGATGAAATCCAATCTGAGAAATGAGATCAAGTCGTACATCGTCCGTCAGGGCATGACCATGCAGGAGGTCGTTGATCTGCTGCGGGACGAACACGGCTGGTCTGACAGCGTTTCCAACCTGTCCAATAAGCTCCAGCGGGAATCCCTGCGCTACATCGAAGCCGTCCAGCTTGCCGACGCGCTGGGCTATGAAATCGTCTGGCAGAAACGAAAGTGAGGAGGATGTTCATATGACGGATGCAGAAAAGAAGCTGCTACAGGCGCAGCACCGGTTGGAGGAAGCGCAGGCGCGGGATCGGGTCAAGGAGCACAAAGCGAGGACTCGCAGGCTCATTCAGGAGGGTGCAATTCTGGAAAAGGTGCTGCCGGAAGTGCGGACGATGGAGCCGACCGGACTGGAGAATTATCTGATGCAGAAGCTGCCGCAACATGATTGAATCCGCAGGGAGGTCTCCGGGAAACCGGGGGCCTTCCTCTCTTTTTCTCCCGAAGGGCGCACTTACTCACCACCTGTAAAACAGGCGGTGGTATGCCTGCGGCATCGTGCGCTCTCCGAGGGGGATTTCGCTTTCTGCGGAAAGCGACAGACAATGCCACAGCACCTGCGGGCACTGCTGTCATTGTCTGTGCGGTTGGAGAAATGCCGTCGTGCCCTGCGCTGCCCTTTCTCCAACCACCTGCGCAAACCTGCCACCGGTAGCTTTGCCGCAGAGATGGACGGGCGTTCTGCCCGCCCATTTTCTCTTTTGCGAAAGAGAAACAGAAAAAGAAACCGAGGTGAGCAAGACATGGCGATTTACCATTTGGAAGCGAAGGTGGTCAGCCGGGGCGCGGGGCGCTCCGCTGTGGCCGCTTCCGCTTATCTGAGCTGTTCCCGTCTCTACAACGATTACGACGGGATACAGCACGACTACACGAAAAAGCAGGGGCTTGTCTGGCAAGAAGTGTTCCTACCAGAATACGCTCCGCAGGAATGGCAGGATCGTGAAAAACTATGGAACGCCGTGGAGGAAGTAGAGACAGCCAAGGACAGCCGATTGGCGCGGGAGTTTGTGGTTGCCCTGCCCGTAGAGCTGAACCGTGAGGAGCAAATCGAGCTGCTGCAAGAATTTATCCGGGAGCAGTTCGTAGCAAACGGGATGTGCGCCGATGCTGCCATCCACGACACCGATGGACACAATCCCCATGCCCACATTCTGCTGACGGTGCGCCCGCTGGACGAGCAGGGCAGGTGGCAGTACAAGACCGAGAAGGAATATCTCTGCATGAGAAACGGTGAGGAACGCGGTTTTACTGCCGCTGAGTTCCGGACGGCACAGAACGAGGGCTGGGAGAAGCAGTATCCCTACAAGGTCGGCAAAAAGAAGGTGTATATGACGCCGTTTGCTGCTGAGGCGCAGGGGCTTGTCCGGGCTGACAAGCATCCCAAAAGCACCCGCTACGGCAGACAGAATCCCATCTCCGAACGCTGGAACAGCGAAGAACAGCTTGCGGCATGGCGGGCGGCATGGGCTGACGTGTCCAACCGTTATCTGGAACGCGCCGGGCGGGAGGAACGCATTGACCACCGAAGCAATGCCGCACGGGGGCTGGATGAGATTCCCACCATCCATGAGGGCGTAACAGCGCAGGCGTTGGAGCGCAAGGGAATTATCTCTGACCGCTGTGAGCTGAACCGACAGATCAAGGCCGACAATGCGCTGCTGCGTGAATTGAAAGCTGAAATCAAAAAGCTGGCCGCACTGGTTTCCCGTACTGTTCCCGCCATAGCGGAGGGACTGGAAAAGCTGCGCAGCCGGGTGCTGATTTTCAGCTACCAGCTCTCTCATATCCGTGGTGGAAAGACGCATATTCAGAAAGCTCTCGCCGTATGGAAGCCGGAGTTGGAGCGTTACACCGGTCTGGTGCAGCAGGTCAAGGAAAAGAGCAAGGAGCGCAAAGCGCTGGTTGCTGAGAAAAAGGAATTGCCAATATACCATGTGAAGCGCCACAAGGCACTGGCTGTCCGCATTGCAGAGCTGACAGAAGATTTAGAGGAACTGCGTTCCGAAAAGGCACTTCTTCTGCAAAAATTTGAGTATACAGAGGGTGCGGCCGCAGAGGCGTTCCGAAAAGATGTTGCTGCCATGGAGGCAGGCCTGAAAAAGCTGGACGCACAGGAACAGAAATATTCCGCCGAGCTGGATAAGGCGCTGGCTGAATATGCCGAGCTGAAAGCGCAGGCTGCGGATTTTGACCCAGTGGAGCTGTACGAAGAACGGCAGGCCATCCGTCCCGCGCAGGAAAAGGCAGTAGAGCAGCAATTAGAGGATGCCATGCATGAGAAACCTTCTCTTGTTATGCTGCTCAGCGCCAAGCAGGAAACATCCCACCTGCTCGGAGAGGATGCAGAAGAACGGCAGGTGCGACAGATGGTTATGCAGCGGCAGGCGGCACAGCAGGAAAGACCACTGCACAGCGCACGGAAAAGGAACGACCTTGAGCGATAAAATCAGGGTCGGCTGACAGATAATCAGCCGACCCTGAAACATGGATTTATATAGTAAATTATTCGAGTGCAAGATGCCCCGGCGAATGTTCAACCATAGTTGTACCAAGCGGCATTTTTGTGTCATAATACTGTATTGTTTTACTGCGTTCAAATATTGGATCCGGTATTGGAATTGCAGAAAGCAATGCGCGTGTATATGGATGAATTGGATTTGTGAACAATTCTTCCGTCGGTGCAATTTCAACTAATTTACCGTGCAGCATAACTCCAATTCGATCACTGATGAAACGAACAACCGACAGATCGTGCGCGATAAACAGGAACGAGAAGCCATTTTCCCGCTGAAGGCGCTGAAACAGCGTCATGATCTGCGCCTGTATGGATATGTCCAGAGAGGCAATCGGTTCATCAGCGACAATCAGCTTGGGATTCAGAATTAAACTCCGGGCAATCGCCACGCGCTGCCGCTGTCCACCGGAAAGCTCGCCCGGGCGTTTTGATAAAAAGCTCGTTGACAGCCCGACATCGTGCATCAGCGACTCCAGACGGGCTTTGCTGTTGGCGCGGATATCCTTCCTTCCATGAATGCGAAGCGGCTCCAGAATGACCTGCTCGACGGTCATTCTGGGGTTGAGCGACGCTGCTGAATCCTGAAAAATCAGCTGCATTTCATGCTGCAAATTCTGTGCTTGTACTTTTGAATGATGCCGTCCTGAGATGCGTTCTCCCTGAAACAGAACTTCACCTTCTGTTGGATGATAGATTCCTGAAATCACGCGGGCAACCGTGGATTTTCCGCACCCAGTTTCTCCGACAAGCCCAAACACTTCGCCTCTTTGGATTCCAAAAGAGATGCCGTCAATCGCTTTTATGGTCAGGCGGTCGTTGATGCGGAAATACTGCCTTACATCACGCAGTTCGATAATCATATCTGTGTCCATTTTCCGCTCCTCTCCCGCAGCTTGATTGGTGGTTCTATTTTGGGCGCACGCTCATCTAAGAGCCATGTCGCTGCAAAATGCGTATCGGATATCTGAAACATTGGCGGCATTTGTTCATAATCAATTGCCAGCGCATATTCGTTCCGAACAGCAAACGCGTCTCCAGGGGGAGGATAGAGCAGCGGAGGCGGCATACCCGGAATATACCGGAGCATTCCTGTTTCTATTGCCAGCGCGGGAAGGGACGAGAGCAGCCCCCACGTATATGGATGGCGTGGATCATAGAAAATGTCTTCGGCAGTCCCGAGTTCGACAATTTTCCCCGCATACATAACAGCGACACGATCTGCAATTCTGGCCACACTTCCAAGATCATGCGTCACAAATACAATTGAAACGCCGGTTTCCTTGCGAATATCAAGAAGAAGATCCAGAATTTTTGCCTTTACCGTCACATCCAAAGCTGTTGTTGCCTCATCTGCAAACAGCAGCCTCGCGTTTGTTGCCAGCGCCGCAGCAATGACACAGCGCTGGCGCATTCCTCCGGAAAAGAAATGCGGCTGCAAATCAAACCGATTTGCGGCATCCTCGATCCCTACCAGTTCCAGAAGCTCCAGTGCGCGTGCTTTTGCTGCGGCTTTCGATACCTTCTGATGCTTCAAAATCGCTTCCGTGATCTGTTTCCCGATAGGGATTGTCGGATTCAGCGTTGCCAAGGGGTCCTGAAAAACCATAGATACAACGCTGCCCCGGAGTTTGCGCATCTGTTTTTCTGTATAATTTGTGATATCCTGTCCACAAACTGACATCGTCCCATGCTTAATATAAGCATACGGTGGGAGAAGATGCATGACAGACTGGCACATGACGGTCTTTCCGCATCCTGACTCACCAACAATGCAGAGAATTTCGCCTGCATTGACGCTCAAATCAACACCTCTAACAGCCTCAACCTCGCCCTCCGGGGTATTGAAACTTACAGCAAGATTGTTTAGCTCCAGTACTTTTTCTGACAATGCTTACACCTCAAATCACGCCGCATGGCTGGTCGCAGAACTGCGGCCAGCCATGGAGCAGTGTACGTTATTTATTCAGAGTCCATTCCTCAATATTCCACATGACACCAACAGCATGGTGTCCGAGGACACGGGACGTATTCAGTCCAGACAGGGCACTGGTTCCAACATAGTTGCCGTCGAGGTACGCAACCAGAAGAACGTTTGGATTCTGTGCATAGACCTTCTCAAATTCGCCGTAAAGCTCCAACCGCTTGGCGGGATCCTCCGTATGCCGAGCTTCCGTCAGCAGGCGGTCAACCTCAGCGTTGGAATAGTGCATACTGTTATTGCTGCCATCGGTGACAAACTGTCCGTATGCCATGTCGGGATCGAACTGGGTAGCAAATCCCGCAAGGAAGCCGTTGTAGCCCGCATTCCAGTCAAACTTTGTAACCAGAACAACTTCCATCTCAACGCCCGCTTGTTTCAGCATGGAGGACATCAGGTTTGCAATATCCACACGTTCTTCCTCATAGTCGCGGGTCTGAATGGTGAAGTGGAATCTCTCACCGTTACGGACATAGATGCCGTCGTCGCCCTTCTCCCAGCCAAGTGCTTTCATTTCCTGTGCGAACTTTTCCAGATCATAAGAATAGATGTCGGCTTCGGGATTTGTGCCCAACGGATTTTTCTGAATCGGGCTGTATGCCGTGCAGCCTTGCCCGTTTAGAACGCTTTTGACAATGGCTTCTTTGTCCAGTGCATAGTTCAGAACACCAATGGAGTCACCATTATTCTTCCAGAAATCTGTTGCCATGTTCATGGACGCACCACGATAATCCGCAGTTGTGAAATCCCAGTTTGTATAGCCGTCTTTGCCGCGGAACTTTTCGGCATAATTGGCGTTCAGCCAAGCCAGATCCGCTTCACCGGATTCCAGCATAGTGGCCTTGGTGCTTTCCACAGCGACCGTCTTGTAAATGACACGCTCAATGTTGGGAACCTTCCCATAGTACTCTTCGTTGCGGACAAAGGTAATCATACCACCGGTCATGTCCCAATCAACAAACTTGAATCGACCGGTGCCAACAGGCTTCTGATTGAAAGAGGTTGTGTTCATATCTTCACCCTCCAGCAAATGCTGGGGGATGATGCCAATGGTGAAATAGCCCAACATATTTGCGCAATACGCATCCAGCGTAATAACGACAGTGTAATCATCGGGC
>CADAUZ010000044.1 GCA_902791215.1 Oscillospiraceae bacterium | reverse complement strand
CATGACGTTCAGAAGCATGGATGAAAAGTATTCCCAGCACTCCAGGATCAGGCCGTAGGTCCATTCGATGAAGCCCTGAAAGATAAGCTCAAGCAAACTTCGGCCCTCCTCTCTGCCTGGGCTATAGATTTATCTGTCAGGGCTGATGGTTGCAAGCCCGCTGAACAGAGGCGCAATGTAGGCGATGAAAGCGCCGATGCCATTGATGACCGCCCACGCGATCCAGATACGCTTGAGCCAGTCCCAGGCCTGATCGACCTTGTGCTGGTTGTTGGAGAGCTTGGCTCCGATCACCGCGACGGCGGACATCAGGCCGGCAAGCACCGTGCTGATTCCTGCGATATGGGTGTAGACATCCACAATGATCCTGTTGGCCGCCGTCCACATATCTTCCGTGGCGTAGGCGGGCACGGTAAAAAGCGCCGTCAGGAGAAGCGCGGTCAGGGAAAAGAGATACAGCTTAAAAAGTTTCTTCGTAGGCATTCCTCCTCAGTTTTGATAGTGGTTTTGTACTGACGAAGGGGCGAAGTACCGTCCCTCCGTCTGCGACTTGTTACTGCATAGGCATCCCCCCTTTCAAATTATAATTTGCTCATCGTATCTACATAGCATCACCTCCCGGATATGCAGAAAGGCCCGGCACTTTCGTGTCGAGCCTGTGTGCGAAAGATTCACTTTTTGTATGGTAAAAGCCTCTTATCTGTGATATAATAAACTCACAAAACAATACAATGTGTCAGGGAACAAATATGGATATCAGAAACAAGAATAAAGACTTAGAACGAATCAAAAATTTCCGCCTGATGGACGATGATTTTATGGTGGTAATATTTGATGGTGACGTTCAAACAACCGGCTATGTTGTCAATACTGTTTTGGAAAAGTCTGACATAGAGATTATTCAAGTTACTGTACAGAGCGAGCAGAAGAATCTGAGTGGAAGATCTATCATTCTGGACGTACTCGCCCAAGACAGTGTAGGAAAGTACTATAATATTGAGATCCAGCGCTCTGATCGTGGCGCAGGACGTCATCGAGCGCGTTATCACGCAAGCATTCTGGATTCAAAATTGCTATCTGCTGGTGACAGAACGTTTCTTCTGCCAGAGACATATGTTATTTTCATCACCGAAAATGATGTTCTAAAAAAAGGATATTCTCTCTATCATATTGAACGGATAATCCAAGAAGATGGTGAACCCTTTGAGGATGGTGAACATATTATATATGTAAACGGAGCATACGAGGGAAATGATCCTATCGGCCGCTTAATGAATGACTTTCGCGTAAAAGATCCAAACGAGATGTTCTCAGATGTGCTAAAGAGAAAATCAAAATTTTTTAAGGAAACGGAGGAGGGACAAGCTACTATGTGCAGAATGATGGAAGAAATGCGAAGAGAAAGCGAAGCTAACGCAACGATCAGAGTCTTGGCAACGCTTGTCGAGCAGAAGAAGATTTCTCTGTCTGATGCCGCACAGACCTCACAAATGACCGAGGCTGAGTTCCTCACCAGAGTAGAGCAGCAAAGACAGGAGAGCTTATAGTCAATTGAGTGCGAGAATGTGATTAAGAAAGGCCCGACATGTGTGTCGAGCCTTTTTTATTTGCGCAGGATTTGGTATGTTATCCTGTTTCGCCCTGTTCTTTGATGCTATTATAATACACTGGTTTTTAGACCCCTGCGTACGCCAAATGAAGACTTACTGTACATATCGACTGCCAGCGTATTCCCTCTATAGTGGTCAAATCTGTCAAGATATTTCTGTTGTCTGATCTGATCCATGGTTAAAGGGTTTTAATGTGCTGCCCTGTCACAAAACTCGACAGCAAAAAAGCTCCCCGAGTGTACATTTCAGTACAATCGGAGAGCTTAAGAAGAATGGTGAATGGATACTTAAGATAGTGTCTGCAACAGGGCAGGAGCATCCTGTCCCTATCTGCTTTTTTAAGCAGGCTTTACATTTTGCTTTTGAAGATTATATCCGTCAGATTTTCTTTTTGCTGCTGAGCAGCCAGAAGAATTTCCTGTATGCTTCATAATACAGATCTTTCCCGCAAGGGATTCCGTACAGGGTCTGCAGCTGCGTAAAAGAGATTTCTTCCGTGACCGCCTTTAGGAGAAACGAGCTCAGATCGGGCGAGGCCTCGGTCGCCGTTTTTGAAATCATCTCCATCGCGTTCCACAGATCGGCCCGCATCTGTCCGAATCGGGCAGTCGGGTCTGACAGATCACTCCCCCGCATAGCGTCCAGCTTTGCTGCACCTGTCTCCAGTCCGAGGCCGGCATACATCTTTTTCCATTCCGGATATTGGAGGCAATAGTGCTTGAGCTCATAATACCGGTGCTTGGAAATCCAGTATTTGTTTTTGCCGGAAAGTTCAGGCTTCAAATCGGCCATCGACTCCACCTCACATTCCACAGATAAAGCGCAGCGTATCACTGGGGCAATTGGCCAGCGCGAGGGCATGAGTGATCACTTCAAAGGGAGCCTTCTCGAAGGAATCAACCTTGTTTCGGTACCGCCAAAGCGAGGTGGTGGTTGTACCCAATTGAAAAGCGAGGTCGCTTGTGGTATAATTGTTGGCACGGAGGTACTCATTGACGACCGCATCGAAGCGGTCCATACGTTTTGCCAGTTTATCAGTCCTTTTAGCCTCTTCAGTAAGGAATACCTTGGGCATTTTTACAAGTCCTTTCATATGTGCGTAGCCGGCTCAACTATGGTTTACCACACAGCAACCTGAAAGGCAATGCGAAAAGTTACAGTTAGGTTTCAGTCGTGACATGATTATTACATCTTTGAAATCTTTTCTGCCAAACTTTTCATGTAAAATTTGTCGAATTTTTACGAACTTTAAGGAGGCTAAAAAAACGAACATTCCCAAAGCAACTAAGCTGAAATCCGGAAAATGGCGTATTCAAATCATGGTAAACGCACACCGCTACAGTGTCACTGACGTTGATTTGAATGTCTGCAAGCAAAAAGCGAAAGAACTGTACGCCGGAATCGAGCAGGAGGAAAGAGTGCCTCTTCTTTTAAAAGAAGCCTATACCCGCTATATTGACTCGAACGACGGAACGCTTTCGCCATCGACTATACGGAATTACAGAGTTTACCAGAGGAATTATTTTCAGGATCTCATGACCTGTAAAATTTGTGACTTGACAGCGGAGAAGATCCAGCGGGCAATCAGCGCCGAGGCCAAGGCTGGGAAAAGTCCCAAGACCATCCGCAACGCCTATAGTCTGCTCAGTGTCGTGCTGAAAACCTATCGTCCCATGTTCAAGCTTAACGCAAAGCTGCCGCAGAAAAGGCGCAACGAGATTACGATTCCCACTGAGGAAGAGATTCAAAGAATCTGGGCGGCTGCGAAAGGTACAAAATACGAACTGCCGATCCTCCTCGCTTCCTGGCTTGGGCTGCGTGCTTCTGAGATTCGAGGGCTCAAATTTGAGGATGTGGTGGGAAATCGCATCCATGTTCAGAGAGCCGTCGTGAAGGGCGATCACGGTTTGGTCGAAAAGGGGACAAAAAGCATCTCAGGCGACAGATGGATCACTTGCCCGGAGGAAATCCTGAGGCTCATTGATGCTCGTCCCCGTGACAGTGAGTATGTCCTTGGTAAATTCAATGTAGACCTCTATGATCATTTTCGTCAGGTCTGTAAGCTTGCCGGTGTAACGCCCTGTCGTTTTCACGATCTTCGCCACTTTGCTGCGTCTGAAGCGCACTCTCTCGGTGTCCCTGACAAATATCAGATGAAGCGCATGGGCCACAAGACCGACAACATGTTGAAAAATGTCTACCAGCATACCATGAAAGAAAAGGAAGACTATTTTGCCAACACGATCGACAACAGAATGCGTTCCATCTATCAGGCTTCGGAGGATCCGAAAAGCGCAATTTGAAAAAAGCGCGATTTCGTGTGCAATCCGAGCGCGATTCCGTGCGTAAACCGTGAGTAATTCGTGTGCAATCCGTGTGCAATTCCGTGTGCAATTTGCCTTTAAAAAAGTGCAATTCAAGTTTCATTTAAGCAATTATTCATACAGGTGAGAAACCCGCAAACCCTTGAAAATACAAGGAAAAAGCCCCAAACCGTTGTGGTTTGGGGCCCCGAAAGATGGAGCAGGGTACGGGAGTCGAACCCGCCTAGCCAGCTTGGGAAGCTGGAGTAATACCGATATACCAACCCTGCGTGCTTACGCAGTATAACACAGGCGCGCAAAAAAGGCAAGCAAAAAGAAGTCTCTTTTTGCCTGCCTTTTCGTTTTTCTTCGCTTACACGATCCTGCGGGCCTCGTAGCCGCGCTCGGAGTAGTGACCGGCAAGCTCGGTGATGACGACGCCGGTGGCGGAGTTCTGGGCATGGACAAACATGCCGAAGCCGATGTAGATGCCGGCGTGGCCGATGTAGCTCGAGCCGGAGTAGAAGCAGAGGATATCGCCCGGCTGCAGGTCGTTCGGGTCCACATGGACGCCGTTTCGCGCCTGATCCTGAGCCACGCGGTTGAGCGTGATGCCGAACTGCTCGTACACGTAGTACACGAGGCCCGAGCAGTCAAAGCCTGCCGGGGACTTGCCGCCCCAACTGTAGGGGCAGCCCACGAACTGCACCGCGTACTGGGCGATCTGCTGGCCCTTCTCGTAGCTGCTGCCGCTCAGTCCGCCGACCACGGCGCCCGCGCCGGAGCCGACATTGGCGATGCCGAGAGAGCCCACCTTCACGTAGGAGCCGTATATGTAGCCCGCCGCATTGCCGCAGATGACCGCCGCCCAGTCGTCGGTCCGGCCGACGATCTTGAGGGCGTTGCCGTACGAGAGCTCCTTGACAATGGGCGCGGACATGGTCGGGGCCGCGCGCATGCGCACGTTGTTGCCCGATACATAGCCGTCCACGTCGCCGAACATCACCTCCGGCATCACCAGCGGCAGCATCGGCGTGACCTCCTCGGTCACGGTCATGGTCGTCTGCTGCGACGGCTGCTCGACGGCGGGGGTCTGCTCGGGGATGGTGACATAGTCGGAATAGATGAAGCCGAACTGGTCGTCGATGATGCAGGCCGTCCAGTCCATGTATACGCCCGTCACGCCCACGACGGTGCCCGCGTTATAGGTCTCGATGATGGGGAAGCTGGACGCGGGGCCCTTGCGGAAGCGGACGTAGTTTGCGTTGATGTAGCCGGGAGTCTGCTCGACGCCGGGGGTCGACGCGTGCTCCAGCGCGAGCTGATCGGAGGGCGTCGGGGTGTTGGCGGCGGGTGTGGGAGTCGGCAGCGACTGGATGAGCTCAGACATCGGGATGCGCTGGCCGCCGAATTCGTCCGGCACGGTGATCTCGTTTTCGTCCTCGCTCTTGTTTTGGGTTTCGGTATTCGCCGCGCCCCAGCCGGGGAAGCGGCCGAGCGCGATGTAGTCGGCATACAGGTAGCCGGGCCGCCCGTCGATGATGCAGGCCGCCCAGTCGCCGAAGGTCTTGAAATACAGGAGGGACTTGCCGCGGTTGTATTCGCCGAGCACGGAATATTCCGAGCCGGGCGCGCTGCGGAAGCGCACATACATCGCGTCCACATAGCCCTCCTGGCACTGGTCGAGGATATCCTGCGGAATCTGACTGATGACAGGCTGCGCGCTCTCTTCCTCGGCGACCTCCAGGAAATTGGCGGACATGAAGCCGACGGTGCCGTCATAGTCGACACAGTACCAGGGCGCACTGGAGCGATCCGTCACCGTCACGTACGCGCCCCTGGGCAGGCAGTCGACAATGCGAAACTCCGTCCCCGGGCCTTCGCGCATATTGACGTCGTTGCCGGTAACGCGCGCGGTCTCCGCCGAGGCGGAGGCATGCGTCAGCACGGCAAACAGAAACGCAAGCAGCAGCGTCCTGAAAAATTTCTTGCCCATGCGAAACAGATCCTTTGTTTGTATTACACTTTCGACGCAAGCCACAGCGCGGGAACAGGAATCCCCTTTCCCGCGCGGCTCATGTCCGTTTATCTGGAGGCAAGCGCTCTGTCAAGCCAGACGGCGGCGACGTCGATCGCGTTGTAAAGGCTGTCCTTCTCGGCCTTCTTGACGATCCTGTCCCGGGACTTGATGCCCGAATCCGTCAGCTGGAGCTGGATCGAGACTCTGGTCGCAACGTCCAGATCCTTGACCTTTTTGGAGTCCAATATCTGCATCATGATGATGTACTTATCCGCAAAGCTGCCGTAATAAATGATATTGTCCTTCCTTTGGAGAGGATGACCCTTATACTCCAATACCTTTGCCAAATGAAACACCTCCGTTAAGTGTAGTCAGATTGTAACTCAATTTCTCTCTTTTGTCAATTCCAATTCCTTCCCCCGGGAAAAGCTGCCGCGGGATGACCGTTTAGCCTTCCCCTTGAGGGGAAGGCAAGGCGCGCGGGATTTGCGAGGCTTGCCATCAGGGCATTTCAATAAAACGAGGCGTCAGCCCAAAAACATATCGTTCCCGCCGTAGCTGAGGAAGTCGTCGCCGCCGTAGTAGCCGCCGCCTCCGCCGTAGTCGTAGTTGATGTCGCCGTTGTCGCCGTAGCCGATGGTGCCGGTATTGGGGCGGCTGTCGGCGTACTCGTCATAGTGGACGGGGGGCGAGTCATAGAGGTCGAACACGCCCGTGTTGGGACCGAGCTGGGGGTACGGGAAGGCCACGTAATCCAGTCCCTCGTGCACGGGGGCCATGACCTTGCGCCAGAGCTGGGCCGCGGGGTTGCCGCCCATGTGGATGACCTCGGGGATATCGAAGCCGGTCCATACCGCCGCCACGTAGTAGGGCGTGCAGCCGACGTACCAGCGGTCCTTGTAGTCGCCGGAGGTGCCGGTCTTGCCCGCGGTCGGCACGGTCCACAGCGCAGCCTCGGAGCCGGTGCCGTGCTCGGTGGCGTTTTGCAGCATGTAGGTCATGACGTGGGCGGTGTTGGGCTTGAAGGCCTGGATGGTGCTGGGGGAATTGTCGATGACGATGTTGCCCTCCTTGTCGGTGACCATGGCGTAGCTGCGCCCGTAGGTGAAGACGCCGTCGTTGACGAAGGCGCAGTAGGCCTGGCACATCTCCTTGACGGAGATGCCGTTGGTGAGCTGGCCGAGGGCCATGGGGGCGTAGTCGCAGTCGGCGGGGACGAGGCTCGTCACGCCGAGGCGCGTGGTCAGGTAGTCGTAGGAGGTCTGCGGCCCCATCGGGAGCTTATCCACGATCTGCGCCGCCGCGGTGTTGAGCGAATACTGCAGGGCCGAGAAGATGGACACCATGCCGTAGCTCTGGCGGTCGTCGTTCATCGGGAACCAGCTCGTTCCCTTCAGGGAGATGTTCTGGGAGTCCATGATGAGAGTGTCCGGGGTGATGATGCCGAGATCCACCGCGGGGCCGTAGGAGGCGATGGGTTTGATGGAGGAGCCCGGTGAGCGGTAGGTACCGGTGGCGCGGTTGAGACCGAAGTTGATGGTCTTCTCCCCTACGCCGCCGGAGATACCGAGGATGCGCCCGTCATAGGGGTTCATGACCACGATGGCGCTCTGGAACTGCTGGGTGCCGCCCGCGTAGGGGATCTGGTTGAGATCGGTGTAGACGGCGTCGATGGCCGCCTGCACGGCGGTATCAAGGCAGCAGTAGATCTGGTAGCCGCCGTTATACAGAAGCGTCCTCGCGGTGTCGCGGCCGATGCCCTTGAGCTTCATCAGGTCGTTTGTCACATCGTCGATGACCATTTCCGTATAGTAATGCATGATCTCCTGGGTGTAGGTGGTGTTGGGGGTGCGGGTGAAGTGCAGCTCCTCGTGCACGGCCTGCTCGTACTGGCCGTAGTCGATGAAGCCTTGCTCATACATCTCGCGCAGGATGGTCTCCTGGCGCTTTTTATTGTTCTCCTCGTTGTAGAAGGGGTCATAGTAGGTGGGCAGGTTCGTGATGCCCACGATGGCAGCGCACTCGGCCATGGTAAGGTCCGACACGTCCTTGCCGAAATAGGTCTGTGCCGCGGTCTGAACACCGTAGCAGCCCTCCCCGAAGTATACGGCGTTGAGGTACCACTCCATGATCTCCTGCTTGTCGTATTTTTTCTCCAGCTCCAGCGCCCCGAAGATCTCGGTCAGCTTTCGCTGGATGGTGACCTCGTCCTCACCGGTGAGGTTCTTGATGAGCTGCTGGGTGATGGTGGAGCCACCGTAGCTTGTCTGCATGCGGGCGAACATCTCGATAAACGCGCCGAAGGTGCGGTACCAGTCCACGCCCTTGTGGTCGTAAAAGCGCTTGTCCTCGATGGCGACGAGGGCCTTCTCCATATACCAGGGGATGTCCTCATAATTGACCCAGACGCGCTTTTCCCTGCCGGAGAGGTTGACAAGCTCGCGCCACTCCCCCGCCCCGTCGCGGTACCAGACGGTGCTGGATTCGTTGAGTTTGAAGTCCTCCAGCGAAAGGTCGAGGTTCGGGGTCAGGCAGGTTTTGACATAGTAGGCGAACACGCAGGCGAACATCATCCCCGTCACCATGAGGATCAGCAGGATGGTGCCGATGGCCTTGAAGACGGTCACGATGCTGCCGGCGGTCAGGTCGATGGTCAGGTCGATGGCCTTGCCGAAGACATGCAGCACTTTCCGCCCGGCCGACGCGCCGCGTGAGGGTGTATTCTGTTGTTCAGAAGCCTGGAGCTCTTGTT
The DNA here is from genome assembly GCA_902791215.1 of Oscillospiraceae bacterium. Classification (GTDB taxonomy): domain Bacteria; phylum Bacillota; class Clostridia; order Oscillospirales; family Oscillospiraceae; genus Limivicinus. The sequence goes on along the minus strand of CADAUZ010000044.1, from coordinate 6,255 downwards.
TGCGTTTTCTGCTCATGGAAGTATTCGGGGCCTCCCTGCCGCTATTGATGTGCTTATGCACAGATCATTGCCCGGATGACGGATTCTTAAACAATCGTATTATCCGTCCAATTGTATAACATATCTATTATAGCACACTCTCCGCGAGAGCGATAGAGGAATTGTAAATTTTTCTTCAGTATATTTCCGCCCGCTTTGGAAAAACTGCCAGTATGAAGAAAAAGGAGGGTGCGAATATGAAGATCAAGACCGCGCTGCTGCTGTGCCTGATGTCGGCGGCGGCCCTGTCGGTATGCGGCGCGTGGCGGAGCCTGCACCGCATCACCGGCCCCATCCTGCCCGAGGAGGTGGCCGCGCGCTTTGTGGGAAGGGAGGCGGACGCCGAATACTTCCTGCGCGATCTGGACGGGTGCATCGCCGTATTTCCCGACCGGCGCTCCAGGGAGCCGCTGAAGGTGACGAAAATCGAGACCGCGCGCCTGCGGCAGACCGACCGTCTGCTGCTCAAAGACGGCATTCCCGCCGGGGACGACGGGGAGCTTTTGCACTTACTGGAAGATTTAGGCTCATAATCTTGCAGGAAGGGATTGATTTCTTCGCGCGGATGTTATACAATAGAGACACCGAAACAGGAGGGTGCAGCCATGAGCGAGGAATTTGGAAGCGATTTTATCACCATCGTCGATGACGACGGGACAGAGTTTGAGCTTGAAGTGCTCGATACCATGGACTACAAGGGCCAGACCTATGTGGCCTTCCTGCCCGCCAACATGGATGAGAACGACCCCGACTACGGGATCATCATTCTCCGCTCCGTGATCGACGAAAACGGTGACGAGATCTTTGAGTCCATCGACGACGATGATGAGCTCCAGGATGTGTACGAACATTTCTCCGTGCTTCTCTTCGACGACGAGGAGGAAGAGGAGAAATAATAACGCGCGGGTGCATAAAACGATCCGGCAGCAATAGAATAAGAACAATCCCTGCTGTGTGCGTGTGGTCTTTTCAGACCGTACGGCTCATTAAACCCACATCTCTTATAAGGGATGCCGATTTGAATCTGCGGATTGCAGGCCTCCCGGGCTTTGCCCCGGAAGTTGGAAGCAGCGAAACAGAGCTTAGGCGACCCACCTGCCTTTATGTGCAGGTTATAATTGGGCCGGCACGGCATTGGCGGGGTCTTCCCCCGGGGCAACCCGGGGGAAGTTTTATTTTTGTCTGTAAGACGTGCGCGGCGCGGGAAATGTTCCCCGGACGTGAAAACGGGAGGCCCTCAGCCTCCCGCTTTTTCATTTCCGCGCCGCGATACTCTCCAGGAACGCCCGCGCCTCCTGCACGCCGCCGCAGGCGCGGAAGCTGTCGGAGATCCTGACGGCGCTCTCCTGATACCGCGGCTCGAACAGGACCGCTCGGAGTGCCTGCATCACGTCCGCCTCGGATATCGACTTGAGCATCACGCCCGCGCCCAGCTCCTGCGTGCGTTTGGCTACCGCGCCCTGTTCCGGGGTCTGGGGAAACAGCACCAGCGGCACGCGGAAATACAGGCCCTCGGACGCGGAGTTCATGCCGCAATGCGTGATGAAGGCGTCCGCGATGGACAGTACCGCCATCTGGTCCACCGATTCATACACGCGGATGTTCTCCGGCAGCTTGTCAAAATGCTCGGTATTCGTCCCCATGGAGATAATGACCTGCCAGTCCGTCTGCCCCAGGGCATGGATGCAGTTGCGGTAAAACTCCTGGTTCCGGTTCACCGTGCCCATGGAGATGTACACGGTCTTCTCCGCCGTCTTCTCAACCGGTGCCGTGATCGGGCGGATCGAGGGGCCGATGAAGTGATAACGCTCGGAGAAGGTCTCGGAGCGCGGCTGGAAATACTTCGAGGTGTAGACGATCGTGTCGGTATCGTTGTCGTTCTGCACGATCTCCAGCAGGCCCTTGACGGGATATCCCTTCTCTCTCAGGCGCTTGATCTGCCTGTTGATGCGCGGCATGGCAAAGAGCATGCGCGCGATGTCCAGAGGACTTTCTTTCATATACTGAGCCGAATAGCGGTTGAAGGCAAAGGTCGTGGTGGAGGACACGTAAGGGATGCCGTGCTTCATGGCAGCGAGCTTGCCCCAGAAAGCCACCGAGTCCGACACGATCAGATCCGGTTTGATCTCGCCGATCTTCTCCGTCGTCATCTCGTCGAGCGCAAGCGTGGAGGACACCAGGAGCTCCGTTGCGAAGACCTTGTCCTTCCCCACCCGGTCGGCGTTATCCTTGTCCTCCATCTCGAAGTCGCAGCCGTCGCAGGGGATGAACACCGCGCCGGTGGCTTCGATCTTCTCCCGGAACATCTCGAAAGAGAAATAAAACACCTGGTGCCCGGCCTCCGTCAGCGCCTTCACGACGCCCAGCGTGGGGTTTGTGTGCCCGTGGGCCGGGATGCAGAACCACGCGATCTTCATTTGCCCTCCCCCTCCTTTTCCTCAAATGCCGCGCCGAAGAGCTCGGCAAACGCGCCCTTGGGCGGGATGGCGATGCCGCGCTGCTCATCCCCGAGAAGCAGCAGCGTGTCCCCGGGCTTGATGCCGAAAATCTCCCGCGCCTGCTTGGGGATCACGATCTGTCCCTTCTCCCCCACCGTCGCCGTCCAGGCGTATCGGCCCTGCGGTGCCTTCATGTGTCTCGCCTCCTTGGTATGTTTTGTTATACAAATCATACTATGAAGAGGCAGGATTGTCAATAGTCTGCTGGAAGCTGTACACGGTAAAAATGCCTTCCCCTCGTGGGGAAGGCATAGCTGTATTCCTGTTTATCCCGCGTTCACTCCGCCCGCATGGGCTTCCGGGTCCTGCCCTGGCGGCGGGGAGCGGAGAGGGGCACGGACTCGATGATGAGCGGGGAGGTGTCGAGGCCGTACCAGTGGATCTGCGAGCCGATCATCTCGCGGATGCGGTACTTGGCCGTCAGGATAAATTCCTCAAAGCGGGTAAGCTCCGTACCCGAGGCAACCGAGCGGCGGATGAAGCCGAACTTGAAGGTGCCGACATCCGACGGGCCGTAGATGGAGAAGCGCTTCTCCTGCTTCGGCAGCTCCCCCGAGGCCAGCAGGTCGCTCACGATCGGGCGCAGGTAGGCGTTGAGGAACTGGTCGTTCTTGAAGCCCAGCTCCAGGCGCACGCGGAAGATGTAGTCGGTGCCGAAGGTCTCGAGCTTGTAGCGCACCACGTCCGGCTCGTCCATGAGGTGGATGCTGAAAAACCAGTAGGCCGCCGCGCGCTTGGGGTCACGGTCGAGGATGGAGTAGAGGATGTCGCGGTCGAGGGTCTCGGGGTCGTCGCTCTTGTCGATGTAGACGAGGTTGTCCGCGCAGGGCGGGGTCTTCTCGTCATTGCGCAGGGCGGCGAGGTTGCTGAGATAGTCGCGCACCTTCAGGCGCACGGAGTACTTCTGCTCAAGCTCGGTGCCCTTGTGCCAGATGACCATGATGCCGAACAGCAGCATCGCCATGATGACCGCCACATAGCCGCCGTGGGCGAATTTGGCAAGGCTCGAGAAGAAGAAGACGCTCTCGATGGCGCCGAAGACCACCAGCACGAAGACGGCAAGCACGGGTTTTTTGCGCACCTTCATGAGGTACACCGCCAAAAGCAGCGTGGTCATCAGCATCGTGACCGTGATGGCGAGGCCGTAGGCCGACTCCATGCGCGTGCCGGAGCGGAAGTACAGCACCACCAGCGAGCAGCCGATCCAGAGGGCGGTGTTGACGGTGCCGATATAGAGCTGGCCCTTGGTGTCGGAGGGGTAGCGGATGAGCATGTGGGGCATGAGGTCGAGGCGGATGGCCTCGGACACGAGGGTATAGGAGCCGGTGATGAGGGCCTGGGAGGCGATGATGGCGGCAAGCGCGCCGAGCAGTACCGCGACCGGACGCAGGCTCTGGGGCAGCATGAGGAAGAAGGGATTCATGTCCTCGATGAGGGCCAGCACATTGTCGCCGCGGTTGGAGAGAACCCAGGCGCCCTGGCCCAGGTAGTTGAGGATCAGGCAGATCTTGACGAAGGGCCAGCTGCGGTAGATATGCTCCCGGCCCACATGGCCCATGTCGGAGTACAGGGCCTCCGCGCCGGTGGCCGCGAGGAAGACGCTGCCGAGGATCATGAAGCCGCGCTTGTTGGTGGGGCTGAAGAGGATGCGCACGGCGTGGACGGGGTTGAAGGCCGAGAGCACCACGGGATTTTCAAAGATGTGCAGCAGGCCCGTCACGCCGAGGAAGGAAAACCAGATCAGCATGACCGGCCCGAAGGCCTTGCCGATCTTGCTGGTGCCGGCGTGCTGGATGCTGAAAAGGCCGGAGATGATGAGCAGCGTAATGAGGATGACCTTGCCCTGGCCCGCGCCGAGGAGCCTGTCCACCATGGGGATGCTGCGAAGGCCCTCCACGGCGGTGGTAACGGTTACGGCCGGGGTCAAAACGCCGTCCGCAAGCAGCGCGGAGCCCCCCAGCATGGCCGGGAAGATGAGCCACTTGCCGCACTTTCTCACCAGCGAGTAGAGGGAGAAGATGCCGCCCTCGCCGTTGTTGTCGGCCTTCATGGCGATGAGCACGTACTTGACGGTGGTAAGGAGCGTGATCGACCAGATCACCAGCGACAGTCCGCCCACGATAAACTCGGTGCTGACGCCGGGCAGGCCGCCGTTGTCGGCCACGATCGACTTCATCACGTACATGGGCGAGGTGCCGATGTCGCCGTAGACGATGCCGATGGTCACAAGGAACATGCCGAAGGAAAAGGGTACTCTCTCTTTTTTCTTGTCCATGTCTGAGCCTCCGAAAAAAAGACGCCGGTACAAACAATACCGGCGTAAAAAGCGATGCGGGCAGCGCAAGGGGCACTGACCCCCTGCAGCGGTTTTTCTTCTTACGTCTGCGAGATAAGCTGACGGGTCAGGGCAAGAAGATACCCCGCCGCGTATGCGCGGCTGCACCCCAAAAATTGGTTCTCCCGCTGCCCGGTACGGGCATTTGGCTTCCATTATAATAACTTTATCGCATTTTCAGCAAAAAATCCAGCAATAAACTAAACAAATCTTGGTTTACATAGTTTTACACATTTCACAATCTTAACAGGATAATGCAAAAGATATGCACAATGAAAGTTTACCGAAAGTAATTCAAATCGTTTTTGACGGGGCTTTGCCTCGTCAAAAACACCATAGGTGAGCAAAGCGAACCCTCGCGCCGACCAAACGCGGCGTATCACGCTCGCCGCGTGCGATGAGCGCGAGTACCTCAATTGCGAATATCATTCGCAATTGACGCAGAGCGCATAAAAGGCTACCGCGCTGGCGGCGGCGACGTTCAGGGAGTCCACGCCGTGGCTCATGGGGATGCGCACGGTATAGTCGCACCCTGCGATGGTCTCCGGGGCGAGGCCGTCCCCCTCGGTGCCGAGCACCACGGCGAGCTTTTCGATCTTCGGAAGCCGGGGATCGGAAACGCTGAGCGAATCGTCGCGCAATGCCATGGCCGCGGTCTGAAAGCCAAGCGCATGCAAAAGCTTTTGCCAGTCCCCCTCCGGCAGATAGCTCCAGGGCACCTGGAAGACGGTGCCCATGCTCACGCGCACGGCGCGGCGGTAGAGGGGATCGCTGCCGGCGCTGGTGAGCAGCACGGCGTCCACTCCGAGGGCCGCGGCGGAGCGGAAGATCGCGCCGAGGTTCGTGGGGTTCATCACGTTTTCCAGCACCGCCACGCGCCGCGATTTCCGGCACAGCTCCTCCGCCGTCGCAAGCGCGGGCCGCCGCATGGCGCAGAGCATCCCGCGCGTGAGATGAAAGCCGGTCAGCTGAATGAGTACCGGCAACTCGGCTGCGTAAACGGGCACGTCCCCGCAGCGCTCCAGCAGCTCTTTTCCCCTGCCCTCGATGAGCTTTCTCTCCGTCAGCACCGACACCGGCACGCAGCCCGCGTCCAGCGCCCGCTCGATGACAAGGGGGCTTTCGGCGATGAAGACGGCGTTCAAGGGGTCTGCGCGGTTGAGCAATTGGTTTTCGGTCAGGCGGGCGTATATATCCAGCGCCGGATCGCTGAAATCGGTGATGTCGATGATATTTGGCATGACGGGCTCCTGTTCATATAGGTGTTCAGCATTGCTTTGCCGCTCACGGGCGTTTCATAAATTTTAGTTTACATAATGATAGTTTATATGGTATTCTCAAGAAAAAAGGAAAACGGAGGATACCAAGATGCAGGAATATTTC
>CADAUZ010000043.1 GCA_902791215.1 Oscillospiraceae bacterium | reverse complement strand
GGATAAGATGACCGAGGAATTCTACGCCGCGGTAAAGAAGGAGATCGCGGAATACCAGGAGCGCGCGGACTATCTCATCAAGAGCGGCAGCCAAAGCCCCGCCATCATGGAGCGCTGGGTCATGAAGATCGGCGCCCTGGAGGGGAAGAAGCGTCACTATGAGCAGGTGCTCCGCCGTGAGCTGGACGGACTGGATGAGGAGTTTGAATCCCTCAAGCTCCTGTCGCAGGAGCTGTCCCTCCGCGCAAGCGGCATCCGTTTTCAAAGAGCAGCATAAATGATTTTCGCCCCTGTTGCGTTCTCACGAGCGCAGCAGGGGCTCTTTATGTGCACTCGGTATGGCCGACAACTTGGTGGTGAAAGTCAACAGCCTCGACCAGCCCAAACGCCGTATGCGGAAAACAGTACATACGGGGCTGTGGGAGTACGGGGTTAGTCACCCCCTACTGCCTGAAATGCTTATTGGAATAATCAACATATAAATGCAGAAAATTTGCAAATAGATGTTGATTATCTGTGGTTTCTGAGTATAATAGAGTATACAGGAGAGATATCATTTATAAAAAGCCTGAGCTTTCTGCCACTTTTGAATTGACATGAGAGGAAGATTGACGAGATGCTGATTCAATTTAACTTTAAGAATTTCAGATCGTTCCGGGATGAAGCATCTTTGGATATGACTGCCACCAAGATCTCGGAACATCCGTGCCACGTTGTCGAAACCGGAGGAGATAAGCTGCTTTCTGTGGCGGCGATATATGGTGCAAATGCCAGCGGTAAGTCGAATGTTTACGGAGCCTTCGCCTTCATGAAGGAATACGTGGTAAATTCGTTTTCTTACGGCGGCAACAGCAACCGAAAGAACAGCGAAATGCTGCAGGTGACACCATACCTTTTTGACAGGGATAGCCGGACCGCACCATCTGAGTTTGAAGTGTTTTATGTAGATAATTCAGACGGGCGTGAGAAGACCTACCAATACGGCTTTGTGATCCAAGGTTCCGAAATACTGGAAGAGTGGCTGTACTCCAAGGCTAAGACTGCACGCACAGACTATCGCACTATTGTTTACCGCAAGAAGGGCGAAGAACTGGAAGCGGATGGGCTTCCCAAGAAGGCCATAGAGAACCTCAAGGAGGCTCTGCAAAAGGAAACACTGATTATCTCCCTCGGCGCGAAGCTGAATATTTCTAGGCTGACCGCAGTCTATGACTGGTTTGCCAATACAGAAACGATTCATCTGGCTTCTCTGGGTGAAGAGTTTTCCAGGGCAAGCGACCTTCCCACTGGATTTGTCAGCGACAGGGCGGTACGGGAAAATGTTCTGCGCTTTATTTCCTCTTTTGATGAGTCTATCGTGGACTTTGAAATTGAGGAGATCAAGCGGTCAGATGAAGAAGTCTTGGGCAAATCCTATGTGGTTCACACGATTCATAAGCTGGCGGATGGGAGTGGCAAGCAGAGCATTCTTCTGGGCAGCGAGTCAAGCGGGACAAGGAAAATGCTCGCCCTGTATGAACCATTGAAGTACGTCTTGGATCATGGCAGTGTCATGTTCATCGACGAGTTGAACGACAGGCTCCATCCACTTCTGGTGCGGAACATTATCCTGACCTTCCTGACGCCTGAGATCAATATCAATCATGCGCAGCTGATTCTGACAAGCCATGATGTATGGCAGTTTTCCAATGAACTGCTCCGCAGAGATGAATTGTGGGTTACAGATAAAGATCGTGACGGTGTCTCTACACTGTATTCCGTCGCTGATTTCAAGGATGAAGACGGGAAGAAAATCCGCAGGAATGAGGCTCTCGCCAAGAACTACCTGGTCGGCAGCTATGGCGGAATCCCCGCTTTGAAGCCGCTGGTCATGCTGGGAAGGAGCGGTGAAGATGCCAAGTAAGGGAAAAAACAGCGACAGCCGGGCAGGAAAGCGCAAAGACCGCAATGCCCGGTATGCGACCAGGGAACCAATTCTGGGCTATTACCTGATTGTAACTGACACGGAGGAAACTGAAAAGAACTACTTTGAGGGGCTTAAAGACAGCATACCTTCTGAAATCCGGGACAGGATCGTCATCAAGGTTGAAAAAGCAAAAACCACCTACAGCCTGGTGGAACGGACCATCGAGCTTTGCAGTGCACAGGCACAGCAGAGAATCCCTTGGATCGTCTTTGACCGAGACCAAGTGAAGGATTTTGACGGGATCATACGAGAGGCGAAAAGGAACGACATCGGTACCGGATGGTCCAATCCCTGCTTTGAGATCTGGATGTATGCTTACTTTGGGGAGATGCCCAGTATTCCGGATTCCGTGACCTGCTGTAGCCGATTTGCCGACCGCTTTGAAAAAATGACTGGGCAGTCGTATCGGAAAAATGATGAGGATGTTTACAGAAAACTTGTACAGTACGGAGACTTTGATGCCGCGTTTAGCCTTGCGGAAAGGAATCTCGCACGAGCTTTGGAAGAAGGGAAAAAGCCGTCGGATGCCTATCCGGCTTGTACTGTCCATTACCTGGTGAAGGAAATCACGGACAAAGTCAGCGGCCAGAAACAAAAATGAGTTTTCATCCCTCAAATTCCTGTCACAGGAATTGTCCCTCCGCACAAGCGGCATCCGCTTTCAAAGAGCAGCATAAATGATTTTTGCCCCTGTTGCGTTCTCGTGAGCGCAGCAGGGGCATTCTGTTTAGGCCGCAGTTGTGAAATCTACCACCATCAACTGCTGCGTCAGATTTTTTGCAGCTGCAATAATCTGTTCAATTTGTTCGACAACGTCACCCGTATAAAGGATATCATCACATTCTGTGCATTTATAGCAGGGAATATTGCGAATAACCAGTAAACAGCCATTATCCAGTTCAATTGCTTCAGCATTACGGCTTTCAAAAGTCTCCCGACCACATTTCAGACATTTCATTCAGGAACCCTCCTTGTCTTCATATCTGCTTCCCATACATCTTTGCTGGGATAATATGACATTATCTTTATTATACCTCTAATGTACAAGTATGCAAGCTCTCTCAATATAGATTCCTGTGAAGCCGAATTTTGCTTGAGAGTAATTCCAGGGGATGGTAAAAAAATGAAATGTACATGCCGCAAAAAGCAAGAATTCGTTCGGTGAAAACCGAGTCGGTTTTCACCGAATAAGAGAAAGATTTTCTTTGACAACCATATACTGACTGTGCCGCCTGCCGAAAAGCGACGGAAAACCTGCCGTTTTTTCCAAATCCACTAACTCAAAAAAATTCCTTTTTTCTTGACTTTTGGGAGTTTGTCATTTACATTAAAGGCGGTTTGAAAATCAAAATGGAATGCCAAAAAATGGAATTGCACTCAAAATTGCACTCACGGATTAAAAAAGCCAGATATATCAATGCTTTTAGCCGTTTTTCATGCGGGTTCGACTCCCGTACCCTGCTCCATGAAAGAAACCTCTTTTGTCTGCCAGGACAAGAGAGGTTTTCCCTTTTCACCCGCTGGATTTGCACTCTGCCAGAAGAGGGGGATGCGCAACAGCCCGTTGCTTGCCTTTCGGGTAAGCTGACAGTATAATCATTTTCAAGGAGGTGTTGGCATGAACACGAAGGACATTTTGTACGAGCTTAGAACGCGGAGCGGATTATCCCAAGATGAGCTGGCCGAAAAGGTTTTCGTCACCAGACAGGCTGTCTCGCGTTGGGAAAACGGTGAAACAATTCCGAACACTGAAACTTTGAAACTGCTGTCAAATATATTTAACGTTTCGATCAATACATTGCTCGGATCACCTCATCCATTGATTTGTCAGTGCTGCGGAATGCCCCTTGAAGACGCGATCCTCGGGAGGAATCGGGACGGTTCGCTCAATGAGGATTATTGCCAATGGTGCTATGCCGACGGGACGTACACATATAGCGACATGGACGATCTGATTAGCGTATGTATCCCTCACATGGTGAAGCAGGGCTTTACTGAGGAACAGGCGCGCGAATATATGCAGCAGACGCTGCCCACTCTGGATTACTGGAAAAGACATGAGCAGTTCAGCGACGGCGGGCAGTTCGAGGCGTTCAAGCAGGAGCTGATTGATGAAATCAACGCGCTGCATATCGAAGGGATGCCGAAGGTGAATAAGTTAAATGCGCTTGTCGGCGCATACGTCAATCTTGAATTTCAGCTTCCCAGCGGGATGAAAGCCAGATTTCTGGACGACCGGACGACCTATTTGGGTAATCAGCTGGAAACCGCGCTTGACGACGGGAGATGCTTCGGCGTCCTTGCAAATATGGATTTCATACTGATATGCACTTACGGGACAGAAGGTGCTGATCCGGAGCTTGTTCTTTACAAAAAACGCTGATCCATGCGAACACGCGTTGTTCATCGCTGTACTTTCAGGCGTTCTTTCTATGTTCTGGTGCACTTTTGCGTGTTCTTTAGCATGAAAAAACCGCCGAAAGGCGGTTTTTTCAATGATGTTTGCCCTGTCGGGCAAATGATGTTGGCTTCGCTAATGATGTCGCTTCGCTTATGATGTGTGCCTGCGGGCACATAGGGGCAAACATCGCATCATTGCGGCACGAAGTGACGCAGCATCATATCGAAGCGCAGCGGAGATACATCATCAGCTGCCAGAGGCAGCGACATCATGTTCAAGCCTGGCTGTTTTTTCCAAGCTATAATAATCTCCAATAAAGGAGGACTGATGCAGATGAAAGAGGACAAGCTTGCAGATCTCTCCATGGGTTTCTCCGTTCAGATCATCAACCTTGTAAAAGATCTCAAATCCAGGCACGAGACGGTGATCTCCAATCAGATCGAACGTTCCGGCACTTCCATCGGCGCAAACATATACGAAGCAAACTACGCGCAGTGGAAGAAAGATTTTATCTCCAAGCTTGAAATCGCACTCAAGGAAGCGAGCGAAACCGGATATTGGCTGGAACTTTTGCATCGGACTGGGTACATAGACGATACTGCATTCAAATCCTTGAACGACCAATACACAACAATTCGTGTTATGCTGGTGTCCTCCTGCAGAACTGTCAAGCAAAACATGGAGTTGAAGTAACAACTATTATATGGCGGCAGATTGACCCACAGCAGCAAAGGCTCGACAAGCGATGTCGGGCTTTTGCTTTTTTGACATTCTCGACCGCAAGCAATCCGCCATTTCAGCTTGAAATGGAAAGTTATCTCTGATATACTGACAAAGGTTTTAAGATTTCTCCCGGACTGCCGCTTAAACAACGGCAGGCTTCGGTGATGCGCATTAAACAAAACAACCCGCGCCCGGGCTTTGCGCCGGGCGGAAAGAGATCGTAAATGAAAAAGCTCATTGTAATCGAGGGCCTCGACGGCTCGGGGAAGGCGACCCAGGCAAAGCTCCTGGCCGGGGCGCTGGAGGGCGCGTATCCTGTGCGGACGGTGTCCTTCCCGGATTATGCCTCACCCAGCAGCAGCCTTGTGAAGATGTACCTCGGCGGCGAGTTCGGCAGCAGGCCGGACGATGTGAACGCCTACGCGGCCTCCTCCTTCTATGCCGTCGACCGCTACGCAAGCTACAAAAAGGACTGGCAGGCGGATTACGCGGGCGGCGTGGTCATCGCCGACCGCTACACCACCTCCAACGCCGTCCACCAGTGCAGCAAGCTGCCCGAGGACGAGTGGGACGGCTACCTCGAATGGCTCTTTGACTATGAGTTTCGCCTGCTCGGCATCCCGCGGCCGGACGCGGTGATCTATCTGCGCGTCGACCCCGCCGTCAGCCAGAAGCTCCTGGCCGGGCGCTACGAGGGCCACATGGAAAAGGAAGACATCCACGAGAAGGATGCGGAGTACCTGGCACGCTGCCAGAGAGCGGCGGCCTACTGCGCGGATAAGCTCGGCTGGAAGACCGTCGAATGTACACACTGCGGCGAGATGCGTCCCATCGGGGACATCCAGGCGGAGGTTTTGGCGCTTGTGCGTGAGGTGCTGTCATGAAGGAAATCGGCGGTTATATCGAACTCGAGCGCTTCTCCCAGCCCATGCTGCACGAGGGGGCGCTTGCCCTCAACAGCGGGCGAAACGCGCTGGCTTATCTGATCCGGGCAAGAGGGATCAAAAAGCTCTTGCTGCCGCGCTTTCTCTGCGACTCCGTGCCGAAGGTGTGCGAGCGCGAGGGGGCGGCCTATACCCTCTACGATGTCGGGCGGGATTTTCTCCCCGCCGGGGACTTTACGCTGGGGGAGGGGGAGTGGCTGTATCTTGTCAACTACTACTCCCAGCTTTCAAACGAGAAGCTTGCACACTTTGCCGAAAGCTACGGCCGCGTGATCGTCGACAACGCCCAGAGCTATTTCCAGAAGCCCCTGCCGGGTGTGGATACGCTGTGCACCTGCCGCAAGTATTTCGGTGTGCCGGACGGGGCGTTCCTCTATACCGACGCCGCCCCCATCGGGGAGCTGCCGCGGGACGAATCCTACGCGCGCATGGGCTTCCTGCTGGGGCGCTTTGAGCGTACGGCAAACGAATTTTACGGGGACTTTCGCGCAAACGAGGAGCGCTTCGAAGCACTGCCCGTGATGGCCATGTCCAAGCTTACGCGAAATCTCCTGCACGGCATCGACTACGCTGCCGTCGAGCGGCGGCGCAGGGAGAACTTCTCGTATCTGCATGAGCGGCTGAAAGACTTGAACGGGCTCACGCTGCGTGAGACCGGGAACTTCATGTACCCGTTGCTGCTGGAAAACGGCGCGGCGCTGCGCAAAAAGCTCCAGGCGGAGAAGATCTATATCCCGACCCTCTGGCCCGACGTGTTTCAGATGTCCGAGCCGGACAGCACGGAGTATGCCATGGCGGAAAACATCCTGCCGCTGCCCATAGACCAGCGCTATACGACCGAGGACATGGCGTACATGCTGCATAAGCTGGAGCAGCTTTTATAAGTGAGGTAAATCATGAGCGAACATATTCTTGTCACACGTTCCTCCATGCCCGATTTTGAGGAGTACTGCGAGGAAATCAGAAAGCTCTGGGACAGCCACTGGCTGACCAATATGGGCGTGGAGCATGAGACGCTGCAGAAGCTGCTGGAGGACTATCTCGGGTGCAGCCATGTGGTGCTGTACACCAACGGCCACCTGGCGCTGGAAAACGTCATCGCCGCCATGCGGTTTCCCAAGGGCGGCGAGGTCATCACCACGCCCTTCACCTTCGCCTCCACGACCCACGCCATCGTCCGCAACGGCCTGACTCCGATCTTCTGCGACGTAAACCCCGAGGACTACACCATCGACGCGGACAAGATCGAGAGCCTCATCACGGACAAAACCGTCGCCATCGTGCCGGTGCACGTGTACGGCAGCATGTGCGATGTGGAGCGCATCGGCGAGATCGGGAAAAAGTACGGTCTCAAGGTCATCTATGACGCGGCCCACGCCTTTGCGGTCAAGTATAAGGGCGTGTCGTCGGCAAACTTCGGGGACGCCTCCATGTTCTCTTTCCACGCCACCAAGGTCTTCAACACCATCGAGGGCGGCGCGGTGTGCTTTCCGAACGACGCGCTGGTGGAGACGCTCAACGACATGAAAAACTTCGGCATCCGCGGCCCGGAATCCTGCGTCTTCGTGGGCGGCAACGCCAAGATGAACGAGTTCCAGGCGGCCATGGGCATCTGCAATCTGCGCCACCTGGACCGGGAGATCAAAAAGCGCGCCGCCGTGACCGAGCGCTACTTTGCCCGCCTGGACGGCGTGCCGGGCCTGCGGCTCAGAAAGCCCCAGAAGGACGTGGAGTCCAACCACGCCTACTTCCCGGTGGTCTTCGACGGCTTCGGCGCAACGCGCAACGAGGTCTTCGACGCCCTGGAGGAGCACGGCATCACCGCCCGCAAGTACTTCTACCCCCTGACCAGCAGCTTCGAGTGCTACGCGGACCTGCCCACGGCGGGGACGGAGAAGACCCCGGTGGCGGCCTTCCTGGCCGATAGAGTGCTGACCCTGCCCATGTACGCCGATCTCTCGCTTGAAAATGTGGACCGGATCTGCGACATCGTGCTGGCGTGCGGGAGGAGATGAGAACATGTTTGACTATCTGATCGTCGGCGCAGGACTCTACGGCGCGGTCATGGCGCGGGAGCTCAGCGCGGCCGGAAAGCGCGTGCTGGTGCTCGAAAAGCGCAGCCACATCGCGGGCAATGTCTATACGGAGAAGACGGAGGGCATCCATGTCCACGTCTACGGCGCGCACATTTTCCACACGAACAGCAAAGAGGTCTGGGACTATGTGCAGCGCTTCGCAGTCTTCAACCGCTTCACCAATTCCCCCGTGGCAAACTACAAGGGCGAGCTCTACTCTCTGCCCTTCAACATGTATACCTTTAACAGAATGTGGGGTGTGGTGACGCCCGCCGAGGCTGCCGCGCGGATCGAACAGCAGCGCAGGGACGCGGGGATCACGGAGCCGAAGAACCTCGAGGAGCAGGCCATCTCCCACGTGGGGACGGATATCTACGAAAAGCTCATCAAGGGCTACACCCAGAAGCAGTGGGGCCGCCCCTGCACGGAGCTGCCGACCTTTATCATCAAACGCCTGCCGGTGCGCCTCACCTTTGACAACAACTATTTCAACGCCCTCTACCAAGGCATCCCCGTCGGCGGATATACAAAGCTCGTGGAGAACATGCTCGAAGGGGTCGAGGTCAGGACCTGCACGGATTACCTTGCCGATCGCGGGCACTGGAACTCCATGGCAAAGAAGGTCATCTACACCGGCCCCATCGACGCCTATTTCGGCTACAGCCTCGGCAATCTCGAATACCGCTCCGTCCGCTTCGAGACGGAGGTGCTGGACATGCCCAACTTCCAGGGCAACGCCGCCGTCAACTATACCGACGCCGAGACGCCCTGGACGCGGATTATTGAGCACAAGTGGTTCGAGTTCGGCAAGGACGAGGAGGGACGGGAGCTTCCCAAAACGGTCATCAGTCGGGAATACAGCTCCGAGTGGCGGCCGGGGGACGAGCCCTATTATCCCGTGAACGACGAAAAAAACACCGCGCTCTATGCCCGCTACAGGGTCCTGGGCGAGGCGGAGGAAAACGTCATTTTCGGCGGGCGGCTCGGGGAATACCGCTATTACGACATGGATCAGGTGATCGCCTCCGCTCTGGAAAGAGCGAAGGCGGAGCTTGCATAAGGAGCGTAAACGATGAAAGGAATCATCCTCGCGGGCGGCAGCGGCACGAGACTCTACCCGCTGACCATGGTCACGTCCAAGCAGCTGCTGCCGGTGTACAACAAGCCCATGATCTATTACCCGCTCTCGACGCTGATGCTGGCGCGCATCCGGGATATCCTGGTCATCTCCACGCCGGAGGATACCCCGCGCATCCGTCAGCTTCTCGGCGACGGCAGCGCCTTCGGCCTCAGCCTCTCCTACGCCGTGCAGGAAAAGCCCGAGGGCCTGGCCCAGGCCTTCCTGATCGGCAGGGAGTTTATCGGCGATGAGCCCTGCGCCATGATCCTGGGCGACAATATCTTCTACGGCAACGGTCTGGGCGACAAGCTCGACCAGGCCCGTCAGACCGCCGGGTGCGGCGAGGCCACCATCTTCGGCTACTACGTGGAGGACCCGGAGCGCTTTGGCGTCATGGAGTTTGAAACCGATGTGCCGCGCAACGAGAGCGCCGAATGCGTGCGGGTCATCGGCGTGGAGGAAAAGCCGAAAAACCCCAGGAGCAACTATGCCATCGCGGGCCTCTACTTCTACCCCGCGGGCGTGAGCGACATGGCGGCGCAGGTGAAGCCCTCCGCGCGCGGGGAGCTTGAGATCACCACGCTCAACGAGATGTACTTAATGCAGGGCAGGCTCCAGGCCCAGCTTCTGGGGCGCGGCTATACCTGGCTCGACGCGGGCACCTTCGATTCCCTGCGCCGGGCGACCGACTTTGTGTGCATGCTCGAAGAATACCAGGGCATGACCATCTCCGCCCCGGAGGAAATCGCCTACCGCCTGGGCTGGATCGGCGACGAAAAGCTCCGGGAGAGTGCGGAAAAGTACGGCAAGAGCCCCTACGGGGCCCATCTGCGGGCCGTGCTCGAGGGTAAAATCGTTTTGTGAGGGAAAGACTATGACTATTATTGTCACCGGCGGCGCCGGATTCATCGGCTCCAACTTCATTTTCCACATGCTCAAGGCCCATCCGGAGGACAGGATCATCTGCCTGGATAAGCTGACCTACGCGGGCAATCTCTCCACACTCAAGGATATTATGGATAACCCCAACTTCCGCTTCGTGAAGCTGGACATCTGCGACCGGGAGGGCGTGTATCAGCTCTTCGAGGAGGAAAAGCCCGACGCGGTCATCAACTTCGCCGCCGAGAGCCATGTGGACCGCTCCATCGAAAACCCGTCCATCTTCCTCCAGACCAACATCATCGGCACCTCGGTGCTGATGGACGCCTGCCGGAAGTTCGGCAATATCCGCTATCACCAGGTCTCGACCGACGAGGTCTACGGCGATCTGCCCCTGGATAGGCCCGACCTCTTCTTCACCGAGGAAACGCCCATCCATACAAGCTCCCCCTATTCAAGCTCCAAAGCCGGGGCGGACCTGCTGGTGCTGGCTTACCTTCGCACCTATGGCCTGCCCGTGACCATCTCCCGCTGCTCGAATAACTACGGGCCGTACCACTTCCCAGAAAAGCTCATCCCGCTCATGATCGCAAACTGCTTAAACGACAAGCCCCTGCCGGTCTACGGCGAGGGGAAGAACGTGCGCGACTGGCTGTACGTGGAGGACCACTGCAAGGCCATCGACCTCATTCTGCACAAGGGCCGCATCGGCGAGGTCTACAACGTGGGCGGCCACAACGAGATGGCGAACATCGACATCGTAAAGCTCATCTGCCATGAGCTCGGCAAGCCCGAGAGCCTTATCACCCATGTTACCGACCGCAAGGGCCACGACATGCGCTACGCCATCGACCCGACCAAGATCCACAACGAGCTGGGCTGGCTGCCGGAGACGAAGTTTGAAGACGGCATCAAAAAGACCATCCGCTGGTATCTGGACAACAAGCCCTGGTGGGAGGAGATCATCTCCGGCGAGTACCAGAACTACTACGAAAAGATGTACGGCAACCGCTGAAACGCTGTGACAAAAAACCGCACGCCCGATATGTGTCGGGGGTGCGGTTTCTCTTTTTTGAAATGCTTTGTCAGGCGCTTCTGATCTTTTGCCCGGCCTTCTTGTCCTGGTACAGCTTTTTGTCCGCCCGCTCGATGCACTCCTCGATGCTGTCCTCCGCGCCCCTCAGCTCGTCATAGCCCGCGCTGATGGACAGGGGGTGCTCCGTGCTCCGGCTTTTGACCTCGGCGCGGATGTCCCGGATCAGGTCCTCCACCTCTTCCGCGGCCGCGGGATGCACGATCATGATAAACTCGTCCCCGCCGTAGCGGCAGAGAAACGACGGCATGTTGTGGCGGACCATGGCCGCCTTCAAAGCGCCCGAGACCTGCACCAGGGCTCTGTCGCCCTCGGCGTGGCTGTAGGTGTCGTTGATGGATTTGAAGCGGTCGATGTCCATCATGACGGCGAAGGTCTTCCGGTCGGGCATGAGCAGGTTGCCCCGCTGCGAGCAGTAGCGCTCGAGCTGCCCGCGGTTATTGAGGCCTGTCAGCGGATCGATCGAGACCTTGGCCTGCAGGGACTGGATGTAGAAGACCAGCATGAGCACCATGCTCGCGTTGCAGAAGATCGGCACCTCCGGCAGAAACAGCATCTCTATGAGACCGCCGATAATGGTCATCAGCGGGAAGAAGCCGACAAACAGGTGCTTTCTCTTTGCCGCCGGGTTTTGCGTCTGCCGCGCCTTGCGGATCGTGTAGAAAAGGATCGCCGCCATATAGATATAGGGAACTGCCACAAGGTAAACGCTGAACGCGGGCAGTACATTCAGATCCTTGTCGATGAGCGTATACGGGGCGATGATATAGTGCAGGCTCAGCACGATGGTCGCGATAAGAAACGGAAACGCGACGGCAAACTGATTGATCGGGCGGTTGCGGTGCGGGGTCTGCTCGAAGGCCAGCACGAACTGAAGCCAGGAGTAGGTGATCAGCGTCATGAAAAGATACAGCAGGAAGGAGTTGGAGGCCACGGTAAAACGCGTCCGCGGCAGCATCCCCGTCGAGATCGCCGCCCAAAAGCAGTCCGCCGCGAAATACAGCATGAAGGCCACGAGCGCGTGGTCGAATTTGATCTGCTTTTCCTGCCGGTCGATGCTGAAATGGTTGTGCAGCAGCAGTATGGCAAACACCAGGATACAGACAATGTTTGCCTCAATATAGTAGAAAGCAAAGCTTGTCATAATGATTCCTCTTTTACATACGCAATTTGCATCTTTCATTGTATGAAAGATGGACACAAATTTCAAGTACCATTTATTAAAACAATCCATTTTGCGGCGCGCCCGGCGCATAAAAGGATTGACAACGCAAAACCGCGGGTGTATGATGGCAAAGCTTAAACGCAAAGACGGAGACGCGGACACATCCGAAGTACAGAGAGGGCGGCCCCAGGCTGCAAGCTGCCCCGTGAGGATGCGTCACTGCCACCACTCCCGAGCCGGCGGGCGAATGAAGTCCGCACGTCTGACGCGCGTTACTGCGTCATCGAGTGAAACATCAAGGTGGAACCGTGCTGAATGCACCCTTGGCTAAATGCCAGGGGATTTTTTATTTTGTCAAAAACAACATCAATATATGGAGGAAGAAACCCTATGAAGATCATCTACAAGGACGGCCATGTGGCCGAGTGTCCCGAAGAGGAGGAGCTGCACGTTCTGCGCCACTCCGCGGCCCACATCATGGCCCAGGCCATCAAGCGCCTCTACCCCCAGGCGGACTTTGCCTACGGCCCCGCCACCCAGAACGGCTTTTACTATGACGTGGACCTGGGCGACACCAAGCTCACGCCCGAGGATCTCGAGGCCATCGAGAAGGAAATGAAGAAGATCGTCAAGGAGAATCTTCCCTTCAAGGCCTACATGCTGCCGCGCGACGAGGCCAAGAAGCTCATGGCCGAGCGCAACGAGAACTACAAGCTCGAGCACATCGACGACCTGGCCGACGAGACCGAGTTCAGCTTCTTCCAGCAGGGCGAGTATGTGGACATGTGCCTCGGGCCCCACATCCTCTACACCAAGGCCCTCAAGGCCTTCAAGGTCACCCAGCAGTCCGGCGCGTACTGGAAAAACGACAGCGAAAACAAGATGCTCACCCGCATCAACGGCGTCGCCTTCCGCAACACCGAGGAGCTCCAGGAGTGGGAACGCCAGCAGGCTGAGGCCCGCGAGCGCGACCACCGCCGCATCGGCCGCGAGATGCAGCTTTTCATGACCGACGACCTGGTGGGACGCGGCCTGCCGATGTTCCTGCCCAACGGCTATGTCGTGTGGCAGGAGCTCGAGAGCTACATCAAGGAGAAGGAGCGCCGTCTGGGCTACCAGCACGTCCTGACCCCCTGCGTCGGCACGGTCGACCTCTACAAGACCTCCGGTCACTGGGACCACTACAAGGACAACATGTTCCCGCCCATGGAGATGGAGGGCGAAAGCTACGTCCTGCGCCCCATGAACTGCCCGCACCACATGCGCATCTTCGCCAACCGTCCGCGCTCCTACCGCTCCATGCCCATCCGCATCGGCGAGATCGCCCACGACTTCCGCTATGAGTCCTCCGGCACCCTCAAGGGCATCGAGCGCGGCCGTCACTTCTGCCAGAACGACGCCCACCTCTTTGTCACCCCCGAGCAGATCAAGTCCGAGGTTGCCTCTGTCTGCGATCTGATCTTCGACGTGTACAAGGACTTCGGCATCACCGACTACCGCTGCGTGTTGTCCCTGCGCGACCCCGCCGACAAGAAGAAATACCACGACGACGACCAGATGTGGAACACCGCCGAGACCGCCCTGCGCGAGGTGCTGACCGAGCTCGGCATCAACTTCACCGAGGAGATCGGCGAGGCCGCCTTTTACGGCCCGAAGCTCGACGTGAATGTCAAGCCCGCCGTCGGCGCCGAGTACACCCTCTCCACCTGCCAGCTCGACTTCTGCCTGCCCGCCCGCTTTGAGCTGCGCTACATCGACCGCGATGGCAGCGAGAAGTGCCCCGTCGTCATCCACCGCGCCATCCTCGGCTCCCTCGACCGCTTCATGGCCTACCTCATCGAGGAGACCAAGGGCCGCTTCCCCGTGTGGCTGGCGCCCGTGCAGGTCAAGGTCCTGCCCCTGAGCGAGAAGACCCTCGACTATGCCCGCCGCGTCAACGAGGAGCTGCTTGACGCCGGCATCCGCGCCGTCCTGGATGAGTCCAACGAGAAGATCGGCTACAAGATCCGCCTTGCCCAGCAGGAGGACCGCGTGCCCTACATGCTGGTCGTCGGCGGCAAAGAGGCCGAGAACTGCACCGTCGCCGTCCGCACCCGCGCGGGCGAGGACCTCGGCGCCATGAGCCTCGACGCCTTCACCGGCAAGGTCCTCGAAGAGATCGAAACCAGAGCAAAATAATTCAATAACAGAATAATTCAAGCTTCCCTCCACAGACTAAACAAAAAGTCTATGGAGGGATTTCCTTATGTCCCCTGAACGCAAAAAGCTGATTCTGGCTCTCGCGGTGATCTTCGCTGTCAACATCTTCATCATCGCCCTGGCACAGCGCGCCTCGGCGGAGCTTTATAAAAAAGGCTCGGGCGGCGCGGCCGTGAGCGAGATCCAGACCCGCCTCAAAAACTGGGGCTACTATAACGGCGACGTGGACGGCGTCTACGGCAGCCAGACCGAGAAGGCCGTGCGCTGGTTCCAGCAGAAAAACGGCCTCAACGCCGACGGCCAGGTGGGGGACCAGACCCTCGCGGCTCTGGGCATGCCCACCGGCGGCGCGGGCGGCGGCGAGAGCGGCGGAGGCGGCAGCGGCTCGCTCGATCTGCTGGCCCGCCTCATTTCCGCCGAGGCACGAGGGGAGCCCTACGAGGGCCAGGTCGCCGTCGGCGCGGTGGTGCTCAACCGCGTGGGGCACCCGTCCTTCCCCAACTCGATTGCCGAGGTCATCTACCAGCCCGGCGCCTTCTCCTGTCTTGACGACGGCCAGTTCGACGAGCCCGTGGCCGAGAGCGCCTATCGCGCGGCTCAAGACGCCGTGAACGGCTGGGACCCGAGCTACGGCGCTATCTACTATTTTAACCCGTCCACCGCCACCAGCAAATGGATCTGGTCCCGCCCGTTGATCGTCAACATCGGCAAGCACCGATTCTGCTCGTGATTTTTAACAAACAGTGTTGAAATGTTAACAGTCTCCCGCTATAATGACAATATAATAATATCAGAGAGGGGGAGCTCCGCCTGTGAAGAAAACCGGCGTGGTACGCCCCAACCGGAAGAATATCATACCTGTTGCAGCTTGGTTTCTTCTGTTTGCTGTACTTGGCGTGATCGCCTGGGATCGCAGCGACCCTCACTTCAATCTTCTGATTGTGCTGTTCCTGAGCATCCTGCTTGCTCTGCTGGTTTACCAGCTTCTCTATGCAAGAAACTGGAGGATCACGCTCAGCGAATCGACGATCGAACTGCGCGACATTTTTGGCCGGACGAAGGAGCTGGCGAGGGATAACGTCCGCTGGACCACGTCCGTACCCGGCCTTCACCGTGTCATTCATATTATACTGCATGATTACGCCGCAAAAGAGACGCTCGCGAGCGTTTCACTTGATTGCGCCAATGTCGATCTGCTGTTCACCTTACCCCATTACGGACGGATGACGCCGGAAGACAAAAGCAATTATTTCTATTTTGCCGTAAAGAAGAACTAGAAAAAATCAAGATACTATCAGATCAATCGCAGGAGGAAGAAAGCTATGGCATACTGCAAAAGCTGTGGTGCCTATATCCCCGACGGCCAGACCGCCTGTCTGGCCTGCGGCTATGACGAGAACGCCGAAGCGACCAGATCGTCCGGCTCCGCTGCCGCCGCCGCAAAGGCACCCGAAAACAAATCAACACGCACGAGCGGAAACGAGAAGTACAGGCAGGTAGACAGTGAGCTCCTGAAAAAGCAGCTCGACGAGCAGCGCAGGCGCCAGCAGGCCAACAGCCGCAAATGGGCCGAGACGGAGTACGCCCAGCGCCAGAAGGCGAAGGAGGAACAGGCGCGAAATTTTACGAATACCTCCGCCAGGTCGGGAAGTGATGTCTACCGCACTGTGCGGAGTGCCGTGAGCAGCGACGACGCGGGCAAGGTCATGGCAGGCCTTTCCTATTTCAGCGTCCTCTTTATCCTGCCCTATCTGTTCCGCAATAAGGACAGGTTTGCGATGTACCACGCCAGGCAGGGCATGATTCTCTTTGTAGCCTGTCTGGTTGGTGAGCTTGTAGGAGGTCTGTTCCATCTCGGCTGGCTCGTGTGGCTTGCCAGGATCTACATGATCATCCAGGGCGTGAGCCACGTCGTCAAGGGGGAGAAGAAGCCTCTGCCCTTCATCGGAGACCTGATCAAGTAAACATAACAAAACAAGCATAAACACCTATCTTGTGGCCTTTTTGTTATGGAAACCACAACATTTGGGCCATCTGAAAAAAGTCGAAAAAACTTTCAAAAAGGTGTTGACAAACGGGCCCCGCGGTGCTATATTACTCAAGCACTCGGGCGTGACCCGATGTTTTCTCCGGAAACAACAAATGAAAAATTCCAAAAGAATTTGAAAAAAGCTGTTGACAAACAGAAAACAACGTGCTATAATAACCAAGCTGTCGCCGATAAGGCGGGGCGCGGATGTACCTTGAAAATTGAACAATGTAAGAACAGCTTATGCTAAATAAGCACCAAAGAAAAGGGTTCTTAAGAGTCAGAAATGACTATAAAAATTCTTTTGA
>CADAUZ010000042.1 GCA_902791215.1 Oscillospiraceae bacterium | reverse complement strand
GGATACCCGGACGATGAATACTTCTTCCTCAAGCTATTCGACGCCAGCCGCAGAACCTATGACCGCAATCCCAAATCCCACAGGTTTTGTGATTGAGTCAGAAGAAACCCGCACAGGAATAAACTCACCATTCAGGGAGGCCCGAAAGGGTCTCCCTGATCCTATGGAGGTGCAATGAAAAGAAGAATCATTATTCTGATCTGCGCTGTCTGCATGATCCTCGCTCTCGTCATTACCCTGTACCCTCTCATCAGCAATGTGGCCGGGGAGAAGTACCGAAGCATGGTGGAAACCCGGTATGACAAGGCCGTGGAAAAGCTGAACACCATGGAATTGATCGCAGAGAAGGAAGAAGCTGTCTTGTACAACAGAACCCTGCAGGGCGGAACCGAAAACGCTTTCTCCCGTGAAGCGCTGGCTCAGGCTGAGCAAAGCTATTCGCGCTTGCTGAATGTGCGCGGCGACGGGATCATGGGATATGTTCAGATCCCGAAGATCGGCGTGGAACTTCCCATCTACCACGGCACAGCGGAAGAGACACTGGATAAGGGCGTCGGGCATCTGTTAGGCACATCCCTGCCGGTCGGCGGGATCGGGACGCATTGTGTTCTGACCGGGCATTCCGGCCTCGCCGGGACGCGCATGTTTTCCGACCTCGATCAGCTCAAAAAAGGCGACGTGTTCTATCTGAAGGTGCTGGACGAGACCCACGCCTACATGATCCTGGACATCAAAACGGTGCTGCCGGAGGACACGAGCAAGCTGACCGTTGATCCGCAGCGCGAGAGCGTGACGCTGGTGACCTGTACGCCCTTCGGGGTCAATACGCACCGACTGCTGGTGCGAGGCGAGCGCATTGAGTACAGCATGGCGGAGAGGCTGGTTGAGGAGGCGGACATTCAGGAGCCAAAGACGGAATCCACCTGGACGCGGGAATATCTGAAAGGCATCGGGCTTGGCTGCCTTGGAATCATCCTGGTCACAGCAATTGTATTGACACTCCGCTTTGTTTTGAGCAAGGCACATGCGGAGCGTGTACCGGCCTGCGCGGCAGCATACCCTTTCATGGAATCTACTGGTGATCGTGAAAGAAAGAGAGGTGCCCATGAAAAAAGGTAAATTCGCATGGGAGCTTTTCTGGATGGTTGTCCTGATCACCGCTGCCATGGCCTCCGCCGCGCTTGCGCTCAATCCCTTGATATACAAAGCCGAACGGACGCGGCAGATCAGGCATGACGTCAAACAGTTCAGCCGGAGCGTCGAGGAGATTCAGGAGGCCGCGGTGCAGGCCGAAGAACCAATGCCATACGAGGAACTCTATCGTTCGATCCAGACCTATAACGAATGGCTGGTGACGATTAGCCAGGGGAACCTGACCAATCGGGTATCCACCGAGATTGTCCCGATTACGATGACGGACTACGGCCTTCCGGATGAGGTTTTCGGGGTCCTGCGTATTCCTTCCATGGATCTGGAGATGCCGATCTACCTCGGGGCCAACTACGACAATCTGGCAAACGGCGCGGCAGTGCTGACCCAAACCAGCATCCCCATCGGCGGTGAGAACACCAACGCGGTCATCGCCGGGCATCGAGGCTGGAACGGATATCCGTACTTTCTGGACATTGAGAACCTGCAGGTGGGCGACCTGATCTTCATCAAAAATGTTTGGGAAGAGCTGACCTACCAGGTGAAGACAATCCGCATCGTATATCCTGATGACATCGACGCGATCCTGATTCAGCCCGGCAAGGACATGGTGACGCTTATGACCTGCCACCCGCCCAACACCGGGGGCCGTTATCGCTACCTCGTGTACTGCGAGAGAGCAGAAAACGAGGGAGCAGACGCTTAATGCGTCACTCCCTCAAAATCCAGAAAATCTGCCGCTGTCATACACTTGGGATGCTCTATGTCCAAGCTCAGAAAATCTTTATCCCCGGTCAGGATGATGTCTACGTCCGCGACAATGGCGGCATTCAGAATAGGCTGATCCTTTGCATCGCGGATCAATTTTTCCGCATGGTCAACTGCGGGGATCAGCTCATAGGAAAGTTCCGCCAACAGGACTTCGGCATCCGGTAAATATTTTGGAGCCTTTCGCCGCAAGATATCCCGAATCTCCACAATGTTTCTGTCACATAATACCATATCATGGTACTCCGCAACATGCATCAACGCCTGTGCTGGCCTGGAGTTTGGAAACAGCAGCGCGGAGAACAGGATGTTTGTGTCTACCAAAACCCGCATTGCTTACTGCCCTCCGTGACGAAGTTCGTCAATCAGGGCCTGAACATCATTTTCATCTCTCACGCCCATGGCTTCGGCTGCGCCTGCGAAAGCATTCTGAGCCTTGCGGATAGCGGAGGCCGAGGCGTTGCTCAAAACCACTTCACCGTCGCTGTTTTGGAAGAACAGGATTTTGTCGCCGGATTTGAGACCGAGAAGACGGCGAATCTCAACAGGGACGGTGATCTGACCATTGGAGGAAATCTTGGCAAGATTCACGAAAACCACCCTTTCTTTTCTTGAAATCTAAAGAATTCCTTATGTCCATATTATACACAGAGGAGGAGATAAAGTAAACACCCATTTTTTGAACAATTCTGGAGGTGATGCAACTGTACTATTACCCTGAGAATCTGGCCGCGAAAGCGACCTTCTGGCTGTGGGAGCTGCGGGATCTGGTGATCGTCGTCTTTGGCGTGCTGCTCTCCATTCTGGCGCTGACGCAGGCGGGAATCTTGCTGCCGCTGGTCGCAACAGCGCTTTTTGCCTTCCTCAGCATCCGCTTCGACGGCGTCTGCATCCTGGATTTCATCAGATGTGCCCTGTCGTTCTTCCTGCTGACGCCGCAGCTCTTTGAATGGAGGCCGCGCTATGAGGACTAACAAACGCTCCACCCGTGAGCTTATGGGGATTGCGCAGATACTGGACTATGGACTCAGAACCCCGGCGGGCGACGTCGCGTTTTTTATCATCAAGCCCACGAACATCGGCGTCCTCCCCGCAGCCAGTATCACCGACCGGATACAGGGTCTGGTCAAGGTGATCCGTACCGAGGGAACGGTGGAGTTGATGGCGCTCAACTCCTGGGAATCCTTCCAACAGAACAAGAACTATTACCATGAGCACATGGAAAAGGAGCGTCTGCCCGCCGTGCGGGATATGCTCGAACAGGACTGCGCGCATCTGGATGAGATGCAGGGCAGACTCTCCACCGCGCGCGAGTTTTATCTCGTGGTACATATTTCTCAGGACGGCGATGTGGAGCAGACTCTCTCCGACACCGAGCAGCGCATCAACGAGTTCGGATTCAAAAGCAGGCTGGCAGGGCGCGACGATCTCAAGCGTATCCTCAGCGTCTACTACGAGCAGAACGTAACCAGCGAGGTGCTTCAGGAATACGACGGCGAATACTGGCTCGGAAAGCAGGAGCCGAAAAAGGCAGAGAAAAAGAAACGAAAGCGCCGGGGAAAGCCGCGGGAGCTGGAGAAGGATTTTCAGGACATGATCGCACCCACGGCGATCCGCTTCGGTTCCGAGACCTTTCTCTGCGGCAACACCCGGCGCTGCGTCTGGGCACTGCGTGAGTATCCCGTGCAGACGGAGGAGCAGGCTTTACTCCGACACCTGGGCGAGAAGAACGGCGTCAACCTGCATATCTACACCAGCAGGCTCTCGCTCCCGGACGAGAATAAGATCTTTGAAAACGCCACCAACAAGAACAAGCTGGAAAGCAACACCGGCGATGTGCGGCAGGTCATGACCGCGCGGAGCAATCTGGAGGACATCGTGCGCATCAGCGACGCCATGCGAAAAAGCGGCGAGCCGCTGGTGCGCTGCGCTGTGTTCATCGAGCTTGTCGCGGAGGATATGCGGGAGCTGAAAAAGCTCCAGAACGAGGTGCAGGCGGAGCTCCTGCGCAGCAAGCTCAACGTGGACAAGCTCCCCATGAAGCAGCTCGAAGGTTTTCAGAGCGTCTGCCCCGGTGGATACAATCATTTTGGATCGCAGTTTGAAAGGGTGCTGCCCGCTTCATCGGTTGCCAATCTCTATCCCTTCAACTACAGCGGCAAGACGGACCGCCACGGCTTTTACATCGGCAAGGATCACTACGGCACCAACATCCTCGTGGACTTCGACCAGCGTGACCCGGACAAGACCTCCGGTAGCATCCTCATCCTCGGCAACTCCGGCCAGGGCAAGTCCCACCTCATGAAGCACCTGATCATCAACTTCCTCGAATCCGGCAAATCCGTGATTTCTCTGGATACGGAGCATGAACAGAAGGATCTCTGCACAGCCCTCGGCGGATACTTCATTGATCTGATGACCGGAGAGTACCGCATCAACGTACTGGAACCGAAATGCTGGAACACAAGGGGCAGCGTACTCGAAGCGGCGGATCAAGACGCGCCGGGTACTTTTCAGAAGACCTCCGTTCTGGCTCAGCACATCTCCTGGCTCAAGGACTTCTTTCGTGCGTACAAGGATTTCTCCGACGCCCATGTGGACACCATCGAGATTTTGCTGGCCAGGCTGTATGCTGAGTGGAACATCACCGGCGATACGGACATTGCCAGTCTCCCGCCCGAGCGTTTTCCGATCCTGTCCGATCTGTATACGCTGATCAAGCGGGAGTACGATAACTACGATACTGGCCATACCACGCTTTACACCAAACAGCTTTTGCAGGAGGTGCTGCTCGGTATTAACTCCATGTGCGTGGGTTCCGACGCGCTGTTCTTCAACGGGCACACCAATGTTAGCTCCAGCCGCTTTCTCGTGTTTGGCGTCGGTAGTCTGGATACGCTGGCAGCGAATGTGAAAGCGGCGATTCTGTTCAACATTCTCTCGTACATGTCCAACATGCTTTTGAGCGAGGGTAACGCGGTGGCAGCTCTGGATGAGCTGTACCTGTGGCTCGGTAATCTCACGGCGGTGGAGTACATCCGCAACTGCCTCAAGCGTGTGCGTAAACGAAACTCTGCCATGCTGCTGGCCTCGCAAAACCTTGTGGACTTCGACCAGCCCCGCGTGCGGGAGATGACCAAGCCCATGTTTGCTATCCCGCCCCATCAGTTTCTCTTTAACCCCGGTTCCATTGGGAAGAACGCTTACATGGATATGCTGCAGTTGGAGGACTCCGAGTACGATCTCATACATGACGCGGTGCGCGGCCTGTGCCTGTATAAGTGCGGCAATGAGCGCTACTACCTGGAGGTGAAAACCCCGCCGTACAAGCAGGAGCTCTTCGGGGAGGCGGGAGGAAAATGAGGCTCAGACTCTTGAAGCTTGCAGCGCTGGCGCTGACCAGCGACAACGGCAGGAAAACCATTGGCTGGGTGCTGGCTGCCGTCTTCTCCCCACTGATCCTGATTGTGATTTTTCTCTGTGCCCTCGGTTCCGGGGAGGCTGATCACAACACCAACATGGTCAAAGCCTGCTTCTACGGCGTGCAGCTTTCGGAGGATACCCCGCGATACCTGCGCCGACATGTGGAAGAAATGCGCACGGCCTTCTCTCTTCTGGATTCCGCGGTCTACGCGGCCAACGCGCAGATGGAAAACGGCGACAGCCTTGATTCGATTCGGGTCAAGGCTGTTTTTCTTGCCCTCTGCTTTGGCGAGGACGCACCTACGGTGCGGGCCGCCAATCGATTCGTGGACTGCTTCTATACCACGGAAGAGACCACCCGCGTTGTCGAGGTTGAGAACGAGGATGGTGAGATCACAGAGGAAGAAGAAAGCTATACCGTGGCACATCCGCTCCCACTCAGTGCAGCATACGACCGTGTAGCCGTGCTGCTGGTCAGAGAAATCACGGACGAGGACTACAAAAACGTCGCGCACATCTACAAGATCATCGTCGGCGATATGGGCGATCTCCGTTACGACGGCTGGTACAGCTACATCGGCGGACCCTTCGATCCCGCCTGGCATCTGCCTGCCGCCGCGACAGATCCCACCAAGACAGCCGAGGGGCTGGTCGCCTATGTGACCAACGCCTACGAAACAGGCTGGGGATACGTCTGGGGCACATTCGGCAACATCCTGACCGAGGGTGCCTTCACCTCGAAGTTGGAGCAGTACCCGGAGGCGGTCGGTAACTACGCGGACTTCATCCGTGCCAATTGGATCGGACGGCGCACCGTCGACTGCGTGGGGCTCATCAAGAGTTACGGCTGGTTCGATCCCGACACCGGGAACATCGTCTATGGCTCCCACGGAATGCCGGACGTCGGCGCGGATCAGATGTACTACGCGGCGGCGGAGTCCGGCACCATCGACTCCATCCCGGAGATTCCCGGCCTCGCCGTCTGGCAGAGCGGTCACATCGGCGTCTACATCGGAGGCGGTGAAGTGATCGAGGCCATGGGCACCATGTACGGTGTGGTCAAGACGCGCCTCGAGGGCAGCGGTTGGACACACTGGCTGAAGGTACCCTACATCTATTATGAATGAGGAGGTCACTATGAAATGGAAAAAGAAACGGTATCCTTTAGTATTGAAGCGGAACGTCTGGAAGCTCTCACCTTTTACTTACAGAAAGAGAAAACTTCCTCATTGCAGAAGGAACTCATGAAAATGCTCGAGGAGCTGTACGAAAAGAGTGTGCCAGCCGATGTTCGCGAGTACATCGAGGCACGGGCAAGAAAAATTGCGCCGCCCAAACCAAAGGTGAAGCCGCCTGCAAAACAGAAAGCGGAGGGTCATGCCGAGCGAACTGACGCGAAAGATTGACATGGCCTTGAAACGGATAGAGACCTTCCAACGACCGGAAGGTCTCTATCTCGCTTTCTCTGGTGGAAAGGATTCCGTCGTAACCAAGCGTCTGCTGGATATGGCAGGTGCGAAGTATGACGCACACTACCGGGTAACCTCTGTCGATCCGCCGGAGCTGGTGCGCTTTATCCGGGATACCTATCCCGATGTGGATCGGGAGGTGCCGCGGGATGACACGGGCAAGCCTATCACCATGTGGAACCTGATCCCACGCAAGCTGATGCCGCCGACAAGACTCGTCAGATACTGCTGCGAAGAACTCAAGGAGAGCGGCGGCGAAGGGCGCATGACGGTGACCGGCGTCCGCTGGGCGGAGAGCAAAAATCGTGAGGATAACCAGGGAGTGGTTACAATCATGAGCCGTAGCGTACACAAGGAATTGGACGGCAACACGGATTTTCGTCCAACCAGGCAGGGCGGCGTAATGTTGATGAACGACAACGACGAGAACCGGCGCACCGTTGAGTTCTGTTACCGCAGGCACAAGACAACGCTCAACCCGATCATAGACTGGACGGATGCGGAGGTCTGGCAGTTCATCCGACAGGAACGGATACCCTACTGCTGTCTCTACGATGAGGGCTTTCACAGGCTTGGCTGCATCGGCTGTCCAATGGCAACACAGCGCGGGCGCTCGATTGAGTTTGCCCGCTGGCCGAAGTACAAGGCAGCGTACCTGCACGCCTTTGAAAAGATGATCCGGGAACGGGAACGGCGTGGGAAGCTCGACGGCACCTGGCGCATGGGTACCGATCCCATGGAGATCTTCCATTGGTGGATGCAGGACGGTGTCCTGCCCGGACAATTTGTGATGGAGGAATTTGATGACGAGTGGAGATGATAACCGTAAGCAACAAACTAAACGCATTTCTGAAAACGGAAGTACCCCGCAGGCTGTTTCCCAATGATGTGGTGTTCGATCACATCTCCTTTGCAAGCGGGCGGCTGATTGCTTTCCGACTTGCGCTGATCGCGGACGCTGGAAAGCTGTTCGGCCTGGCTCTGGTCCCGAGCGAGAGCATCACCGCCACAGCCTGCTATGAGATGGAAAAGCAGTTGGCTTCCTGCACACTGAACCTCTCTGTGCAATACCGTGGCCGGGACTGTGAGTATGAGTACCTGCTCACGGAGGAGGAGCGACAGATGTTGACCGGAAAGATGGAAGCCTTCTTTCACGAGCGTATCGGCACAGACTTGCGCCTGTTCAGTTCTCAGCACACGCCGGAGCAGACCCTGCCGCGCTGAAGGCACGGAGGCACAGGGTAACGAGGCGGGGCGAGGCGGGAGAAAGCACCGGGGTCGCGGAGCGCCCCGCTGCACTCACTTCTGCCCGCAGTGCGGGCAGTTTCCGGCTTTTCGGAAGGGGGTTCCTAAACGGCAGAAAAACAAGGCAAGGGGGTTCTGATTACGAAAAAAGCCCGATTGTTCAAGGAAAAAAGCGGGGTTCTTGCCCCGTTTTGGAGGAGTTTTGCCCGTGGTTGAGGGAAAGATCAAATTTCCGCTTTGGATCGCGCCGGAGACAAAAGAGATCATAGCGGAATCATTCCGGCAGGACAGCTGTAAAAGCATGAGTGAATTTGTTGAAAAAGCAATCCTTTTCTATAGCGGATATCTCCATGCCCGGCGTGCGGAATACTATCTGCCACGAGTCCTCGGTTCCGTTCTGCAGGGGACGCTCGGCATATTCGCTGACCGCATCGGCAAGCTGCTGTTCAAGCTGGCAGTGGAAAGCAATATTGGCAATCACATCCTCGCCGCCGATACGGATATGGATGTTGAGACATACGAGCGCCTGCGCAGCCGAAGCCTGCGGGAGGTAAAGCAGACCCATGGCGAGATCAGCTTCGAGGATGACCTAATCTTTCAGAAATCCCTGTAAGCTGTGGCGAAGCTCATCCAGAAGTGTGGTTACATCAAGGCCGGTGGCGGCGGAGCATATATGAAGTATATTGCCACGCGGGAGGGCGTGGAAATCATCGAGAGCAATGCACCGGCGACAGAAAAGCAGAAAGTGCTGATTGCTGATGTCCTGCATGACTTCCCGGACTCCGCGGAGTTGTTTGAGTACGCAGACTATCTTGCAAAACCGACAACAGGCAACGCCTCCGCCTTTCTCTCCGCAGTACTTGACCGTAACGCGCACACAATTCAGGACGGGGACATGTACATGAAATACATTGCCACCCGTCCCCGTGCCGAGAAACATGGCGAGCATGGCCTGTTCAGCTCTGCACTCCATGTGGATCTCGATGCTGCCATGCGTGACTTGGAATCCCACAAAGGCAATACATGGACAATCATCTATTCCCTGCGCAGGGAGGACGCTGCCCGGCTCGGTTTCGATAAGGCTGAGAGCTGGCAGCGTCTTCTGATCGAACAGCAGCCTGCCTTTGCGGAAGCGCTGAATATCTCACCGGAGCATTTGCATTGGTATGCCGCCTTTCATGATGAGGGTCATCATCCGCACATCCACATGATGCTGTGGAGCGATAGTCCGAAGAGAGAATACCTGCGCAGGGACGGTGTCTATACGCTGCGCTCCAGAATGACCAACGCGATCTTCAAGGATGAAATGTATGAGCTCTATGTGCAGAAGGATCTCTCGTACAAAGAGCTGACCTCGCAGGCGCGGGAAACCATGCGCAGCCTGCTCGAAAAGATGCAGGGGCAGGTTTGCGACAGTCCCGTGATCGAGCAGCAGATGCAGGAGTTGGTGCTGACTCTGGGTGTGATCAAAGGAAAGAAGCAGTATGGTTATCTACCGAAAGATGTCAAGGAGATCGTGGACAGCATCGTGGACGAGCTGGCTAGACAGCCGGATGTGGCTGCCTGCTATAAGACATGGAACGGGTTGCGGGATGAGCTGGAACGATACTATAAGGACAAGCCCCGTGAGCATCTCCCGCTCTCTGCGCAGAAAGAATTTCGGGCCATAAAAAATATGGTGATTCAAGAGGCAGAGAATATTCGCCTGGGTGTGTTCACGTTTGAGGATGCCGACGATCATGATGAACCGGACGAGGCAACAATTCGTAAGCTCGAAGCGTCTGCCGAAGCCGGCGACACATGGGCCATGTATCGTCTCGGCAAATTGTGCATGGACGGCAAGCATGTGGAGAAGAATGAAAAAACTGCAGTTGCATGGTTTCAACAGGCAGCGGAGTACGGAAACCCATACGCGCAATACACTCTCGGCAAGCTATACCTGCAAGGTCGGGAGGTTCCTCAGGACAGAGAAGAAGCCCTGCGCTGGCTGAAGAGCTCCGCCGCGCAGGGCAACGTCTATGCGCAGTATCTGATCGACCGGATGGACGAGCAGCGCGATCCGTCGATCCTGCTCGCCGCGACAAAGCTCCTGCACCATGCCTCTCGTATCTTTCGGGAGCAGGCCGTGAGCACAAATCCCCAGGGCATCCGCATGGACTCCCGTCGCAGAAAGCAGCTCCTGCAAAAACGCCTCGCCCTCGGGCACAAGATCGACGATCACGAGGAACAGATGCAGGGACAGCAGACTATGAACTAAACATTTGATCCGAAAGAGTGGATCAGGAAAGGAAAAGGATATGCAAGCAGTATTTTGGTTTTGGATCGGAACAGTGGTCGGCAGCTTCGTCGGTTTCGGATGCTTCCGTCTGTTACAGGCAGCGAGCGATTCCGACGAGAAGACGCCGCGGGAAATGATGCGGAGGTGAGCATAAATGAACAGCATCGAGATACCGCAGGAGTATTGGGAGGCTCTCTTCCTGCGCTGCGCGGAACTCGGGCTGTCTCCCGAAGAATACATGGAGCTGCTGATCAGCGGCTATCTGGAAAGGACGGAGAACGATGAGTGAGGAAGCAAAGAAGGGCATAACAGTAAAGATTGACGCGGCGCTCCATGCCCAGGTGCGCGAGTACGTTGAGGGTCACAATATGACAATGGTGGAGTTCGTGACCAGAGCGCTGGACAACGAACTCCACCCTAAAAACGAAATGAAGGAAGGTGCGAAAGTGGCAAATTCAAGAACGCTTGCGATTCAGATCCCCGAGGAGCTGTTCCAGAGAATAAAGGAGTATCTGCAGCGGAACAATATGACCCAGCGGCAGTTTCTCATCGGCCTGATCGAAGAAGGACTGGACCGTGACCTGACCGAGCGTGAGGCCGAAATTGCGCCCGTGTCGGAGGACGCGGAGCCTAGGGACGAGGACACGGATCAGCGCGAGGAAGCCGCCGTGGACGGTTTTTCCGCCTCTTCCGAGGAGGATGCGGAAGAAGGTTTCGAGGAGGAAGAAGCGGTCGAGGTTCAGCAGAACAGCTGTCCCGACTTCTCTATGAGCATGTAAGAGAAGAAAAAAGTCAGATCAAAGTTTCAGCTATAATCAAACCCAGCCTTTTGAGTTGGTAAATCTACAAATTTACCACGGTAATCTGGCGATAGATATGACTTTACCCTCCAAACAACTTTTTGAAAAGTGAACCTTATCCTCTAACTGACTCGTGAGAGGATAAGGTTCTTCTTCATCTATTTGCTAATTGAATTTTACATAAAGCCATTAATAGATATACGGTCGGATAAACATAAGGATCTGTATGATCAAAATTCATACTATGCACGATATAGTAGTGGTGGTTTTTATCAACTTTTTTAAGTATCTTGGCCAAATTGGAAGAAAAAGCTAATGTTTGACACACACTCATTTCGTCAATCATTAAAGCAAGAGCTTCAAATGACATACATAAAGAAAGGTGTGTCCACGGCAACGTTTGGTGACTGGGGGTCGTTATTTCGATATACTCGACTTCCGTTTCTTCGCGAAAAGATTTAATTAAAAAATCCAAAATTTCCTTTCTGTCAAGGTTTTGAAGAATTTGATTCTTAGTCCTTTCATTTTGTATTTCATTTACTAATGTAAACAATAATGCTGTAACGGAAGAGCGTCTTTCTCTACCATTCGAAAAGCCTATAATCCCATTGCTATTATCTGTAAGATTTTCCAATATATCACAAAATTTTTGGCGTCCAGAGTACCCCCAAGCATTTAATGCTCTTAATACCCAAAGAGTTGAAATATTGCGATTGCGATGAATATCATCGCATTGTATGTTCTCAAACTGCCAACCATTTTGATTCGCTGTGTTCAACAGGTGCATTAAACATTTTCTGATTTTTTCCTCATTCTGGTCGCTTATTTCATACAGTCCGACTTCATATATTTTATACAATGCAAATAAAACCATTCCTGTGGCATGGGTCGTATATGTGTGTGTTGAATATAACTTATATCCATCTTCTTCTAGGACA
Source organism: Oscillospiraceae bacterium (assembly GCA_902791215.1). Taxonomy (GTDB): domain Bacteria; phylum Bacillota; class Clostridia; order Oscillospirales; family Oscillospiraceae; genus Limivicinus. Next base: position 6,470 of record CADAUZ010000042.1, on the reverse strand, counting down.
TTAAGAATACCATCTACACACTTTTTTATTATATCGAGAGTATCTTGAGTAATAACAAGACCACTCTCCTTAGCGTATGCGCAAGCGAGTAAACCCTCCGCAGTGTTTGCCGGTTTAGCTTTTTCGGCGTGTTGTGTTGGACCCCAGTGGCATTCAGTTGAAAGAATAAAAGTTAACATATGATTAATGTTTTGATTGATCAGTTTTGATGAACAACGAAGACACCAAGAAAAGAACTTAAACATCTCGTTGTCGAATATCTTAAGGACTATATTAGCAATAATGAAGTTGATTAGTTGAAGGAGAGAAAAGGCCACTGATCCGATTAAAGTAATGGTAAGTTCATTGTAATTACTTTCTCCGGATTGACCTAAAAAAGGAATAATCTTAATCAAATCTGCTTCATATCGGAAAAACAAGGCTATTTCCAAGAAGAACATAATAAATAGCAGAATCGCTTGCTTTAGGTTTCTTTTCATATTTATACCTCAACAACAGACATTATATGATCAACATGAATTGTGATTTTGATAACAACTATATCATATATAAGATGTCTTGTCCACAGCAATATGTATTGAATTATTTGTTCTTTTAAACAGTTTATCAACATCATTTCAACAACTATATAGAGAGGTGATCCCCATACCCCCATACATACCCTTTACCCCAGCGCAAAAGGAGCAAGCGGCTGCGACTGACCTTGAAGCCTTCCTCCAGAGCAGAGGCGAAAGGCTGATCCGCTCCGGTAGAGAGAAGCGGCTTGCCAGCGATCACAGCGTGACCGTTCGCGGAAGTGAGTGGTACGATCATGCCGAACAGCGCGGCGGCAACGCCATCAGCTTTCTCCAGAAATATTACAATATGAGCTTTCCCGAAGCGATGCAGGCTCTCCTCTGCGGAGACTATAAGCCCATCGAACGGGAGCAGCCGGAACCCAAGCCCTTCGCATTGCCCGAAGCCAATTCGGACATGCGGAGGGTTTTCGCATACCTCACCAAAACGCGCGGCATCGACAGCAAGGTTCTCTCTGCTTTTGCCCATGACAGGCTGATCTATGAGGACAGTAAGTACCACAACGCGGTATTCGTCGGCAAGGATGAAAGCGGCATTCCCCGGCATGCGCACGTCCGCAGCACCAACAGCCACGGAAAAACCTTCCGCATCAACATTGAAAGCAGCGATCCGCGCTACAGTTTTCACCACATCGGCAGCAATGGGAACCTCCTAGTATTTGAGGCTCCCATTGATCTTTTATCGCACATCTCCCTGTACCCAACCAATTGGCAGTCCAACAGCTATGTGGCCTGCTGCGGTACCTCCATCCAGCCGGTGCTGAAAACGCTGGAGTGTATGTCCCAAGCCGACACAGTCCTGCTCTGCATGGATAATGACGTGGCCGGGCAAAAAGCCAACCGCCACATGGCTGAGCAGCTCGAAGCGGAGGGCCTCACGGTCATACCGCAAATACCGAAGATGAAGGATTGGAATGATGATCTACTTGCACAGTATCAATACGATATGCAGATTGCCAGCCCTTGACCAGATCGGGGAAAACCTCACCGAAACAGACGTGAATCCCTGGCTTTTGGTCGGCGTGGGCTTTATGCTTACGCTCCTGATCGGCGCGATGGCACTGGCCAACAAAAGCTACAGTCTCAGCAACATCAAATCCAAGACCGTGGGCGACGGCCAGCACGGAACCGCCCGCTGGGCAACGGAGCGTGAAATGCGCAGCGCCTTTTCCTATGTGCCCTTTGCAATCCGGGACTGGCGCAAGGGAGAGTACCGCCCGAACAAACAGGGCCTTGTCCTCGGCTGTGTCGGACAGAAGCATAACCTGAGAGCCATTGTAGACAGCGACGATATCCATTGCCTCATGATCGGTGCCTCTGGTGTCGGCAAGACCGCCTTCTTCCTGTATCCGAATCTCGAATACGCCTGCGCCAGCGGCATGAGCTTCCTGGCTCTGGACACCAAAGGCGATCTCGCCCGCAACTACGGAACCATCGCCAAAAAGTATTACGGCTATGAAATTGCTGTGATTGACCTGCGAAACCCCACCCGCTCGGACGGCAACAACCTGCTGACCCTCATCAACCGCTATATGGACAAGGCCAGGGCTGACGAGAAAGACCTCGCCTCCCGCGCAAAGGCAGAGAAGTACGCCAAGATTCTCTCCAAGACGATCATCAATCCAAGCGACGATACAGACCACGGGCAAAACGCCTTTTTCTACGATGCCGCAGAAGGACTGCTGACTGCCGTGTTTCTTCTGATGGCAGAGTTCCTGCCGCCCACCGCTGATTACGGAGAGCGGCGGCACATTCCGTCCGTTTTCAAGCTGATACAGGAGCTGCTGGAGCCGTCCAAGATTCCAGGCAAGTCCAACTTCCAGCTTATGATGAACTCCCTGCCCTCGGATCATAAGGCGCGGTGGTTTGCAGGGGCGGCACTCAACGCGGCAGATCAGGCCATGGCCTCGGTCATGTCCACGGTGCTCTCCCGTCTCAACGCCTTTCTTGATTCCGAGCTGGAGCATGTGCTGTGCTTCGACAGCGCCATCGACGCTGAAAAGTTTGCCTCTGAGAAATGCGCAATCTTTCTGATCTTGCCGGAGGAGGACACTACCAAGAATTTCATGGCGGGTCTGATGATCCAAAACTTGTCCCGTGAGCTGTTCTCTGTGGCCGACGAGAATGGCGGCAAGCTTAAGAACCGCGTGGTTCTCTTCTGCGACGAGCTGGGTACCATGCCCGCATTCGATATCCTCCCGCTCTTCTCCGCAGGCCGCTCCCGCAGGCTGACACTGGTGCCGATCATCCAGAGCCTTGCCCAGCTTGAAAAGAACTACGGCAAGGAGGGCTGCGAGATCATTCAGGACAACTGCCAGGACACGATCTTCGGCGGCTTCGCGCCCAACAGTCAGACGGCGGAGGTGCTGTCCAAGGCCCTCGGTAATCGAACAGTGCTGACCGGTTCAGTAAGTAAAAGCAAGGAGCCAAGCCAGAGCCTTCAGATGATGGAGCGCCCGCTCATGTCAGCAGATGAGCTGAAGTCTATCCCGAAGGGCCACTTTATTGTGATGAAAACAGGCATTCACCCAACGCGCACACGACTGCGGTTGTTTCTGGAATGGGGTATCTCCTTTGAGGAACCGTACATAGTCCCCAAGAGGGAGAACGCTGTGATCCGCTACGCCGGTCGGGCAGAGCTGGTTGAAGCGATCCAGGCCAAGTACCCGCCGAAACAACGAGAGAACACGAGAAAAACCGATAAGAAGCCCATCGAAGGGAAAGCGGAAAACGATGCCCCGCATGTCAAAACGTAGGAGGTGATGCCATCAGCTATTTTGACACGATCTACGCCGACAGCAGCCTGCCGCACCGGGCAAAAACCGTATATATGTACCTCAAAAGTATGTCTGCCTCCAAGGGTGAGTGCTGGCCGGGGATCAAGACTATCGCTGCCGATCTCAGCCTCTCCAGGAGTACGGTGAAACGCGCCCTCGCCGATCTGGAACGGCACGGCTACCTGGAGAAGGAGCACCGTTACCGGGATAACGGCAGCTTCACCAGCAATCTCTACCGCATGAAATAGCGGCGCAGCTCCCGCCAGGGGAAATCTGCGCCGTTATGCTGGACTGAGGATGGGGCCATCACGGACCGGCTTGAAGGTACAAGACTAACGAGATGAATAATACAGAGGAAAAATGTAGACGCAGAGTAAACGTTTAATCCGATCTGCTCCACATAATTCTCTATTAATAAGAGAATGATAAGATTTCCAGCATTATCTGAAAGGAGACTTATCATGCTCAGTATAACCACCGCGTCGCTGGACGCTTTTATAAAACATCTCAGGGAGCAGGAGTACAGCCCTGCCACGATTGCGAAATACGCCCATGATGTACAGACATTGATTCAGTACGCGCCGGAGGGGATCAGGGACAAGGAGCACTTGAACAGCTTTCGCGCCTGGTTGGAGGACAAGGGCTATTCCGGTGCAAGCGTCAATTCCATGCTGGGGGCGGTCAACCGCTTTCTCGCCTTTCTCGGCTCGGACTGGCGGCTCAAATATGTCCGCGTACAGCGCAGGGCCTTTTTACCGGCAGACCGAGAGCTGAACCGGCAGGAATACGAAAGTCTTGTTTCCGCCGCCTTGAATCAGGGTGACAGACGCCTGGCCCTGATTGTCCAGACGCTGTGCGCCCTCGGCCTGCGGATCAGCGAATTGAAGGCGGTCACGGTGGAGAGCCTCGCCGCCGGAGAAGCAAGCATACACAACAAGGGCAAGCTGCGCACGATCCTGATCCCCGACGCACTGTGCAGGAAGCTGCGCGCCTGGTGCTACGAGCGCGGCATCCGCGCAGGCTGTGTCTTTGTCACCCGGACAGGCCGGGCGCTTGACCGCTCCAACGTCTGGAAGATGCTGAAACGGCTGGCGGAGGCGGCAAGGGTTCTCAAGAAGAAGGTCTTTCCCCACAACCTGCGGCACCTTTTCGCCCGGACGCATTACGAGCGTTTCAAGGACATTGTGCGCCTTGCGGACATCCTCGGCCACAGCAGCATCGACACTACCCGCATTTACACAGCCCGCAGCGGAAAAGAAGAGAGGCGGCAGCTTGGGCAGCTCCGCCTCATCCTGTAAAAGCCTGTCGGGATGGGTATGAATCAATTGACAAAACACGGCGCAAAAGGTAGAATGGAGACAACCTCGCAAGAGGCCACCGGAGCAATCCGGCGAAAGGTGCGCTGTTGATTAAAATGCCGTTTTGCTCGCCCCTAGCGGGGCAACCGCAAAACATGGCAATCTTCCACTTCCCGGAAGGGAGGTGGGGCTTATGGATAAGCGGAGAATCCTTCGCTTTGTGCTGTGCCTCATCGTGATCGTTATGATCATGCTGTACATAGCGCCTAAAGCTTATTGAGCCTTTAAAAGCTCGTTGACCGCCCGGCTGTCCCCCGTGCGGTCAACATCTTAATTTGATCGTATAGGGCCAACCGTCAAATCAACAGTGCCCTTTTGTATTTTCATTATACCACGCGGGTGTGCTTTGTCAAGTGGGAAAGCGGTCCCCCGCCGCCGGGGGCGGAGTAAGGGGGACCGCTTTATCCGCAGCCGCGCCATTGGCGGGCCCATAGCGAAACGGGCCCGTGAATGGCATTGCGGCAAGGTGGGAAAGCGCCCGCGTTTTGCTTTTCTGCCGCATTCCGGAATACCACATACTGTGCATTATGTGGTACCAAAAATCTACAAGTTGTAGTTTAACCTTTTTCACAGCTAAAGTCAATCGTAAATATACATAAGATTATACTGATTTTGGACATACATAAGCAGCCGGAGACGATTTGTAATGCGTTTCCGGCTATTGGTGCTGCCTGTTTTTAACCATGTTTCAGAAAATGCTTGCAGCGGCGCTCCTGTGACGCAGGCGGTAAACCACATAATGCACAGTATGTTGTTTAGTGTTTAGCGCGGAAAGGTACAGACATCATGGACATCCTTTGCGTTGACGGGGATCTCTTTCAACTCGTTAAATTGAGGCGTTATGTCAGGAGAATCGTTCCCGATGCGCATATCGTCTGCTGCCGAAGCCCGGACAAGGCAATGAAGCGGGCCAAAGAAAAGAGTTGCGATATTCTGATAACCGCAACCGGCTTCGCTGGTTTTCGCAGGGACGGGTTTTCACTGGCGGAGGAAATCATGGCGCTTAATCCCCAAACTGACGTGATCTTGATCTCTGAACAGGAAAGCTATGTTGAGGCATACAGGGCTTATCGGGTTTTTGCCAGTGACTTTATCGTTCGACCGTATGAAAAGAGCCGATTGGCAAAGGCGTTTACAAAACTTCGATATGCGTCGTTGTCCTGATCCGATTTACACGCAGCCTGAGAGAATTGCTTTATTGTGCAACGCATGATTTGTATATACCGCCGTAAACAGCGGCGCAGCTTAGGAGGAAAAAGAATGAAACACAGAGGAACAAAAGCTCTGGCCATGCTGCTCAGCCTGGTCATGGTACTGTCGCTCGTACCGGGCATGAGTGGCACGGCGTATGCGGACAGCGGATCGGATTATACCTTCTCGATCCCCTCGTCGCTGACGGTGCAGAACGCCGGTGAGAACGCCGCCGGCAACATCTCAGTAACTGCTCTGACTTCCGGCAAAAAACTGACCGTAAGCGCGGCTTCGACAAACGGCTGGGCGCTCAAGTCCGGCGACAACTCCGTCGGCTATTCGATGTCAAAAACTTCCTGGGAGTTTACTGCCGTAGGGAGCGAGGCCTTCAGTATTACTGTGGAGGATTACAGCTCCAAGCCCGCAGGCACCTACACCGACACCGTGACCTTTACAGCAAAGATGGAGGTCGCCAAATCTGCCGCAGAAAAGCCCGACATTGCACAGGCAGATTGCACGTTCAGCCCCTCAAACGGCAAGAGCACGCTCTCAAACGCTAATATTACGAC
>CADAUZ010000041.1 GCA_902791215.1 Oscillospiraceae bacterium | reverse complement strand
TTTAATGAATGACAATCTTTTGCTGAAAGTCATTTCTTGCTAATTCTGTTTTGCCAAGCCAACTTGGTAAATCATTCCTTTTTTATGAAACGCCCGTGTTGTTATTAGCACGGCGACAGCATTTACTTTTTTGCTGTCACTCATTTACGGCTGACAAATAATTCAAATCATGCCAATGCATATCACGCCTCATACGGCAAAAGATAAGGTCGGGCGATCAAGTCCCAAATGAAGAAAAGGAGATGGAAACATGTCTACCAACACCAGTAATCACCTTGTCAATCCCGCAGCCCGCGAGGCTATGGATAAGTTCAAGATGGAAGCCGCGGCCGAAGTCGGCGTCAACCTGAAGGACGGCTACAACGGTGAGCTCACCAGCCGTCAGGCCGGTTCCGTCGGCGGCCAGATGGTCAAGAAGATGATCGAGGCATACGAAAACGGCATGAAGTAAGCGGCTCTCTATATGCGATGCGGAACAGTCTTCGGGCTGTTCCGCATTTTTTACAATTCGCTGCGTTTTCATGCAATCCTATTCTTGACATTTGCCAGCCCCATGGTATACTGGGAAAAATATATCTGGAGGTAATTGGCATGACGATCGAAGAACGTGCCGAGCTCGGCGCCGAGCTCAAAAGTAAATGCAACTGCTGTCAGGCGGTGTTGCTGGCGCTCAAAGATCAGACCGGCTTAAGCGAAGAACAGCTCATGCAGCTCGGCTCCGGTTTCGGCTCCGGCATGGGCAATATGGAAGGCACCTGCGGCGCGCTTGTCGGCGCGGGCATGGCGGCGGGCTTCAAGCTCAGGCAGAAGAGCTCCACGCCTTACACCAGACAGATCTCCGAAAACTTCCGCGAGCGCTGCGGCGCCGTTCTCTGCAAGGACCTCAAGGGCCGCGACACCGGCACGCCGCTGTGTTCCTGCCCCGACTGCGTGCGAAACGCTATCCGCGCCTACGGCGAGATCGTCGGCATTGACTGAGTATTTTATTTAAGAAAGGATAGAGATCATGGCCAGAATCATCAACGAACCCTGCCACACTTTTAACGAGTACCTTCTGATCCCCGGCTACACGCCCATCACCTGCCGTTCGGAAAAGGTGTCCCTCAAGACCCCGCTTGTCAAGTTCCGCAAGGGGCAGGAGGAATCCCCCATCACCATGAACATCCCAATGGTGTCGGCGATCATGCAGTCCGTCTCCGGCGACCGCATGGCGGTGGCCCTCGCCGTCGAGGGCGGCGTGAGCTTCATCTACGGCTCCCAGAGCATCGAGGATGAGGCCGCCATGGTCAAGCGCGCCAAGACCTACAAGGCAGGCTTTGTCAAGAGCGATTCCAACCTCAGCCCTGATCACACCCTCCGGGACGTGCTGCGTCTCAAGGAGGAAACAGGCCACTCCACCATCGCCGTCACCGAGGACGGCACTGCCGACGGCAAGCTCATCGGCGTCGTCACGAGCCGCGACTACCGCGTCAGCCGCATGGGCCCCGAGACGAAGGTCTCCGAGTTCATGACCCCCTTTGACAAGCTCGTCTGGGCCCGCGAGGGCACCACGCTCAAGGAGGCAAACGACATCATCTGGGAGCACAAGCTCAACTCCCTGCCCATCATCGACGATAACGGCCGCCTGTGCTACTTTGTCTTCCGCAAGGACTACGAGAGCCACAAGCAGAACCCCAACGAGCTGCTGGACGCCCACAAGCGCTACATCGTCGGCGCGGGCATCAACACGCGCGACTATGAGCAGCGCGTCCCCGCCCTGCTGGAGGCGGGCGCGGATGTGCTGTGCATCGACTCCTCCGAGGGCCACACCGACTGGCAGCGCTTCACCCTCGGCTGGATTCGCGAGCACTACGGCGACAAGGTCAAGGTCGGCGCAGGCAACGTGGTCGACGCCGCGGGCTTCCGCTTCCTCGCCGAGTGCGGGGCCGACTTCATCAAGGTCGGCATCGGCGGCGGCTCCATCTGCATCACCCGCGAGACCAAGGGCATCGGCCGCGGACAGGCCACTGCCGTCATCGAGGTCTGCGAGGAGCGCGACAGATACTTCAAGGAGACCGGCATTTACATCCCCGTCTGCTCCGACGGCGGCATCGTCTATGACCACCACATCACGCTGGCCCTCGCCATGGGCGCGGACTTTGTGATGCTGGGCCGCTACTTTGCACGCTTCGACGAAAGCCCCACCAACAAGGTCAACATCGGCGGCACCTACTACAAGGAGTACTGGGGCGAGGGCTCGGCCCGTGCCCGCAACTGGCAGCGCTACGACATGGGCGGCGACAAGAAGCTGAGCTTCGAGGAGGGCGTGGACTCCTACGTTCCCTACGCGGGCTCCCTCAAGGATAACGTGGCCCTGACGCTCAGCAAGGTGCGCCACGCCATGTGCAACTGCGGTGCCATGAGCATCCCGGAGCTGCAGAAGAAGGCCGTGCTGACGCTGGTCTCCCCCACCTCCATCGTCGAGGGCGGCGCCCACGATGTCATTCAGAAGGACACCTCCCCGTCCATCAAGTAAACAGCGTATGCAAAAACGGGACTGTAGCAATATAACGCTATAGCCCTGTTTTTTACGAAATATTACGTATTACTGTAGGGGCCGACGCCCCCGGCGGCCCGGCAGAGAAAAGTCAAAAATATGAATTTGCCCCGGGCGAACACGCAGCATCATACGTTTTCGCCCGGGGCTGTTTACAATATTCGAGTCTATACCGCGCGGGCCGCCGTGGGCGTCGGCCCCTACGGTGTTGAAATTATAGAATCTCCATGAAGGGATTATTTACACTGCTTTTTGTTTATTTCCCTGTCACCGTATCATCTCTTCAAACTCGTCCTCGGAGATGATGCGGATGCCGAGGCTTTCCGCCTTGGTGAGCTTGCTGCCCGCGTTCTCGCCCGCGAGGACATAGCTTGTCTTCTTCGACACCGAGCCGGAGGATTTGCCGCCGTAGCTCTCGATGATGGCGCTGGCCTCGTCGCGGGTATATCTGGAGAGTGTGCCGGTGAGGACGAAGGTCTGGCCCGCGAAGCGGTCGTCCTTCTTTTCCTCGTGGCTTGTAAAATCCACGCCCGCCGCGCGAAGCCTGCCGATGAGGTGCATGGACTGCGGCAGTGAAAACCACTCGGTAATAAAGCCCGCCGTGACGCCGCCGATATCCGGGATGGCGGTGAGCTCCTCGGTCTTTGCGGCCATAAGCGTATCGAGATCGGCGAAATGGGCGGCCAGGACCTTCGCCGCCTTCTGCCCCACCTGGCGGATGCCGAAGGCACACAGGAGCCGGGCAAGGCCCGCGCTCTTGCTGTTCTCGATCGCGGTCATGAGATTGGCGGCCGACTTGTCGCCCATGCGCTCAAGCTGCGCCACCTTGTCCTTTTCAAGGTAATAGATGTCAGCGGCGGAGGAAACCATGCCGCTGTTGATGAGACTCTCGCAGACGGAGATGCCGAGGCCGTCGATGTCCATGGCCTCGCGGCTGGCAAAGTGGGCGATGTTCCGAAGCCGCTGGGCCGGGCACTCGGGGCTTGTGCACCGCAGCGCCGCGCCGTCCTCGTCCCGTACCACGGGCGAGCCGCACTCGGGGCAGATATCCGGCATGACGAAGGGCACCGCCCAGTCGGGGCGTTTTGCCTTGTTGACAGACAGGACCTCGGGGATGATCTCCCCCGCCTTCTGCAGCAGCACCGTATCCCCGATGCGAAGGTCCAGGCGGTCAATGTTGTCCTGGTTGTGAAGCGTCGCCGCCGAGACGGTGGTGCCCGCGAGGCGCACCGGCTCAACGATGACTTTCGGGGTCAAAACGCCCGTCCTGCCCACCTGCACCACCACGTCGAGCACCTTGCTCTCCTTCTTCTCGGGCGGGTACTTGAAGGCCACCGCCCAGCGCGGGGCCTTGGCCGTGCTGCCGAGAGCCTGACGCTGGGAGAGGGAGTCAATTTTGATGACCGCGCCGTCCATGTCGTAGGCAAGCTCGTCCCGGTGCTCGCCGAGCCAGGCGATGCGCTCCACGCAGTCTTCGATTTTGTCATAACGCACATAGGGCACCGTCGGAAAGCCCATGGCCTTCATGGCGTCGAGGGTCTGGGCGTGGCTGGTGTAGATGTCATCAGAGCTGTACTGCATATTAAAGCACACGATGTCCAGCTTGCGGGAGGCGGCGATCTTCGGGTCAAGCTGGCGCATGGACCCGGCGGCGGCGTTGCGGGGATTGGCAAGCAGGGCCTCGCCGTTAATTTCCCGCTCGGCGTTGAGCTCCCGGAAGACCGCCTTGGACATGTAGACCTCGCCGCGCACGATGAGGCGCGCGGGGGCGTTCTCGATCCTGAGCGGCAGTGAGCGCACCGTGCGCAGGTTCTCGGTCACGTTCTCGCCGATGAGGCCGTCGCCGCGCGTCGCGCCGCGCACAAAGACGCCGTTTTCGTACTCGAGCGACATGGAAAGCCCGTCGATCTTCGGCTCCACGGTATAGGCATGGGGGCCGTCGAGCAGGGAATCCATGCGGTCGCCGAATGCGTAGAGCTCATCGATGGAGAAAACGTCCGTCAGGCTCTCCAGCGGGACCTGGTGCTGTACCTGCTCAAACTTGCTCAGGGCCTGCCCGCCCACGCGCTGGGTCGGAGAGTCAGGCGTGACAAGCTCGGGGTGCTCCTCCTCCAGCTTTTTGAGCCGCTGCATGAGCATATCGAAGTCATAGTCGGAGATGACGGGCGCGTCCTCCACATAGTAAAGGCGGCTGTGATGGTTGATCTCTTTTCTGAGCTTTTCGATTTCCTTCTGTACGTCCATGAGAATTCCACCTTCTACGGTATATTCAGATAGGTCTCGGGCACCTTGCCCACGACCACAACGTCCGCGATCATGACCTCGGTCACGACCTGGGCGCTCTCGGTGCCCCAGGGGATGAGGATGTCGATATCCACGATGATCTCCAGATTGATCTGGTGTTTGGTCTGGTTGATGCCCGCCGTCACCACATTGTTCTGAAACGCCACATGCGACGAGGTCATCATGATGATCTCCTCCGGCACGCCCGGCCCGCGCCCCATCAGAAGGCTGATGCCGGTGAGGTTTCCCAGCGGAACGCTCACATTCAGCGTGCGGTTCTCGGTCGCCCCGACAACGCGGTCGAGGATCTCGGCGGACAGGGCGTTGATTCTTGCCATGTTGGAGCTGACAGCGGTGATCTCCCCCGCCTCGTTTTTCTCAAGGCTCACGAAGGTCTCCGCGTCATAGTCCCCCTCCGCCATCACTTCGGCGATGACGGCGTTTACCTGCGCGGTCACGATATCGCAGGCGTCGGAGACGGCGATGCGGCAGGATATCTTGTTGAAAAACACGGCGGCCCCGGAGAGAAAGACGCAAAAGCCGATCAGCAGGAGCAGGAGCGTGAGCCCCGTCCCCACCTGTCTTGCGGCGGGGCCGACGTTGTAATGATAACGCTTTCTTGGTCGATAATACCTGCGGTGCATGGGTATCACCCCCATACACCCAGTATATGCAAACTGGATTTACAGTTTTCCTTTGGGGAGTTCAGAGGGAGGAAGCGAAAATGTCATCAGGACATTTTCATGAAACGATCAGAGCATGGCGCTGACCGCCATCATGATGCCGAGCCTGCCGGATTCATAGGTCAGGCCGCCCTGCATGTAGACGATGTACGGCTCGCGGATGGGTCCGTCGGCGGAGAGCTCGATGGACGAGCCCTGGATAAAGGAGCCCGCCGCCATGATGACCGGGCAGTCGTAGCCCGGCATGGCCCAGGGCTCGGGCGTGACGTAGGAGTCCACCGGGGCGCCCGCCTGGATGCCGAGGCAGAAGCGCTTCATGTTCTCGGGAGAACCGAGCCTGATCATCTGGATGATGTCCGAGCGCGGCTCCAGGGCCGAGGGGGAGCTCTCGATGCCGAGCTCCTCCATCATGGCGGCGCAGAAGCAGGCGGTCTTAAGTGCCTGGGCCACCACATGCGGGGCCATGAACAGGCCCTGAAACAGCAGGCGGTTGTTGCCGAGGCTGGAGCCGCACTCGCCCCCGATGCCGGGGGTGGTCAGGCGCATGGCGGCGCGCTCCACAAGTTCTGCCCTGCCCGCGATATAGGCCCCCGTAGGAGCGATGCCGCCGCCGGGATTTTTAATCAGGGAGCCCACCATGAGATCCGCGCCCACATTGCCGGGCTCAACGGTGTCGGTAAACTCGCCGTAGCAGTTGTCAACCATGACATGGACGGCGGGATTGACGGCCTTGACGGTCTCGACGATTTTGCCGATCTCCCGCACTGTCAGGCTCTTGCGGTCCTCGTAGCCGCGCGAGCGCTGGATCATGACGCCCGCGACGCTCTCGTCCTTCACGGCCTCGGCGATGGCTGCATAGTCGGGGCCGCCGTCCGGGGCAAGCTCCACCTGGCCGTAGCCGATGCCGTAGAATTTGAGGGAGCCGAAGCTGTCGCCGGAGATGCCGATGGCGGTGCGCAGGGTGTCATAGGGCGTGCCGGTGACGGCGAGGATCTTCTGGCCCGGCCTTGCCAGGGCGAACATGGCGGCGGTCAGGGCGTGAGTGCCGTTGACAAACTGGATGCGCACAAGCGCCGCCTCGGTGCCGAAGACATCCGCGTAGATCTTATCCAGGGTCTCGCGGCCCAGATCGTCATAGCCGTAGCCGGTGGTCCCGGCAAAGCAGGCGTCGGAGACGCGGTGATTCTGAAAGGCCTCCATGACCTTGCGGGTATTCTCCCGCGCGACCGCGTCGATCTCCTGAAAGCGCGCGCTCAGCTTTGCCTCCGCGCGTTCCGCCATATCATATACTTCGGGTTTGATGTCTGAAATCTTCATGTTTACTCCGTTTATTCCAGCTCCATGATGATGGATTTATAGTATCTGCCGCGCTCGGCAAAGTTTTTGAAGTGGTCGAAGGAGGCGCAGGCCGGGGAAAAGAGCACGGTGTCCCCCTCCTGCGCAGCGCTTGAGGCGGCGAGGACGGCGGTCTTGAAGTCCGGGTCCATCTCGATTTTAAGGCCGCTCTCCGCCCATTTGGGGGAAGCTTCGATCGCCGCGCGTATCTTCTCTGCCGTGTCGCCGGTGAGGAAGACGGCCTTGGCGTATTCGCACAGGGCGTCGCCCAGCTCGTCGAAGGGGATGTGCTTGTCGTAGCCGCCCGCGATCACAACAGGCTTTACACGCATGGCGCGCAGGCCCGCGATGGTGCGCGTGGGGCTTGAGCCGATGGAGTCGTTGATATAGGTCACACCGTGCAGCGTGCGCACGATCTCAAGCCGGTGTTCGACCCCGGCAAACTCCCGCGCGATCTTCGCGCAGATCTCGTCCGGAACAAGCCCCTCCGTCACGGCAAAGGCGGTGAGGTAGTTTAACACGTTGTGCTCGCCGGGAATCCTGATCTCGGATTTCGGCAAAATGGGCCGCTCCTCTCCCCCGCTTACCCTGGTCAGAACGCCGTCCCTGAGATACGCGCCCTCGGAAACTCTCTGCCTGTCGGAGAAGTGTGTGACGCGTGCCCTGGCAAAGCTCTCGTAATAGGGCGTGTGCGCGTCGTCCGCGTTCAGGATCAGGCGGCAGTCAGGTGTCTGGTTAATCAGGATTTCGCGCTTTGCGTCGATGTAATCCTGAAAATCCCTGTGCTTATCCAGGTGGTTCGGCGTCAGGTTCGTGATCACCGCGATATCCGGGCAGCAGTGCATACTGTGAAGCTGGAAGGAGCTGAGCTCGAGGACGACGATATCATCGGGCCGCATGTCCGGGATCTCGCACAGGAGAGGATTGCCGATGTTGCCGCCGAGGTGCACGCGATAACCGGACTCTTTTAATAACTCGGAGATGATGGTCGAGGTCGTGGTCTTGCCGTCGCTGCCGGTGATGGCGATGACCTTGCAGGGGCAGAGGGCGAGGAACACCTCCATCTCCGAGGTGAGCACGCTGCCGCGCGCCTTCGCAGCCTCCAGATGCGGATCAAAAGGCATGAGCCCCGGCGTGCGAAACAGGATGTCGTGATCGAGGCCCTCCAGATAGTCCCGCCCCAGCTTGAGCTTCGCGCCGAGGGCTTCGAGACGCTCCGCCTCGCCGTCCATCTGTTCGCGCGTACGCATGTCGCAGGCCGTCACGTCACAGCCGTGGGCGCACAAAAGCTCGATGAGCGGCACATTGCTCACGCCGATGCCCAGCACCGCAATGCGCTTAACCTTGATGCTCTCCACATATTCGTCCAGGGTCAAAGCTATCACCTCACATCAAACGCTAACTAAATTAGTATAACGCTTTTTCGTTTTTATTACAAGAATAATGTTGACTTGCGCCTCAAAACTGAGTAAAATAAGCCCCGTGAGTCGGCCGAACGACCGCGGGCACAGGGCGAAAGCCCGTGCGTGAGGAAAGTCCGGGCTCCGCAGGGCAAGGATAACGGGTAACGCCCGCCAGGGGTGACCCTCGGACAAGTGCAACAGAAATAGTCAGCCGGGAGCAATCCCGGTCAAGGTGGAAAGGTGGGGTAAGAGCCCACCCGTCGCATGGAGACATGTGGACGCTGTAAACTCTATCCGGAGCAACACCGTGGTACGGGGACATGAAGGCCGGCCCGGCCGTCCCCAGGAGGTGGCTTGATCCCGTCGGCAACGGCGGGACTAGATAGATGGTCGTTTAAGACAGAACCCGGCTTACAGACCGGCTCACACCAAAAAAGGACACCGAAGCGAATGCCTCGGTGTCCTTTCAATGTGTAGACAAACCTCAAATAGAGCGTCATTCCGAGCCAGTGCGCACACTGGCGTGGGAATCCGTTTCCCCGGTGGAATGTCAAATATCGTACGCTTTTCGGGGAATACGGATTGCCACACCAACGCGACGCGCGAGAAACGCGTGACGCGATCCTTGCTTGTCGTGACATCGGTCACTGGTTCGCAATGACAATATACCAACTTTGTCTATAGTCTTAAAGGACACCGAAGCGAATGCCTCGGTGTCCTTTTGGTTTTATTGCGATTACTTGATCTCGAGTCTGCGGCTGGCGGGGATTTCCGCCGCCTTTTTCGGCAGCGTCACAGTCAGCACGCCGTCGTTATAGGCGGCCTCGATGCCGTCGACATTGATGCCGGAGACATCAAAGCTGCGGGAGAAGGAGCCGTAGAAGCGCTCGCGCTTGATGTAGTTGTCCTTCTCTTCCTTGTTGTCGGCCTTGCGCTCGGCGCTGATGGTCAGGCAGTCGTTTTCAATGTCGATCTTGATGTCTTCCTTGTTGAAGCCGGGCAGCTCGGACTCGAGCTTGAAGGCGTCGCCGGTGTCGATGACATCGGTGCGGAAGGCGGTGACGGCGGGCGCGCCGGTCATGAAGCGGCGGTCCATCTCATCGAACATGCCGAAGGGGTCGAAGGCGCTCATGCCGCGGGAATGACGATCAAAAGGAATCAGTTCAAACATCTCTATATACCTCCAAAAATTTCATTACATATTTTATATTCCGAATCAAACTTTATCTCTCTCGTTTGATTCTGTATATAAAATACCGCACAATTATGAAGAAATATAGCATTAAGTATGAACAGAATATGAATATTAGCACTCTCATAAAAAGAGTGCTAATATATTAATCCGTATAAATACGTTTGACGCGCGGCGACAGGGCCGAAGTCAGGCCGCAGCCCTCGTCGCGGTTGACCATGGCCGCGATCTCCTGGGATGAGAGGAAGTTCCCCTGCGCATCATAACCGAAAAAGGTGACCTCGTCGCCGACCCTGCAGTCCGTCCCCGTCACGTCGATCATGCACTGATCCATGCAGCAGCAGAGCATCTTGCAGCGCTGCCCGCCTGCCAGCACCGGCGCGTGGATCTCAAACAGCTTCTGGTTCAGCCCGTCGCCGTAGCCGACGCCGACCGTGGCGACAAGCGTTTCGCGCTCCAGCGTCACCGCGCCGCCGTAGCCCAGCTTCTCCCCCGCGGGACGTTTCTTCACCTGCGTGATGAAGGAGTGGAAGCTTGCGATCTCGCGGATCGAGCCGTCCGGGTTTTCCGGCCTGTCCATGTACAGCCGCCGTCCGCAGCGCACCGCGTCCAGATTATATTGAGGGCAGATTTCCGACGAGGCCGAGCAGGCCATATGCCGCATGGGAATGGGGATGTCGTGCAGACGCAGGAAAGCAAGCGCCTCCATAAAGGTATCGTATTCCTTCCTGTCGAGGGCCGCGTCCGAAACATCGGAGAAGTGCGAAAAGGCGCCGGTGATCTCCACCAGGTTTTCACACGCGCGCAGCTCCCCGGCCAGGGCAGCCAGCTCTTTCGGTTCATAGCCGATCCGGTGCAGGCCCGTGTCGATCTTGATCTGCCCTTTTGCTTTTTTCCCGAGCCCCGCGGCCGCGTCCGCCAGAGCCGGGATAAAGCCGATATGCCCGCAGGCAAGCGTAAGCTCCGCCTCTACGGCGGCGCGAAGCTGAAACGGCAGGGCCCCGCCCATGACGAGGATCTCTCTGTCGATACCGGCCTTGCGCAATTGCAGGCCCTCGCTCACATGTGCCACCGCAAGGGTGCGGATCGCGGGATTTTCACAGAGAGTCTGCGCCACCGGAACAAGGCCCAGCCCGTAGGCGTCATCCTTTAAAACCGGGATGAGCCCGGTGTCTCTCCCGAGCCCCGCCAGTATGGTCCGTACATTTCCGCGCAGGAGCGCCCTGTCTACGAGCAGATAAGAGTTGTAATTGGATATATTCACTTCGTTATTCATTTTCTGTCTATCCTGCTTTCACACAGCGCGCTGCGCGTATGGGAGATTCTGAGAAACGATTATAAAGCATTTTACGCCTTTGTGCAAGAAAAAAATTGTCATATCCCGCTATTCCTCCGGCTTGGCGCAATCAGACGCGGAAACAGGTAAGGCTGCGCCGCAGTCAACTTTCATTTCGCCGAAAAACATCAAGATATATGCTCCGCTTTTTTGCATAATTATCTATTGACATTTGAATAGCTTGGGCGTTATACTATGCACATCTCGAAAAACTTAAAGGAGATTAACAAAACATGAAAAGATTTGCATTTGTTCTGGCGCTTGTCATGGTGATGAGCCTCGCCTTCGGCAGCGCTTCCGCCTTCGCCGCCGACAAGCTGGTTCTCGGCACCTCCGCCGATTACGCCCCCTTCGAGTTCATGTACCCCGACGACGAGGGCAACCTGGTCTACGGCGGCATCGACGTCGATGTGGCCAAGTACATCGCCGAGTTCACCGGCAAGGAGCTCCAGGTTGAGAACATGGGCTTTGACTATTTGCTTGCAAGCCTGCAGAAGGGCGATTTCGACATGGTCATCGCCGCCATGGAGAGCAGCGAGGAGCGTCTGAGAGCCGCCGATTTCTCCGACCCCTACTTCACCGACTATCCTCCCATGATCCTTGTAAGGGCCGATGAAGCCAAGGATTACACCGCTCTCGATTCCTTCAAGGGCAAGTCCGTCGGCGCGCAGACCGCCACCACCAAGGAAGGCATCGTCCGCGACGATCTGACCGGCGCAAACCTCGTCTCCCTGCAGAACGTGAACGACCTGGTCAACCAGCTCGTCAACAAGAAGATCGACGCGGTCGTGCTTGACGGCGCCGTCGCCATGCAGTTTGCCGCCACGAATAACGCGCTGGTCGTCGCTTCCGTTGACCTCGGCGAGGCTGCTCCCTACTGCGTGGCCGTTGCCAAGGGTGACCCCAAGGGCCTGCTGCCCGGCATCAATGAGGCTATCGCCGACATGATCAAGAACGACAAGGTCAACGAGTTTGTCGCTGCCGCCGATGCTCTGGCAGATGTTGCGCAGGAAGTCACCGCCGAATAATCAACTCTCAAATCATACATTTATTAAAATCTACAAAGCCTCATTTGAGGCTTTGTAGTTTCATGTTATCGTACAGAAAGGATGCTGTCCCTATGTGGTGGAGCAATCTCTTTAAGGACATGAGTCCGGCAAGCTTTTTCAACTTTTCCTTTTTGCCGAAATACGCCGCGTTCTTTATCCAGGGCATCGAATACACGCTGCTGCTGGCGGTGGTGTCGGTGCTGCTGGCGGTGCTGCCCGCGCTGCTGCTGGCCCTGATGCGGCTGAGCAAGAGCAGGCTTATTCGCGGCATCTCCGGGGCGTATATCGCGGTCTTTCGCTCCACCCCCCTGCTGGTGCAGCTTTCGATCATCTATTTCGGCCTGTTCGGCGTGATCAATATCCCGCGCTACTCGCTGTTCGGCTTTGTAGATCTGAGCCGTTTTATCCCGGGCGTGGTCGCGCTGGCGCTCAACTCTTCGGCCTACGTGGCGGAGATTTTCCGCGCCGGTATCCTCGCGGTGGACGCGGGCCAGATGGAGGCCGCGCGCTCCCTGGGGCTTTCCAAGTTTGACGGGATGCAGCTTGTGGTCCTTCCCCAGGCCATCAAAAACGTTCTGCCCGCGCTGGCAAACGAGATCGTCACCATGGTCAAGGAGAGCTCCATCTGCTCCATCCTCGGCATGGCGGAGCTGATGTTCGGCGCCAAGGCCGTCGCCTCCTCCACCTATATCACGCTCGCCCCGTATACCCTGGCGGCACTGATTTATTTCTGCATCAACTATCCGGCCTCCAAGGCGATCGAGGCCATTGAAAGGAGGATGCGCCGTGGCGACAAGCAATGAAATCATCCGTGTTGAGCATGTGGTCAAGGAGTTTGAGGGCGGCGTCAAAGCGCTGGACGACTGCAGTCTGTCCGTCAACCGCGGCGAAGTGGTCGCGATCATCGGCCCCTCCGGCTCCGGCAAATCCACGATGCTGCGCTGCCTGAATCTTCTGGAGATCCCGACCTCCGGCAAGGTGATCGTGGACGGCGTGGATATCACCGACGAGAAGATCAACCTGGACCAGCACCGCCGGAAAATGGGCATGGTGTTCCAGCACTTCAACCTTTTCCCCCACATGACGGTCAAGAAAAACATCACGCTGGCGCCCGTCCGCCTCAAGCTCAAAACCCAGAAGGAGGCCGACGAGACGGCCATGAAGCTGCTCGAGCGCATCGGGCTTGCCGACAAGGCGGGCTCCTACCCCGCGATGCTCTCCGGCGGTCAGAAGCAGCGTATCGCCATTGTCCGGGCTCTCGCCATGGAGCCCGAGGTGATGCTCTTTGACGAGCCCACCTCCGCCCTGGACCCCGAAATGGTCGGCGAAGTGCTGGACGTGATGAAGGAGCTTGCCAAAAGCGGCATGACCATGGCGGTCGTGACGCATGAGATGGGCTTTGCCCGCGAGGTCGCGGACCGCGTGATCTTCATGGACAGCGGCAAGATCGTGGAGGTCAACACCCCGAACGAGCTCTTCGACCGTCCGCAGAATCCGCGAACCAAGCTGTTCCTTTCCAAGGTACTGTAAGCGATGCCGCACAGCAAGCCGATTCGGCTGCTGTGCGGCTTTTCTTTTTTGTGGGTATCGGCTTAATTCAGCAAACCGTCAAATTCGCCATTCCGTAGGGGTCGATCCCCAGATCGACCCGAAACGTCGGTTCATTGTACAAGCCTCAAGGTTTCGGGCTGATGAGGACATCAGCCCCTACGACGCAGGTTTTTCGCCATTCCAGTTGATCCTGCCAATATTGCTGTCTAAAGCCGATATCCATATTCCTTTTTGTTGGTATCGGCTTAACTCAGCTTTCTCCCGTCATTGCGAGGAACCAGTGCGCACACTGGTGACGTGGCAATCCGCCCGCCGGAGGCACTTAACAATTCAGAAATCAGACCTGGCCGCTGGGAGTACGGATTGCCACACCAGTGACATCGGTCACTGGTTCGCAATGACAGATCGTAAGCTGTGTTTAGCTGATTAAAGCCGATACCCATATTCCTTTTTTATTCGTCCGGCTGCTGTCCGTCGTGCGCCTTCCAGGCGCATTCCGTGATGCGCATGTCGGTAAACACGGCCGTGAAGCTTGAGTCCTCCGGGCTGCAGGCGTAGATGCCGAAGCGGATCTTCCCCGCGCCTTCCCACATGTGGCAGACACGCATCTGGCTGAAGTGCTCGCCGTCCCGGGAACACTCGATGCAGTAGTCGTCCTCCCTGCGGCTGAAGCGATACCACATCACCTTCACGTCCGCCGGGATCGCAGTGGTCGCCCAGTCGGAATACCCGTGGTTGGTCACGACGGAGCCGAGGTGCTGAAAGCTCTCGTTTTCATACTCGACCGAGCCCTTCATCCAGTTCCCGGCGTCCAGATACATCACGATCCCGCACTGGTCAAAGCGGTGGTGACTGCCGCTGAAATCGGTTTTCACGACAAAGGAAAAGAACTTCTCCTCCGTCTCCATCTGCAGGACCGGGGCGTTATCGTTGCGGAAATGATAATAGGTGCGCTGCCAGAGATCCGTGTGCGGCGCGGTCGTGATCGTGATGCGCTCATCCAAGATGCTGTAATCCGCGGGTTCTCTGGTCCATTGCAGGTTCTCGATCATGGTCGTTTTCCTCTCTTAGAAAAAGCCCGCCGGCCGTGGATAGCACCAGCCGACGGGCTCTCTGGGTTAATCTTACATCAGGCTGCGGTAGAGGGCAGCGATCTCTTCAACGCTGGTGTCGCGGGGGTTGCCGGGGCAGCAAGCGTCGGCGAAGGCAGACTCGGACAGGAACTGCACGTCCTCATCCCTGACGATCTCCTTGAGGTCGGCGGGGATGCCCACATCATGGCCGAGCTTCTTGACGGCGGCGATGGTGGCCTTGGCTGCGTCCTCATCGTTCATGGAGTCGATATACGGAACCTCCATCGCGCGGCCGATGGCGCGGTAGCGCTCACCCGCGACGGGCATGTTGTACTCGAGGCCGAGGGGCAGCAGGATCGCGCAGGCGACGCCGTGGGGCGTGTCGTACAGGGCGCTCAGACCGTGGGCCATGGAGTGGACGATGCCGAGGCCGACGTTACTAAAGCCCATGCCCGCGATATACTGGCCGAGGGCCATGCCTTCACGGCCAGCTTCGTCGTTTTCGACGGCGGCGCGGAGGTTCTTTGCGATCAGGCGGATGGCCTCAAGGTGGAACATATCGGAAATCGCGCAGTGGCCCTTGGTGATATAGCCCTCGATGGCGTGGGTCAGGGCGTCCATGCCGGTGGCGGCGGTGAGGGGCTTGGGCATGGAGTACATCATCTCGGGATCGACGACGGCGACCTCGGGGATGTCATTGGTATCAACGCAGACAAACTTGCGCTTCTTCTCCACGTCGGTGATGACGTAGTTGATGGTGACCTCGGCAGCCGTACCGGCGGTGGTGGGGACGGCGATGGTGAAGACTGCGTGGGTCTTCGTGGGGGCTACGCCCTCGAGGGAGCGGACATCCGCAAACTCGGGGTTATTCACGATGATGCCGATGGCCTTGGAGGTGTCCATAACGGAGCCGCCGCCCACGGCGATGATGCAGTCGGCGTTAAACTCCTTGAAGGCCTTGACGCCGTTCTGAACGTTCTCGATGGTGGGGTTGGGCTTGATGTCGGTGTAGAAGGTGTACTGAACGCCGATTTCGTCGAGCACGTCGGTGATCTTCTTGATCTCGCCGGACTTGACAACGTGGCGGCCGGAGGCGATGAACGCGCGCTTATAGCCGCGGCGGGAAAGCTCCCCGCCGATCTCCTTGACGGCGCCGACGCCATGGTAGGATACGGGATTGAGTACGATGCGATTTGCCATATTTTTTTGCTCCTTTTCATAAATGGATTTGTGTGTATATTATACAGTAGGGGTTCCGTTTTTTCAACCTGTCTATGCCGACACGCGCAATACTTTGTACGGTTTGGATATATACATTTACGCCGCTGTAAATTATAATACGGGTATATCAATAATAAAAGAGGTATGCTTATGTTTCGTGAAATGCTTCGCAAAAAGCAGCAGCTTACGGATGCGGAATGCATCGAGATCCTGAAAAACGAGCCCCGCGGCGTGCTGAGCATGCTCGGGGACGACGGCTATCCCTACGGCGTGCCGATCAACCATTATTACTGCGAGGCCGACGGCAGGATCTATTTCCACGGCGGAAAGAAAGGCCACAGGATCGACGCCGTCCGGCAGCACGACAAGGTCTCCTTCTGTGTCTACGACCAGGGCTGGCGCGAGGACGGCGACTGGGCCCTGCACATCCGCAGCGTGATCGTCTTCGGAAGAATAGAGCTGATCGAGGACCGGGAAACGGTGTATGAGATCTCCCGTCAGCTCAGCTATAAGTTCACGAACGATGAGGCCTATATCGCCCACGAGATCGAAAAATCCGGCCCGGGAACACTTCTTCTGGCCCTCACCCCGGAGCACATGACCGGCAAGCTTGTAAAGGAATCGTGATCGGTTTTTCCTTTTCCCGCTGCTTTGAATCAGCGTATTTACAGATCGTATGCGGCAGTACTCTGGCGGCAGTCCACTACGGCATCCAGATACACAATCCTGTTCTCAACCGTAAACAGCGCTTTATAGCAGTGCGCGAACAGGGCCTTACGGTACATATCTTCCGGGAGGTTCGGGTCCGTGTCTGCTGGAAACTGAAAAGGGTTTTCCTCCAGACGATCCAGAATCTCGGAATACTCCTGACGAAAACGTCTGGCAGCCGGCAAACTGACATTGGCCAGAAAGCGGATATGCCGGATCAACTGGCTGTCGACACGGCTTGCGGCGATAACGGTATAGCGGGCCATTATTCTCCCGCTCCTTCTGCATCAGCGATGATCTGATCCATTTCTGCCAGCACATCGCGCGCATTTCGGCCGACATAGCCGTTCTTCCGATCCGCCTGGGCAGCGAGAAGGTCTGCATAAACAGCCTGCTCAGCGCTCAAAGACAGGCTCAGCGGGACAGCCTTATCCCTGACGATCTGATGCAGGAACATATTGATCGTGCCGTTCATATTCATTCCAAGCTGTGACAGAACCGCTTCCGCCTGCGCCTTCAGTTCAGAATCTGTGCGAATACTCATATTGATGCTTGCCATGATGATCACCTCTGCATATAGTATATGTCAGTCAGAATACAATGTCAATACATTTGCAAAAACATCCCTGTTTAAACCAAATCGGAGGTCCTCCGTGAGACCTCCGATTCTTCTGACGTGGTTGAACTCCCCTTCGGGGACTAGGCGCCTGCCAGGGCAGGCGCCGTCGCTGCCGCCGCGCTTCGCGCGGGCAGAACCGACCTTATCTTGTCACGCGCACCAGAATGGGCCCCCCTCCCTTTAAGCCAAATCGGAGGTCCCCCGTGAGACCTCCGATTTGGAAAGGAAGAAGGAACTTACGGATATGGAGCTTTCCTGGCAAGCCTTGATCGTCGCGCGTTTCTCGCGCGTCGCTATGCTCTTACGGAAACCAGGGAAGCGGAATGGAGTAAGTTTCTTCTGACGTGGTGCACCAGAGCAATCCAAATCCGAACCAGGGACGGAGGCGCGCTGGGTAAGCGCGCACTCTATATCGCTAAAATTTATAGTTTTAGTGCCGTCCTTGTAATTGCATGAGATTACGATCTTGTCATTGAAAACATATACTGCATTCAGGAATACGTCAATTAGTGTTTTCCTCTGCTCAGGCTTGGCTATATCGAGCGCCCGGAAGCGGTGCAGGAAGTAACGGACTTGTTCTTCGCTGACGCGGGGTTTCGCCAGCTTCTCCAGCGCGATCTTGTTT
>CADAUZ010000040.1 GCA_902791215.1 Oscillospiraceae bacterium | reverse complement strand
TCGCCGAGCTGTCTCTTCGAGCGCCTTAAAGTGTTACCCATGTCTTTGGACAAAGTGTTACCTATGTGGTCTTGACAGAGGGCGTCGGCCCCTACGGTGTTGATATTACTGTGTTCTTGATGAAGGGGACTTTTTTCACAGCCCCTTTTGCAAATTCAGGATTGTTCCATCTGACTCCGGTACCACTGTTCGGCCATCAGGATGTTGAACGTGAGCTGGTGCTTTTTGTGATTCTTCTGGAAATACTCCCACACGGCCTGCACCGTCTTTCCGTCGAGCCAGCCGTCGCGCACGAGATGGCTGTGTTCCAGCAGCTCCTTCGTGTATTCGTAGGTGCTGCCCTCCAGCAGCCATTTTTGGATCGGCACATAGAAGCCCTGCTTGGGCCGGTCGAGCATCTCCTTCGGCACGTACTGATACAGAAGGTCACGCAGAATACGCTTGCTGACCCCGTCCTTGTACTTGAAGGAATCCGGGAGCGTCCAGGCAAATTCCAGCAGATCGCGGTCGAGCATCGGGATGCGGCTTTCCAGCGAGTGGGCCATGCTGGCGCGGTCGACCTTGTAGAGGATATCATCCGGGAAATAATACTCCATGTCCGCAAGCTGCATCGAGGCATAGGGGCTTGAAAGCTTCGCCTCCACCGCGGAAAGGGGCGTGATGCCTGCCCCGGGGACGAGGGTCAACAGCTCAATGTCCCGGCGGTACTGGATCATCTCGCGCACCTGGTTGATGTTGTCCGCACTGAGACAAGAGGCCGCCTTGTAGAAGAAGGGCTTTTTCGTAAGGCCCGTTTTTTCAAGGAAACCGGCGGCGGGGCGGCGCAGAAATTCCGGCACCCTGCGCACCTTGTTCCAGAGTGCGGGCGTCTCCCAGTAGCGCTCATAGCCGCAGAAGAGCTCGTCTCCCGCGTCGCCGCTGAGGGAGACCGTCACCTTCGTGCGGGCAAGCTTGCTGACGAAATAGGTGGAGATGAGGGACGAATCGCTCAGCGGCTCGGAGAAGTAGTAGGGGAGGGTGGGGATGAGCTCCTTCATCTCCCGCTCTGTGAGCATGAGCTCGGTGTGGTCGGTGCCGAGATGGGCGGCGATGTCGGCGGCAAACTTCGACTCGTTGATCTTCGGGTCGTCATAGCCGATGGTGAAGGTCTTGACCGGCTTATCCGAGAGCTTCTGCATCAGCGACACCACCAGCGGGCTGTCGATGCCGCCGGAGAGGAAGGCGCCAACCGGCACGTCCGCCACCATCTGGCCGCGGATGGACTCGGTCAGCAGCGCCTCAAGCTGCTCCTTTGCCTCCTCGTAGCTGCCCCGGAAGGGGTATTCCTGCCCGTAAAGGGCGGTCTCCACCAGGGACCAGTAGGGTTTGATATCGGGCGCAAGGAAGGGCTCGCGCAGGGTGAGGATGCACCCGGCGGGGAGCTTGTATACGCCTTTATAAATAGAGGCGGGCGCGGGGACGTACTTGTACATCAGGAAGGCCGCCAGCGCGTCCCGGTCAAGCTCGGCCTCAAAGCCGGGGATGCAGCGAAACAGCGCGAGATCGGAGGCGAAGGCAAAGAAGGGCTTGCCCCATTCATCCTTCACGGTGCCGTAGTAGAGCGGCTTTTCCCCGGCGCGGTCGCGGGCCATGCGCAGGACCTTCTTCTCCCGGTCGTATACCGCGAGGGCGAACATGCCGCGGCTCAGCGTGAGGGTCGCTTCCAGGCCCCAGGCCTCAATGGCCTCCAGCAGGATCTCCGTGTCGGAGTGGCCGCGGAACTTTTCCACATGCCCTTCCTGCAAAAGCGCGTCGCGCAGCTCGGCGGCGTTGTAGATCTCGCCGTTGTAGCTCAGGACCGTGCGGCCCGAGGCGGAGACCATGGGCTGCGCCCCCGAAGGGGACAGGTCCAGGATGGAAAGGCGTCGGTGCCCCAGCGTCCAGCCGGACTGATCGTCCAGCCAGAAGCCCTCGGCGTCCGGCCCGCGATGGCGCATGCGGTCGGTCATGGCGCGGATGAGGGCATGGCGGTCTATACGGTTGTTGCAGAAGCCGGCAATACCACACATAGAAAGCAGCCTCCTGAAAAGAAATCAGAGAATAGGGGTATCAGTATTCGGTCCTGAGCATGTTGCGCTCGATGGGCCTGTCCTGGGCGGGGTTGCGGTTGATGTTGGCCCAGCTGATGCCCTCGTAGTTGCCCTCGTAGTCGAGCTCCTTGTACTGGCGCACAAGGTCCACGATGCACTTGTCGGGGTAACGCTCGGGCAGCTCGGCAAATTCCTTTTCCTTGTTGGTGATGACCAGCACATCGCTGGCTTTGCACACCGCGTCCAGATCGTCGGAGATGATCTGGTGCAGATGGGGCAGCTTCGCCTGGATGAAGTCGGCGTTGGTGCCGGTGAGCTGGGACAGGCGCACGTTCTTGTCGTAAATGCGCACGTCGTAGCCCTTGCCATGGAGGGTCTCGATCACGTCCACGATGGGGCTGTTGCGCAGATCGTCGGTGCCGGCCTTGAAGCTCAGACCGAGAATGCCCACATTGCGCCGCCCCTTGCTCTCGATGATCTCCACGGCGGTCTTCTTCTGGATCTCGTTGGAGGGGTCGATGCTGTTGATGACCGGCACGTCCACATACAGGTCGTGGGCCAGGGTGCGCAGGGCCTTGGAGTCCTTCGGCAGGCAGGAACCGCCATAGGCAAAGCCGGGTTTGAAGTAATAGGGGGAGATATTGAGCTGCTTGTCCTTGCAGAAAATCTCCATGACCTTATGACTGTCGATGTCGAGCTGCTTGCAGATGTTGCCGACCTCGTTGCCGAAGACGATCTTGAGGGCGTGGAAGGTGTTGTTGACGTACTTCATGATCTCCGCCACGCGGATGTCGGTGCAGACAAACTCGGCGGGGATGTCCTTGTAGATCTCGCGGAAGACCTGCTCGGCCCGCTCGCTGTCTGTGCCGATGAGAGTGATGGGCGGGTTCATGTAGTCCTGGACGGACGTGCCCTCACGCAGAAATTCCGGGTTCGAGACCACGGTGAAGTCCTCGCCGCGCGCCTTGCCGGAGGCCTCGGCGATGATCTCGCCGACCTTCTGGTTGGTGCCGGGCAGAACGGTGCTGCGGATGGCGACGATGTGGAAGCCGTCCTTCTCGCGTATGCCCTCGCCGATCTGTTTTGCGACGCGGTAAATGTAACTGAGGTTCAGGTGGCCGTCCCTGCCGCTGGGGGTGCCGACACAGATGAAGGACACGTCGGTATTTTTCACAGCGTAGATATAATCCGTGGTGGCCTCGAGCATGCCCTTGTCGTGGGCTTCCTTCACGAGCTCCTCAATGTCCGCCTCAATGATGGTGGGCTTGCCCTCGTTGATGAGGTCCACCTTGCCCCGGGTGTGGTTGACGCCGATGACGTGGTGCCCCAGCTTTGCCAGACACGCCGCGCCCACACAGCCCACATAGCCCAGACCGAAAATACTGATATTCATAACAATAATACTCCTTGTCATTCAAGCCGCCGCATAAGACGGCGAAGCGCCGCATCCGGCGGGCAGGTTTTTGCCATATTATAGCACGCTTTACCTGAGCACACAATAAGAAAGATACAAATCTCCGGGCTTTTGCTCCATAAAATTGAAATAAAGGCGCGTTTCTGAAACGAACATGAGCGCTTTACATTTTTGGAAAACAGAGGTAAACTATAAAGGGGGGATGTACTCTGAAAAGGAAGATTCACCAAAGACTTCTTGCCGCGGTGCTGTGTGTACTGGCGGCTGTGCCGCTCGGCGGAGCCGACGCCGGGACTGCCCCGACAGAGAATGCCGTGGTCTACGAGGCGGAGCAGGCGGAGCGTCTGGGGGGCGCTGAGATCGTGGAGGACGAGGATGCCTCCGGCGGAAAAGCGGTGCTTATCTACGCCAAGTATGAAGATGGCGTGGCTTTTCATATCCATGTGCCGAAGGACGGCAGTTACGATCTGACCGTCGTCGGAAAGGGCACGATGGAAGACAGGCTTGACTATATTTTCCTTGACGGCCAGCAGCTGAGCGAAGTGATGTTCCCGTATGAGGAATATGCCCCGCAGCTGATGCCGAAAACGCCCCTGAGCGCCGGTGAGCATGAGGTCAGGCTGCGTGTGCGCCGGGGCAATATCTGTCTGGACACCCTCACCGTCACGCCGACGGACCCGATCCCGGACAGCCTCTATGAGGTGACGCCCACCCTCACAAACCCCAGAGCCACCGAGGAGACCAAGGCCCTCTACAGCCTTCTGCACGATCTCTACGGGCATTACACCCTCTCCGGGCAGCACAGCCCCAACGGCTTTCACGGGGAGGAGATGGAGGCCATCCATGATGTCACCGGCGAGTACCCCGCGATCCTCAGCATGGACATCCGCGACTACGCCGAGAGCAGGACCCGCTTCGGCACGGAGGGCAGGACGGCCGACTACGCCTTGGAATTTCATGAGGCGGGCGGCATCGTGAGCTTCTGCTGGCACTGGAACGCCCCGGCCCAGACCATCCTGCACGAGGGCACCGACGCGGGCGATCAGGCCTGGTGGATCGGCTATCGGGAGCAGTACAGCTTCTTCAACATCCTGCGCGTCATGCACGGCGAGGAGCCGGATCTCAAGCGTGCGCTGGATATGGATATCCAGGCTGTCGCCGCCCAGCTCAAGCACCTGGAGGAGGAGGGCGTGCCGGTTTTGTGGCGGCCCCTGCACGAGGCCTCCGGCGGCTGGTTCTGGTGGGGCGCCGACGGGCCGGACGCCTTCAAGCAGCTGTGGATGTACCTCTACAAAACCCTCACCGAGGTCTACGCGTGCAATAACCTCATCTGGGTGTGCACCTGCCTGGACCCGGAATGGTACCCGGGTGACGACTATGTGGACATCCTGGGGGACGATATCTATACCCTGCCGCGGCAGTACGCGCCGCAGATCGGACGCTTCCTCGCGCTTGACAGCTGCTCGCCGTCCGGGCGCATGCTCGCGCTGACGGAGACCGGCGTTCTGCCGGACATGGAGCAGAGCTTCGCGGCCAATGTGCGCTGGTCGTGGTTCTGCGGCTGGGAGTATGATTACATCGTGAAGGACGGGGCCTACTCCTCGGAATACACCGAGGAGGACATGCTCAAAAAAATCTACGGCAGCGAAACCGTCATCAACCTTGATGATCTCATCGCGATCAGAAACAACGGGGAGAATAACGAATGAATATCATTTTGCTGTCCGGCGGCTCCGGCAAGCGCCTTTGGCCGCTTTCCAATGAGGTAAGATCCAAGCAGTTCATCAAAATTTTCCGCCGCCCCGGCGCCGACGATAACGGCCCGGACGCCTACGAGTCCATGGTGCAGCGGGTGTACCGCCAGATCAGATGCGTCGACCCCGAGGCCACCGTCACCATCGCCACCTCCAAATCCCAGGTCTCCGCCATCTATAACCAGATCGGCGAGGTGGGCATCTCGGTCGAGCCCTGCCGCCGCGACACCTTCCCCGCCATCGCCCTGGCCACAGCCTATCTCCACGACGTGCAGGGCATGTCGGCCGACGACGCCGTGGTGGTCTGCCCGGTGGACCCCTTCGTGGACGCCGACTACTTCAACTGCGTCCGGGACCTGTATGAGGCTGCCCGTCAGGGGAAGAACAACCTCACCCTCATGGGCATCGAGCCCACCTGCCCTTCCGAGAAATACGGCTATATCAAGCCCGACGGCTCAGGCGGCTATACCTTCACCGAAAAGCCCAGCAGGGAGAAGGCCGAGGAATACATCAAAGCGGGCGCCCTCTGGAACGGCGGCGTGTTCGCCTACCGCCTGTCCTATGTGCTGGACAAGGCCGAAGCGCTTCTCGGCACGGCGGACTATGCCGCGCTTTTCCACAACTACGCCTCGCTTAAAAAGATCTCCTTCGACTACGCGGTGGTGGAGCAGGAGACCGATATCGAGGTCCTGCGCTACGCCGGGACCTGGAAGGACATCGGCACCTGGAACACCTTTACCGAGGCCATGGAGGACGCGGTGATCGGCCGCGGCATGATCGGCGACGGCTGCGAGGGCGTACATATCGTCAACAACCTCAATCTCCCCATCCTCGCCATGGGGCTTAAAGACACTGTGATCGCCGCGGGGCCGGACGGCATCCTGGTCTCGGCCATGGACACGGCGGACGGCATCAAACCCTATGTGGACAGGCTCGGCCAGCAGATCATGTTCGCCGAAAAGAGCTGGGGCCGCTATCAGGTGCTGGATGTGCAGGAGGGCTCCATGACCATACTCGCCACACTCAACCCCGGCCAGCACATGAGCTACCACAGCCATGAAAACCGCGACGAGGTGTGGACCGTCATCCACGGCACGGGCAAAACCGTCGTGGACGGCATGGAGCAGCAGATCCGCACCGGCGATGTGATCACCATGGAGGCGGGCTCGAAGCATACGGTCTACGCCGGAGAGGCGGGATTGCAGCTCATCGAGGTGCAGATCGGCAAAGAGATCAGCGCCGCCGACAAGCACAAATATGAGCTATGAGAGCGCCCTTCCTGCTTGAGCCCGCCGCCAAGGACTACCTCTGGGGCGGGTCAAGGCTGAACGACGATTTCGGAAAGGGCATCGACATAAGCCCGCTTGCCGAGACCTGGGAGTGCAGCACCCACCCGGACGGGGAGTCCCTGGTGAACGGGGAACCTCTGAGCCGGGTGCTTTCCCGTCACCCGGAATGGCTCGGCACCCACCCGCTCCAAACCATGGGCGGCAGACCGGAGCTGCCGATCCTCATCAAGCTCATCGACGCGCAACAGGACCTCTCCGTGCAGGTGCACCCGGACGACACCTATGCCCTCAAGCACGAGGGCTCCCTCGGCAAGACGGAGTTTTGGTACGTGCTGGCGGTGCGGGATGGTGCGAAGCTGGTCTTCGGCTTCGACCAGAACGTGAGCGAGAGGCAGGTGCGCCGGGCCATCAAAAACGGAAAGCTCGACATGCTCTTAAACCATGTGGCGGTGGAGAAGGACGACCGGTTCTACATCGAGGCCGGGACGGTGCATGCCCTCGGCGCCGGGTGCCTGATCGCGGAGATCCAGGAGAGCTCCAACCTCACCTACCGCCTGTACGACTATGACCGTGTGGGAAAGGACGGAAAGAAGCGGGAGCTGCACGTCGACAAGGCCATGGAGGTTTTGAACTTCCGCTCGTCGGCGGTGCCGCGCCAGCCCATGCGCGTGCTGCGCTATCGCGGCGGCTGGGCCTCGGAGCTCTTGACTCGATGCAAGTATTTCCAGGTGGAGCGGGTGCTGCTCAATACGGAGCTTCACCGGGAGCTTGTCCGTTTTCGGACGGGAGAGAGCTCCTTTCACGCGCTCTTGTGCGTGGACGGCTGCGGCAGCATCAGCGGCGCTGGCTTTATGCTGAACTTCTTCAAGGGCGACTGCATCTTCGTCCCGGCCGAGAGCATCGAGCTTCGTTTACACGGCAAGGCGCAGTTATTAGACGTAAGCTGCTAAAGCAGTCGTTTCAATGAAATGCCCTTATGGCATTTCATCGAAACGAGGGGGGCACTCGCGCTTGCGTCAGAAGAAGCTCGCGTCACTCTGTTTTCGTCAAGCGTGACGAAAACGCCGTTCTGCTCCCTCCTTCTTCCTTACCAAAATCAAAGCATCGGCTTTGATTTTGAGAGGAAAACGGAAGGAACGGATATGGAGCTTTCGCCGTAAGGCGGAAGCGGAATGAAGTGAGTTTCGTTTAACGACGGCGCGAGGCCTCGTATAACTCGGCTCAGGGTGTTTTTGCCGAGGCAAAGCCCCGTCAAAAACGGATTTGATTTGTTTTTCGCCTTGCGAGGCGAAAAATCAGAGGGGGAACCCTCTGAACTCCCCAATTGGTTTACGGAATACCCTGATGTCACAGAAGGAGAAAAAATGGACTACAGGAAAGAATATGAACGCTGGCTCCAAAAGGTCAGCGACAGCGAGCTGCTCGACGAGCTCAAAAGCATGACGGACGAGAAGATCGAGGACGCCTTCTACCGCCATCTCGCCTTCGGCACCGGCGGCCTGCGCGGCACCCTCGGCGCGGGCACGAACCGCATGAACACCTTTGTGGTGGCGAGGGCGAGCCTGGGGCTTGCGCACTATATCGGCCGCGGCGGCAGCGTGGTCATCGGCTATGACAGCCGCCTTAAAAGCGATGTCTTTGCCCGCACCGCCGCCTGTGTCTTCGCGGCCTGCGGCGTGAAGGTCCACATCTGGCCCGAGCTTCTGCCGGTACCCACCGTGTCCTACGCGGTGCGAAAGCTGGGCGCGTCGGCGGGCGTCATGATCACCGCCAGCCACAACCCCGCCCAATATAACGGCTACAAGGTCTACGGCCCCGACGGCTGCCAGATCACCACCGAGGCCGCCGCCGCGATCCTCGCCGAGATCAATAAGCTCGACCTCTTCCGCGACGTGCGCCTCATCTCCTTCGAGAAAGGCCTTTCGGACGGCAGTATTTCTTATATCGACGAAAGCGTCCTCACCGCCTTCCTCGGGGAGATCAAGAACCAAAGCGTCCTTTACGGCGACGAGATCGACCGCAATGTCGCCATCGTCTACACACCCCTCAACGGCACCGGCCTCAAGCCCGTGACGCGGGCGCTTTCCGAGGCGGGCTTCGGGAACATCACCGTCGTAGAGGAGCAGCGCGACCCCGACGGCCATTTTCCCACCTGCCCCTATCCGAACCCGGAGATCCGCGAGGCCATGGAGCTGGGGCTTCAAACCTGTGAGCGCGTGAACGCAGACCTCCTGCTTGCCACCGACCCCGACTGTGACCGCTGCGGCATCGCGGTGCGCGCGTCCGACGGGAGCTATCAGCTTCTCAGCGGCAACGAGGTGGGCCTGCTGCTGCTCGACTACATCTGCGCCCAGCGCATAAAGCACGGCACAATGCCCGCCCATCCCACCTTTGTCAAGACCATCGTGACCATGGATCTTGCCGAGAAGATCGCCGATCACTACGGCGTCAAAACCGTGAACGTGCTCACGGGCTTCAAGTTTATCGGTGAAGTCATCGGCAGGATGGAAGACGAGCGGGACTATATCTGCGGTTTTGAGGAGAGCTACGGCTACCTCACGGGCAGCTATGTCCGCGACAAGGACGGCGTGAACGCCGCCTTCATGATCGCCGAGATGTTCGCCTTCTACAAGACCCGCGGCGTGAGCCTGCTTGAAAAGCTTTCCGAGCTCTACGCGCAGTACGGTTACTGCCTCAATACCCTCCACTCCCACACCTTCCCCGGCAGCGCCGGGATGCAGAAAATGGGGGAGATCATGGCGGATTTCCGCCGGGGAGTCGAGCGCGTCGGCGGCGTGAAGGTCACGCGCACGGAGGACTACAGCGAGGGCCTCAACGGCCTGCCGAAATCGGATGTGCTCAAGTTTTACCTGGACACGGGCTCGGTGGTGGTGCGCCCCTCAGGCACCGAGCCGAAGCTCAAGACCTATATCTCCGTCACGGCGGAAAACCGCGCGCAGGCCGAAGAAATCGAAAAGCGCATCGCCGCCGACCTGGAGCGGCGCTTCTGAGCGGACACGGGCTTTATCGTTATGTAAACAATCTGTGACATTGCGCCGCGCGGGCTGGAAATCCGAAGCCTGATCGTATATAATAAACAATCAGCCAACAGAAAAGCGGGGAGCTTAGGGAATGAAAAAAGTAAAGAACATTGTGATCGGCGGCATCCAGCAGAAGATCTTCAATCTGGTGCTGATCACTGTCCTGCTGATGATGGCAGCCTACACGGCGGTCGTCATCTATCAGGCCAAAAACCTCGGCGCGCTTATGAACGAGACCACCGGACAGCAGAAGCAGTCCATCAGCCGGATATCCCGCGGCACGATGGACGCCGTGCTCGACGCCAGCCTCACCGAGAGCACGCAGATGCAGGCCCAGCTTGCAAACGGCTTCTTCCGGGACGCGGAGAGCACCGTGCGCATGATCGCCGACTATGCCGAACGCCTCATCGCAGAGCCCGAGGCCTACCCCCTGCGGGCGGTGGCGCTGCCGGACAAGGATAAAGACGGCGAGGTCAGCGTTCAGCTTCTGACGGAGGAGGGCGTCGACATCGGCGATCCCCTGATCCGCGCGCAGCTCGGGCTCATCGGAAACCTTTCCGACATGATGACCGCCCTCTACCGCAACGCGAATGTGGACTCCTGCTATATCGCCCTGCCGAGCGGCGTCATGCTGCTGGTGGACGACCATCCGGGCTCCAAATTCGACGAGAGCGGGAATGTGATGCATATCCCGATGCGCGAGAGACCCTGGTACACCGGAGCAGCGGAGAAGGGTGAACTCTTCTATACCGATGTGATCACCGATCTCTTTACCGGCGAGATCAGCGTGATGTGCTCCCTGCCGGTCTATCGGGAGGGGGAGCTTGCCGCCGTCATCGGCGCGGACCTGTTCCTCAACGATATGGCGGAGGGTGTTGCCGCCTCCATCAAGGACGGCAGCTTTGTCTGCATCATCAATGAAAACGGCCATGTGGTCTTCTCCCCCCAGCGCGAGGGCGTGTTCCGCGTGCTCCCGGCCGGCGAGGCCAAGGACCTGAGAGCGTCCGAGGACAAAGACCTTGCGGAATTTGTACAGACCGCGCTCAAAGAGAACACCGGCGTGCGCACGGCGGAGATGAGCGGCGAAGCCTATTATATGGCGGGCGCCCCGATCCCCGCGGTCAACTGGGCGGTCGTCTCCGTCGTATCCAGAGAGGCGATGGACCAGCCCACAGCCATGCTCGAGGACCAGTACGACAATATCCAGCAGAGCGCCCTGGAGCGCTTCCAGAGCGGGCTCGGCAAGTCCAAGACCACGATCATCGTGCTGATCTTCATCGTGTTCGTCCTCGGCTCCACCGACGCGCTCTATGTCTCCAAGCGCATCGTGCGCCCCCTGGAGGCGATGACCAGACGCATCGGCTCGCTCAAGGGCGAGGATCTGCAGTTTTTCATGGAGAAGGAATACTACACCGGCGACGAGATCGAGGTGCTGGCGGAGTCCTTCGCCAGGCTCTCCGCCAAGACCGTGCAGTATATCGGCGAGGTCACGCGCATTACCGCCGAGAAGGAGCGCATCGGGGCCGAGCTCAACATGGCCACCGAGATCCAGGCCAGCCAGCTGCCGCGCCTGTTCCCGCCCTTCCCGCAGAGAACCGAGTTTGACATCTACGCCTCCATGGACCCCGCCAAGGAGGTGGGCGGCGACTTCTACGACTTCTTCCTGGTGGACGACGACCATATCGCCATGGTCATGGCGGACGTGTCGGGCAAGGGCATCCCGGCGGCGCTGTTCATGATGGTGTCGCGGGTGCTCATCAAGTCCCGCCTCCAGAGCGGCGAGAGTCCCAGCCAGGCCCTGGAAAACGTGAACAACCAGCTCTGCGACGGCAACACCGCGGGCTTCTTCGTCACGGTCTGGCTTGCGGTGCTGGAAATCTCCACCGGCAAGGGCATCGCCGCCAACGCCGGGCATGAGCACCCCGCCCTGCGGCGGGCAAACGGGCTCTATGAGCTCGTCACCTACCGTCACTCCGTGGCGGTGGCGACCATCGAGGATGTGCCCTTCAAGGAGCACAGCTTTGAGCTTCACCCGGGCGACAGCCTCTTCGTCTACACCGACGGCGTGGCCGAGGCGACGAACGCGAACAACGAGCTCTACGGCACGGAGCGCATGCTCGAGGCTCTCAACAAGGACCCGGACGCCGCTCCGAAGCAGATCCTCGAAAACGTCACAGAGGGTATCAACAACTTTGTCGCCGGGGCCGAGCAGTTCGACGACATCACCATGCTCTGCATGAAGTACAACGGCCCCGCGCCGAAGCAGGATAACAAAAAGTAAGCCAGATTATGTAAACATAACGCGCAGGCGTCCGGTTCATCCGGGCGCCTGCGCTCTTTTGTAAAACGACTGTGAATAATTGCCACTGTGTGATTGTTTTGTGACAAAAGTTGTGGTACTATGGGCGCGTAAGGCAGGAAACAGACCAACCGAACAAAAAACAAACAAATTATCTGAAAAGGAGATTACAAAAATGGCTATTCTGAACGACAATCAGCTCAACGCAGTTTCCGGCGGCGCGGCCCATGCCAACGGCCAGTACTGGAGCGACGGCGGCGCGACCTACTACCGCATCGCCCCCAACGATTTCCTGGGCAACATCGCGCAGCTCTTCGGCACCACCCCCTACGCCATCCAGCAGCTCAACCCCGGCGTTATCAAGAACATCGACGTCATCCGCGCCGGCGACGTGATCCGCGTCCGCTGAGCATCAACACCGGCACCGGGAGCCTGAGCGCTTCCCGGTGACCCTTGAAAGGACGGAAAACATGGAAAACAATGATAGACGTGTCCTGAAAAGTCTGGACGACGCAAGCGTTGAAAACGTTGCGGGCGGCTCTGGCCTCACCAAGGTCATCTGTTGCACCTGCGGCAAGGAGATCCAGCTGACCGGTCCCATGATGGGCGAGTACTACAACCACAATATCTGCCCCTTCTGCAAGGGAAGACTCAAATCCTGGTAAAAGCGTCAAAACAACACCGTCGGTCGACCGACGGTGTTGTTTTTCCTTTCCAAATCGGAGGATTCACGGGGGCGACCGATTTGTCAAGGAGAAATTTATCCCATGAGCAGATTTTTTTATCTCGCTCATGGGATAAATTTTTTTCGGGCAGTTCGTGCAAGCTGAGTACTGACTGCTTGGACGGAATCGCAGATAAGCTCGTTGAAAAAATAATGGATGTTGCCATCCTCCGCGTAGGTTTTTCCGCCAATCCTTTGGGCAGAAAAGTGATAGCTTCCCGCAGATTTGTGATCCGCATTCGGAAGAATGCGGCTTTTCTATTCGTCATCCATTGCGAACGGAGCGTCGTTCTGTTATAATATAATTGGAAAGTTATAGACTATGAGGTATTCCCATGTTCTACAGAATGATCGAGCGCAAACGTGATCAGTGGTTTGCTTCGGGCGATTGCACGGTGCGGACGCTGGTGGACTATATCGTAAAAGCCGGGCAGATGCGCGACGCGCAGGTGGATGCCATCAAGACCTATCTGTTTTTGAAGGTAGCTTGTGACTGCAAGCCGCTGAGCGAGCTTTTCACAGCCGGTGTATTCAACACGCTGGACATTGCGGAGCTTTCGCTCCCGGACAGGGTGAAGGACTATTTGCGCCATAATCCCGCAGCCGCCGCGCTCTACGAATACGCAAGCCAGACCAATGACAGCGGTGAGCAGGTTTCCAAGAAGCTGCAGCAGCAGATCGCAAGCGATCCGGCCGGCATCGACTACAGAAAGTTTTTCATAGACACATTTTATGGTGTTTCCTATACCGATTATCTGTTCAGCCTTCCCATGGGCGCGGGCAAAACGTTTCTCATGGCGGCTTTCATTTATCTGGACCTGTACTTTGCTGCAAACGAACCGCTGAACTCAGCCTTTGCGCATAACTTCATAATCTTTGCGCCCTCCGGCCTCAAGTCATCTGTGGTGCCGAGCCTGCGCACCATTCAGAAATTTGATCCTTCATGGGTGCTTCCGGAACCCGCCGCGTCTGAAATCAAGCGTATGATTTCTTTTGAAGTTCTGGATCAGAATAAGTCGGCAAAAAAATCCAACAAGACCAAGAATCCAAACGTACAGAAAATTGCAAACCATCAGCCGTTGAATGAACTGTTCGGGCTGGTGGCGGTCACGAACGCAGAAAAGGTCATTCTTGACCGCGTCGTGGAAAAGAACGGCCAAATCCAGATGGGCGAGTGGCACGATATAGAAGAACAGCAGGCAAATGAGCTGCGCTTTCTGATTGGGAAGCTGCCTGCACTCGCCATTTTCATTGACGAGGTTCACCATGCGGTCAGCAATGCGGACAAGGAGCAGGAGCGCAAGCTGCGCGCTGTCGTAAATCACTGGTCGGAAAGCGGGGCTATCAACATGGTCGCCGGCTTTTCCGGCACACCCTATCTGGACAAGGCCGAGAAAATTGAAGTGATCCCCGGCCTGTCTGTCGCCACAGCGGAGATCACCAACATCGTATATTTCTATCCGCTCATTGACGGCGTGGGCAATTTTCTAAAGCGCCCGGTGGTCAAAATTGCGGAACAGGCCAGCAGCGCCCGCATCATTGAAGATGGTGTCCGCACTTTCCTGGACACCTATAAGGATACCGTTTACGCTGATGGCACCACCGCCAAGCTCGGTATTTACTGTGGTATGATTTCCAAGCTGGAGGAGCTTGTATATCCTCTCGTTCTGCGTGTTGCCAAAGAGTATGGGCTGAGTGAGGGGAGCATCCTGCGCTTCTATCGGGAATCCAACAGCAAGGATCCCAATGCCAAGAAGTATAAAGCGCCCGCTGACAGTCAGATGGAGTTTGATATTCTGGACAAGCCCATTTCCAAAACGCGGATCATTTTGC
The DNA here is from genome assembly GCA_902791215.1 of Oscillospiraceae bacterium. Taxonomy (GTDB): domain Bacteria; phylum Bacillota; class Clostridia; order Oscillospirales; family Oscillospiraceae; genus Limivicinus. The sequence goes on along the minus strand of CADAUZ010000040.1, from coordinate 4,356 downwards.
TCGTCCAGATTGGCAAGGAGGGCTGGGACTGCCGCAGCCTCACCGGAATCATTCTTTCACAGGAGGGCGACTGCCCGAAGAACATGGTGCTGCAGACCTCCTGCCGCTGTCTGCGTCAGGTCGTGAAGGGCAGCCCGGAAACTGCGCTCATTTATCTCAACGACACCAACGCCGCCAAGCTCAACGAGCAGCTGCAGCAACAACACCATATCTCCCTCAAGGAGTTTGCTGATGCCGACCACAGCAAGACGGAGCTGAACCGCTATAACCGCATGGAGCACCTGAAGCTCCCCAGGATCGACTTTTATCAGCTCGCGATCCGGTACACGGAAGAAAAAGTAGAAGAGCTGGCCCCCGAAAAGCATATTCCCGCCGCGGCGGACAATGCCAGGCGTGACAGCAGCATCGTGCGCACGACAGATCTGACTATGGAGACCCATGCCATTGAAGTTGATGCTGCCGAGCGTGGAGTTGAGCTTGCGTCCTTTGATGCCTGGCTGTATGGGATCGTCAGGGGCAGCTTCGGCACACTCACCATGCCCGAACTGAACCGGTACAGAGATGCGCTGCGCGAGGTGTTTGATACCATCACGTTTGAAGCGGAAAACGGGAACCGGGTTTTCAGCTCTCACTATGACCGTGCGATTGTGGAGGCAAATATACGCAAAGCCTTTGCTGAAAAGCGCAGCTACCGGACGAGTGAAGAAGTGATTCCCACGGCGGCTAGCCTGCTGAACATAGCGAATTTTACACCGAAGATTTATACAGAGAAGCCGGAGAACTATTTCCCGGAGCAGGACATCGTCGAAAAAATACATCTGGACGACAACGGAGATTTGAAACCGGACAAGGCAACTGCTCAGATGTTGGAGTACGCGGAAGCCAACGGCATGTCGGACGTTGTTGAGATGCTTAAAAAGAAAATCACGTCTCATCCTCAGAAGGACCGTAGCTTCCATTACCTGCCCTACCACACGGACAGCGGCTTTGAGCAGACCTTCCTGCGCGAGATGTTGGCCTTCCCGCAGTTGGAGCAGCTTGGGCTGGAGGTCTATTATAACGGCGACCGTGCCATGACTGAGTTCAAGATCAAATGCTATAAGCAGAGCGGCGGCAAGTGGCAATATATCGGCATGTACACCCCGGACTTCCTGATCCTTCAGCGCAAGGACGGCGCTATCTATAAGGTTATCATCGTGGAGACCAAGGGCGAAATTTACGCAAACGATCCCATATTCAAGGAAAAGCGCCACTTTATGGAGGCAGAGTTCCTGCGCCAGAACAACAAGGCATTCAAATATGAGCGATTTGAGTATCTGTATCTGGAAGGTTCAATTTGGGAAAACTCACATATTGTAAAAGTGCAGGAGAAAATCAACGAATTTTTTGGAGAGAACATATGATTAGCGAAGATCAATACAGGAAAGCTTACTTGGCATTTCTCTCGGCAAAGGGCTTTCTATCAGCTGCAGATGTAATTCGTCAATTGGGGAAAGACGCTCTAAAGCTCTTCACATACTATGCTTATCCATTGTCAGTTAATGCTGCTTTCGCCTGTGAATTGTTTTTGAAAGCATTGCTAACACTGGAGGGAATTGAATACAAAAAGCTACATCTTTTGTCCGAGCTTTTTTCTAATTTGCCAGAGAGTACAAAAATAACTATTAAGAAGGAGTTCGCAAATAGCGGTTCTAAAGAAAGTGTTGATGGCTTGATTATGACATACAGCAATGCCTTCGTTGAATGGAGATATCCGTTTGATGATGAAAATGCATCAAAGGAATTGACTATGGTGTGGACAGATTTCTTAATTCTTTGCATGGTAATGCAGATTGAAGCGAAGAAAAAGCTGAAAAGCTTTTCATGGTTTGGCGATTTCGATGTTGAGGGAGAAAAGTGAAATGCCGATTAAATACATACCTTTCATCCCGGAGCCGATCGAGGGACAGGCGGTGCTGGGGAATTTCAACAGGATATTGAAATACAAGGGCGCGGATGATGTCTCCATGGTCTTGCAGCGCGGTATGCCCCTGTATGAGATGGAGAAGCAGGAAACCGTGGGCGACAATACGGACGGCAACATGGTCATCCGGGGCGAGTGCGTTTCTGCTTGCGCTTATTTGAAAGCGCAGGGCATTCAGGTCGATCTTGTCTATATTGATCCGCCCTTTGCCAGTGGTGCTGACTATGCCAAGCAGGTCTATATCCGCCGCAATCCGAAGGTTGCAGAAATCATTGCACAAGTTGGTCAAGATTTACCCTTTGAAGAGTTTAAGGCCTTCGAGGAAAAAATGTACGGAGATGTCTGGGATAAAGAGAAGTACCTCAACTGGATGTATGAAAACCTCATGGCGATCAAAAGTATCATGAGCGATACTGCTTCAATTTATGTTCACTTGGACTGGCACATTGGTCATTATGTAAAGATTTTGATGGATGAAATCTTTGGAGAAGATAATCTGATCAACGAAATTACGTGGCGTAGGACTTTTGCTCATGGTGATATTGGTCAAGGTGCCGAGCATCTTGGAAGGATATCTGATAAAATACTGTATTATAAACTTGGGACAGACTTTATCTTTAATTATAGATTTATGCCATATGATCAAGAGTATATCGAAAAAACATTTACTCATTCTGATCCAGATGGTCGAAAATGGCAATCTGTTTCATGTACCGCTACTGGTGGCGCCGCAAAAGGGAATCCCTATTTTGAATTTTTAGGTGTTACACGGTTTTGGCGGTTTAGCAAAGACCGTCTTGAACAGATGTATGCGGAAGGCCGAATAGTACAATCGAAGCCTGGAGCTGTTCCTAGACAAAAGATGTATTTAGATGAATGCGAAGGGATACCACTTCAAGATATTTGGACAGATATTGCGCCGGTACAGGGAGTTGCTACAGAAAACTATGATTATTCTACGCAGAAACCGGAAGCATTATTAAAACGAGTATTGGAAGTCTCCTCTAACGAAGGTATGCTCGTTGCGGACTTCTTCGGCGGGAGCGGTGTGACGGCTGCTGTGTCGGCCAAGCTGGGGCGTCGCTTCATCCACTGCGACATTGGGCTCAACTCCATCCAGACCACCCGCGACCGGCTGAAAGCTGACGGTGCGGCTTTTGACGTGCTGGAGATCAAGGACGGCGTTCAGCTTTTCCGCAATCCGGTACAGACCATGGACAAGATCAAAGCCCTCATTCCGGGCTTGAAGAACGAGGACTCTCTGGATTCCTTCTGGGAGGGCGCAATCTCCGACAGCAAGCTCGGCATGGTGCCGGTCTATGTGCCGAATCTGATGGACTCTTCCTCCAAGCTGCTGGATGAGGTCACCATGAACCGCATTATTCACCAGGCCATCCCGGAGCTGGACGGCAATGTGAAGAAGGTCATCGTCTACTATATTGACATTACCAGCGAGGATGAGATCCGGCGTTTTATCAAAGAAGATGACAGCACCGCTGTGGAAATCGAGCTGCGCGACCTGAAAGCGGTTCTGGATGATGTGATCATCGGGGACTATGCTGAGTTCCACACCGAGGAACGTACTGACGATCTGCGCGGCGGCTGGCGCGTCACTGTAGACAAATTCCTCAGTGACCGGGTCATGGGCAAGATTGAAGAGTATAACTGGAAAGGTCAGCTCAACGCCGGCAAGAAAGGCTTCAAGCCTATCGAGATCAGCGAAGAGGGGCTTGAGCTGATCGAGTTTTTGAGCCTGGACTGCACCGCCGCTGCGGGCGAATGGCACTCCGACAGTGAGATCAAGATCGACAAGCTCGGCTATGTGATCCGCAACGGCAGCAAGACCAAAACCTTCTGGGACGGCACCATCACCAGTGACGCCAAACCCCTCCGCCTGAAAATCCGCAACATCTGCGGAGATGAAACCGTGTGGGAGATAGAATTATAGAAAGCACGCTTTTCATTTAGACGATCTGCTCAGAATTCAAACTTCATAAACGGGGTGTAGAGATGATTTCTTTGCTGAAAATAAAGGAGATAAACGGATATCGTTTTTTCAATCAATTCCGATGGGACGAGCAGAAGTGTAAAACGTTTGTCGAGAACAATCTTATTTATGGTTGGAATGGAAGCGGCAAAACAACTCTATGTGATTTTTTCAAAGAAATAGAATCAGGAAACATTATAGATCCGAACGTATCTTTTAATCTCATGTTTAGCAACTCCGCTGATCAGAGCCATCCCACTATTCAAAGAAATCAACTGGGAACGATTCCCTACCGGTTTAGAGTTTTTTATGGGTCAATCACTTTTTCTGTGGGATGCCGGTAAAGGCATCGAGCAAATGAATTGAATAAAGAAGAGCCATCCGCTAAGATGGGGTACTGTCTTCC
>CADAUZ010000039.1 GCA_902791215.1 Oscillospiraceae bacterium | reverse complement strand
CGTCCAGGACCACCACATCGGGATGCAGGCTGTCCAATTCCTCCGGCGCAAGCATAGACAGCTTGGCGTAGGTCATGAAGGTGACGTTTCCCGGCATCTCTGCGCCGGTGGCGGCAAGGCTTTCGCATTGGGTTTTGAAGATGTATTCCGAGGGGGAGAGCCACAGTACCGACTGCTCCGGGTGGTCTTCGCAGTATTTGAAACCGATGAAGCTCTTGCCAGTGCCGGTCGGGTGGATGATACAGGCTCGGCGTTCCACTTTCAGCATCTCCAGCAGCGAGTCATAGGCCTTCTGATTATGTGGGAAAAGTGATATGGACATATTCACTTCCCCCCCTTTTCATCGACAGTGCTTAAATACTTTCGTTTCTATACCATTTGAGGAATGTTGAAGGCGCCACGTTCAGCCGTTCAGCTGCACCACGAGACGAAATCAGTTTCTTCTCATACATATCTGCAACAGCTGGGAAATTATCCGGAATTGGTTTCGATGGGCGGCCAAATGCCGCATCATTCACCTTTGCAACCGCAATGCCTTCCGCCTGACGCTGGTGTGTGTAGTTTCGTTTGATTCTTGAAAAGGCGCTAAAAGATTCAATTACGATGTCTTTGACATTCTCTCCGAGACGGGTATCCAGAACAGGCGTATCCAATATGGCCAGATCGCAGCCGGTGTCTTTCGTAATGATCTTCCAGTGTTCTTTTACTTCATCACAGTTTTTACCGAGGTGATCCAACGTGGCAACGAAAAGCATGTCACCGGGATTCAGTTTTTTGATCAGGCGTCTGAAAGCTGCACAATCAGAACTCGTATTCGATACCTTATCCGTAAAAACCTGATTTTCCGGTACTCCGGCTTCCAGCAGTTTATTTAGATACCTGTTCTCACCCTGCTCCTTGGGAGAGAGGCGGATATAGCCATAGATCCTTTTCATGTTCTCACTCTTCCGGCTGCTTTCGCTTTTCTCAGGTTTTGGTGTTATCCTGCTCGTTGCCAGTGCGTTGGTTCGCTTCGTTGCTGTTTCTGTACCATTTAAGAAATGTTTTGCGGTCTACATTCAGCCGTTCAGCAGCTCCGCGCGCAGAAATCATCTCCTTGCTGAACAGGTCTGCGACAAGCGGGAAACTATCGGGAATGGGTTTCAAGGGTCGGCCGAACGCTGCGTCGTTTACTTTTGCGACCGCAATTCCCTCTGCCTGCCGCTGCTTGGCATAGTTTTTCTTGATTCTGGAGAATGCGTCAAAGGTTTCGATTACAACGTCTTTGATGGTTTCTCCGGTTCGTGTATCCAGGACAGGGGTATCCAGCACGACCAAATCACAGTTGCAGTCTTTTGTGATTGCCTTCCAATGCTCTTTCACCTCATCACAGTTCTTGCCGAGCTGATTCAGGCTGGTTACAAAGAGTATGTCGCCAGGGTTCAGCTTTTTGATAAGACGCCTGAAAGCTGGACAATCCGAGGAAGTGTTTGAGATTTTATCCTCAAATAAAAAGGCTTCGTTCACCCCGGCATCCATCAGCATGGTTAATTGAGTGACATCGTTTTGATCTTTCGGGGTTTGCCGGATATATCCATATGCCTTTCCCATATTCACACTCTTTCAATAAATTGGTTCCTAAAGCGGTGAAATCGCTATCAGGAGACGAAAAAACGCCGAATCTGAATACTTATTTCAGATCCGGCAAATCGTGGAATTGTTAGGACATTAGTACACTCTGATCCCAAATTAAATGTTGAAGATTTTTGCCTAATATGATATACTGTCCTACAAAGGATCTGAAAAAAACACATTAAGATTTCCCCCTGAATTTAGCAAAATAACAAGATCTGGCAAACGGGATCAGAGTGTACATTTATCTTGATTATGCCGTATATTTCCCTTTAGCAACTTGCCCATTTAAGAAACGTCTTTCTGTCTACGCCCAGGAAAAGCGCTGCTCTATGTGCAGTGATCACTCCTTCCTGCCATTGCGTCAGGACGGCTTTGTAGTTTTCTGGCTTTTCTCTTGGACGCCTTCCGAACTGTACACCTCTCGCCTTGGCAGCGGCGATCCCCTCCGCTTGGCGCTGACGAATGAATTCGCGCTCTGTCTGAGCTATATAGCTGAGCAACTGCAGGACGATATCCGCGATCAGCGTTCCCGTTAAATCCCGCCCCTGCCTGGTGTCCAGCAAAGGCATATCCAGCACCACAATATCGGCTCTTTTCTCTTTCAAGCCGGTCGATGCTCTTGATCACAAGTGTGTCGCCCGGCTTTAATTTTTTCACCAAGCGCTTATATACCGGACGCTCAAAGTCCTTCCCCGATTGCTTCTCCTGAAAGATCAAGTTCTCCGGTATACCGAACTCGCGCAGGGCAAGAATCTGGCGATCGAGATTTTGCTCCTTTGAGGATACGCGGACATAGCCATACAGGTTTTCGCTCATAGTTGTTCCCTCCAATCATATTTTGAAATACCATCATATCAGAGGAAACCTTGATGTGTTTGTGATTGAGTTTCTTTGATGCCATCCTTTCTCAAGTAATCTGTGGCCGATCATATCAGACAGTCGAACCACATCCACACTATACGATATATCGTCCAAAAAGTCGATATATCGTCCATCTACATAAGAAAAAAATGCTACCCTTTATCTGTTAATTGAAGGAAAAAGGAGCGACTCCTTATGAACAGCAGGCAAAAGGTAGCAAACCGCATTATGAAATTATGTGATGACCATCGGCTAACGCTGAATGCGCTCGCAAATGCCTCCGCAGTACCACCGTCTACATTGAAAAGCATTATCAACGGAGACAGCAAGAATCCAGGTATTGTCACGATTAAGCTCCTGTGCGACGGCTTGGGCATCTCTCTGTATGATTTTTTTGATGATGAGACGTTTCGCTCAGTGGAGCCGGAAGACGAATAAATATTCTGACTGGAAGGACATCCCAACGCATGGAAAACAGTAAACTTCGCCCTCTCTATTTGTTCAAGCTCCTATACGAGCTGACAGACGCCGACCACCCGTTGACCACGAACGAGCTGCTCCAGCTCCTGGACGAGCGCTTTTCTATCAAGACCTACCGGGCAAGGATTGCAGAGGATGTTGACGCCCTTACGGATTTTGGATTTGAGATCGGTATCTCCAAAGGGAAAAATACAAGCTATTATCTCGAGCATAGAAGATTTGAACCGGCAGAGTTGAAAATCCTCATTGATGCCGTGCAATCCTCCAACTTTATCACCGAACGGAAAAGCCGTGAGCTGACTGGGAAGCTTATCACGCTTGCTCCGCTGAATACTGGGAAAGCACTTCTCGAACTGACGGGGGACTATGCGCGCCTGAAGCAAAGCAATGAGAAGATCTATTACATTGTCGATACCCTCATCCGAGCGATTCTTCAGGAAAAGCAGGTTTCATTCAGGTACGTCGAACACGATCAATACAAACGACGGATACTCCGGCACGGAGGAGAGGCATATACGCTCAACCCCTATGCTCTTGTGATGGACAACAATCTTTATTATGTTGTCGGATACTACAGCAGGTATGGGAAGATAACCAATTTTCGTGTTGATCGGATCGAAAGCACACCTCAGATTTTGGATGAGTCCATTGTCCCCAAGCCGGAAGACTTTGATCTGGATGAGTACCGGGCCACCTCGCTGCGCATGTACAACAGTGAGCACAAGATCGTGGAGCTGGCCTGCGATTTCTCCGTCATGGATGCGATCATGGATCATTTCGGAGAGGATGTTGATACCGGCTTAATTGATGAGACCACGTTTTCTGTTACGGCAGAGACAGCGGTCAACCATATCTTCTACAGCTGGGTATTTGGCTTTGGCGGAAAAGTCCGGATTCTGGAGCCGCGAGAGGTTTTGGAGGGATATGCGGACATGGTCATTGAAGCGGCAAATAGCCTGACGAAACAATTTTAGCATTATAACAATTCAGATTTTTGCAATTCAAAGCAAATTTTGTACTGTTTTAGAGGACGTGATGCAAAATTGCACCACGTCCCTTTTTGAACGGAAATTTTTGTTGCTTTTTTGAAACCAAGTGTTATACTTTCGTTGTAAACAGAAAAGCGCTTTTCTCTTTTGAAAACGAGGAGTGATTCCATGCAGTACAAGAAGCCGGAGCATATGCAGGCAATTGTCGCGTTTATAGATGACTACAGGGACGCAACCGGCATTATCCCCACAATGGCAGAGATCGCGGCCGGCATCGGGCTGTCTGTCGGGACAATTTGCAAGTATATCTCCCATATGCGCGAACACGGGATGATCGATTATGATGGTGGTCAACGGACGATCACGACGAAAAAGGGCAAGGCAGACAAAAACGCCTTTGTCCGTGTGCCGGTGCTGGGCCGGGTCTCCTGCGGCATCCCGAAATATGCCGAGGAGAACATCGAAGAATATGTGAAGTTGCCGGTGTCTCTGTTCGGGCGAGGAGACTTCTTCCTTCTCCGGGCCAGCGGCGACTCGATGATCGGTGCGGGGATCGACGATGGGGACATCGTTCAGATTCGTCAGCAGCCTACCGCCGACTATAATGAGATGGTCGTTGCACTGGTGGATGACGAAGCCACGCTGAAACGCTTTCGTCCACAATCAGACGGCACGATCCGGCTGCACCCGGAAAACGAGCGGCTGAAGGATATTATCGTGGATGCGGACAACTGCATCATCCAAGGTGTTGTCGTGAACATCCTCAAGGGGGCGAGGTGAGCGGAATGGCTGGAGAAGTTCAGTATCAGCGGATCAATCTTGACGTTGACGTGAGATTCAAGAGCGACGGCACTCTGATTCCTCAGCGCGTCACCTACAAGGCCCGCCAGTACCCGGTCAGCAGAATCATCGGGCAGCGGCCTTTCATCCCCTGCGAAGTGCGATGCAAAGAGCCCTTCGAGTATACAGCGATCATTCGCGGGCGGGAGAAGAAGCTGTACTACGAATACAGTACCAACACCTGGTTTTCAATCAAACAGTATTACAAAGCCCAGCGCCCGTAGAAATACGACGCAAGGCCTGAATTACAAGGAGAAGAGAAAAGTGGATTACATTCCTACGATGCGGTATTGCTACAATTGCGGCAGATTACTTCATAGTGTCAGACTGGAGGATCATACCGCGCGGTTTACTTGTTCCGCCTGTGGCGTGAAGATCTTCAGCAAGATAAAATCGCGGCGCAAGGAAGAGGTCCTTGTTTATCTGCCGGAGGATGAATATATTGTAGATTCCGGGATGGGAGCAGTTTGCTTTTGATTCCGCGTAAAAGTTCATAAGAGGTATACAGAAGGTAAGGTCGGGCTGAAACAGCGCTATTGCGTAAATCCTTACAGAGGTCATATACCCGTTTCCCGACAGTTTGTCCAGGTATTCTGAGAGGCTGCCGGTAGGTTAGACAGGAAAAGTCTATCTACCGGCAGCCTCTTTTTTTGTTTATCAAGTCTGCAAATAAAAAGTCAAGAGGAAATTGCAGAAAAATGTGAAGTCCATGCAGGTTGAAAAGCGGGCATGAAAAGAAGGCCACCGCAGAACGCTGGCCTGAAAAGGAATGGTAATAAGCTTAGGAATCTTCTGCTCCCTCAGTTGGAGACAGGTAAGCATTCACCTTTCCGTAGTAGATTCGCAAGAACTTGTTGGCTCCGGCAGTCATGTAGACGTAGTAAGGCTTGCCCTGTGCTCGTTTCTTGTCCATGAAGGCATAGACAGGGTTATCTGCAGGAGAACGCTGGATAAGACCGTCCATGATCTGGAAGAGCGTTTTTCGCAGATGAGGCGAGCCTTTCTTCGACGTGGGGTTGCTCACGCGCTTGTAATCTCCGGATTCATTCGCACGAGGATCTACACCGGCAAAGGCCGTCAGAGCCCCTCTGTGCTTAAAGCGAGTAACATCCCCGATCTCAGCAATGAGCTGCGGCCCCAGCGTGGCACCGACGCCGTCCATCTCCATGACGACAGGATACTCTGGGAGCTGAGACGCCGTCTGATCCATCTTAATCCGAAGCGTTTCCACCGTTTCGGAGGCAATATTAAGCATGGCAACGGCCTGACGGATCAGCAGCTTGGTGTAGTCATCCTTGGGGAATACAGCGATGAGATCGGCGGCTGCGAGATAGACTTCTTCTGCCTTGGCGGCACTGAAATTGTAGCCCTTCCGCTTGCACCAGTTTTTATAGTGCTCAGTGAAGGCTTCAAGGGATTTGCTGCGAACGCAATCCACATGCCAGTAGGTGTAGACAAAATCCACCCATTTTTGGCTGCCGTCACTGCGGGCAGGGCTGTCGAAGAAGCAGTTGGCTCCGGGGAACGTCTGGTCGAGAAGCGCAATGAGATTGTTCTTCATAGCGGTCTTCTGATCCATGTAGAAGCCGAATTGCCGATTCATGGTTTTCAGTTGGTTTCGTAATTCATCCATACGACTATATTGCGGCAATTTCGCCCAGCGGTCAAGAGCAAAACGTGCAATTTTCTTTGCATCGGCTTTGTCCGTCTTCGGTGTGCGAATGGATTCGTTTCCAAAATCCTTGATGAGCCAGGGATTGACGGCGCTGACGAAAATTCCTGCTGCCGAGAGCCAGGATGCCATCGGCTCATAGTATCTGCCGGTATGCTCCATACAAACCTTTGTCTCACCCTCCAAGCATTTGATGGTGGTGATGAGATCATTGATGGAGGATTGTGTGTGACGGTAATCCCGTGGCGCCAGGACAACTACATCGCCCGGCTGGCGAATCGTGACAGTGCTCTTGCCTTTGGAAACATCGATACCAACTGCGTTCATGAAACTATCTCCTTTGAATGAATTGCAACGGCCGAGATCGACTTCTCTCATTGCCTATTCAATCTACTGGGTGATTCACACGAACACGCGGTTCAACCTGCGTAAAACGAACGCTGCGAATGAGGAGCCGGTTAGCAGACTTAATCACGGACGGGAGTCCTTGGAGGTATCGGCCAGACCGGTTGCATCCCCATTCTAACAGCTTAAGCAACAAGATGGACGATTTCTTGACTGGCGGTCAAGAACATCGACCAAATACATTGTAGTAGGAGGTATCGAAGTGTTCAACCCAGTAATGCGAGACGACTACACACGCAACCAGGCAGACCCCGACGCTATTGTCTCATTGGACGTCAAGAAGAATCTCAAGCGCATGACGGCAGAGCAGTTTGAATCGTTTGACACATTCATTCACTGGAAGCAGGTGTCCGATGAATCCTATCATGAGATTCATCGCGGCGATCGTGGCTATAAGGATCACACAGTGAGCCTGGGAAGATATGAAGCCGTACTCAGCACCGAACATGAGGAGCAGGAAAAAGCTGAGCGTGAACGGATTCATGCGTTATATCTTGAGGTAGTTCGCAAGCTTCGCAGGATTCTGACGAACAAGGAGTACCGGCGCCTCATGATGTTCTATGACGAAGATTTATCCGAAGAACAGATCGCCAGGTTAGAAAACACGAGCCAGCCGGCAATTTCGCAGAGTCTGACGAACGCTATAGAAAAAGCCAAAAAATATTTTTGCGGGAAGTTGTAAACTTTTTATGAAAAACCTTATAAAATGGCCTCGAAAAACGGTTATGGGTGAGAGGATCTTTTCGGTCCGACTTGTTTGCAGCTTGAAAACCGAATACACAGTGTTAAAGGCACAAAACCTGCGTGATAGCGACATAAGGCACGACGCAACGATGGCATCCAGGATGCCGGAGCGACCCACGGAGCCTTAGACCCGGTTGTGGTAAACCGGTGCGCCATGACAGCGCAGGGGATCATGAAACTTGCTCACGCGCTCCCACGGACTAGAGGGGCAGTACGGAGGCATACGCCAGCCGTTTTCCGGCAGCGGTGCTTCGGTGCTATGACAGTCTGAACCGCAGACGGCCTTTAACATTCCCGCGTCAGGGTGCGTGGCAAATATGACGATATATACAGGGGCGGCGTATCGTTGCTTTTGTATGAAGAATGGAGTTAATATGTATAATTCGTTTCTTTTTTCTCAAACAATGTTTTCTTCTATGGTTGTTCAAAACTCCTCTGAATGCCGGACAGGAGGCTGACATGGAAAAACTGTTTTCTCGAAAAGAAGCAGCAAAGCTCCTGGGGATCAGCCTCCCCACCCTTGATCTGGCGAGAAGCAGCGGCCTGATCTCGTATGTTCAGTATGTAGAGAACGGCTGCGTCTACTTTACGGAGTCAGGCATTCAGGAGTATATTGCCCGGTCTACGCATCGCGCAAAGCCGAGGGAAAATGTGATGACTTATCGCAAGCGGCGAGTTTGAAAAGCCGGTCGATATCATTGCAAGAAATCTGATCTTCTGATACAAATGAAGCATCAGCGCTGAAGAATCAACGATGGAGGGAACGAAAATGGCGAGAAAAAGAATTATCCCCAACTATGGGACTGTCGTTATGAACGGCACTGAATACTATCGAACCAGAATTGTCGACAGTGACGGCAAGCGCGTCGCGCTCTACGCCAAGACGCGGGAGGAACTCTATGAAAAGGTAGAGGACGCCCAGCGTCAAATCGAAAGCGCCTGCTTTCGCCGGAAGAGTCCGACTGTGAAGGAGTATGCGGAGAAGTGGCTGCTGATGCAGTCAGCGCAGGTGCGGGAAACAACCATGATTGACTACAGATCCAAGGTCAAGAATTACATCATCAAGCCGCTGGGCCATATGTATATGGCTGATGTGACGCCGGATGATATCAAGCTCGCGCTTGTCCCCGTCTCCAAAAAGTCCAGCTCCGTCTATCACGCGGTCGTGACGCTTTTCAAGTGCATCTTCTTATCAGCGGAGGACAATCATCTGCTGAAAGAAAATCCCACCCGGCGCATTCCCTGCAAGGGCGGGAAGGCAAAGAAAGAGATCGACCCGCTGACGGATGACCAGACCAGACGCCTGCTCGATGCGGTGAAGGGCTTGCCGCCCTATGTGTTTGTGATGCTGGGACTGTACTGCGGGCTTCGCAGAGAGGAAATTCTCGGACTTCAATGGGACTGTGTGCATCTGGATAGTGAAACGCCTTATCTGTCTGTTGAAAGGGCGTGGCACACGGAACATAACCGTCCGATCATCCTGACGGATTTGAAGACAAACTCGGCTCGGCGCAAGGTCCCGCTGCCTCCGCCGATGGTGGAATGCCTGCAGGAAGCGAAGACCAAATCGCATTCGGACTTTGTTGTGGCAAACTGCGAGGGCGGCCCCTTGTCCTATACCCAGTTCAAGCGGCTATGGACATACATCGAGACAAGAACCGCGAAAGAGCGCGTCTATTACCGCTATGTCAACGGCCAGCGGATCAAGCATGTGCTCCATCCGGTTCTTGGGGAAGCCGCGCCGCACAACAACAAGGTGATCTACAGTCTGGATTTCGATGTGCATCCCCATCAACTGAGGCATACCTACATCACGAACCTCATCTCCGCCAATGTTGATCCAAAGACCGTGCAGTATCTGGCCGGGCATAAGAACAGCAAGATCACCATGGACATCTATGCCAAGGTCAAGTACAACCAGCCGGATCAGCTCAGCAGCATTGTGAATGCCGCTTTTGGACTGATCCCCGCAGACAGTGCCGCGATATGAAAAATAAAGGCAAACGCTCCGAGCCGGATGGTTCGGAGCGTTTGCCATGCCCGGACGTGAACGGGCAAAAAATCTGTTGACTTGTGGATGCTGTAATGCTACTATTTATATAGAAGCTGAGCAGCTTTCAGGGAACGTAACATGCAGAACGGAGTCGAGGTTTCAAGGCCGGTCGTTGCCTTAAAACGGGTATGGGTTAAGCACGGGTTAAACCTGAGTGCCAAACCCGCAAGCCCAGTCATATCAAGGGTTTCCGGTCATACGGCTTTGAGGAGTACGGCCTCAAAGCGGCCCGCCGCGCTCCCCAGTTCAGCAAGCGTTAATTCGTCAAAACAAGGCTGCAAGGTCATGTGCCTCCGCAAACGGCGGCACATCGACCGGCAGCCTTCTTTTTCCTCTCCCCACAAACGCAAGACGTTTGCGGGGCCCCAAATATTCAACGGACAGTTCTTCGGAGCTGTCTATTTTTTATCGGCGGGCGGCTTATTACAACGGTCTCGGGGCTTTTCCCTATTACGGGGTTTGACGCATGGACCCGCTCATGGCGATGCACCCGGTGTAGCTGCTCGGGCTCAGATCAGCTCGAACTGGAAGTTCTCGAATTTCAGTCTGCTCCCCTCGTCGGCCTCCATGGGCAACAGGGCGCGGGCGATGAAATAGGGCTCCTCCTGCGCGCTCGTACAGGTAAGCCAGGCGTAGTCCCCGTCAATCTGGGTGAGGATATAGTACTTTGTCTCCATGGTGTTCGCTCCCGTCTTTCAGAATTACAGTCATTATATCCGGTATCCCGGGGAGAATCAATCCAAATCCACATTTTTTCTCCCCTTGCCATGTACGGCGGGATTTGGTACAATCGGCGCAGAACTTTTTCGTTTGCGGAGGGTGCGTCATGCGCTTTCAGACCATATTAAAATACCGCAAAAACATGATGGCGGCTGCCATCGTGATGATCCTGCTGTACCACACCAAGGGCGCCTGGCCGGAGATCGCACTGAAAAAGATCGCCGGTTACTTTTACGGCGGCGTGGACCTGTTTTTCTTCACCTCGGGCATCGGCTGCTGGTTCTCCTATAGCCGGGATCGGGATGCCGCCGCTTTTCTCCGCCGGCGCTGCGCGCGCATCCTGCCGGTCTATATCCCCTTCGCGCTTTGCTGGATTGCGGTGGAGGCGCTGGGCGGGGGCATCAGCTTTTCTGCGGCCCTCGCCAATCTCTTCGGTGTGCACGGCTTTCTGGACATTGCCCCGAGCTTCAACTGGTACGTGTCCGGCATGTGGCTGAGCTACCTGCTCACGCCGTTTCTCGCGCCGCTGGCAGAGCGCTGTGACAGCAGAGCGAAAGCCGTCGGGGTCGTACTCGCGCTGCTGCTGTTCTCCTGCGCCTTCTGGGGCGACACACAGCTCATCATCATCGTCACGCGCCTGCCGGTCTTTTTCGTGGGCATGCTCTTTGCCGCGGAGAGCAGGCGGCGCGAGGCGCTCACCAGAGCGGAGCTTGCGCTGCTGCTGGTGCTGGTCCCCGTTGGGGCGGCGATTTTGTGGGAGAGCCCGAAGTTCTTCGCCAACCTTGTGTGGAGCCGCGGCCTCGCCTGGTACCCGATGCTGCTGATCGCGCCGGGGCTGTGTGTGGCTGTCGCCGCGGTTTCGGCCTGGCTCGACCGTTTCACTGCCGGGCAATGGATCAACAAGCTGCTGGGCCTTCTCGGCGGGATCACGTTTGAAATCTACCTTGTCCACTTCTGGGCGCTGGATAAGCCGCTGCCCATGTTTCTGGGTCTTACAGCGCTGTACACCGCCGCGCTGCACTTTGTGTCAGTGCTGATACAGAAAAAGTTAAACACCGCGTAGATTTCAGGGCCGATCCAAACGGATCGGCCCTGTTTTTATCGGATTCTTTCGTAGGTCACGAACTGATAGCGCACGCCATTTTCCTCCTGCCGGTCCCCTGCCTCGCGGATACGGAAGTCGGGGGAGGCGTCCAGGTTTTCAAAGTAGCTGTCGGAGGCGGGCGCAAGGTCGATCTTCGTGACGTGCACCAGATCCACATAGGGCAGGAACTGCCGATAGATCGACGCCCCGCCGATCACGAGCGTGCGCGGATATTTTGCCGCAAGGGCGAGGGTCTCGTTAGTGGAGTGCGCGACCTCGGCGCCCTCGATCTGGATATCCTGCCGCGTGACGACGATGTTGTCTCTCCCCTTGAGGGGTCTGCCGCCCGGGAAGTCGGCAAGGGTCCTGCGCCCGACGACGACGGCGGCATCCCGTGTCAGCTCGCGGAAATGGGCGCGGTCGGCCTTCAGGATCACCTGCTGGGTCCCCTCGCTGCCGATGCCCCAGTCGGAAAAGACGGCGACGATGGCTTCCATGCCGTTCCCTCCTTACAGCGCCACCGGGATCTTCCCGGCAAAGTCCGAATACTCATAACTCTCCATCTTGAAGCTGTCGCGGGTGAATTTGTAAAAATCGTCCACCGTGGGATCAACAATAAACTTTGGGGCGGGCTTGGGCTCGTGCCGGATGATCTCTTTCACCGCGTCCACATGGCGGTCATAGATATGCGCGTCGGCGATGACGTGGACAAACTCGCCGGGCTCGAGGCCGGAGACCTGGGCCATCATCAGCGTGAGCACCGCGTACTGCACCACGTTCCAGTTGTTGGCGGTCAGCATGTCCTGGCTGCGCTGGTTCAAAATGGCGTTGAGCTTATTGCCGGTTACGTTGAAGGTCATGGAATAGGCGCAGGGATAGAGCGCCATCTCGGACAGGTCGGCGAAGTTATAGATGTTGGTCATGATGCGGCGCGAAGCGGGGTTGTGCTTTAAGTCCCACAGGACCTTGTCCACCTGATCCATGTCCCCCTCAGGGTAGTGGTGCTTGACACCCAGCTGGTAGCCGTAGGCTTTGCCGATGGAGCCGTTTTCGTCGGCCCAGGCGTCCCACACGCGGGTGCGCAGCTCTTTGACGTTATTGCTCTTGGCCTGCCAGATCCACAGCAGTTCGTCGATGGCGGACTTCCAGTAGATGCGGCGTATGGTCATAATGGGGAATTCCTCGGCCAGATCATAGCGGTTGACCACGCAGAATTTTTTGATGGTATGGGCGGGCGTCCCGTCCTCCCAGCGGGTGCGGACGGCACGGTCCGTGTCCCAGATGCCGTTTTCCAGAATATCCTTGCAGTTTTGAATAAAGATTTCGTCAGCTCTGCTCATATGCTTACCTCGTTAAACGTGATGGGAACATTGTACCATACAAAGTGAAAAGTGAAAAGCGGAAAGTGAAGAGAAGGAGCGTCTGCGGCACGATTATCATTGTCCGCTGCGCGGATAGAACGTCATTTTGAGCGCGAGCGAAGAATCTTCATTTCGGTCACCGTACCGAAAAGATCCTTCGCTCACGCTCAGGATAACACCATATTTTCACTTTTCACTTTCCACTTTTCACTTTTCGCACTCACCCCTTCCCCCTTTGCGGAATACGATGGTTTTGGAGGTGGTGCGTATGAAATTTGCGGTGATCGGCGGCGACGCGCGGGCCGGGTGGCTGGCGGCGCTGCTGAACGGGGACGGACATACGGTGCGCAGCTACGCGCTTGAGAAGGCGGCGCTGCCCCAGCGCATTCTGCAGTGCAGCTCCCCGGAGGCCTGCGTCTACGGAGCGGATTGGGTGATCGTGGGCATCCCGGCGGAAAAGGGCGGCGCGCTCCATACCCCGCTTTCGGTGCAGAAACTTTTGACCGAGGACCTGCTGACCGCCCTCTGGCCGGGGCAGACGCTGTGCGGCGGAAAGCTCGGGCAGGCTACTTCCCTCGCGGCGGTGCGCGCGGGGCTCTCGGTGTGCGATCTCATGGCGCGGCGGGACTTCACCATCGGCAACGCCGCCCTCACCGCCGAGGGGGCGGCGGGGCTGCTCATAAAAGAAAGCCCCCGCAGCCTCTGGAAGGGAAAAGCGCTGGTCACAGGCTGGGGCAAGGTCGCCCGGCAGCTCGGGCCGAGGCTTCGTGCCCTCGGCTGCGAGACGCGGATCGCCGCCCGCAAGGCCGGGGACCGGGCCGAGGCCGAGGCCTGCGGTCTCGCTGCCTGCTCCTTTGACGCGCTTCCGGCGCTTGCAGGCGACCTGGACTTTCTCATCAACACCGTGCCCGCGCCGGTTATCTCACGCGAGACGCTGACGCACCTCCGTCCGGACGCGGTGCTGCTGGAGCTTGCCTCCGAACCGGGGTTTGACAAGGCGCTGGCGGAGGAACTGGGACTGCGCGCGGTTTATGCGCCGGGGCTGCCGGGCAGGAGCGCGCCCTGTGCCGCCGCCTGTCTCATGCGCGACACGATCTATACCGTCATACGGGAAAGGGAGGAAGAACATGGACAATAAAAAACGGCTTGGAGTCGCGCTGTGCGGCTCCTACTGCACCTATGAGCAGGTCTTCCGGGAGCTGGAAAAGCTCCGGGAGATGTATGATCTCATCCCCATTATGAGCGACACCGCCGCCGAGACGGACACCCGCTTCGGCACTGCCGCCGAACACATCCGGCACCTCATGGATCTGACGGGAAAGCGGGTGGTCACCACCATCGCGGAGGCGGAGCCTCTGGGGCCGAAGGAGCCGATGGATGCGCTGGTCATTGCGCCGTGCACCGGCAACACGCTCTCGAAGCTTGCCCACGGCGTGACCGACAGCGCCGTCACCATGGCGGCAAAGGCGCATCTGAGAAACGGCAGGCCCCTGGTGCTTGCCTTCTCTACAAACGACGGCCTGTCCGGCTCGGCGGAGAACATTGCGCGGCTTCTCAACCGCAAGCATGTGTACTTCGTTCCCTTCCGGCAGGACGACCCGGATAAAAAGCCGAACTCACTGCAGGCGGATTTTGCGCTGATCGCGCAGACTGTCGAGGCCGCCTTGCGCGGCGAACAGCTACAGCCGCTGCTGGTATAAACATTTGGGGCTGTGAAAAAAGTCAATTGACAGTGTACCAAAAATAAAGCAGAAAGCCCCCGGCGAAAACGTACAGTGTTACGGATTCGCCGGGGTCAATGTGTTATTCAGGATTCTCTCTGCCGGGCCGCCGGGGGCGTCGGCCCCTACGATGGCAATTGTGCCGGATGCGATTTCTGCATTAAAGCGATTGGTTAACAGAGCGCTGGGTGAAAATATTTGGCAGAGGTCGTACCACGATCATGTTATTCGCAATGATAGCGACTACCGGGAAATCTGGAACTACATAGATACAAACCCCGCAAAATGGCACGAAGACTGTTTTTTCGCAGAATAGCAAAAGCCCCCGTTTTCCGCCGATTACAGGCAGAAAACGGGGGTATCTTTTTTAAATCACCTCGCGGCGTGCTTGCGTTTGAGGGAAAGATTGTCCGCGATCATGGCGATAAATTCGCTATTCGTCGGCTTTCCCTTGATGCCCGAGACGGTGTAGCCGAAGAACCTTTGCAGGGTCTCCACGTCGCCGCGGTCCCAGGCCACCTCGATGGCATGGCGGATGGCGCGCTCGACGCGGGATGGGGTGGTGCCGAAGCGCTTGGCGACCTCGGGGTAGAGGACCTTGGTGACGGCGTTGATCATGTCCATATCCTTGATGGTGAGGATGATGGCCTCGCGCAGGTACTGGTAGCCCTTGATGTGGGCGGGCACGCCGATCTCGTGGATAATGTCGGTGACGATGGCCTCCAGGTCCGCGTCGTTGTAGCTGCCCTCCGCGTTCTGGCGGAAGTCCACACCCACGCCCGGGGTGCGGGGCAGATCGAAGCTCAGCTGGCGGATGCGGCTGATGAGAGCCTGCACGTCGCAGGGCTTGGGGATGAAGTAGTCCGCGCCGCAGTCGGAGCACTCGGCGATGACCTTGCCGTTGACAAAGCCTGACAGCACGATCACGCGGCAGCTTGTCCCCTTGTCCCGCAGGCGGCGCAGCACCTCCAGCCCGTCCAGCTTCGGCAGCACCAGCTCCAGAAGCAGCAGATCGGGCTTGAGCTCCGCCACGCGCTCGAGCGCTTCCAGCCCGTCGGAGGCCATGCCGATGATCTCCATGTCGCCCTCGGCCGCCATGAGCTCGGACAGCTGGCGACAGAATTCCCGGTTGGGGTCGGCGGTGAGTATACGAATCCTGGTTTCCATAATGATAAATCCTCCCATATTGCGATAGCAGGTAGATGCTTTGTCAGAAAGCCTTGTTCATCGCGTTTGTCGCAATAAATTTAGCATACAGGGGCCTTTTGCGACAACAGAATCCTGTCGAATGATCGGGATTATCTGTTGACATAATATTATATTTTCTGACAGTGTTCAAGGGATTCTTTCAGGATTCTCCCATCTTTTTTCGCCGCCTTTGTCGAAACGTGTCGAACGCTCACCCGTAAAGCAGCTCGAAGCTCTCATAGTGATCGGGGGTATAGTAGATGAGTCCGTCGTTGGAAAAGATGATGCGCTCGGGGCCCCGGGAGCGCGCGCCGAGGGTGTTGATGTCGCACTCGGTCCAGCGGCGGCCCTTGGCCTTGGGCAGCTGCCCCTCGTAATTGCCGAAGTAGTCCCCGCCGATGCACATGCCGGGCAGCACCCACTCGAGCGAGCCGCCGGTCCAGCCCAGGGCCTGGGCGTCCTTTTTCTTAATGAAGTTCTCAGGCAGATGACCGTAGGTGTGGATATACAGGGCCACGTCGTCCTTGGTGGTGTAGCTCCCGTTCTCGTCGATCGTCTGCTCGCCCGGGGTCTGTTTCGGTGCGGCGGCAGGTTTTGGCGTGGCGGCGGGCTTCGGCGTCTGCGCCTGGGAGGGCTTCGGCGTCTGCGCCGGAGCGACGGTTTGCGGGCTCTGGGTCGGCGCAGGCGTCGCGGCGGGCATCTGCGCCGTGTTGCCGGTGTCCGGCAGGAAGAGCCAGACCGCCGCCAGCAGAAGCACCAGCACGGGCAAAAGCTTCTTTATATTCATAATCATACAGCTCCTGTCATATTCTTTATTGTATAAGATGATACCACGAATCGGGCGTTCTGACAATGGGCGGCGATTTTTCTTTGGAAAGCTCTTGCATTTTGTAACATTATGTTGTATAGTGGTAACAACCTGTAACGAAAAGAGGGAATCCTCATGTTTCTGACTCCGGCTGCAACGTGGCTCAACACGTCCCTGGCGGGCTTTGACCACCTGTTTTTGTCCATTCAGCATTTCTTTGCCGAACATCTCGGCTTTATCCTGACGCCCCTGATGCGCATTATCACCTTTCTGGGTGAAAAGGGCTGGCCCTTTTTCTTGCTGGCGCTGATTTTCATGCTGACAGCTTCCAAGCGCGATCTCGGCGTGTGCATCTTCGGCGCGGTGTGCTGCGGTGCGCTGATCACCAACATTCTCCTCAAGGATACCATCGCCCGTCCCCGTCCCTATGAAAGCTCGGTGGAATACGAGCTGTGGTGGATGGCGGTCGGCTCCCCGCTGGAGGACGGCTTCTCCTTCCCGTCAGGCCATGTGACGGCCTGCGCGGCGGCCATGACGGCCATCACGCTCATGCGCGGCAAAAAGTGGATCGTCCCCTCGGTGGTGATCGTGCTGCTCATGATGATCTCCCGCACCTACCTCATGGCCCACTATCCCAGCGACGTATGCGCCGCGCTGCTCATCGGCATTTTCTCCGGTTTTGTGGCCTGGTTCATCACGCAGCTGATTTTCCGCTTCCTCAACCGCAACCGCAGGAAGGTGCCGTTCTTCGGCTTCATCCTGGATTTTGACATCCGGGATATTCTGCCCTTCGATCTGCCTTTGATCGGCAAGAAGGAAAAGGACGCGGCTCCCGTGCAGCGCAAGGAGAAAGTCGGCGCCGATGATGACGTGAAGACCTATTCCTCCAAACGCAGCGCAGCCCCGGCCAAGGCGGCGGAGCCCGCCAGCGAGCCGCGCCGTGCTTCGCGTACCCAGGCTGCCGAGGCCGCGCCCCAGGCCGAGCGCCCCAAGCCCGCAGCGGAGAAGGCAGGCGGCACTGCCCGCTCCGGCGGCCGCCACGCTCTGCCCGAGGGCAGCAAACCAGCACGCAAATCCTCTGGCAGCTATCAGGGCAAGCACTGAACAAAGCCGGTCAAAGCATGATCCGGGGCGGCATCGCCCCGGATTTGCTGTTATAGGATTTGTTATCAAAAGGTAAATTCCGCTCGCCGGGTTCTCCGGACGGTTGAAATTCCGTTGAATTGTGCTATAATTCATTTTTACGGAATTATAATAGAAACTGGAGGACAATTCAGCAATGTCTAAGAAACAATTCAAAGCAGAATCCAAACGGCTCCTTGATCTGATGATCAACTCCATATACACCAACAAGGAGATCTTCCTGCGTGAGATCATCTCCAACGCCTCCGACGCCATCGACAAGCTCTGCTACCTGTCCCTGACGGACGAGCAGGTGGGTCTTGACCGGGCCGATTTCCGCATCGATGTAAGCGCCGACAAGGACGCGCGCACCATCACCGTCAAGGATAACGGCATCGGCATGAGCATGCAGGAAGCGGAGAACAACCTCGGCGTCATCGCCAAGTCCGGCTCGGGCGCCTTCAAGGCCGAGATGGACAGCTCCAAGGCCGAGGACCTGAGCATCATCGGTCAGTTCGGCGTTGGCTTTTACTCCGCCTTCATGGTGGCCGACAAGGTCACCGTCCTCACCCGCAAGTACGGCGAGGAGAAGGGCGTCAAGTGGGAATCCAGCGGCGCCGACGGCTACACCGTGACGGAGATCGACCGCGAGAACGTCGGCACCGAGGTCATCATGCACATCAAGCCCGACAGCGAAGAAGAGATCTACGGCAGCTTCCTCGAAACCTGGAAGCTCCGTGCCCTTATCAAGAAATACTCCGACTATGTGCGCTGGCCCATCATCATGGAGGTCGAGCGCAGCGAGAGCTACGAGACCGAAGAGAAGAACGACGACGGCAGCCCCAAGATGGCTTACCGCACCGTCAAGCAGGAAGAGACCATCAACTCCATGGTCCCCATTTGGCAGCGTTCCAAGAGCGAAGTCACGGACGACGACTGCATCGCCTGGTACAAGGAAAAGCACCACGATGTGAAGGATCCCTGCGCCCTGGTGCGCATCAACGCCGAGGGCCAGGTCAGCTACAAGGCCATGCTCTTTGTCCCCGGCGAGGAGCACGGCAGCCAGTTCTACGGCGAGACCAAGGGCGGCATCACCCTCTACTCCAACGGCGTCATGATCATGGAGGAGTGCGACAAGCTGGTACACGACTACTTTGAGTTCGTCAAGGGCGTTGTGGACTCCCCCGACCTGTCCCTGAACATCTCCAGAGAGCTCCTGCAGCACGACCGCCAGCTCAAGATCATGGGCCAGAACATTGAAAAGCGCATCAAGGGCGAGCTTGAGAAACTTATGAAAGAAGACCGCCCCAAGTACGAGGAGTTCTTCCGCAACTACGGCGTGCACATCAAGTGCGGCATCTGCGACGAGTACGGCCGCTACAAGGATTTCCTGCGCGACCTGCTGATCTTCTACACCTCCGAGGATCACCAGATGACTCTCAAGGAGTATGTGGAAAACATGCCCGAGAGCCAGAAGAGCATCTACTACGCAAGCTCCGACTCGGTAAAGCACGCCCTCAGCCTGCCCCAGTGCGAAGAAGTCCGCTCCCGCGGCTATGAGATCCTGTGCCTGACCACGCCCATCGACGAGATGGTGCTGGAGGCCCTGCACGATCAGGACGGCAAGAGCTTCTGCAACGTGGTGACCGATGACCTCGGCTTCGACACCGAGGAGGAGAAGAAGGCCGCCGAGGAGCGCGACATTGAGAACAAGGAGTTCCTCGATTTCGTCAAGGAATCCGTGGGCGACGCGGTGAGCAAGGTGCGTTTGAGCCGCAAGCTCGCCTCCCAGCCCTGCTGCCTGACCACCGAGGGCGGGCTTACCCTCGAGATGGAGAAATACTTCCGCCGCGGCCCCAGCCCCGAAATGCGCAATATCCGCGCCACCAGAGTCCTCGAGCTCAACGGTGAGCACAAGGCCGTCGAGGCGCTCAAGGCCGCCTGGGAGGCCGGCGACAAGGACAAGGCCAAGAGCATGTCCCTGATCCTTGCGAGACTCGCCGAGCTGCTGGCGGGCGCCGAGATCGAAGACCCCGCCGCGTTCGTCAGCGAGGTCGCGGAGCTGTTTTAAGAGGCATTTTTCTCACACTTCTCTGTAGGGGAGGGGCTTGCCCCTCCCTCGCAGAACGGTTTTCATTATACGTATTCGCCCCGGCGCATTCGCAGAATACAAGTCAACCCGCCGGGAGGGGCAAGCCCCTCCCCTACGGGCAGTAAACAGGCTGGAGAAATTGATGAGACCAAGACTCGGCATCTATATTCATATCCCCTTCTGTGCCTCGAAGTGCAGCTACTGCGATTTTTATTCGCTGTCCGGCTGCGACCATCTGATGCCGGAGTACCAGAAGGCGCTGATCGAGCATATACGGGAATCGTCCCACTCCATCAAGAGCTATGAGGTGGATTCCATCTACTTCGGCGGCGGCACGCCCAGCTTCTATGGGGCCGACCGCCTGGTGCAGATCCTTGACCAGCTCAAGCTCAACGGCAATGTGCGCCTCGACGGTGAGATCAGCGTGGAGTGCAACCCCGATTCCTTGAGCCCCGCGGCCCTGAAGCTGCTGCGGCAGGAGGGGGTCAACCGCATTTCCATCGGCGTCCAGGCCACGGACAACAACTTATTGAAACTCATCGGACGGCGGCACAGCTTCCAGCAGGCCCAGAAGGCCTTCCGGGACGCTCGGGAGGCGGGCTTTGACAACATCAGCCTCGACCTCATGTACGGCCTGCCCAGCCAGACACGGCGGGACTGGGCCGACACCCTGGCCAAGATCGTCGAGATGCACCCCGAGCACATCTCCTGCTACGGGCTGAAATTGGAACCGGGTACGAGGATGTACCGGGAATACAAAGACTCCCCTATTCTCCCGGACGACGACGAGCAGGCCGACATGTACTCCTACGCCGTTGAAATGCTGGAGCGCTACGGCTACAAGCAGTACGAGATCTCCAACTTCTCCGCCCCGGGCTTTGAGTCGCGCCATAACCTCAAATACTGGAACATGGACGACTACATCAGCTTCGGCCCCGGTGCCCACTCCTGCGTGGGAAACGTGCGCTACAGCTACATCAAGGACCTGCGGGAGTATATCTCCGGTGTACACCGCAAGGTGAGCATCGTGGACGAGTACGAGGAGATAAGCCCCCTCGAGCGCGCGGTGGAGTACGTCATGCTCGGCATGCGCACCGCCCGCGGCATCTCCCGCTACGATTACGTCACGCGTACCCAGTGCGACTGGCGGCCCATCGGGCAGGTGCTGGAGGCCTTCAAGGAGAAGGGCTGGGTCCGGCAGACCGAGGACCGCTACGCCTTCACGGTGCCGGGCTTTCTCATCTCCAACACCCTCATCGGCATTATGCTTGAGACCCAGGCAAGTGGCCGCATCGAGGGCGCACCCTGGATTCAGGACGCGGAGTACGCGGCAAAGCGGGTGGACCTGCCTAAGGGCGAGGAAGAGCTGTTTGCCGAGCTCTATCAACAACAGAAACAAAAGACTGAGGAATCATGAGCGACAACTTTGACAAGCTGCTGAACAACAAAAACGAGAGCGCCCCGAAGAAAAAGCCGAAGCGCAATCCCCTCAGGCGCGCGCTGGTGACGCTGGTGATCGTGCTGCTGACGGCGGCGCTGCTGGTATGCGGCGCGGGCGTCTGGGGCTATAAAGTGTCCGTGGACAAGCACATCCTGCCCAACACCTATGTGGGCAATGTGCTCGTGGGCGGTATGACGCGCGAGGAAGCGAGCGACGCTCTGCGCCAGGCGGGCTTTGACGCCCACGCGGGCGAGAGCTTAGCTGTTTCCCTGCCTGCTGGCGCGGGCTTCTGGGTGGATTACCTGCGCTCCGGCGCGGTACTGAGCCGGGAGGCCGCGGTGGATCTCGCCTATGCCCCGGGCCACGGCACAAATGTGTTCGCAAACCTCTGGGCCGCGGTGAAGAGCCGCCTTGCCCCCACGACCATCGAGATGGAGCAAATGCCTCTGGACGAGGCGTATATCCGCTCCTGCATGGACGAGGGCATCCGGGCGCTGAACACGAACCTCAACCGCCCCGCCTACGCCGCCGATCTGGAAAACGCGCGTCTCACGCTCTACAAGGGCGCGGGCGGCGTGGAGCTCGATACCGACGGTCTGTACAAGGCCATCGAAACGGCCCTGCGTTCGGGCGAGCAGGCGATCCGTTATGAAACGCTCCTGCGCGAGCCTGCGATGCCGAACTTCGAGCAGATCTATGCCGAGGTCGCGGTCGAGCCTGCCAACGCCTGGTACTCCGAGACCTTCGAGGTCATGCCCGAGACCGTGGGCGTGTCCTTCGGCGTGGAGGAGGCTGTGCAGCTCTGGCGCAATGCCAACATCGGCGAGCAGGTCATCATCCCGCTGACCATGACCCAGCCCGAGTTTACGGCAGCACAGCTCAAGGAGCTGCTGTTCCGCGACCTGCTGGGCGCGCAGATGACCTACTATGCGGGCTCCACCGCCGAGCGCATCAACAACATCCGCCTCGCGGCGGCAAAGCTTGACGGGCTGATCCTCCTTCCGGGCGAGACCTTTTCGTACAACGAGGTTGTCGGCAAACGCACCGAGGAGGCGGGCTTCCAGTACGCCGACGCCTATTCCGACGGCCAGGTGGTGCCTGAGCTCGGCGGCGGCATCTGCCAGGTGTCCTCTACCCTCTACAGCGCCTCGCTCTACGCCCGCATGAAGATCCTCTCCCGCACCAACCACTACTTCAAGGTGGGCTACCTTGACTACGGCATGGACGCCACGGTCAGCTGGGGCGGGCCGGACTTCAAGTTCCGCAACGATCGGGAGCTGCCCGTCAAGATTGCGGCCTACCTCAACGAGGATGAAAGCTCCCTCGTGGTGGAGCTCTGGGGCACGGACTTTGACGGCATCAAGGTACAGCTGCGCACGGTGGTCGAACCGGTGTACGACAGCGAGTACACGGATGTGCAGATCGGCAACAGCGTCACCACCTACAGCGACATGTACGATCTGGACGGCAACTACCTCGATACCTCGCGCGCAAACTCCGGCGTCTACTACTTCCACGATGAAAACATCGAGTGGCCCAAGGGCGTGGACAAGCGCCTGAGCGACGCCTTCAACAACGACAAGCCCCAGGAGAAGGACCTTTATCTGTAAATCCAGCCTGTCATTCTTCGCTGACGCCGAGAATGATAAAGAATTACGCATACAGGAGAGAAGAGCATGGAAAACAAACCGACCTTTTACATCACGACCCCCATCTACTACCCCTCGGACAAGCTGCACATCGGCCACACCTACTGCACCGTCGCCACCGACGCCTTTGCCCGCTACAAGAGACTGCGCGGCTATGACGTGATGTTCCTCACCGGCACCGACGAGCACGGCCAGAAGATCGAAGAGAAGGCCAAGGCCGCCGGCATCACCCCCAAGGAGTTCGTCGACCGCATCGTCGAGGGCGAGGGCGGCATCCTGGACCTGTGGAAGCTGATGAACATCTCCAACGACCGCTTCATCCGCACCACCGACGATTACCACGTCCAGTCCATCCAACGCATTTTCAAGAAGATGTACGATAAAGGCGACATCTACAAGGGCTCCTACAAGGGCAAATACTGCACCCCCTGCGAGAGCTTCTGGACCGAGAGCCAGCTTGTAAACGGCATGTGCCCCGACTGCGGCCGTCCCGTCCATGACGCCGAGGAGGAGGCCTACTTCTTCCGTCTCTCCAAATACGCAAAGCCCGTGCAGGAGCTGCTGGAGACCGGGGACTTCCTCGAGCCCGCCTCCCGCGTCAACGAGATGATCAACAACTTCATCAAGCCGGGCCTGGAGGACCTGTGCGTCTCCCGCACCAGCTTCTCCTGGGGCGTGCCCGTGGACTTCGACCCGGGCCATGTGGTCTATGTGTGGGTGGACGCCCTGTCCAACTACATCACCGCCCTCGGCTACATGAATGACCGCTACGACGATTACAAGAAGTACTGGCCGGCCGTGCACATCGTTGGCAAGGAGATCGTCCGCTTCCACTCCATCATCTGGCCCGCCATGCTCATGAGCCTCGGCGAGCCCATGCCCAAGAAGGTCTACGGCCACGGCTGGCTCGTCATCGACGGCGGCAAGATGTCCAAGTCCAAGGGCAACGTGGTGGACCCCTACGTGCTGGCGGACAAGTTCGGTGTGGACGCGCTGCGCTTCTTCCTGCTGCGCACCTTCCCCTTCGGCTCCGACGGCAACTTCTCCAATGAGCTCTTGATCTCCACGATCAATACCGACCTTGCAAACGACCTCGGCAATCTCGTCTCCCGCACCACCGCCATGGTGGAGAAGTACTTCGGCGGCAAGCTCCCCGCGGAGCGCGAGGCTGACGCCCTGGACGACGAGCTCGTCTCCATGATCAAGGCCGCCCCCGAAAAGTACGCCGCCCAGATGGACGCCTTCCAGCCGCACCTTGCCCTGGAGGAGATATTCAAGCTCATCCAGCGCGCCAACAAGTATATCGACGAGACGGCCCCCTGGATTCTCGCCAAGGACGAGGCGAAGAAGGCGCGTCTTGCCACCGTCATGTATAACCTTCTCGAGGCCCTGCGCGTTTCCCTCGTGATGCTCACGCCCTTCATCCCCGAAAGCTGCGCCAAGGCCTTCGACCAGATCGGCGCAGGTGAAGCTCTGCGCACCTGGGACGCCGCCTGCAGCTACGGCGCCCTGCCCGCCGATGTCGAGGTCCACAAGGGCGAGACCCTCTTCCCCCGCATCGACGCGGCCAAGATGCTCGAGGAGCTGGAGCAGGCCGAGAAGGCCGCCAAGGGCCCCCAGATCAAGGTCAATCCCGTCCTGCCCGACGTGAGCATCGACGAGTTTGCCAAGTGCGACATGCGCGTGTGCAAGGTTTTGTCTTGCGAAGCCGTTAAAAAGAGCGAAAAATTATTGAAATTCCAGCTCGACGACGGCAGCGGCACCCCGCGCCAGATCCTCTCCGGCATTCACAAGTTCTATGAGCCCGAGGACCTGGTGGGCAAGACCGTGGTCGCGATCCTCAACCTGCCCCCGCGCAAGATGATGGGCCAGATGTCCAACGGCATGCTGTTGTCCGCCGTGCGCGAGGTGGACGGTAAGGAGGAGCTGCACCTCATCATGCTTGACGACTCCGTCCCCGCCGGCGCGCAGCTTTGCTGATCGGCAGTATCAACTGAATTTTCGCATGAAAAATGTACGGCAGCTCTGCCGTACATTTTTTATATTTGTCAATAGAAAAACCGTATTCTCTGCTCGTTCACATCCACCTCGGCCTCGACGCCGAATGGGAGGATGCAGCGCGGCATGGCGTGACCGATGGAGAGGTTGCAGACAATGGGCTTTGCTGGATCGTCCACGACCTCGCGCAGGATTTCGCGGTACTCCCGGTCGTATACCTCGTTCTGCGGCTTGCCGATGAGAAGTCCGCTGACCGCGTCGAGGACCCCCGCGTTCTTCAGGTGCATGAGCGCTGTGCGGTATTTCTCGGGGCTCGGTCTCTCCTCGCTGGATTCCAGCAGGAGGATTTTGCCTTTCCAGTCCTCCGCGCTCGGGAACAGGCCGTACTCGGCGCACAGCGCCGGGGAATCGGCATAGCGCCCGCCGTCGAAGAGATCGAACAGCGTGCAGATGCAGCCGCCGAGGATTTTGCCGCGAAAGACCGCCGGGCCCTGCAAAAGCTCGAATCCGCCGTTTTCGTGGGCAGCGGGCGCGACGCCAAACTCCTCTGGCCCGAAGCTCTTGTGCTCCTCGTACCAGAGAGGGCTGGGGCGTACCTCCGTGATGCGCCCGGTCTCGATGAGCTCCTCGAAGCACTGCCGCGAGTAGGGCAGCATCTCCGGCCCCAACTCGCAGATTTCGGTCAGGAAAGCCTGGCCGTAGAGGGTGGGCAGTCCCAGCTTGTGCAGCATCAGGTGGTTGACGGTAGTGTCCGAGAAGCCGAGGAAGAGCTTGTCCGTGAGCGCGTTTTTGAGCTCGTCGTGCCCGAAGAGGTACGGCAGCAGGCGGTAGGTATCGTCCCCGCCGATGGCGGTCATGATGAGATCGACCTCCGGGTCTCGAAAAGCCTCGATCAGATCCGCCGCCCGGGCCTCGGGGTGCTCATTCAGGTACGCGATCCCCTTGAGGGCGTTGGTCATAAACTTGACCTTGATGCCGTAAGCCTCAAGGCGTTGGATGCCCAGCTCCCGCTGGCGCTTTGCAAAGTCCTCGCCCAGCATACCGCTGGACAAGCTCACGACACCGATTGTTTTGATCTTCATGTCATTTTCTCCTGTTTCACTTTGTGGTCGATAACGTGGCGGGAGGCAAGCTCTCTGTGCACATCCTCCACGCTGATCCCGGCCTCGACCATCAGCACCATCACGTGGTAGGCAAGGTCCGCGATCTCGTAGACCGTCTCCCTCTTGTCCTCGGCCTTGGCGGCGATGATGACCTCGGTGCACTCCTCGCCCACCTTTTTGAGGATCTTGTCCAGGCCCTTGTTGAAGAGGTAGCTGGTGTAGGACCCCTCGGGCATGTCGTGTTTGCGGCCCTCGAGCAGTTCATACAGGCCCTCCAGCGAA
This sequence comes from Oscillospiraceae bacterium, assembly GCA_902791215.1. Taxonomy (GTDB): domain Bacteria; phylum Bacillota; class Clostridia; order Oscillospirales; family Oscillospiraceae; genus Limivicinus. The sequence continues at coordinate 7,123 of CADAUZ010000039.1, read as the reverse complement.
AACTCGCTGCGGCTGTCGCTGTGCCAGACGGGGTTTTCAAAGCAGGAGAAGGTCCCCAGGTGGCAGGCCGGGCCGTCCGGCTCCACGACCACAACGAGGGCGTCCTTATCGCAGTCGGCGGTGATGGAGACGATGTGCTGGTAATTGCCGCTGGTCTCCCCCTTGAGCCACAGCTCCTGCCGCGAGCGCGACCAGAAGCAGGTCAGCTCCTTTTCCATGGAGATCTGCAAACTCTCCCTGTTCATATAGGCCACCGTCAGTACCTTTTTGGTGACGGAATCCACCACTACAGCGGGGATCAGGCCCTTTTCGTCGAATTTGAGTTCATCAATGTTTACCATGTTCATACCTCTCTGACAGGGATATTGTTCTCTTTGAGCGCGGCCTTGAGGTCGGGGATCGTGACCTCGCCGAAGTGAAAGATAGAGGCGGCAAGCCCCGCGTCCACCTTGGGAAGCGTTTTGAAGAGCGTGACAAAATCGTCGATGCCGCCCGCGCCGCCGGAGGCGATCACCGGGACGGAGACCGCATTGCACACCGCGTCCAGCATCTCGAGGTCAAAGCCCTGTTTAACCCCGTCGGTGTCGATGGAATTCAGGACGATCTCACCCGCGCCGCGCTCCACGCCCTTTTTGATCCAGGCGATGGCCTCCATGCCGGTATCCTCGCGCCCGCCTTTGGCAAAGACGTGGAACACGCCGCCCACGCGCTTGACATCCGCCGACAGCACCACGCACTGGTCGCCGTAGCGCTTGGCGGCCTCGAAGATGAGATTCGGGTCCCGGATCGCGCCGGAGTTGACGCTGACCTTGTCCGCCCCGCATTTGAGCACGCGGTCAAAGTCGTCGAGCGCATTGATGCCGCCGCCCACGGTGAGGGGGATGAAGATGGTGCGGGCCACCTCGGTCAGCACGTCGGTAAAGAGCCTGCGCCCCTCGGCGGAGGCGGTGATGTCGTAGAAGACCAGCTCGTCTGCCCCGCTGTCACTGTAGTATTTTCCCAGCTCCACGGGTGAGGACAGGTCCCGCAGGCCCTGAAAGTTGACCCCCTTGACCACGCGGCCGTCGCGCACATCGAGGCAGGGGATGATTCGTTTGGTGATCATTTCGCCGCCTCCAATGCTTCCCTGAGGTCGATCGCCCCGGTGTAGTACGCCTTGCCGATGATGGCTCCATAGAGATTCAGCGCCCGCAAGGCCTTGACATCGTCCAGCGTGGACACGCCGCCGGAAGCGACGATGTTCAGGCTGAACGCTTTGGAGAGCTCGCCGTACAGTACCCGGTTGGTGCCCTGCATGGCCCCGTCTTTTGAAATATCGGTGCAGATCACCGTCTGCACGCCTATATTTTGCAGCTCCCGGCAAAAGTCGAAGGCGTCCAGCGCCGACTTCTCCGTCCAGCCGCGGATGGCGACCCTGCCGTCCTTGATATCTACGCCCACGGCGATTCTCTCTTTGTACGTCTCCACCGCCTCGCGCAGGAAGGCGGGCTCGGTGACGGCGGCGGTGCCGAGGATCACGCGGTCGATGCCGGCGTTTAAGTAGCGCTCCACCACTTCCATGCTGCGCACGCCGCCGCCGACCTCAACAAAGAGCGGTGCGGCTTCGCGGATACGTTTGATGGTTTCCAGGTTCGGGGTCTCCCCCGTTTTCGCGCCTTCGAGGTCGACGAGGTGCAGACACCCGGCACCGGTTTTATAAAACGCTTCGGCAATCTCCGGCGGGTTTTCGCTGTAGACCGTCATCTGCGCATAGTCGCCCTTGTACAGGCGCACGGCCTTGCCGTCGTATAGATCTATCGCGGGAAAGATCAGCATATGGTTTCCTCCTCGCAAAACGCCCGTAGGATGTTCAGCCCCACCCTGCCGCTCTTTTCCGGGTGGAACTGGCAGCCGCAGACATTTAAGCGCTGCACGGCGGCGGTGAGCAGGGCGCCGTACTCGGCATTGGCAATGACGCTGTCAGCGCAGTTCGCCGCATAGAACGAGTGCACGAAATACACGCAGTCCCCCTCCTTGATGTAACGGAAGAGGGGGCTTTTGTTTTCGGTAAAGCACAGGGCGTTCCAGCCGATGTGCGGGATCTTGTAGTCCGCCGGGATGACCTCGGCGATGGGCCGCACCTCGCCGGGGATGAGGCCGAGGCCTGCGTGCTCGCCGTACTCGAAGCCCCGGTCGAACAGCAGCTGCATACCGAGGCAGATGCCCATGAGAGGCTTGCCGTTTCTGGCCTCGTCGATAATCACCGCGTCCAGCCCCGTTGCCCGCAGCTTGTCGGCGGCGTCCCCGAAGGCGCCCACGCCGGGCAGCAGGATCTTGTCCGCTTTTCTGAGCACGTCCGCGTCCCCGGTGACGACGGCCTCCGCCCCGATGGCGGCGAGGGAGCTTTTGAGCGAAAACAGGTTCCCCACGCCGTAGTCCACAATGGCGATCATCCCAAAACCCCCTTGGTGGAGGGCAGCTCACCTAAGCAGGCGGGGTCGATGGCGACGGCCTTGCGCAGAGAGCGAGCGAAGGATTTGAAGCAGCCCTCGATGATGTGGTGGCTGTTCTTCCCGGCAAGCTCCCTGATGTGCAGGGTGATGCCCGCATTCATGCAGAAGGCGGTGAAAAACTCCTCCACAAGCTCGGTGTCGAAGCTGCCGACCTTCTCTGTGGGAATGGGCAGGTCAAAGCACAGAAAGCTCCGTCCCGACACGTCCACCGCCGTCAGGATCAGGGCCTCGTCCATGGGGAGCGTCGTGTCGCCGTAGCGGACAATGCCGCGCTTGTCGCCCAGGGCCTCCTTCACCGCGCGGCCCAGGCAGATGCCGATGTCCTCCGTGCTGTGATGGTCGTCCACGTTGGTGTCGCCCACACACCTGAGCGTCAGGTCAAAGCGGCCGTGGCGGGCAAAGAGCGTGAGCATGTGGTCGAGAAAGCCGACGCCGGAGTCGATGCTGCTCTCCCCCGTCCCGTCCAGGTTCAGGGTGAGGGAGATATCCGTCTCGGCGGTCTTGCGGCTGATTACAACACTTCTCATTTCTGTTCCTCCAGAATCTCCCGGACATTTTTGAGGAAAATGTCCATCTGTCCCTTCGTGCCGATGGTGATACGGCTCCACTCCTCGATGCCCGGCTGGGCAAAGTGGCGAATCAGCACGCCGCGCTCCTTGAGCTTTAAGTACAGCTCTTTGCCTCCGATCTGTTCAGATCTGGCAAAGATGAAGTTTGAAGAAGAGGGCAACACCTCAAAGCCCAGCTTTTGAAGCTCTGCTGTGGTGTAGGCGCGGTTTGCCATGATGGTGCGGCAGTTTGCTTTTGTGGTCTCCTCGTCCAGCAGCACGCCGAGGCCGACCGCCAGGGTCATGGAGTTTACGTTATAGGGGTTGATGGAATACTTGATGGCGTTGAGGTCGGCAATCAGCGCCTTGCTGCCCGCGGCAAAGCCCAGGCGCGCGCCCGCCATGGAGCGCGACTTGGAGAAGGTCTGCACCACCAAGAGGTTATCGTACTCCTGAATAAGCGGGATGCAGGTCTCGCCGCCGAAATCCACGTATGCCTCGTCAATGACCACCACGCTGTCGGGGTTGTGCTTTACGATCTCCTCCACCTGTGCCCGGCTCAGGGCAAGGCCCGTGGGGGCGTTGGGATTGGCGATAAAGATGGTGCGCTTGAGGTCGAAGTAATCCTCCGGCGCGATGGTGAAGTCCGGGCGCAGGGGGATGGTGATATAGGGGACATGATTCAGGTCCGCGTACACGGGGTAAAAGCCGTAGCTGATGCTGGGGAAGGCAGCCTGCTTTCTGTCGTCGCAGAAAGCCATGAAGGAGAAGTTCAGAAGCTCGTCCGAGCCGTTGCCGAGGATAATGTTGTCAGCGTCGATGCCGTGGAGCTCTGCAAGGCGGGAGCGTACGTCGATGCACTGGATTTCCGGGTAGAGGTTCAGGGGACGCAGATGCTCCCGCGCAAAGCTCATGGCCTTTTCCGACGGCGGAAAGGGGCACTCGTTGGTATTGAGCTTCGTGACGTTCAGCACCTTCGGCTGCTCGCCGGGGGTGTAGGGGATGAGGTCCTTGTATTTGTAGCTGAAAAAGCGGCTCATTTGTCTTCCTCCAATCGAATCAGGGCGCTGCGCGCGTGGCCGTCCAGCCCCTCCTTGTACGCAAAGCGCGCGATCTCCGGCACAAGCTTCTTGAAGGCCTCCGCCGGGTAATAGGTGTACTGGATCTTCTTGACGAAATCGTCCACGCCGAGGGGGCTGCCAAATCTTGCGGTGCCGGTGGTGGGCAAGGTGTGGTTCGTGCCGCCGAGATAGTCCCCCAGCGGTTCGGGGCAGTTTTTCCCGAGAAAGACTGAGCCCGCGTTTTTCACGTCGTCCAGGTAGTCGAAGGGGTTATCCACGAAGATTTCCAAATGCTCCGGGGCCACGGCGTTGGCGATCTCCATACCCCGCCGCAGGTTTGCGGCGATGATGATTTTGCCGTTATCCTCAATGGAGGGCCGGGCGATGCTCTCGCGCGGGAGAACGGAGAGCTGCTTCTCGATCTCGGCCTGCACCGCATACGCAAGCTTCTCGCTGTCCGTCACCAGCACGCAGCAGCTCAGGACATCGTGCTCGGCCTGGGCCAGCATGTCCGCCGCCACATGGGTGGGCTTTGCGGTCTCGTCGGCCAGCACCAGCACCTCGCTGGGCCCGGCGATGGTGTCGATGGCCACCTGCCCGTAGACCTGGCGCTTGGCCTCGGCGACATAGGCGTTGCCGGGGCCGACGATCTTGTCCACCCTTGGGATGCTTTCGGTCCCGTAGGCCATGGCGGCCACAGCCTGTGCGCCGCCGACCTTGTAGATCCTCGTGACGCCCGCGATCTGTGCCGCCGCTAGGATGGCCGCGTTGACTCTGCCGTCTCTGCCGCAGGGGGTGCACATGACGATCTCCTTACAGCCTGCGATCTTGGCGGGCACCGCGTCCATCATCACCGTGGAGGGGTAGGGCGCCGTGCCGCCCGGGACATAGAGCCCCGCCTTCTCGATGGGCAGCAGCTTCTGGCCCATCACCACGCCGCCCGGGCGGGTGAAGGAATAGCTCTGCCTCAGCTGCTTTTCGTGGTACTCGCGGATATTGCGCTCGGCAAGGCGCAAGGTGTCGAGAAACTCCGGCTCGGTTTGGGCCATGGCCTCCGCGATCTCGGCTTCCGATACCAGCATGGTATCGAGCCTTGCGCCGTCAAACTTCTCGGTGTACTTCAAAACCGCCTTGTCGCCGTTTTCCCGCACATCTTTGAGGATGCCCGCGACAACGCCGGACACGTCCACCTTCGGGGCGTTTCTTTTTAAAAGCTCCTCGTCACGGAGCTCGCCGTCCTGATAAATTCGGATCATACTGTTGCCTCCTTCGCCAGCGCCCGGGTCAGCTCCTCGATCCGGGTTTTGTAAAATACGAAGCTTGCCTTGTTGGCAATGAGCCGCGCGCTGATGGGGACGATGGTCTCCAGCACGGCAAGATTGTTTTCTTTCAGCGTGGTGCCGGTCTCCACGATGTCCACGATCACATCGGACAGCCCCAGGATCGGGGCAAGCTCGATGGAGCCGTTAAGGCCGATCACATCGATGTCCCGGCCGATGGACGTGTAGTAGTCGGTGGCGATGTGGGAGAACTTCGTCGCCACACGCAGCGTCCGCGCGGGATCGTCCCGAAAGTCCTTCGGTCCCGCCACACACATGCGGCATTTGCCGACATGCAGATCCAGAAGTTCGTACACGTCGGGCCGGTATTCGAGCAGGATGTCCTTGCCCGCAACGCCGATGTCCGCCGCCCCGCGCGCGACATAGATCGCCACGTCCGAGGGCTTGACCCAGAAATAGCGCAGGCCCAGCGCCTCGTTTTCAAAAAAGAGCTTGCGGTTTTCCTCCCGGATCGACGGGCACTCAAAGCCCGCGCGCTCGAACATGCCATAGACCTTCTCGCCGAGCCGCCCCTTGGGAAGCGCGATATTAAGCATGGGCGCCCACCTCCAGTCTTTCCAACTTGTCGAGATAGCAGGCAAAGCCGATGGCGCGGCCGGGCTTGCCCATGCGGTGCAGGAGCCGGTCATACACGCCGCCGGACAGCACGCTCGACGGCACGCCGCGCACATAACCCTGGAAGGCCAGGGAATTATAGTAACGCATGTCGCCGAGGATGGAGAAGTCGAGGCTCACGTGCCCCTGTGCCTCGGGCGGCAGAGCATCGGCAAAACGCCGGGCCTCCTCCAGTACCGTCTCCGGGCACCCGACAGCCCAGAGTGCTTCCGGCGCCTCCGCCGGTGCGGCGGTGCAAAGCGTGAGACCGGCGATGCACTCTGCGTGCTGCGGCGTCACCCCGGCGAGATCAAGGATGGCCTTCAGCTCGTGCACGTTCTTCTCGCCCATGCAGCGGAGCACATCCCGCCGCGCGTCGCCGTGAAGCTGCGCCAAATCCAGCACATCCTCCACGATGCCGAGCAGCGACACGCAAAGCCGGTAGTCCCCGGAGATGAGTTCCAGGCTCTCCAGCGCAAGGCCCAGCACCTCGGCGGTCCCGGGATCGTCCCGGACGCCCAGGCACTCCACGCCGGTCTGCCGGATCTCCCGGAAGGCCCCGGCGCTCTCGGACACGCGGTAGACGTTCTCGTCATAATAGACCTTCTGCGCCTCGTCCGCCGCAGGCCGCCAGGCGCGCACGATGGAAAGCGTCACATCCGGCTTCAGGGCCATGAGCTTGCCGTTCGTGTCGGTGAAGGTGATGACCTGGGGCGAGCGCAGAAAGTCCTTGTTTTTCATGTAAAGCTCATATTCCTCGAACCTGCTCATGCGGTAGGGCGCGTAGCCCCGCCGGTGATAGAGTGAGCGGAGGGCAAAGCTGATCTTCTCCTCATTGGTGAGGACAGCGGTATCAATGGTCATGGGTGCCTCCGGAAAATCTGTCTGGTTGCTTTAGCATATTAGCACGTTATCTGATTAAAGTAAAGTCTTTTTTTGAAGACAGTTTATTATATCAAATCCTTTCTCGTGCGGGAAGAGGGATTTTTAACACGGGCGTTTCATAAAAAAGGAATGATTTACCAAGTTGGCTTGGCAAAACAGAATTAGCAAGAAATGACTTTCAGCAAAAGGTTGTCATTCATTAA
>CADAUZ010000038.1 GCA_902791215.1 Oscillospiraceae bacterium | reverse complement strand
TGGGTAATTAAGGCGGCTTCGCCGAGCTGTCTCTTCGAGCGCCTTAAAGTGTTACCCATGTCTTTGGACAAAGTGTTACCTATGTGGTCTTGACAGGGGCGTCGGCCCCTACAGTTATATAGGGATTTTCTCTCCGCGTCTTGCACAGCCCTCTCCGTCGCTTCGCGACACCTCCCCCACACCGCCGCAAGCGGCTGGGGGAGGCAAGGCGCTTTACCACTCCAGATTCTTCCCGGTCTCGGGGTCGAAGACGTGGGCGGAGGAACCCGCGAAGCGGAAACGCACCGTGTCGCCCGGCTCGTAGCTCTCCTCGGCGTCGAGGATCGGGACCACGATGATGGCGTCCTTCCCCGCCGCGTTTACGTGCAGGTGCACCGACGAGCCCATCATCTCGCTCACGTCCACCCGGGCGAGCACCCCGCCCTCCTGCCAGAGAAGGGTATGCTCGGGCCGCACGCCGAGGGTGACGGGGCGGCTCGGCACGTCCTTTTCGAGAAGCCTCGCCCGCTTTTTCTCGCTGAGCGGGATGCGCCAGCCGTCCAGCTCCACGCTGTATTTGTCGCCCTCGCGGATTAATTCAGCGTCAAAGAAGTTCATGACCGGCATGCCGATGAAGCCCGCCACGAACAGATTCGCCGGGTGGTTGAACACCTCCTGCGGGGTGCCGATCTGCTGGATATAGCCGTCGCGCATGATGACGATGCGGTCGCCGAGGGTCATGGCCTCGGTCTGGTCGTGCGTGACGTAGATAAAGGTGGTGTTGATGCGCTTGCGGAGCTTGATGATCTCGGCGCGCATTTCGTTTCTGAGCTTGGCGTCGAGGTTAGATAGCGGCTCGTCCATGAGCATGACCTTCGGCGCGCGCACGATCGCCCGCCCGATGGCGACGCGCTGGCGCTGGCCGCCGGAGAGAGCCTTGGGCTTTCGCTGGAGGTAGTCCGTGATATCGAGGATGGCGGCGGCCTCGCGCACCTTTTTGTCGATCACGTCCCGCCGCTCATGGCGCAGCGTCAGAGGGAAGGCCATGTTCTCATACACCGTCATGTGCGGGAACAGGGCATAGTTCTGGAAGACCATGGAGATGTCGCGCTCCTTGGAATCGACGTAGTTTACAAGCTCCCCGTCGATATAGAGCTCCCCGTCCGTGATCTCCTCAAGCCCCGCGATCATGCGCAGGGTCGTGGACTTGCCGCAGCCGGAGGGGCCGACCAGCACGATAAACTCCTTGTCCGCAATGTCGAGGTTGAACGCCTGCACCGCGACGACGCCGTCCTTCGTGACCTGCAGATTGGCGCCCCCCTCCCCGAGCTTGCGCCGCTCCTCGGCGGTGGAGAAGGGATAGACCTTTTTGACGTTTTTCAGGCTCACAGTTGCCATGCTGTTTCCTCCGGTGATTTCGTTTTGCCTATTGTAATACAGCAAAGCGGAAATTGCAAGAAAGCGCGGAAAATCCCGGCGGTTTGCTCCCGCCGGGATTTTCATAATATGGGTATCGGCTTTAGTCAGCTAATCCCGTCATTGCGAGCCAGTGCTCACACTGGCGCGGCAATCCGCCTGCCGGAGGCCCTTAACATCTCAGAAATTGTACCTGGCCGCTGGGAGTACGGATTGCCACACCAGTGACATCGGTCACTGGTTCGCAATGACAGATCGGGAGCTTGTTCTTGCTGAGTTAAGCCGATACCCATATTTCAAAATATCAAGCCATTTTGGTCTTGAGATCCGCCAGGCGGTCAAGGGCCGCGTAGAGGGTCTCGTCCTTTTTCGCAAAGTGCAGGCGCACGATGTTGTTGATATCCTCGCGGAAGAAGGAGGAACCGGGCACGGCGGCGACGCCGACCTTTTTGGTCATCTCCTCGCAGAATTCCACGTCCGTCTGCCCCTTCTTGAGGTAGGGACCGATATCGGCGAGAACGAAGTAGGTGCCCTCGGGATCGGTGAAGGGGATGCCGAGCTCGCGCATGCCGCCGGTGAAGATCTCCTTCATGTGGGCATAGTGGGCGGTGAACTCCTCGTAATAGCTGTCCGGCATCTCAAGACCGACCAGAGCCGCCTCCATGAGGGGCGAGGCCGCGCCGACGGCGTTGAAGTCGTGGAACTGCTTGATCTTGTCCATGATCGCCTTGGGCGCGATAGCGTAGCCGAGGCGCCAGCCGGTGATGGAATAGGTCTTAGAAAGCGAGTTGCAGGTGACGGTGCGCTCCCACATGCCGGGGAGGGTCGCAAGGCTGATGTGCCTGCGGCCGTCATAGATGATATGCTCGTACACCTCGTCGGTGATGGCGTAGACATCATACTTGATGCAGAGATCGGCGATCAGCTTCAGTTCCTCATAAGTGAACACACGGCCGCTGGGGTTGGAGGGGTTGCAGATGATGATGGCCTTGATGCTCTTTTTGAAGGTGTCCTCCAGGACGTTTGCATCAAAGCGGAAGGTGGGCGGGATGAGCGGGATGAAGACCGGCTCGCAGTCGGCAAAGAGGGTCTGGGCCGAGTAGTTTTCAAAATACGGGGAGAACATGGCCACCTTGTCGCCGGGATTGGTGAGGGCGAAAAGCGTGTCCACCATGGCCTCGGTGGAGCCGATGGTGATGACGATGTTGGTCTCGGGGTCAATGTCGAGGCCGGAGAAATGCTTGAACTTTGCGGCGACGGCGCGGCGGAAATTCGGCGCGCCCATGGTGATGGGGTACTGGTGCGGGCCGCTGACGGCGACCTCGATAAGCCGGTCGGTGAGGGCCTTGGGCGGGTCAAAATCCGGGAAGCCCTGGGCCAGGTTGATGGCGTTGTTGGCGATGGCAATGCGGGTCATGCGGCGGATGACGGAATCGGTGAACTGCTCGCACTTTTTGTTCATGGGTTTCATATCGTTTCACTCCCCTGTTACATTTGAAAGATAGTCTTTGAGAAACAAAATCGCCTGACGGTAGCCCTCGAAGCCGAGGCCGATGTAGCTTTTGACACAGGCCATACCGGCATAGGAGATCTGCCGGAAGCTCTCGCGCTTGGAGACATCGGAGATGTGCACCTCGACCGCCGGGATCTGCACCGCCTTGAGGGCGTCAAGGATGGCGACACTCGTGTGGGTGTAGGCCGCGGGGTTGATGACGATGCCGTCGATGTTCCCGTAAGCCTGCTGGATTTTGTCCACAATGGCCCCCTCGTGGTTGGACTGGAAAAGCTCCGCCTCCACCCCCGCCTCCGCGCACGCGTCGAGGATAAAGCGCTCGAGGGCGTGAAAGTCCTGTCTGCCGTAGATGTCCGGCTCCCGCAGGCCCAGCAGGTTGAGGTTGGGACCGTTGATGATGAGAAGCTTCATTTCAGCACCTCCAGGATGGCGTCCACGGTCTCTTCGGGCGTGCCGGTGTTGTCTACCGTGAAGTCGGCAAAGCGGGCATACAGCGGCTCCCGCACGGCGTACATGGCGGCAAGATCCGCGCCGAGAGACAGGGGTCTCCCCTCCCGCGCGAGCTTGTCAAGATCGCGCCGGAGCCAGATGATCGTCCCGTTCTGGTGGAGAAGCGGGTAATTCTCGGGCCGCGTCACACAGCCGCCGCCGGTGGAGATTACCGCGCCGGACTTCTTGCCGAGCTCGGAGAGCGTCGCGGTCTCGCGGCGGCGAAAGCCCGGTTCACTCTCGTTTTCAAAGATGGCGGGGATGGACATGCCCGCTGTCTTCACAAGCTCCGCGTCCGCCTCCAGAAGCGGCCTTCCGAGACGCTTAGCCAGCAGCGCGCCGACGGTCGATTTTCCGCAGCCGGGCATGCCGACCAGGATGATGTTCTGCATGGAAGACGCAAGCTTTTTGGTGATCCGGGCGATCTCCCCGTCGGGGAGCGTATTTCCCAGGAAAATCTCGCTGCTTCTTTTGGCCTGGGCCACCAGCATGGTAAGGCCGCCCGCGTGGGGGATGGAAAGCCTTTCCGCCTGCAGCAGCAGCGCCGTGCGCGCGGGGTTATACACCACGTCCAGCACGCAGGCAAGCTTTGGGAACAGGGCAAGGTCCACCGGGCTCACGCCGTTTTTCGGGTACATGCCCACGGGCGTGGTATTCACCAGGAGCCTTGCGTCCGCGTGGCGGTCAAGGTTTTCGTAGTTGTTCTCGCCGCTGCGGGAGATCGTCACGACCTCGGCCCCGTGGCGTCTCAGCACCGCGCAGACCGTGACGGACGCGCCGCCCGTACCGAGTACCAGGGCCTTCCGACCGCTGATGCTGTCCGGGATAGTCTGGGTAAGCAGGGTCTCAAAGCCGAAGGCGTCGGTGTTGTCGCCGAAGATCGTCCCGTCAGAGCGGCGCTTGAGGGTGTTCACGCTGCCGATGGCCGCCGCCGTCTCCGAAAGCTCGTCGCAAAACGGGATCACGGTTTTCTTGTAGGGGATGGTAACGTTGAGACCGCGCCAGTCGCCGCGGCGGACAAAGTCCTCCACCTCGTCGGGCGCTTTTTCATAGAGGCGATAGTCATAGTCCGCAAGCTCCGCGTGGATCTGCGGAGAATAGCTGTGGCCGAGCTTTTCGCCGAGCAATCCGCACTGCATCTCAGATCACCTCGCTGTAGCTGCCGAGGTATTCGTACTCCTCCGACAGATCCTTGAGCTCGCCCATGAGCTGGACAAAGCGCGGGGAGTAGACCGAGGTATCGAAATCGAAGTAGAACATGAACTCGAAGCTGCGCTCCGGCATGGGGCGGCTTTCGAGCTTGGTGAGGTTGATGCCGAGGGCGTTGAAGCGCGAGAGAAGACGGTAGAGGGAGCCCGGCTCGTGGGGCAGGACCATCATGAGGCTCGTGCGGTTTGCGCCGGGGTAGATCTCCAGATTCTTGGAGATGCAGATAAAGCGGGTGTAGTTGTTGCCGGAATCCTGCACGTCGCTTTTCAGGATCTCCAGCCCGTATAGCTTGCTGCACGCGCGGGAGGACAGGGCCGCGATGCCGGGGTCCTTCGACTCGGCGGCCTTCTTGGCGGCGATGGCGGTATTCTCACAGGGGATGACCTTGACGTTCGGCAGCGTTGCCAGAAAGTCCGAGCACTGGGCAATGGCCTGGGCGTGGGAATAGATCTCCCGGATGTCCTTTAGCTTCGTGCCGGGCTTAACCAGCAGGTTGTGGTCGACCTTGACGCGCACGGAGCGCACGATGCGAAAGTCGTGTTTGCGCATGAGGTCATAGACCTGGTTGACCGTGCCGGCGGTGCTGTTTTCCACCGGGATCACGCCGTAGCGGCACAGGCCCTTTTCGATGGCGGAGAAGACCGCGTCGAAGGTCGAGAAGTAAAAGATGCCGGGCCGGGCAAAGAGCTTTTCGCAGGCAATGCCGGAATACGCGCCCTCCACCCCCTGGCAGGCGACCATGGCGGTCTCCGGGAAGAGTTGGGGCGTCTCCTTGAGCGCCTTCTCGATGGCCTCGGTCTCGGGGCTTGTCGGGTGCAGGAGGCGGTTCTGGCGGCTGCGGGAGAGCTCCATGATGAGGGAGAAGAGCGAGGCGGTGTACTCCTTTAATTCCTCCGGGCTCTGCTCCTCGAGCGTGCGGAGCTTTTCCTTCTCCCGGCGCAGGTCCAGGACCGGCATGTTGTTCTCTTTTTTCCAGGCTGCGATCTCGGCGGCGATGTCCATTCTCTCGGCAAAGAGTTTTAATAACTCGCTGTCGATTTTGTCAAGCTGGCCGCGGTAGTCGGTTAATTCCATTTTGATTCCCCCAATATTAGATCGGATATGGCTAAAGCCGCGGCGGCCTCAATGACGGGCACCGCGCGCGGGACGATGCAGGGATCATGCCTGCCGGTGATGCTTAACGCTTCCGGCTGCATGGTGTTCAGATTTACGCTCTGCTGTTCTTTCGCAATGGACGGCGTGGGCTTGACGGCGGCGCGGAACACGACGGGCATGCCGTTCGAGATGCCGCCGAGGATGCCGCCCGCGTTGTTGGTGAGGGTCTCGATTCTGCCGTCTCGGACGGTAAACGGATCATTATTCTCGCTGCCGCGCATGTTCGCCGCCGCAAAGCCCGCGCCGAACTCGATGCCCTTGACGGCGGGGACAGCGAAGACCGCGCGGGCGATCTGATTCTCCAGCCCGTCAAACATCGGCTCTCCGATCCCGGCGGGCAGGCCGCGCACCGCGCATTCGATCACGCCGCCGACGGAGTCTCCTTCCGCCCTCGCCGACGCGATGGCCTGCCGCATCTGCTCGCCGATCGTATCGTCCACGACCGGGAACTGCTTGTCTGCAACGGAGGCCATGAAAGGGCTTTCATCCCGGATTCCAGCAATGGCGGCGATACGGGCGTCCACTGTAATGCCCTTTGATTCAAGCATCTGTTTGAGCACGCCGCCCGCGATGCACAGCGGGGCGGTCAGGCGGCCCGAGAAGTGTCCCCCGCCGCTGTAGTCCTGATAGCCCCGGTATTTGATCTCGGCTGTGAAGTCGGCGTGTCCGGGGCGCGGGGTGATTTTGAGCTGGGAATAATCCTTCGGACGGGTGTTGTTGTTATGGATGATCGCCGTCAGCGGCGCGCCGCAGGTAAAGCCGTCCCTGAGGCCGCAGAGAAATTCCGGGCGGTCCTCCTCTTTTCGCGGGGTGGACCAGTCATTTTGCCCGGGGGCGCGGCGATTTAAGAAGGCCTGCAGTTTCTCCATGTCGATCGCAAGCCCCGCGGGCAGGCCGTCAATCGTCATGCCGATGGCCTCGGAATGGCTCTGGCCGAAGATCGAAAGCCGAAGGGCAAGGCCCGTAAAGGTACTGCTCATTACAATTCCCCCCAGAAGCTGTGATAGGATTTCTGCACGCACTGGGCGTCGAGCACCGTGACCCACTCGGTACACATGCAGGCGGCGACGGCGGCGCTCATGGCGATGCGGTGGTCGTTGCAGGGGTCTGCCGTGCCGCCGCGAAGGGCTCCCGTGCCGTGGATGATAAGGCCCTCCGGCAGCTCTTCCGCGTTTCCGCCGAGATCGCCTATGAGCTTTGCGGTACTCTGCAGGCGGTCGGATTCCTTCATGCGAAGGCGGGCCGCGTTTATGATCTGCGTGTCCCCCTTCGCCCCGCAGGCGAGCACGGACAGGACCGGGATCAGGTCCGGGATGGGCGCTGCGTCAATGGTCACGGGTCGAAGCTCCCCGCGCCGCACGGTCACGCTGTCTGCGTCTGTACTCACGATTGCACCAAAGCGCTGCAAAATCTCGAGTATTGCCTTGTCCCCCTGGGTGGAATCGAGGTTCAGGCCTCGCACCGTCACGCCTTCCTCACTCAGAGCGCCCATGCACAGGAAGAAGGCGGCATTGGACCAGTCCCCCTCCGCGCGCAGAAAGCCCGGAAGATGAAAGCGCTGCGCACCCGGCACAGTCCATGTCCGGCCTTCTCTTTCAAGGCGCACACCCGCACGAGAAAGAGCATCTTCGGTCAGGCGGATATAGTCCGCGGATTCCAGCTTTCCCTCGGCGATGACCGTGCTCTCGCCGCTTATCATCGGCAGCGCCATCAGCAGGCCTGAGAAGTACTGGGAGGACACATCCCCGGGCAGGCGGTACTCCCCGCTTTGAAGCTGCCCGCCGAAGCGGAGCCAGCCTCCGTCCCGTTCAATGCACATACCGCGAGCGCAAAGCAGATCCTCATAGACCTGCATAGGGCGTTCCGGCAGACGGCCCTCCATGCGAAAATATCCGGATATGCCCAGAGCGCCAGCAACCGGCAGCAGGAAGCGCAGAGTCGAGCCGCTTTCTCCGCAAGGCAGGAGTCCGCCGCTGACAGGCTTACGGATGGGCACCACACGGATCACATTTTCTTTGATCGTTATTCCCGCGCCCAGCGCCTTCAGACAGGCGGTGGTGGCGAGGATGTCTCTGGAAAAGCCGTCGATCCGAATTGAAGTTCTGCTCTCTCCAAGGGCTGCGCAGATGAGCAGCCGGTGGGCGACGGACTTGGAGGCCGGGATACGTACCTCTCCCGACTGCGGGCCCGGCGGCAGGATCACACTGAATTTTCTCTGTCTCATTCCAATCCCGCCTCCAGCCAGAAGCGCAGCTCGTCGGGCGTGACGGGGAGGATGTCACAGCGCCCGATCTCGCGCGGTACGATCAGATGGAGCTTGCCGCCGGAAAACTTTTTGTCCAGCAGGAGCGTGTCGTACAGTTCGTCGGCTGTGTAGTCCGTTTCCGTGGGCAGACCATACGCGCGCAGAAGCGTCACGACGGCCTCAAAGTCGCTTTGACTGAGAAGGCCCTTGGCACAGGCAGCCCGGCAGATCATGGCCATGCCGACGGAGACGGCCTCGCCGTGCAGAAGCGTGTAGCCGCTGCGGCTTTCCACCGCGTGGCCGAAGGTATGGCCCAGGTTCAGAAGGCGGCGCAGGCCGGTGTCGCGCTCGTCCTCGGCGACAATCGCCGCCTTGTGCTTTACGCACTTCTCGATCACCTGCGGCACATCGTGTTCGCGGTTTTGAAGCGTTTCAAAGAGTGCCCTGTCCCCGAGCACGGCGTATTTGATGACCTCGGCGTAGCCCGCCGTCAGCTCCCGCTTCGGAAGCGTGGAGAGCGTGTCGGTATCGCAAAGGACCAGGGCGGGCTGGTAAAAGGCGCCGACCTGGTTTTTCCCCTCGGGCAGGTCGATGGCCGTCTTGCCGCCGACGGAGGAATCCACCGCCGCGAGCAGGGTCGTGGGCACCTGGACAAAGCCCAGGCCGCGCTGATAGGTCGCCGCCGCAAAGCCCGCGAGGTCCCCGGTCACACCGCCGCCGAGGGCGATCACACAGTCCGAGCGGGTGAAGCGGTTTTCGGCAAGGAAGCTCAGCAGCTCCCCGTAGCGCCCGAGGCACTTGGTCTGCTCCCCCGCGGGAAAGACCAGGGACCTTGCCTCAAGCCCCACGGCGCGCAGGCTCGTCATGGCGATCCCGCCGTATAGCGGGAAGACGTTCTCCCCCGCGATCACCGCGCAGCGCTTTGCTTCGGTGCAGGCGCGGATCTCCGCCCCCAGCGACGGCAGCAGCCCCGAACCGATCTTCACTTCATACTGCCCGGAGGGGGCGTTGACCGTCACTGCTCTCATTTGCCGTCGATCTCCTCTTTCAGATGCTTGCCTTCGTCCAAAAGGGCGGTGAGCCGTTCGGAATCATCCGCCGCCATGGCGTCGCGGTAGGCCTGCAAACTTGCGATGATGCAGTCCACCTCGCGGATGAGGTTTTCCTTGTTCTCCAGAAACAGCTCGGACCACATGGGGGCGTTGAGCCACGCAACGCGCGTCAGGTCCCGGTAGCTCCCGGCGGAGAAGCCGTGGTGGTTCTTTGCGGTGGGGCTCTTGACGTAGGCGTTGGACACCACATGCGCAAGCTGAGAGGTGAAGGCGATCATCTCGTCGTGCGCCTCGGCGGTGGTCACGGAGAAGCGGCCGAAGCCCGCCGGGGCCAAAAGCGCCTTGACCCTGTCCAGCAGAAAGATATCGTCATAGCGCGGCGGCACGATGACCATGGGCTGGCCTTTGTACAGATCCGCCTTCGCGTATTTGTAGCCGGAGTACTGGGTGCCCGCCATGGGGTGGCCGCCCACATAGGTAAAGCCGTATTCTTCCGCCATGGGGAAGCATGCCTCACAGACCGTGCGCTTGGTGCCGCAGCAGTCCATCACCAGGGGCTTTATGCCGATATACGGCGCAAAGGCCCGCAGGGTCTCGATGGCGGCCTCGGGATAGATGGTCAGGAGTACCAGATCGCAGTCACCGATGTTCTCTTTGGTGAGCTCGCCGTTTACGTCGCCGCAGAGCATGGCAAAGTCCAGGACGGACTTGCTGCGGTTATGGGCCAGCACCGTCCAGCCCGCTTCATGGTAGGCCTTGGCAAAGCTGCCGCCGATGAGGCCCAGGCCGAATATGCCGACGGTACTCATCACAGCACCCCCCGGATGGCGCGGACACGGTGGGCCAGGGCCGCAAACTCCTCGGGCCGCAGGCTCTGTGCGCCGTCGCACAGGGCGTGGATGGGATCGTTGTGCACCTCGATGATGAGGCCGTCTGCCCCGCAGGCGGTGGCGGCCATGGCCATGGGCGGCACCAGGCGGGCAATGCCGGTGGCGTGGCTGGGGTCGACGATCACGGGCAGGTGCGTCAGCTCATGGAGCATGGGGACCGCCGAGAGGTCGAGGGTGTTGCGCGTGTAGTCGGAGAAGGTGCGTATGCCGCGCTCGCAGAGCATGACCTTCTCGTTGCCGCTTGCCATGATGTACTCGGCGCTCATGAGAAGCTCCTTGAGCGTGTTGGCAAGGCCGCGCTTTAAGAGGATGGGCTTGTCCACCTTGCCGAGCTCGCGCAGAAGGTCAAAGTTCTGCATGTTGCGCGCGCCGATCTGGATCACGTCCACATCCTCAAACAGCGGCAGGTCGTTGATGTTCATAAGCTCGGTCACGATCGGAAGGCCGGTCTCTTTGCGGGCGATCTTCAAAAGCTCCAGGCCCTCGGCCTTGAGGCCCGCGAAATCGTAGGGCGAGGTGCGGGGCTTGAAGGCGCCGCCGCGCATGAGCGTTGCGCCCGCCTCCTTGACGGCCTTGGCGACCGTGACGATCTGGTCCTCAGACTCCACCGAGCAGGGGCCCGCGATCATGACGAAGTTGCCCGCGCCGATCTTCACACCACCCACCTCGATGACCATGGACTCGGGGTGGAACTTGCGGTTGCACATCTTGAAGGGCTCGGTCACGCGCTTGACGCTGTCGACGATGTCCAGGCTCTCCACGAGGTCAATATCCACCGCGGAGGTGTCGCCCACAAGGCCCAGAACGGTCTGGTACTCCCCCTCCGAAATATGAATGCGAAGCCCCAGCGCCTGCAGCCAGGCAATGAGCTGATCCTTCTTCTCGCCGGGAACGCCGTGCTTTAATACTACGATCATGATTTTTCCTCCTTAAACTTTCGATTGCGAACAGGGTTTGAAATCCAATAAAAAAACCGCACAGGATAACCTGTGCGGCAAAACATACATGAAAGCTGCTTTTTTGCACCACAAATTATCCTTACCTGCGCTCGCCGGTAAAGAGATAATAATAGGCAAAAAAGGAAGTGTTCTTCATGGTGCTGCTCCTGTTTATACTATTCACTGATAGAAAGCAGACAAGGAATTCCGCGTAAAATTTGTGTCAGGCAAGGCGAAGCCCGCAGATCATAATGGAGATATATGGTCAAGGGATTCAACGAAGCATGGCGCAAATTTTGCCGGAAGGACTGTCCGGTTTCTATCAGGGGATAGTATTCATTCAAATTGCATGTATAATTTACCGCAAACGGCCCCGGATGTCAAGATGAAGAACCCACGAAGAACAGTGCCAAACGCGGCGGATTTTTATTGATTATTACTGCAAATCGCTAAACTGTGCCCGGCAGCGGCGATGGTGCCGATCGAAAACAGCACCCTGTTTGTCGGACAGTGCGGAACACGGTGACAAACGGGGTGCTGTTCATTTACGGATTCTGTGCCGCGGTATCAGTTGATCTGCTCCATGACGAAGCACTCGATCACGTCGCCGACCTTGATGTCGTTGAACTTCTCGACCTGCATGCCGCATTCGTAGCCGCTGGCGACCTCCTTGACATCGTCCTTGAAGCGGCGCAGAGAGGCAAGCTCGCCCTCGTGGATGACGATGTTGTCGCGCAGGACGCGCACCTCGCAGCCGCGCTGGATCTTGCCGTCGGTGCAGTAGCAGCCGCAGACGGTGCCGACCTTGGAGACCTTGTAGGTCTCGCGCACCTCGGCGTGGCCGATGACGGACTCCTTGAACTTGGGAGCCAGCATGCCCTTCATGGCGTCCTCGATCTCGTTGATGCAGTCGTAAATGACGCGGTACATGCGCATGTCGACCTTGCTTCTCGCGGCGCTGTCGCGGGCGGCGTTGTCCGGACGGACGTTGAAGCCCACGATGATGGCCCCGGAGGTGGCGGCCAGCATGACGTCGGACTCGTTGATGGCGCCGACGGCGCTGTGGATGACCTTGACCTGGACCTCCTCGTTGGAGATCTTCTCAAGAGAGGCCTTGACCGCCTCGGCAGAGCCCTGCACGTCGGCCTTGACAATGATGTTGAGGGTCTTCATCTCGCCCGCCTGGATCTGGCTGAACAGATCGTCCAGGCTCACCTTCTTGGTTCCCGCGAGGGCGTTGCCGGCGCTGGAGATCTTGCGCTCCTCGGCAAGCTGGCGCGCCATGCGCTCGTCGGAGACGGCGTTGAAGGTGTCGCCCGCGCTGGGGACGGAGTCCATGCCGGAAATCTCGACAGGGGTGGATGGTCCGGCCTCGGTGACGCGGCGGCCCTTGTCGTCCACCATGGTGCGCACGCGACCCACGCTGGAGCCCGCGATGATGATGTCGCCCAGATGCAGCGTGCCGTTCTGGACAAGCACGGTCATGATGGGGCCGCGGCCCTTGTCAAGCCGTGCCTCGATGACGGCGCCGCGGGCGGCACGGTTCGGATTGGCTTTGAGCTCCTGCACCTCGGCCAGGACGACAAGGTTTTCAAGCAGGTTGTCGATGCCCATGCCGGTTTTGGCGGAGATGGGGCAGATGATGGTGTCGCCGCCCCACTCTTCGCTCACGAGGTCGTACTCGGTCAGCTGCTGCTTGATGCGCTCGGGATTGGCGCCGACGGTGTCCATCTTGTTGATGGCCACGACCACCGGGATATTGGCGGCCTTGGCATGGTTGATGGACTCGACGGTCTGGGGCATGATGCCGTCGTCCGCCGCGACGACGAGGATGGCGATATCCGTGACCATGGCGCCGCGGGCGCGCATGGAGGTAAAGGCCTCGTGGCCCGGGGTATCGAGGAAGGTGATGGGGCTGCCGTTAATCTCAACGGTGTAGGCGCCGATATGCTGGGTGATGCCGCCGGCTTCGCCGGAGACGACGTTTGCGTGGCGGATGTAGTCAAGCAGCGAGGTCTTGCCGTGGTCGACGTGGCCCATGACCACCACGACCGGGGCACGGGGAACGAGGTCCTCTTCCTTGTCGGCGGAGTCGTCGATGAGGCGCTCCTCGACGGTGACGATGACCTCCTTCTCGACCTTGCAGCCAAGCTCCATGGCAACCAGCGCCGCGGTGTCGTAGTCGATGATCTCGGACACGGAGGCGAACACGCCCATCTTCATGAGCTGCTTGATGACCTCGGAGGCGGTCTTCTTCATGCGGGAGGCAAGCTCACCCACGCTGATCTCGTCGGGGATCTGCACCTTCAGCGGCTGCTTCTTGGCGATCTCGAGCTGCAGGCGGTTCATCTTGTTGCGCTCCTCCTGGCGGCGCTTGGTGGAGGCCGCCTGGGCACTGTTGGGACGCTGCTGCTTGGACTTGCCGCCGATCTTCTCCTTGGCGGTGCTGTTTGCGCGCAGGTTTTGCTTGTTGGCCTTCGCGCCCGCCATATCCTCAAACTTCTCGTTGTATTTCTCGATGTTGACAGCGGCGCCGCCTCTGGTGTCGACCACGCGCTTCTCCGCCACCTGGCGCGGGGTGTGCGCCTTCTGGGGCTTGGGCTGGGCGTTCTGCTGCGGCTGGGCTGCCTGCTGAGGCGCGGGGGCGGCCTGCTTTGCGGCGGGCTTTGCTTCGCCCTGCTTTGCGGGGGCGGCGGGCTTGGCCTCCGCCTTGGAATCGCTCTTCGGCTCCGCCTTCGCCTTTGCGGGGGCGGCGGGCTTTGCCGGGGTCTTGAAAATTTCCTCGAGGCTCTCGGCCTGGTTGTGCTGCGTCATATACTCAAAGATCACATCCAACTCCGGCGTTTCCAGAACCTGCATGTGGTTTTTCGGCGGCGCTATATAATCTGTGAGAATCTGAGAGATCACCTTGGAGGTAACGTTAAAATCCTTCGCCACCTCGTGGATTCTGTACTTGATCAAGCTCATACTTCAGTCCTCCTCTTTCCATTCCTCTTACTGTCTGCGCGCTGTGTCTTTTCTCTCTTGCGCCGTACTGCCTTCTCGTTACGCTTTTCAAGCTCCGCCGAAAGCGCTCCGTAGCGCTCCGCGTCTTTGGCGGCAAGAATTTTTGCAAGGGCGTTTGCAAAGCCGATATCCGTCACAGCCGCCATGGAACAGTCGGCCATGCCAAATGCAGAGGCGAGCTCCGCCCTGGTATAATGTATCGGCTGAACCAGCACGCGGCGGCCGTTTGAGACGTTCTCCGCCTTGCGCCGGGCGTTGTCGTTTATGTCCGCGCTGAGGATCAGCAGCTTTGCCTTGCCGTCCCGGACGGCGTCACAGGCGTTGTCGGTGCCGGGCTCAACGGCGCGGGCCCGGCGCATGAGGCCAAGCAGGCCAAGGGCTTTATCCTCCATCCTGCGCCTCCATTTCCTGTTCCAGCCGCTCGTAGATCTCCGGCGGGATCTGGGCGGAAAAGGCCCGCTCCAGCGCTCTGGCCTTGACGGCCTTTTTCAGGCACTGGGCGCTGCGGCACACATAGGCCCCGCGCCCGGGCGCCTTGCCCTTAAAGTCCAGACTGATCTCCCCTGCCGGGGAGCGCACAACACGCACAAGCTCACGCTTGGGCTTCATTTCACGGCAGCCAAGGCATTGCCGCATCGGTATCTTTTTTTCCAAGGCCACCGCTCTCCTTTCTGTTTAAGCCTCGGACTCGGGCTTGATGTCGATCTTATAGCCGGTGAGCTTCGCGGCCAGGCGCGCGTTCTGCCCCTCCTTGCCGATGGCGAGGGAGAGCTGGGAGTCGGGCACGATGACCCGGCAGCTCTTGCCGTCTTCCAGCATGGTGACGCTCACGACCTCGGAGGGAGACAGCGCCGCCGCGATGTATTCCTCGGGCACCTCGCTGTATTTCACGATGTCGATCTTCTCGCCGCCGAGCTCGTTTACGATGCTGGCAACGCGGCCGCCCTTGGGGCCGACGCAGGAGCCGATGGGGTCAACGTCGGGGTCTGCCGACCAGACGGCCATCTTCGTGCGGCTGCCCGCCTCGCGGGCGATGGACTTGATCTCCACGGTGCCGTCGTAAATTTCGGGCACTTCAAGCTCGAACAGGCGCTTGACAAGGCCGGGGTGGGTGCGGGAGATGAGGACCTGGGGGCCGCGGGTGGAGTTTCTGACCTCGACCACGTAGACCTTGATGCGGTCGCCCTCGTGCAGAGGTTCGGTTTTGATGCGCTCGTTTGGGGCAAGCATGGCCTCGGTATACTCGCTGTTGGAGGAGATGCGGATGGAGACACTGCCGTTTCTCGGCTCGATGTGGGAGACGATACCGGTCAGGATCTCATGCTCCTTGGAAGTAAACTCCTCATAGATGATGCCGCGCTCGGCCTCGCGGATGCCCTGGATGATGACCTGCTTGGCAGCCTGGGCGGCGATGCGCCCGAACTTCTTGGTCTCCACGGGGACATGCAGCTCGTCGCCGACCTTGGCGCGCTTGTTGATCTTCTTCGCGGCCTCGAGAACGATCTCGTGGCTGGGGTCCTCGACCTCCTCCACGACGGTCTTGATGACGTTCATCTCGATGCGCTTTTTATCCTCCTCGAGGATGATTTCCACATTGTCCTCGCACTCGGGATTGTCGCGCCGGAAGGCGGCAAGCATGGCCTGCCGGATCTTGTCGTACATATAATTGCGGGGAATGCCCTTTTCTTTTTCGATGTCCTCTATGGCCTCAAAAAAATCTGCATTCATTTTATTATCTCCATTTCTGAATACGTCTTCTTATATAGAAACATGCAGCTTCACGAGGGCGATCTTGCCCTTTTCGAAGCGCTGTTCGCTGCCGCCGGTCTCGATGGTCACATCGCCGTCGTCGTAGGCTTTCAGGGTGCCGACGAAAGACTTGCTGCCGTTTGTGGGCTGATAGAGGCGAAGCTCCACCTCGCTGCCGAGGAACTGCTCATAGTCCGACGCTCGCTTAAGCTCCCGCTCTGCGCCGGCAGAGCCCACCTCAAAGACATAGCTGTCGGGGATGGGGTCCGCTTCGTCCAGCATGGGGTCAAGCCTGTGGCTGATGCGCTCGCAGTCGTCGATACCGAGGCCGCCGTCCTTATCCACCAGGATACGCAGATACCAGGTGCCGGCCTCGCGGACATACTCCACATCCCAGAGCCTGCAGCCCTCTTCCTCGACGACCGGCTTTGCCAGCGCCGCGACCTTTTCCGTGATCTTGCTCATGTTTTCATCACCACATTAACAATTTATTAGGAGCGCAAAAGTCTCACAAAAAAGAGTGGGTGAAAACCCACTCTGACAATACCAAAACCTTACTGTAAGATAATAGCACGAAAGAAGCTATAATGCAAGTCTTTTTTGACATCGTCGTTTCACAAAAATGCCCTGATGGCATTTTTGCGAAACGAGGGGCACTCGCGCTTATCGCAGCGGGCTTAGGCCCGCTTTGGTCGGCGCGAGGCCTCACACGGTTCGGCTTATGGTGTTTTTGTCAAGGCAAAGCCCTGTCAAAAACGTATTTGATTTGTTTTTCGCCTTGCGAGGCGAAAAATCAGAGAGGAGTTCCCCTCTGAACTCCCCCGCTGAAAACCGTCAATATTCAAAATCCGGGAAGTAATGCGCGTAAAATTCCTCATAGCACAGGCCCTGCTCCATGATGAAGGTGGCGACCTCGCGGCCCACGTAGCGGTAGTGCCAGGGCTCGTCCCAGCCGGTCAGCAGGAGCTTTCGCGTGGGATAGCGCTTGATGAAGCCGTACTCGGCGCAGTGCTCGTCCAGCCATTTGAACAGTTCCTGGTTCATGTCCTCGTACACCAGGCGCTGGCGGTTGCGGTCGAGGATGTCCACGCACAGGCCGAGCTGGTGCTCGCTGGCTCCGGCGGGGGCGGTGATGGACTTGGCCTTCTCGGCGGCCTCCTGGTAGATGGGGTCGGTGTAGTCGACCTGCTTGCCGCCCGCCATCTCGTAGGCGATCTGGCTGGCCTTGGAGTTGTAGACGTGGGCCTGATAGGAGTAGGAGCGGTAGGCGCCCGCGATGAAGTAGTCGAGCCCCGCCGCTTCGATGGCGTCGAGGAACGCGTCCAGATACGGCATGTACTCGGTGCTGTACATCATGTAGCGCGTCCGCTCGATCTTGGAGACCTCCGGCTCGTAGGCCGAGGAGAGGAGGTTATTGTTGTTGACGATCTGCAGATAGGTGTTGTCCTCGAAGTCCTTGGTGGTGAGCTTGGGCCATATATCCTCCGTCACCACCGGCTCGGGTGTGACGTTTGTGTCGGCAAAGTTGATGCCGTCCGTGCGGACAAAGCCGCCCTCGCTGCCGCCGAAGATGATGGTGGCGCTGTTCTCCATGCGGGACAGGACAATGGTATAGAGCACAAGGCTCAGGGCAAACATGGTCAGGATCCAGAGCGTCTTTTTCTTCAAGCTGTGCGCCCTCCTTTCGCAGGGACATATCTGAGGCCGGATTATAGCATCTAATTGTTACGATTTCAAGTCTTCGGCTTCGGCCGGTATTTGGACATTCTGTGTCGGAATAGGATGAAGGGAGGTGATGATCTTGCTGGAAAGTGCTTTCATGCTGCTGCTCAACAGTGTGCTGCTCATGCTGCGCATCGCGCCGGGCGACTCCTTCCCCAAGCCGCTGACGCGCGAAGAGGAAAAGGCGTATCTCGACCGCTGGCTCAACGGGGACCTGGAGGCGCGGAATATTCTGGTAGAGCACAATCTCCGTCTGGTTGCCCACATTGTCAAGAAATACTACCAGACCGACGACGCCGACGAGCTCATTTCCATCGGCAGCATCGGGCTCATCAAGGGCATCAACACCTACCGCCCGGACAAAGGGGTGCGCCTTGCGACCTACGTAAGCCGCTGTATCGAAAACGAGATCCTCATGGCCTTCCGGGCGCGGCGGAAGACCGCCGGAGACGTGAGCCTGTCCGAAGCCCTGGATACGGACGAGGACGGCGGGGGCCTGCGGATCATGGATGTGATCGCAAGTGAGGACGATCTTGCCGATCAGATCGGCAGCCGCGAGCTCTGCCGCAGCCTGCGGGAAAATATCGACCGCTGTCTGGATGAGCGCGAGGCAAAGATCATCCGCCTGCGCTACGGCCTGGACGGGGCCAATCCCCTGACGCAGCTCGAGACCGCCGAGGTGTGCAAAATCAGCCGCTCCTATGTCTCGAGACTCGAAAAGCGGGCGCTGGAAAAGCTGCGGGCAGCAATGGAGGGTCCGGTGCTTTAATGTACCGGGCCCTCTTGAATCAGCGGGAAGTATCTTCAAAGAAACGCATGCCCTTCGGCACGATGAGGCGCAGGGCCCCGGGCAGCAGCTTCATGTCCACAGTTCTGGCCGTCATGGCCTCGCCGTCGATGTTGATGACATTGTCCTCCTCAAACTCGATATGCAGGCTGTCTCCCTGCAGGTGCGTGATATAACGGGGATAGTTTTCGCCCTTTCCGGAGGCGTATTTGCCGATATACCGGGCCAGGGCGAAGAGGCTGACCCCTTTTACCACATAGATGTCCAGGATGCCGTCATCGGGACGGGCCGTAAGGCTGGGGTTGAAGCCGCCGCCGTAGAAGCGGCCGTTGCAGGCGCACACAAGCGCGTGCTCCCCTTCCGCCGTGTAGTCCCCGACACGCAGCTTCATGGGGCGGTTGATGCCCTTGAACACATTGGCAACAGCTGACGCGATGTAAGCGCCCGCCCCGCCGACGAGGGGCAGGCGGCTGTATTTGTGCACCTCCGTACCGATGCGCGCGTCGATGCCCACCGAACAGATGTTGGCGCTGTAACGGCCGTTGCATTCGATGAGGTCGATGGGGTGCTCCGTGCCGTCCAGCAGGGCGTTTAAGTCCCGGAACAGATCCTTCTCCTCGCCGAACATGCGGCAGAAGTCGTTCCCGGTCCCCGTGGGAAAGGGGCAGGCCGCCGTGTTTTCAAGCAGAGCAGCGCCGCAGACACACTCGTTGAAGGTCCCGTCGCCGCCGCAGGCATAGACGCGCAGATGCTCACATTCCTCAGCATCCCGGCGCACCTTGTCGGCGGCGTCCATGGGTCCGCGCGTCACATAGACCTCGTACTCTCCTTCCCTGTTTTCAAAGGCCGCCCTTACCGCGCGGCTCACCGCAATGCTCTTGTCCTTGCCGCCCGCCGTGGGGTTGACAACAAACAGATGCTTCATCCCATTTTACCTCTGTCTCTGTTATTCCGAAGTGCCTTTCGGCTTTATTTCCCGGCGCTGCGTTTTTCTTCCTCAACGATTTTGCGCATGCGCTCCTCCTGCCGCGGAAGCAGATACTCATGGTAAACAAAGCTCAGGATCGTGGCGGCGGGGATCGACAGCAGCACACCGAGGATGCCGAAGAGATTGCCGAAGACGATGCTGGACACCAGGATCAAAAGGCCCGACACGCCGAGGGAGTTGCCGAAGAGCTTCGGCTTGATGACATAGGCGTCGAGGGTCTGGAGCAGCATGGTGATGATAAGGAAAATCACGGCATGCCAGGGATTAACCAGCACCAGGATAAAGCAGCCTATCACGCCGCCGATGACCGGGCCGAAGTTCGGGACCAGATTCGTCACCGCCACGACCACGGACACGAGACCCACGTACTGCATCCGGAACACCAGCATGAGTACGGCGTTGACGCAGCCGACGATCAGAGAGTCCAGAATGCTCTGTCCGATGAAGCTCATGAAGATGGTGTCGCAGCGAAGCAAAAAGTCCATCAGCGAGTCAAAGGCAGCCGGGCGCAGGAGCGCGCGGATCAGCCGCCGTACCCCCTGGAGCACGGTCTTTTTCGTCAGCAGCAGATAGAGCGCCACGATCAGCGAGATGACTGTGGACAGGATGCGCTTGCCGGAGTTTGCCACGCCGCTGATGATCGCCCCGGCGTTTTCCAGAACGAAGCTCTGGATGGAGGACAGGGCGTTCTGCGTCAGGGTATCGAATTTCTCCACGCCGATGATCTTGCCGAGCCTGCTCTCCTGGAGCATGCTGATGAGCGTTTTGGCGTAGCTTTCGTAGTTTGACGAGAAGGTCACGATGCTCTGCGCAAGCTGCGGGATGAGCATGCCGATCAAAACAAGCAGTACGGCCAGACCCGTCAGAAACGCGAGCATCACCGACAGGGCCCAGCGCTTCTGCCCCACCTTCATCCGCTTGAACATCCGGTAATAAAAGAGCTTGGCAAGCGGGTTTATGATGTAGGCAAAGATGACGCCGAGGAAGATGGATTTGAAGCTGCCGATAAACCAGCTCAGGTACGACGTGACCGAGCTCAGGTTGGTCAGCAGCACATAGAAGGCCACGCCGATGCAGGCCACCACCGCGCCGTTATACCATTTTCTTTCGGAAAACTTTTTGAATCTCAAGTGTCCTTCCCCCGGTATCTGTTTCAATCACTTGATGCAATATACCATAAATATATCCTTTTTTCAATATATACGCTTTTATAATTGTCAGGCGCGCTTTACTGTGGTAGAATGTGAAAGAACTTGCTTATTCCTTTCAGTTGTGATATGCTAACGCCCGACATACCCGTGCCGGAACACTGCTCAGGGTCGGGAGTTTGAAGAAAGAAGATAATCATTATGAACCTATTCAATCAAATCGTATACATGGTCGGCGCGGTGACGACGGTACTGTGCATCGTGCTGTGCCTTGGGCTGTTCATTGCCTGCAAAAGCAGGGACAGAAACGGAAAACGCATCGAGCTTGACAACCACACCAATGAGGCCCCGTGGTCCCTCGGCGTGTGGATCGCGGGCGTTTTCGTCGCGGGTACGGGCGTTGCGCTCATGTACGCGCCGGGCGACCTGGTGGGCTACGTGCAGCAGGGCCTGAACCCGACAGAGTCCGTCACGATGGTGGCGCTTCTCAACGGCGCGCCCGTCTGGGCCATGTACTCCGTGATGGGCCTGTGGTACATGCGGCACATGGACTCGAAAATCGGCAAGCTCGCCGCCAT
The DNA here is from genome assembly GCA_902791215.1 of Oscillospiraceae bacterium. Lineage (GTDB taxonomy): Bacteria > Bacillota > Clostridia > Oscillospirales > Oscillospiraceae > Limivicinus. The sequence continues at coordinate 2,071 of CADAUZ010000038.1, read as the reverse complement.
GCTCTCCACGGTCCTGGGCATGTCCATCTCGCTCTGGACCGGCATGAACACCGTGGCCCGCTTCATCGGCCTCAACTTCCCCGGCATGAAATTCATGCTCGCCGCCATCACGGTGATGGTGGCCATGATCTCCGCCCGCAACAATCTGCTCAAGGGCATGTCGAGACTTGCGTTCCTGGTGTTCTTCTTCGCGTTTCTCGCGGTGCTGTCCACCCCGCTCACCGATTTCAAATTCAGCCCCATCACCGGCTCCATCACCGGGGTCTTCTGGAAGGAATACTTTAACGGCGCCACGGCGGCAAGCTGGATCTTCTGGTTTTTGTCCTGGACGCCGACGGTGTCGAGGTGGCTTGCCCACATCTCCAAAGGCCGCACCATGCGCGAGTACATCGCCGGGACCATGATCCTGCCGACGGTGCTGGCCTTCGTATGGATGGCGGTGTCGTGGATGTACCAGGATGTGATCATGAGCTTTAACCTTGCCAAAAACATCGCCTCCTTCATTCCCTGCGTGATCTTCATCATCTCCGGCATCCTGTTCATGACCGGCACGCTGGACTCCGACTGCAAGGTCTTTACCGAGGATCTGGAGTTTCTGACAAACGGCAAGCTCAACCACCGCGCCACGGTCCCCTACTACGGTCTGTTCGTGCTGTTCGTGTTCAGCCTCTTCATCTCCGGCATCATCCGCGAGCCCTTCGCCTTCAACGAATATTCGTCCATGATCTTCATGCCGCTGATGGTCATGAGCATGATCGAATGCGTCAGGATCATCAGAGAACAGAAATAAGCATAGCTGCAAAGGGGCTGTGAAAAAGGTCCCCTTCATCAAGAACACAGTAATATCAACACCGTAGGGGCCGACGCCCATGCCAGCACCCATAAGAGAGTTTTGACGCAAAAATTATTTGGTAGCTGTCTGACAGGATTGGAAGAGCATCTTCAAGTCAAGGCAGAGAGAAAAACCGAATGATCTTATGCTAACAAGTTTCAAAACCAATTATGGGAGGTATGATCCATGAAAGCACAGTCCTTTTTCGAGCAGAACGGCGGAACATATATGCAGGTCGGTGATTATTATATTCCTGATCTCAAAGACGAAGAGCCGGGACATTATTCCATCGGAAAATATGGCCGGATGCGGAAGCGGTATTTGCAGGAGCATCGGCCGATCCTGTTCAACACGATGCTTCTCTCTGGCAAACTGTTTCAGCACCTGAGCGAGATTGACTGCGCCTGCAAAGAACGGATAGAACTGCTCACCCGGCAGATGGCCCAGCAGGAGGGTGCAACCGAAGCGCTCAAAGCGGCAGATCAAATGGAGTGGGTACAGCGCATGAACAGTATCCATAGCCGTGCGGAAGAGATCGTGTTAAACGAACTCGTCTATTGTTGAGGGGGTGCTGAGAATGCAAGTTCTTGAAGACCTCTACATGGGCGACATCCATCCCAGTGAGCGCAGCTTCAAAAAGGGCAGCCAATACGCCAAGGCGTTGAACGATGCTGTGAAAGCTGGGGATGCCCTGCTTGACACATTCACAGAGAAGCAGAAAGAGCAGTTTGAAGTATATATGACCGCCCAGCGTGAGGTCAATGTCCTGACCGATTGCGAAACCTTCTGTTATGCATTCAGGCTCGGCGCAAAGATCATGATGGATGTGCTGATGGACAGCACGATGAAAGAAATCTAATATCAACACGAAGTCAGGGACAGCAAGGCAACACGTCTGTCCCTGACTTCTTTCGTTTTTCCCCTTGTTGGGCAAATCAGGCAATAGGAAACAGACCATCGAACAAAGGATCGGTTTTGAATGCGCCAATCGCTCCAGAGCAGGATTCCAGAAAATGGGTTTTCATTCCGGCCATTTTACAGTATTTTCACCGACTTATATCAGCCAATAGTTATGAAATCAGAGTGAAAAATAACCTTCTTGTGCGCCGCTGCAAAAAAACCTTCTGAAAAAAGACGTAATGTGTAAAATTTGATGTTGAATTTTACAGCAGGTTTGGATATACTGAATTTGGGAAGGAGTTGAGCATGATGCCAAACATCAAACCGATTTCTGATCTT
>CADAUZ010000037.1 GCA_902791215.1 Oscillospiraceae bacterium | reverse complement strand
CTCGGTGGGACCGGCGTTCATGCCGCCGGTGGAGCGGACGGAGTTGCCGCCGGGGAAGCTGGTGCTCTCAAGGATGATGACGTTTGCGCCCTCATCGGAGGCGGTGATGGCGGCGGTCATGCCCGCGCCGCCGGCACCCACCACGACCACGTCGCAGTCAAGGGTGACGGCTTCCTTCTCTGCGGGGGCAGCTTCCGCAGCGGGAGCGGCAGCGCCCGCGTAGGCGGCGGGGTCAAAGCCCATAGAGGTCAGGGCTTCGGTGACGGCGGTCTTGATGGCGGTGCTGGAAACGGTGGCGCCGGTGATGCCGTCAACCTCGAGGGAGTTTGCCTCGACGATCGCGCCGGGGAGCTTTTCAACGGCCACGGAGCCGATGCCCGGGGTCTCGTTCTGTTCGAGGATGTTGACCTCATAGATCTTTTCCGCGTCGGCCTTGACCTCGACGACGATCTTGCCGTCGATGCCGTTGCCCTCGCCCTGCGCGGTGGCGGGCTCGTCCGCGTAAACGGGGACGGCCAGCGACAGGAGCATCAGGACTGCCAGCATCAGGGATAGGTACTTCTTCATGTCTTTCCTCCTTCGTAATAATCGGAATGTCTCCGTTTTCCGACAAACTGAAAAGCTGTCGAACCATATAAAAATTATAACGTATACCCGGGGGCAAAGTCAATTGAAACTATACGCAATGCGTATAGAAATCTCCGGCAGCTTGCGCTGCCGGAGATGAGGGCTGATATGCGATTATGCGGCCTTGCCGAGTGCCTCGGCGACGGCAGTCTTGATGGCGTCGGACGTAATCGTCGCGCCGGTCACGCCGTCGACGTCAACGGAGTTTGCCTCGACGATGCGGCCGGGCATCCAGTCGACGGCGACGGAACCGACACCCTGGGTCTCGCTGTGCTGACGGACTTCCACCTTGGTAATGACGCCGTTTTCCACAACGACATCGACAACGATGGGGCCGTTTTTGCCGTCCACAGTGGACTCCAGAACGGCGGAGCCGATGGGGGCTTCCTCGGCGGCGGGGGCGGCTTCCTCAGCCGCCTGACCGAAGGGAGCGTCTCGGAGCGCCTTGGCGACGGCGGCGCGGATGGCGTCGGTGGTGACGGTCGCGCCGGTTACGGCGTCGACGTCGATGCTGTTTGCCGCCACGATCGCGGCGGGGATGCGGTCAACGGCGACGGAGCCCACGCCCTGGGTCTCGTTGTGCTCCAGCACGTTGACCTCGTAGATGGTGCAGCGGTCAGCCAGGACCTCCACCACCACGTCGCCATTCTTGCCGACGCTTCTGCCAACGGACCTGACGGGCTCGCCCGGCTCGACCGGGGCTTCTTCAACGGGAGCCTGCTCAACGGTCGCGGCTTCGGTCTTGCCGAAGGGCGTGTCTCTGAGGGCCCAGGCCACGGCGGCACGAATGGCGTCGGTAGTGATGGTCGCGCCGGAGACGGCGTCCACATCCACGGAGTTTGCCGCCACGATCGCGGCGGGGATCTCCTCCACGGCGCGGGAGCCGATGCCCGCGGTCTCGTTCTGCTCGGTGACGGTGACGGAATAGATGGTGTTCTCGTCGGCCACGACCTCAACGGTCACGTCGCCGACCTTGCCGAGGCTTCTGCCGTAGGCGGTGACTTTGCCGTCTTCGCCGACAACGGGGGCGGGAAGCTCAGCCTTCGGGGCGGGTTCCTCGGCGGCAGCAGGCTCGGCGGGAGCCGCTTCCTCAACAGGAGCCGCTTCCTCGGCGGGAGCGCCGGACCGGATGGCTTCCAGAGCCTCGGTGACGGCGGTCTTGATGGCGGTGCTGGAGACGGTGGCGCCGGTGATGCCGTCGATATCCGCGGAGTTAGCTTCCACAATCGCGCCGGGGAGCTTTTCAACGGCTACGGAGCCGATGCCCGGAGTCTCGTTCTGGGAGAGAATGTTGACCGCGTAGATCTTGTCGGCGTCGGCGGTGACCTCAACGACGATGGGGCCGTCGATGCCGTTGGCCTGGGCCTGGGCGGTGGAGGCACCCTCGGGAATCTCGGCGGGAGCCGCTTCTTCTGCGGCAGCAGGCGCGGCGGTCTCGGCGGGAGCCGGTTCCGCTGCAGGGGCAGCTTCGCCCGCGCCGAAGTTTGCCGGATCAAAGCCCGCGGAGCTCAGGGCCTCGGTGATGGCGGTCTTGATGGCGGTGCTGGTCACGGTCGCACCTGAGATGCCGTCGACCGCGATGGAGTTTGCCTCGACGATGGCGGCGGGGAGCTTCTCGACCGCGACGGAGCCGATGCCCGGGGTCTCGTTCTGCTGGAGAATGTTGACCTCGTAGATGGTGTTCGCGTCGGCGACGATCTCGACAACGACGTCGCCGTCGATGCCGGTGCCCTTGCCGGTGGCGGTGACCTTGCCGTCCTCGGCGGCCACGGGTGCGGCGATCTCAACCTCGGGCTCGGGCTCGGGGGCGACATAGCCGAAGGCGGCGGGATCAAAGCCCGCTGACTCGAGCGCCGCAGCGGCGGCGGTCTTGATGGCCTCACTCGTCACGGTGGCGGAGGAGACGGAGTCGACCGCGAGGGAGTTTGCCCCCACGATGGCGGCGGGCAGCTGCTCGACCGCGAGCGAGCCGATGCCCGGGGTCTCGTTCTGCTCGGTTACGGCGAGGGAATAGATATTGTCCTTGTCGGCGGTGACCTCGACCGTCACGTCGCCGACCTTGCCGGGCGCGGTGCCGGTGACGGTGACCGCGTTCTTGGAGGCCTTGCGCATGCCGGGCGCGGGCAGACTGCGGCTGACGAGAATGTTGATCAGCAGCACAGCAATCAGTGCCAGGACCAGCGCAAGGTCAAAGGTACTGAACTTCTTTTCCAGGTTGTGTTTCATAACGTTTCCTCCAGAAGGTAATAGTCGGGGAAAACAGGGTCTCTACATCTATCAAATTGTACAGGATTATAACACATTTTGCAAGAGGAAATGTGCAATGTTAATGAATTGTCACTTCTTAACGCTTCGCTTGAAAGAACTCCCGCAGCAGGGCGGCACAGTCGGCCTCCAGCACCCCGGCCCAGACCTGTGGGCGGTGGCCGTAGCGCTCATAGAACAGGTCGATGACGCTGCCGCAGGAACCGGAGAGCGCCTCGCGCGCACCGAAAACCACGACCGGTACGCGGGCGTTGATGATCGCCCCGGCGCACATGGGGCAGGGCTCGAGCGTGACATAGAGCGCGCAGCCCTCGAGCCGCCAGTCGCCGAGAGCTTTGCATGCCTCCCGTATGGCCTCGATCTCCGCGTGAGCGGTGGCGTCGCCGGACCCCTGCCGCCGGTTGCGTCCCCGGCCGAGGATCTGCCCGTCCGGCCCGACGACAACGGCCCCGACGGGGACCTCGCCGTGGTCATATGCTTCCCTTGCCAGTTCCAGAGCAAGGGACATGTAGCGTTCATGCGTCATGCGATCAGCCCTCCGGGGAAATTTTGTAGGGGCGCTTCACGAAGCGCCCGTGCCGCCCGCAGGGCAGGCGGATGTTTCCCCAAAAACGTTTTGGTCAAGAAAGGCGAATTCGTGATTATAGAACGAATTCGCCTTTCAGATATTTTGAATTTGTTCCGGATTTGTTCGGGCGCTTCGTGAAGCGCCCCTACGGAAGGACCGGAGCGAACAGGAAAGCTTATACCAGCGCGGCGGTGATGATGCTCATGAGGTAGACTTCCTCGGCGTTGCAGCCGCGGGAGAGGTCGTTGATGGGGGCGTTCAGGCCCTGCAGGATGGGACCGAAGGCCATGTAGCCGCCGAGACGCTGGGCGATCTTGTAGCCGATGTTGCCGGACTGGATCTCGGGGAAAATGAAGGTGTTGGCGTAGCCCGCAACGGAGCTGCCGGGGAACTTGAGCTGGCCGACGGTGGGGCTGACAGCCGCGTCAAACTGCATCTCGCCGTCGCAGGCGAGCTCGGGGTGGGTCTCCTTGACGATGGCGGTGGCGTTGCGCATGAGCTCAGGGCCGGGGCCCTTGCCGGAGCCCTTGGTGGAGAAGGAGAGCATCGCAATCTTGGGGTCGATGCCGAAGACCTTGGCGGTGCGGGCGGTCTCCACGGCGACCTCGGCCACCTGCTGGGCGGCGGTCAGGACGACGTTGCCGTCCTTGTCCTTCTTGTCCTCGTAGGAGATGTTGATGGCGCAGTCGCCCATGGCGATCATCTCATCGCCGCGGGAGAGGATGAAGCAGGAGGAGACGAGGTTTGCGCCTTTCTTGGTCTTGACGAGCTGCAGGGCGGGACGCACGGTGTCGGCGGTGGAGTAGGTGGCGCCGCCGAGCAGGGAGTCGGCCAGACCCTCTTTCACCAGCATGGTGCCGAAGTAGTTGGACTTCATGAGCATGGCGCGGGCGTCCTCGGGCGTGGCCTTGCCCTTGCGCAGTGCGACGAAATCGTCGACGAACTTGTCCATATCGGGATAGGTGGCGGGGTCGAGGATCTCCAGGCCCTCGATGTCGAAGCCGCCCTTGGCGGCTGCTGCCTTGACTTCATCGACATTGCCGACGAGCACGGGAGTGAGGAAGCCGTCCTTCTTCAGGCGCGCGGCGGACTCAAGGATGCGGGCGTCGGTGCCCTCGGTGTAGACGATCTTGCGGGGATTGGCTTTGAGGATTTCTACGAGATTTTCAAACATGGATTTTCCCTCCATTTTTATTTTTGTTCCAACAGAATAAGGATAACACGATTGCAGCAGGATTTCAAGATTTTCTATTTACAAAGAAGACACTCCCGGATATAATATACAGGCTGTAATCAAAACGGAACGACAAGAGGAAACATTATGGATAGGAGCTTTCCCGAGACCCTTTCCGCCCTGCGGAAGGAGCGGAACATCAACCAGCGCACGGCAGCCGCCGAGCTCGGCATCAGCCAGGCGCTTTTGAGCCACTACGAAAACGGCGCGCGCGAGCCGGGCCTGAGCTTTGTCTGCCGCGCCTGCGACTACTACGGCGTGAGCGCGGACTACCTGCTCGGCCGAAGCGAGCTGCCCGACGCTGCGCAGAACGCCGCCGAAACGGCGGAAAAATATCTGGAAAAGCTGCGCGGCCTGATTGACGAAGCCAGCAGCTCCCTCAATGAATACGCGTTAAAGGAGCAAAACCGATGATCGACCAGAAGAATATACGCAATTTTTCCATCATTGCCCACATCGACCACGGCAAGTCCACCCTCTCCGACCGCCTCATCGAAAAGTGCGGCGCGGTGGAGGAGCGCATCATGGAGGACCAGATCCTCGACAACATGGACCTCGAGCGCGAGCGCGGCATCACCATCAAGGCCCGCGCCGTGGGCCTGAGCTACAAGGCCTCCGACGGGGAGACCTATACCCTCAACCTCATTGACACGCCGGGCCATGTGGACTTCAACTACGAGGTCTCCCGCTCCCTCGCCGCCTGCGAGGGCGCCGTGCTGGTGGTGGACGCCTCCCAGGGCGTGGAGGCCCAGACCCTCTCCAACACCTATCTGGCCCTCGACAACAATCTGGAAATTTTACCTGTGGTCAACAAGATCGACCTGCCCGCCGCCGACCCCAAACGTGTCAAGGAGGAGATCGAGGAGATCATCGGCCTGCCCGCCATGGACGCTCCCGAGATCAGCGCCAAGGCCGGCATCAACATCGACGCCGTGCTCGAGGACATTGTCGCAAACGTCCCGGCCCCCTCGGGCGATCCTGACGCGCCGCTCAAGGCCCTGATTTTCGACAGTCAGTACGACAACTACCGCGGCGTCATCGTCTTCATGCGCCTCATCGACGGCACGATCCGCCGCGACAGCGAGATCAAGCTCATGGGCACCGGCGCAAGGTACAAGGTGGTGGAGGTCGGGCATCTGCGCCCCATCGGCCTTGAGCCCTGTGACGAGCTGAGTGCGGGCGACGTGGGCTACTTCACCGCGAGCATCAAAAATGTTGCCGACACCCAGGTGGGCGACACCGTCACCGATGCCCTGAACCCCGCCGCCGAGGCTCTGCCCGGCTACCGCCCCGCGCGGCCCATGGTATTCTGCGGCATCTACACCGAGGACGGCTCCAAGTACCCCGATCTGCGCGACGCGCTGGACAAGCTGAAACTCAACGACGCCTCCCTCTCCTACGAGCCGGAAAGCTCCGTGGCCCTGGGCTTCGGTTTCCGCTGCGGCTTTCTGGGCATGCTCCACATGGAGATCATCCAGGAGCGCCTCGAGCGCGAGTTTGACCTAGAGCTTGTGACGACGCTCCCCTCCGTCATCTACAAGGTCGTCAAGACCGACGGCTCGGAGGTCATGGTGGATAACCCCCACAACTACCCGGACGTCCCGTCCATCGCCGAGGCCTACGAGCCTTACGTCAAGGTCTCCATCATCACGCCCAACGAATTTGTGGGCAACATCATGCCGCTCTGCCAGGACCGGCGCGGCGAGTACAAAAACATGACTTACCTCGATCAGCGCCTGGTGGAGCTTCACTATGAGATGCCCCTCAACGAGATCATCTACGATTTCTTCGACACCCTCAAGGCCCGCACCAAGGGCTATGCGTCGCTCGACTATGAGCTTTCCGAGTACAAGCTTTCGGACCTTGTAAAGGTGGACATGCTCTTAAACGGCGACCAGGTGGACGCCCTGAGCTTCATCGCGCACCGCGAAAAGGCATACCCCCGCGCCCGCAAGCTCTGCGAAAAGCTGCAGGAGAACATTCCGCGCCAGCTCTTCGAGGTACCCATCCAGGCGGCCATCGGCGGCAAGATCATCGCCCGCGAGACCGTGCGCGCCATGCGCAAGGACGTGCTGGCCAAGTGCTACGGCGGCGACATCACGAGAAAGAAGAAGCTGCTGGAAAAGCAGAAGGAAGGCAAAAAGAAGATGCGCCAGCTCGGCACGGTCTCCATCCCGACGGAGGCGTTTCTGGCGGTGCTCAAGCTGGACGAATAAAAAACCTTGTCTTTTCCCTATATCTATAGTATAATAACAAGCCGGTTTGCGCGGATAGCTGCGCAGACCCGAAAGCGATACGAAAGGAGGCGCCCATCGAGTGGTTAACATCACCAACGAAAAGGGTACGATCAGCATCACAAGCGAGGTCCTGACCTATCTTGCGGGCGTGGCGGCGACGAGCTGCTTCGGCGTCAAGGGCATGATCGGACGCAGTAAGGACGGCGGCGCGTGGCAGCTGCTGCGCAGGGAGTCCATGTCCAAGGGCGTGACCGTGCATTTTGAGGACGACGGCGCCATTTCGCTCGAGCTGCACATCGGCGTGGATCACGGCGTGAACATGAGCGCCGTGGCCAGAAGCATCATGAACGAGGTCAGCTACAAGCTGTCCAAATCCGCGGGCGTGCCCGTGCGCCGCGTCGACGTGTTCATCGATACGATCATCGGATAAGCGAGGAACAGACACTTGAGAGATATGATAAACGCCGCGGCCTTCAAGGAGTGCATCCTGTGCGCCTACGCCGCGCTGCAAGCAAACATCCAGACAATCAACGACCTGAACGTCTTCCCCGTTCCGGACGGCGACACCGGCACCAACATGGGTCTGACCATGGAAAAGGCCGCCTTGGAGCTGAGAAAGAACGACTTTCCCACCGTCACCGCCGCCGCCGACTGCGTGGCCTCCGCGCTTCTGCGCGCTGCCCGCGGCAACTCCGGCGTCATTTTGAGCCTGCTGTTTCGCGGCATCTCCAAAAAGCTCAAGGGCCTGCACGAGGCTGACGCCAAGAGCTTTGCCGCCGCCATGCAGGAGGGCGTGAACGCCGCCTACAAGGCCGTCATGAAGCCCGCCGAGGGCACTATCCTCACCGTCTCCCGCCTCGCCTCCGAGGCCGCCGTCAAGGCAGCCGAAAATGACGAGGGACTGGAGAAGACCCTGGAGGCCGCGATATATGCCGGCGACGAGGCCCTGGCCGACACCGTCAACATGAACCCCGTGCTCAAAAAGGCAGGCGTCGTGGACGCGGGCGGCATGGGCTATATGGTCATCCTCAAGGCGATGCTGGCATCCCTGCGCGGGGAGGTCTTTGCCCCCCAGGACCAGATGCGCATCGAGGAGGTCGTGGAGGGAAGCGGCCGCGTCTTTGAAAAGGAAGGCGTCCAGGACGTGATCACCTTCGCCTTCGACACGGTCTACATCGTGCGCAAGAACGATCCCAACGTCGATCTCGAGCCGCTGCGCGCCTATCTCGGCAGCATCGGCGACAGCCTTGTCATCAGCGACGACGACGAGATCTTCAAGGTCCATGTCCACACCGACACCCCGGGCGTGGCCCTGACGGAGAGCCAGAAGTACGGCACACTCGAGCTTGCCAAGATCGAGAACATGGTCACCCAGGCCGAGCAGCAGAAGGCCGGCGTGGCGGTCATCAGCACCGACGATCTGGAAAAGGTCGAGCAGGAGCTGGAGGCCATGGAAAACGCCCCCGCGGAGCCGGAGTACGCCGCCCCCGAAAAGCAGTTCGGCGCGGTGGTCGTGGCGGCGGGCGAGGGCATGCAGAATCTCTTCAAGGAACTGGGCGCGGACCGCGTCGTCACCGGCGGGCAGACCATGAACCCCTCCACCGACGATATCCTGCGGGAGATCAACCGCACCCCCGCCGAGACGGTCTTCGTCCTGCCGAACAACAAGAACATCATCATGGCGGCCGAGCAGAGCGCGGAGCTCTGCCGCGACAAGCGCGTCATCGTCATCCCGACCAGGACCGTGCCGCAGGGCATTTCGGCGCTTTTGAATTTCAACATCGACGAAAACGAGGAGCCCATCGTCGAGGCCATGAAGGAGGCCGCCGCCAAGGTCCACACCGCGATGGTGACTTATGCTGCCCGCGACTCCGACTTTGACGGTCACGACATCCACGCGGGCGAGTATCTGGCCCTGCTCGACGGAGCCCTGCTCGGCAGCTTTAAGAGCGAGGATGCGCTTTTGGAGGAGCTCAACGGCGCTTTCTCCCAGTATGATCCCGAGTTCATCACCGTCTACTACGGCGAGGGCGTGGAGGAAAGCGCCGCCGACAGCGTGGCGGCGGTGCTCACCGGGGGCTTCCCAGAGGCGGAGATCAGCGTAGTCAACGGCGGCCAGCCGGTGTACTACTACATGATCAGCGTGGAATAATTTAAGGCAACACCGCATAATGCGGCAAGAGCAGATTCGCAGATGTACTTTGTGTACCTCAAGAAAAAGTGACGAAATCAGGACACAAATTTTCCGGAAGATGCCGCAGGCGTATTGTGCGGTGTTGCCTTAATATGTTGCAGAAAAGCTGTGAAAACAGCAGCCTGAAATAAGCACCGTAGGGGCCGACGCCCCCGGCGGCCCGGCTGTGAAAAGCCCAAAATATATTTTTTCCCCCGGCGAATACGTAACATCATACGTTTTCGCCGGGGGCTGCTTGTTTTATTTGGAGTTGTTCCGCGCGGGCCGCCGGGGGCGTCGGCTCCTACAATGACAGCGGGACTTTTTCTCAGCTCCCTTTTGTTAAGGCAACACCGCACAACTTGAAATACACAAAGTATTCCTGCAAAAAACTGCCATCGTCAGAACCCATTTTTTCTCAGGATTCGCTCTCGCCGAATTATGCGGTATTGCCTTAAATCACCTGCACCTCTCTGCCCGGCGCGAGGAAAAAGAGCACGCCCTCCTTCACGGGCTTTTGGAAAATGCGGGACAGTGCCTCGGCGTAGGCCAGGAGCTGGCCGCGGTAGAGGGCGGCGCGGGCGGCGATTTCTTCCTCCGTGCGCACGTTGTCGGTCTTGTAGTCGATGATGACGAGTGCCCCGTCCTCCTCCAGGCAGCAGTCCACCACGCCCTGGAGGAGAAGCTGCTCGCCTTCGGTGCCGGGGTAGAGGCGCCCGGCGTCAAGGAGCAGCGAGAAGCGAAACTCCCGCAGGGGCTTTTCGGCTTTGAGCATGCGTTTTCCGAGCTCCGAGCGGAAGAGCCTTTCGATGGCGGCAATGTTCACCGCCTCCGCCTCGCGCTTCGATAAGAAGCGGGCGGCGCACAGGCGCTCCACCTCCGCCCTGATCCCGGCGCGGGACACGGCTTTGGCAAAGTCCATGTACTGCAGCACCAGGTGGGTTGCCACGCCCTTTTCCGTCGCGGTCAGGCCGCGCTCCCCCTCGCCGAGAGTAGGCATGCGGAAGCTCCAGGACTTCGGTTTTAATAAATCCTCCGCGTCCGGGTCGCGTTCGTAGCGGCCCTTCAATTCCGTGGCCGTCACCTTGGACGGCAGCTCCACCGCCGCCTGATGGGGGTAGACAAAGGCGAGCCTGCGTTCCAGCTCCTTCGCCGCCTCAGGATCGGCGGGGACGGTTTCGCGCGTTTCCTCGGCGGTCGGAGCAATTTCGTCGCCGTCGCGGCAGACGCGGATTTTAAAATGCTCCTCCCCGTCGGCAAGGCACGCGCACAAAAGCCAGCTCAGATAGTTCGACGCGCCCATCAGCGTCTCCGGCGCGATGGGGGGATGGGCCAGGGCCGCGGCCTTTTCCAGCGTTTTCTCCGCATCTTTGCAGGCGCCCACTACGAAAAGCCGCTCCTTGGCCCGCGTCAGGGCAACATAGAGCAGACGCATTTCCTCGCTCTGGTCTTCCCGCGCCTGTCGCTTGGCAATGGCGAGGCGGGCAAGGGACGGATAGCGCACGCGGTTTTGCAGATCCACCACCCGCGGGCCGAGGCCCAGCACCGGGTGTACCAGCACGGTCGCGCTGCGCTCGCGGGTGTTGAAGCGCCGCGCCGCCTCACAGAGAAACACCACCGGGTACTCCAGCCCCTTGGAGCGGTGAATGGAGAGAATCTGTACGGCCCTTCCCGTGCCGGGGGCGATGTTCGGCTCCTGACCCTTGCTCGCCAGCGCCTGGAGCCAGAGGGACAGGCGGTGCAGGCCGCGGTAGCCGGTGCTCTCAAAGCCCTCGGCAAGCTCGGCCAGGGCCATCAGGTTTTCCCGCCGCCGCGCCCCGTCGTCCATGGCGCTGCACAGGGCGAGAAGGTCGAGCCTTTCGATCACGAGCCACACGGTCTCGGCGGCGCTCAGGTCGGTGGCCTCGGCACGAAGAGCGGAGAGCAGGGTCAAAAACGCACGGCACTTGTCGTTTGTCTCCCCCGCAGCTTCGAGGGCGGTATAGAAGTCCGCGTCCCGGTCGGAGGCACGGATAAAAGACAATTCGTCCGGCGTGAAGCCGAAGGCCGCCGAGCGCAGCACCGCGATGAGCGGGATGTCCTTATGGGGGTTATCCATGACCGTGAGCATGGCGAGGACAAGCGACACCTCCGGCGTCTCGAAAAAGCCGCTGCCCTGGGCGCTGCCCACGGGGATGCCCAGATTCATGAGGGCTTCGCGGTAGACGCCGCCGGTCTTGCCGGGGGAGCGCAGGAGAATGGCAATGTCGCCGTAATCCATGGGCCGCGTGCCCGCCCCGTCCGTGACCGCTGCCCCGGACCGGACCAGGGCTCTGATCTGCCGGGCGGTGAAGGAGGCCTCGAGTGCGGTCTTGTCGGGGCTGTCCTCCGGGTCACTTTCCGGCAGCTCGTATAACAAAAGCTCGGGCTTGGGGACTTCGCCCTCATAGTAGATCGCACCGTGGACGAGGGCGGCGTCGGCGTCATAGTCCACATCGCCGAGGGTTTCCGACATGCAGCAGGAGAAGACCGCGTTGGCGGCGTCCAGGACCTCCCGCCGGGAGCGGAAGTTTTCCCGCAGCAGGATGCGCTTTGCGCCGGAATCCGGCTCGGCGTAGAATTTATACTTTTCGTTGAAGATCGCGGGATCGGCCAGGCGAAAGCGGTAGATGGACTGCTTGACATCACCCACCAGAAAGAGGCGTTTCCCCTCGTCGGACACGGCGGAGAAAATGGCGTCCTGCACGCGGCTGACATCCTGGTACTCGTCCACCATCACCTCGGTATAGCGACCGGAAAGCCGCGCGGCGAGGGCGGTGGAAGTGCCGTCTGGATTCATCAGCAGGGCGGCAGCCTTGTGCTCGAGATCGCTGTAGTCAACGAGGCCCCGGCTCTGCTTGTCGCGGGCATAGGCTTTATCGAAATCCAGCGTCAGCTTCAAAAGCGCCCGCATGGCGGGGGCGGTGTCGGCCATGTCCTTCAAAAGCGTCTCGGAGGGATTGGCAAAGAGTTTTCCCGCGCTCTTGAAATCGTCGATACAGGCCGTGCGCCGCTTTTTGAGATAGTCCGTGAGCTCCTCGTCCGGTGTGTTTTTCAGCGTCGGCAGGCGGGGAACGCTCAGCGGCAGCAGCGCCGAAACCTTGTCCCAGCCGAGAGGGGCTGAGCGCCCGATTTCCCGCACCTGGGCGGCAATGCCCTCGTAGTGTTCGGCATAAGCGGTCTGGATCGCGGGGTACTCCCGCATGGCGGCGATCAGCGCGTCCAGCTCCCGGCTCCAGTGGGCGGCGAGGCGGGCAAGCCAGGATAACAGCTCCTGACCCCAGACGGTGTCGCCCGCGTCGGCGTGGGTCTCGCTGAGGGCCTTGGTCTGCTGTTCGGCCCAGGCGGCGGGGAAGGCGTGGCACTGCATCTTGGTGTGCAGCTCCAGGATCAGCTCCGCGAGGGCGCTATCGTCCCGCCCCTCGCCCACGGTGTCGGCGAGCAGCTGAAAATCGGGATCGTTCTCAATGCCCGTGTAGGCGTCCTCCAGCACCCGGTCGAGGCAGCTTTGGCGCATGGCGTCGGCCCGCTCCTCGTCGAGGATCTTGAAGTCCGGGGAGAGCTTTGCCGCCTCACAGTTCTCCCGCAGCAAGTCCGCGCAGAAGCTGTGAATGGTGCCGATCTGGGCGCGGCGGATCAGGGCGCTCTGGCGTCTGAGCCGGGCGTTGTGGGGGTCGTTCGACAGGCGGCGGGAAAGCTCCTCTGTGATCCTGCCGCGCAGCTCCCCCGCGGCGGCGCGGGTATAGGTGATGATGAGGAAGCTGTCGATGTCGGCGGGGGAGCGGGGGTCGGTGATGTACGCCATGAGCCGCTCGGTCAGCACGCGGGTCTTGCCGCTGCCGGCACCGGCGGACACCAGCACGGCGCAGCCGCGCGTGTCGATAGCCGCCTGCTGGGACGCGGTGGGCTTAAATTCAGCCATTGGTCTCTCCCTCCTCCATCATAGCCCAGACCTCCGCCGGGCTGTATTTGGGCAAAAAGCGGCTCTTCTCCCCGCCGCGTCCCTCCTGGAAACGGCAGGCGCCGCGGTAGTCGCAGCGCAGGCAGGCGTTGTCGCTCTGGCTGCGGAAAAAGGGGTCGGCGGTGATGCTCCCGGCGCGCAGCTCTTTTGCCATACCGGAGAGGGTGCGGCGGATGTGCCGGTCGAGAAGGCCCAGGCGCTCAAGGCTTGCAAGGCTGTCCGGCACGGGCTTGCCGTAGCGGATCTTGATGGGGATGTAGCGCTTCTCGTTTCCGTGCTCCCAGGCCTCCTTGAGCGCCTCGTTATCCAGCAGAAGGCCGCTGCGGCGAAGCTCCTTGCTCCGCTCGGTCTTTACCGCGTCTGAGTCCATGGCGGCGTCGGCGTTGAGCATGGGGGCGCGGGCCGGAATGTACATCACCCCGGCAGGGACGATCTCGTGACCGTAGCGCTTGGCACCGCCGTCCGAGAGGGTGAAGAGGTAGAGCAGCATCTGTAAATTCATCCCCTGCAAAACTTCGGACAGGGAGAACTCCTTGTGCCCGGTCTTGTAGTCCACCACGCGCAGGTACAGCTTACCCTCGTGCAGCCAGCCGTCCACCCGGTCGGCCACGCCGATGAGGGACAGGGCGTCTGTGTCGCCGCCGAGCTCGATGGGCGGGATGTCCTGCGCCTTGGAAAAGTCCAGCTCAAAGTCCAGGGGCACAAAGTCCGACACGCGCAGCTCCTCCGCCATGTCCTTCACCACGCGCCGGACATTTTCCCGCAGACGCTTGAAAAGATATATGAAGCGGCTGGACTTCTCCTGAAAGTCGTTGAGCTCGTCGTGGATGTAGGCTTCAACATATTGGTCGGTCAGGGCTTCCAGCTCCGCATCGGTGATCTTCCGGAAGCCGCCGCGCCCGCCCGCCTCCCGGGCCACGTTTTCCAGTACATAGTGCATGAAGGTGCCCATCTCCGGCGGCTGGAAGCCCGCGGGCATGTGAGGCTTTGCCTTCAGACCGTACTGGCAGAAATAGGCAAAGCGGCAGGAGGCAAACTTCTCCACCCGCGAGGCGCTTAAACGCAGGCGCTTACCGTAAAGCCGCGTGACGCCGTCGCGGGACAGGCTCCCGCGCGTAAGCTCTGAGGCGGCTTTCAGCGCCGCCGCCCTTGCGGGGGCATTCTTATTAAAATACTCCGCTGCCGCCTGCTCCCGCCCGCCGCCGCCGTGGATGGCCTCGGCGGCCAGACCCAGGGCCGGGGCAGGCGCGGACATGCGCGCGTCCGTGAGGTCGGCGCTCTCCGGTTCAATATGAAAGAGACTCTGCGCGCGGCGGAAGACAAAGGCGGGGCGCAGCTCCGCGCCGTCCGCGTCCTGCGCGGGGCACAGAAGGCTCAGGCTCTCCGAGGGCAGGGTCAGGGTATAGTAGATCAGCGCAAACTCGCGCCAGAGCTCGCTGTCGCCGCCGGGGCCGAGGGCAATGTCCAGAGACAAAAGGCGCTCGCGCTCATCGAGGGAGAAGATGCCTCCGGCCTCCTCCGCCATGGGCAGACGGCTGTCGGAGGCCCCCAGGACGATCAGGTGTTTGATGTCCCGACGGCGGTTGCGGTCAAAGTCCCCGGCGGTCACGCGGTCGAGCGAGACGGGGATGGTGCCGATGTCGTATTTGGAGAGCATCAGGGTGAAGAGCCGTCCAAACTGCGTGTAGTCCAGGATGCTGTCGCCCAGGATGCCGTCGCACTGCTCCAGGGCGTTGACCGTGAGCTCCCAGAGCTGGCGGTACTCGGCGGCGCTCTTGTCCCGGCCCAGGGCCTGCAGCTCCTCCGCCCGGCGGCTCAGGGTCTCGGGCAGCCTGAGATCGGCGAACAATCCCGCGAGGGCTTTCGCCTGGGCGGTGGCGGTCTCCGCTTCCTTTGCAGCCTTCTCGAAGGCGCGGAGAGGGCCTGCCACTTTACGGCGCAGGGCATTGATGCGCTCCAGGCGCTCTTCGACCTCGGGGGTGTACTCTCCCCCGTAGCCGTCCGGGTGCTGCCGCCAGTCGCCGCGGCGTGTCCAGGCGCTGCCGCGCAGCTGCCATTTGAAAAGGTAGCTCTCCAGCTCGTCGCACTCTTTTTCCGCGAGGCCCGCAAGCCCCGTGCGCAGATAGCTCACCATATCGTCCAGGGCCCATCCGCCCTCGAGAATCTCATAGGTGCAGGCGATCATCGCGGGCAGGGGCTTTGCCATGAGGTCGGAGCGCGAGGCGGTAAAGAGCGGCACGCTGTAATGCCGGAACACGCTCTCGAGCGTGCCACGGTAATCCTCAAAGCCCCGAGCCACGATGGCGATGTCCCGCCAGCGGCAGCCCCCGTCCCGCACGAGCGTGAGACAGAGGGCCGCGGCCTGCTCGCATTCGGCGCTCATGCTCCGGGCGCGCAGGAGGCGGACGGGCGCTTCGCCTTCAAAGGCGGCGTCCGTATAGTCAAACATGTGCTCGGCAAAAAAGCGCAGGGCGCTGTCGTCGGCGCTTTCAAGCTTTGTCACCTGCACGGCCTGCCCCAGCTCCTCCGCCGCGTCCTGCAGGGCGAGGGCGGCCCGGCGGGAGAGGGCGAAGATTTCGTTCTCACCGTATAGATCGTCCAGCGTCAGGCACACGGTGAGCTGTACCCCCTGCCGCAGCATGGCGCACAGCACCTCCTGCTCCTGGCGGGTAAAGTCGATGAAGCCGTCGACAAAGACCTTCGCGGAAGCGTCGAGTCCCCCCGCGTCAATGGCTTGCGCCAGCATGGTGAGGCGGTCGGCGGGGTCTGCCCTGCCGTTTGCCACCACCGCGTCGAAGGCGTCCAGCATCAGGGCCAGGTCCGTGAGCTTGTCTCCGAGTCCGTCCGGGCAGGCAGCCGCGGCTGTGTATAAAGCTTCGGCGCTGATGCGGGCGGTCTTGAGCTCGTCCACGGCCTTTAAGAGCATGGCCTGCATCTCGGGCCGGCGCTGGGCGGCGCCGTAGACCTTGAGCCTTGCGCCCACGCTCTGCAGAGCCAGGGCCATGCACAGCATCCTGCCGCCCTGGTCGAGCCAGGGGGCCGCCGCCCCGCCGCGCTTTGTCTCAAGCGTCCGGGCAAGGCCCGAAAAGCTCAGCACCTCGGCATAGAGGGACAGACTGTCCCCGCACACGCGGCACAGCTCCCGCTCGGCCTCATGGCTGTACTGCTCCGGCACCAGCAGGATATTCCCGCCCACACCGCGCAGCATGTTTTCCCGTATCTCCCGGATGAGGGCCGCGGTCTTGCCCGCCCCGGCCCTGCCGATCACAAATCGAAGCATGTTTTTTCTCCGTCCGTAAAATTGGTGATTCTATTTTAGCAAATACGGGAAGGAGAGGCAAGCGCTTTAAACTCTTGCATATTCCCACCAAAGATGCTAAAATACTCAAATCAAAGCCAAAGGAGCGATCTGTATGAAGCTTTCGTCCAAAATGGAGCGCTGCGGCCTTTCGCCTATGCGGAAATTCAATCCCTACGCGGATAAGGTCAAGGAGCGCGGCATTAAAATATATCACCTGAATATCGGCCAGCCCGATGTGGAGACCCCCGCCCCTTTCTTCGATGCCCTGCGGGGTTACGCCGACAAGGTCGTGTCCTATGCCCCCTCCGGCGGCATGCCCGCCTATCTCGACGCGGTGCGCGGCTACTTTGCGCGCATCGGCGTGGAGCTTACGCGCGACGAGATCCTTGCCACCAGCGGCGGCAGCGAGGCGCTGCAGATGGTCTTCGCCACCATCCTCGACGACGGGGACGAGGTCATCATCCCCGAGCCCTTCTATCCCAACTACGCGACCTCCGTCACCCTCGCGGGAGCCTCGGTCCGCCCCATCCCCACCAAGGTGGAGGAGGGCTACTTCTACGCCGACCGCGCCCGGGTCGAGGCCTGCATCAACGAGCACACCCGTGCCATCTTTGTCACAAACCCCGGCAACCCCACCGGCACCATCCTCACGCCGGACGAGCTCAAGCTCATGCTGGATATTGCGAAAGAACACGACCTCTTCCTCATCTGCGACGAGGTATACCGTGAGTTCGTCTATGCGGGCGAGCCGCTTCTGAGCGCCCTTCAGTTCCCCGGTTACGAGCAGAACGTGGTGGTCATCGACTCCATCTCCAAGCGCTTTTCCGCCTGCGGCGCGCGCGTGGGCTGCGTCATCTCCCATAACGCGGAGTTTATGGGCGAGGCCATGAAGTGGTGCCAGTGCCGCCTGGCCTCCGCCACCGTCGACCAGATCGCCGCCGCCGCCCTCTACCACATGGACCCCGGCTACTTCGAGGTCGTGCGCGACGAGTACCGCCTGCGCCGCGACACCATGGTTAAAAAGCTCAAGGAGATCCCCGGTGTTATCTGCGACACCCCGAGAGGCGCGTTCTATGTGATGTGCGCTCTGCCGGTGGACGACGCGGACAAGTTCCAAATGTGGCTTTTGAACGAGTTCAACGACAACGGCGAGACCGTCCTCTTTGCCTGCGGCGAGCCCTTCTACGCCACCCCCGGCCGCGGCGTCAACGAGGTGCGCCTGGCTTATACCATCAACGCCCCCGACATCGCCCGCGCCATCGACATCCTCAAGATCGCCATCGAGAAGTACAATAACAGATAAGCTTTGCAAAATAAAAAGCCGGGCGAATCCGTATGGATTCGCCCGCTTTGTTTCGCTGTCAGATTACGCCTTTTCCCGCTGTTCCTTCACGTAGCGCTTCATGGCCTGGAAGGTCTCGTCGCTGATGTCGTGCTCGATTTTGCAGGCGTCGTCCTCCGCCGTCTCACGGCTCACGCCGATGGAGGTGAAGAAATTCGTGAAGAACAAGTGCCGCTCATAGGTGCGGTTGGCCACGTATTTGCCCTCGTCGGTCAGCACCAGAAAGCCGTTTTCGTCCAGCTCCAGGTAGCCGCCGGAACGCAGAAGACCCACCGCGCGGCTCACGCTCGGCTTGGAAAAGCCCATATACTCCGCCACATCCACCGCGCGCACGCCCTTGCCGCGCTGGGAGAGAATGTGGATTGTCTCCAGATACATTTCGCCCGATTCCTGTAAATGCACAAGATCAGCTCCTTTGCGGATTGATATTAATAAGATACCATCATGGCAGTTTTTTTGCAAGACCTTAGCCGGGACTAACCGTCATTGTACTTTTTCTGCCTATTTTAACGGACGGGGCTTGCCATGGACGCCGTTTGCCTGTATAATGCGGGTAAGGTTTTGATGCTTTAAGAATTTGAAATATAGAACAAGGAGTTACTTGCCATGGCCAAAAATGACAGACGCCGCTTCGGGGACCGCAAGGACGGACGGCTGCTGCGCTCCCTGCCCGCGTATACCAAATTCATGCCCTATATCATGGCGACCCGCAACGACGCGCTCAATCTCTACGAGGAGAGCATGGAGATCACCGATGTCGACCGCCGCCTGCGCCGTCTGCGTGTGGACGGATACAAGGGCATAGGCTTTTTGCACTTCCTGATCGCCGCCTATATCCGCATCGTGTCCATGCTGCCGGGCCTCAACCGCTATGTGGCCGGCCGCCGTATCTATGCCGGCAACGACATCACCGTCGTCATGACCGTCAAGCGCGCCCTCTCCATCGACGCCACCGAGACCAGCATCAAGATCCATTTTGAACCGACAGACACCATCTTCGATGTCTACCGCAAGATGAACGAGAAAATCGACGAGGTCAAGGCCACCGAGGAGAACAACAACACCGAAGATGTGGCCGACGCCCTGGCGCGCCTGCCGCGCTTCCTGCTGCGCTTTGTCATCCAGATCCTGCGCATCCTGGACTACTTTGACCTGCTGCCCCAGAGCCTGCTGGAGGCAAGCCCCTTCCACGGCTCGCTGATCATCACGGATCTGGGCTCCCTGCGCATCCGCCCGGTCTTCCACCACATCTACAACTTCGGCACCCTGCCGGTGTTCATCGCCTTCGGCGCCAAGCGCCACGCCTACGAGCTGGACCGCCACGGCAACATGGTCGACCACAAGTACATCGACTGCAAGTTTACCATCGACGAGCGCACCACCGACGGCCACTACTGGGCCCAGGCCTTCCAGGCATGGCGCTATATCTTCCAGCACCCCGAGATTCTCGAGCAGCCCCCCACGCGGATCGTGGAAGACGTGTACTGAAAACAATCGACCGCCCCGGTACGAAACCGGGGCGGTCATTTTTGCGCCGCACAACGCTACCACTATATGTTAATTTCGTCAAAATGTCAATAGAATGCGGGACAGAAATTGAAAATTTGAAGTATTTTTGTGAAGCTTACATAAAAACGGGCGCTTCAATTCGGGTACTATCCCATCTTGCAAAACGGGGGTCCGTCTGCTATATTATAACCAGAAAGAGAAATAAACAAATTTCACTTTCCTCTATCCCCGGATCGAAGATCGGAGCGATCAAACATGGGGAGCGCACTGCAGGCCCAAAATACACAGGAGGACAACAGCCACCTTGTTCATCCCACATTCGGGAATATCGTGAAACGATCAAATGTTGTGAGCTGGAGAAAATGGTCCCGTTGGCGAGGCAGTGCTCCGAAATAAGCCGAAAGAGAGGTAACCACGATGTTAGATATCAAGAATTCAATGAAATGACCCTTGACTGCTGAAGAGGCGAACGGAAAAAAATCGCTGCGGTCAAGGGTCATTTCGTATTTTAAATACTTTTTCGCTGCTGCCGCGGGAGCTGTCCCGGGGCGGTTTTTATATCTGAAAGTGAAAAGAGAAAAGTGGAAAGTGGAAAGTGGAAAGTGGAGTTTATAGTTGTTACTCCGCTTTCCACCTTTATCTTTTACGCGAGGTTGCCTGTTGCGTACATCGTCGCCGTGAGGGCGACGATGGGCGCGGTCTCGCAGCGCAGGATGCGCTCGCCCATGGAGCAGACGTGCAGGCCGCAGAGTCTGGCGAGTTTCGCTTCAAACTCGGCAAAGCCGCCCTCGGGGCCGGTAATGATGGCGGCTGTGGCTAAGTCCTTGTGGGCGTCAAGCACCGTGTTCAGGGACTCGCGCTCCCCGGTCTCGTACATGAAAAGGCCGAGGTCCTTCTTCACCGCGATATCCAGCGCGTCGTGAAATTCCCCTGCCCAGCCGACCTTCGGGATGATGCCGCGGCCGGACTGCTTGGCGGCCTCCTCGGCGATGCGCTGCCAGCGCTCCAGCTTTTTCGTCGGATCTTCGGGCTTGGCTACACAGCGGTTGCAGTCGAAAAACAGGATCTCATACGCGCCGGCCTCCACGCCCTTCTGGATGATGTAGTCCACGCGCTCCCCCTTGGGCAGCCCGCACAACAGCGTGACCTTGACGCTCGGCTCGGCCGGGCACTTGACGACCTCGATCACCTCCGCCTCGGCCTGCTCCTTGTCCGCGTAGACCAGGCGGCACTTGTAATCGGTGCCCTCGCCGTCGCAGATCACCAGGTCTTCGCCCGGGCGCAGGCGCAGGACCCGCACATGCTCGGCATCGCGGCCGCGGATGATCGCCGTGCCGCCCAGAAGATTGGTACCGGCCATGAAAAATCTCGCCATCGTTTTTCCCTCCGTGTATGTTCATGCTTTTTCGCAATTATCGCATATTTTTCACAGCTTTGCAAGAGCGGGCATAGGATGAAGCGGTGATGTTCCATGAACAAAAATTTTGACCGGGACTGGGAAAAACGCCTGCGTCCCTTTGAGCGGGTATGGGAGCGCGTGCAGAACGACCGGCACGGCAGGCCATTTCCGCCGCCCCCTCCGCCGCCGATGTTCGGCCCGCCGCCTCCGGGACGTTTTCCGCCGCCCCCGCCGCCGTTCCCGCCCCGCGGGTGCTGCACGAAGGCGGTAAGGTTCAATCCGCACGGAAGGAGATATTGAAAAGCTTTCCCCACAGCTCTACGATCCGGAAGCGGATCTCCCAGCCGTCCTCCCTTGTGATGAGGGCGTAGTCGTCGGGATTCATGACCGGCTGCATGGCCTCCTGCTCCGCCGCCGAGAGGCACACGGGAGGGAACACCACGCACCACCAGTTGTGACCCTGGCCCTCGCCCAGCACCACGCGCAGGGAGCGATAGCGCCCGGCGGGCAGGGAAAAGCCCGCGTAGTCCCGCGTGGGGTAGCGCTCCTCGGCGAGACTCACGCGCACCGGGCGGCCCTCGGCAGCCTCCAGCGCGGCGGCCCGGATGAGGGGCAGACTGTCGGCCAGGACCTCCCCGGCCTCATCGGCGCTCTGTACGCCCGCAAGCTTCGGGGCAAGCAGGGACAGAACCGCGTCCCGCACCCGGAGCTTCACCGCCTGCTCCTCCGGCGCGTCCGACACCGCCAGCACATGCAGGCGCACAAGGCTCCCGGCTATCGAGGCCTGCCGCCCCTCGGCCCAAACGCCCGACAGCAGCAGGAAGCACAGCGCAATGAGTCCCGCCAGCTCCCAGATGTACAAATGTCTGCTCTTATCCGTAAACATGAAAACCGCCCTCCTGTATGAAATCACATACAGTATGGGCGGTTTTGATCATTATTAAACCGTTTGTTCAGTTCGTCCGGCCCACGCACGCTGCCTTTTCGCAGAAGCCGTATTCCCGGCGCAGCTCGTTGACTGCCGCGTCCGGGGCGGCGCCGGGACGGAACACGCCGAAGACCGCCGAGCCCGTGCCCGTCATCACAGCGCCCAGGGCGCCGTGGTCCAGGAGCCTGCCTTTGATCTCCCGCACGGTGCGCATGCGGCGGTCGTCCACGTCCTCGAAAACGTTGTACATCCGGCGGCAGATCTGCTCGAGATCGCCGTCGTGAAGGGCGTTCACGATCCCGGCGGTGTCCGGGTGGCAGCGGGCGACGCACTGGTCGAGTTTTTTAAAAAGCTCCGGCGTGGAGACGGAGAAATCCGGCTTGCAGATGATGAAGTCGCAGGCTGGCAGGTCCGGCAGGCTTTCCAGCTTTTCCCCGCGCCCGGTGGCGAGGGCCGTACCGCCGCGCACACAGAAGGGCACGTCGGACCCCACCTCCGCCGACAGCGTCTCCAGCTGCTCGGGCGAGAGGGCCGCATAATGCCGGTTCAGGGCACGCAGCACCGCCGCTGCGTCGGACGAGCCGCCGCCCATACCCGCGCCGACCGGAACCTTTTTGTCGAGGGCGATGAGCATACCCTGGCCCTCGAGCCCGACGGCATGCAGGTAGCAGAGCGCCGCCTTCACGGCGAGGTTTCTGGCGTCGCCCGGCACAAAGCTCAGGTTGGTCTTTGCCTGTACGCGCCCGGTGTCGTTGAAGCTGATGTCCACGCTGTCGCACAGGGACACGGTCTGCATGACCATGGTCATATCGTGGTAACCGTCCGCGCGCCTGTCGGCCACATCCAGGGAGATGTTCAGCTTCGCCCAGGCGCTTTCGTGTAGTGTAGTCAAATGGAAAACCTCCAATGATGAAAGTGAAAAGTGAAAAGTGGAAAGTGAAGGCATGCTCCCTAAAGGGACTTGGCACGTTTATGGAAGGGCGTCGCCCCTCTCTTGTACCGTTGCTGCGGCACGATTAAAACAGGTTCTGCCTTCAATTACTTTCTCTGGGCACCGCAAGGGTTCGTTTCCAATTATCTATTTTCACTCTTCACTTTCCACTTTTCACTTTACTCCAGTATGTAAACCCGCATCTCATACGGTCTCGCGGTAAAGCCGTTGCCGATGGTGAAGCAGGTCTCGTAGTTTTTCAGGACCAGACGCCACTTGTCGAGATTGATGTCGTCGGGCGCGGTGAAGCGCTGCAGCTCGCTCGAGAAGCTGCACACCACGAGAAGCCTCTGCTCGAAGAGGCGGCGTTCATAGACGTAGAAGTTCCTGTCGTGGGGGTAGAGCTCCCGGTAGTCGCCGCGCAGCACCACCGGGGTGGCCTTGCGGAAGGCGATGAGCTTGCGGTAGAAGTTCAGCAGGGAGTTGGGGTCCTTCTCCTCGGTGCGGACATTGACCTCGTAGTAGTTGCCGTTGACGAAGAACCAGGGCCTGCCGGTGGTGAAGCCCGCGTTGGGCCCGTCGTCCCACTGCATGGGGGTGCGGGCGTTTTCGCGCGTGCCCTCCTGAATGAGGGAGAGCACCTTCTTCTGCGGCAGGATCTTGGACAGAATGCGCGCGGAGTTGAAGGTGTTCACGTCCTTGTACATGTCAAGCTCCGGCAGGGGCATGTTGGTCATGCCGATCTCCTGGCCCTGGTAGATGAAGGGCGTGCCCTTCTGCAGCATGTACATGGCCGCCAGCATCTTGCCGCTTTCCGTGCGGTACTTTTCGCTGCCGTAACGGCTGATGATGCGCGGGTGGTCATGGTTTTCGATGTACAGGGCGTTCCAGCCCCGACCCGCGAGCTTATACTGCCACTCGGAGAAGGCCTTCTTCATTTTCAAAAGGTTGAACGGGCGGCGGATCATGTCCGTCATGAAGCAGTCGGCCTCCATGTGGGAAAAGGCGATCATCTCGTCGAGCACCTGGTTCGGCCCCTCGGTCACGTAGCGCAGGGCGGTCTCGGCGTCGGTCATGGGGCTTTCGCCCACGATGAAGCAGTCGTACTGGCTCAGAACGTCGTGCTTGAACTCCTTGAGGTAGTCGTGAACCGCCGGGCGGTTGGAGTAGTGCCGCAGGCCGTTTGCCACCGGAAGCTTCGGATAGGCGTTGGGAAGCCCCGGCGTCTTGGAGATAAAGGTGATCACATCCTCGCGGAAGCCGTCCACGCCCATGTCCAGCCAGAAGCGCAGGATGCGCTTGACCTCGTCGCGCACCTTCGGATTATCCATGTTCAGATCCGGCTGCTTCTTGGCGAACAGATGCAGGTAATATTCATCGAGGTTGGAATCATATTCCCATGCCTCGCCCTCGAAGACCGAGGTCCAGTTGTTGGGGGGGAGGCGTCTGCCGCCGCTGCCGCTTTTGCCGGAGCGCCAGTAATAATAATTATGGTAGGGGTTGTCGCGGCTCTTGCGGCTCTCGATGAACCAGGGGTGCTCGTCCGAGGTGTGGTTTATAACGAGGTCCATGAACACGCGCAGGCCGCGGTCGTGGGCCTCCTTCAAAACGCGCTTGAAGACCTTGAGGTCGCCGAAGTCCGGGTGGATGTCCATGTAGTCGGAGATGTCGTAGCCCCAGTCCGCGTTCGGGGAGGGGTAGAGGGGCGAGAACCAGATCGCATCCACGCCCAGACTCTTGATGTAGTCGAGCCGGTACAGAACGCCGTAGAGGTCGCCGATCCCGTCGCCGTTGCCGTCGCAGAAGCTCCGGGGCCAGATGTGGTAGACCACCATATCCTTATACCAGGGAGTAAACGCCATGGGGTTCCCCTCCTTCTAAAGTCGCTTTGCTTTATTTTACCACATGCGGGGACAATTGCAACAAAACACGGAAGTTTTTTTGGGAACAAAACCGACATGCCGTGCGTCATAGAAATTGAAAGGTACAAATTCCCAAGCCGGAATGATGTTGACAAAAGGCGGCTTTTGTGCCATGATTTTGTTGACATAGTTGCCGCACTTTTGCGAGAGTCCGGCGTTTGGCCGGGACTCGGAAAGGATAAAGACATGAAAACAAAGAAATGGATCGCCCTGGCGCTGACGCTGCTGATGCTGCTGTCGCTCGCGCCCGCGGCGCTGGCACAGGAGCCGCCCTTCCCGGCCGAGTGGTTCTCCGGCTTCGGCCCGGGCCTGAGCCTGCGCAGCATGATCGACCCCGACAAGGGCCAAATCGATCTTTCGGGCAGCAGCTTTCAGCTGGAAAACCTCGTTTTCTTCGATGACGCCGTAGTGGGTGAGCAGAGCAATATCTGTCTTACGGAGACCACAGAAAACGCCAAGATCCTCGATGAGAATGCCCTGCCCGAGGGTCTGAAGTACGAGGTGCGCAGGGAGAAGGTCCGCGTCCCCGATGGCCGGGACGGCGTATGGGTCGCCGACGAGATCCGCCGCGAAAGGGCAGGCCAGCCCGCCCCCGACGAACCGGAGCTCGACGAGGCCGACAAGGACCGCGAGACATATTACCTCTATCTGACGGGCAAGCCGAAACAGGCGGGCGAGTACCTCTTCGTCCTCTGGGACGGGACTATCAAGCTGTGCAGCGTGACCGTGCTCAATGAGCGCCCGGAGCCAACCGACGTGCCTGCTCAGCCAGAGCAGCCGACACAGCCCGAGCAACCCACCCAGCAGGAGCCCATTGTCGAGGAGACCTGGGTCGACTTCGGTCAGCAGGACACTACCCCGAGCGATCCCAGCAATGAGCAGCAGGGCGATACCGGCATGACGGAGTCCTGGATCGACAACTTCACGGGCAGCTTTGAGGATATTTACAACTCCATCGTGCAGACGCCGGGCACGCCGTCGCCGGAGCCTACGGTGAACGTGCCCAGCTTTACCGAGCCGACGCCCACCCCCTATGTACCGACGCAGACGCCTGCGCCGCACGCGGCTGTGCCTGTGCTGCCTGACCCGACTGTCACGATCACGGGCAGCACCAGCGTCTACACCGGCGACCGCGCCGTGCTGGAGGCCAAGGTGTCCAACGCCTTCGCCGTCAGCTTCCAGTGGTATATGGGACTCGGCAACGACTGGACGCCCATTGAGGACGGCACCGGCAACAGCGCCCAGTACAAACCCAACACCTCCCGCGCCGGGACTTATGCCTATCTCTGCCGCGTCGTCAGCAGCGGCTACGGCCAGCAGACCTACGCCGACTCCGAGCCGGTGATCTTCACCATCACCGACCGCCCGGCCGCCACGCCCACCCCGACGCCGAGGGTGAACAAGACCATCCGCTCCGTCACGGTCGGCAAGCTGCCGAACAAGGTGGACTACAACGACGGCGAGGCCGTGGACGCGACCGGCCTGCAGCTGCGCGTGCTCTATACCGACGGCACTTACGATACGATCACCAGCGGCTTTGTCGTCACCACCCAGACGGTATCCTACAACAACTCCGGCCTTGCCGATGTCAATGTCAACTACCGCGGCTACCAGACCAGCTATCAGGTCAAGGTCCACTCCGTGGCGGAACTGATCCGCGGCATCGGCGTGCTGACCATGCCGAACAAGAGCTCCTACACCGTGGGCGAGTACCTCAATACCGCGGGGCTTACGATCCGCGTCTACTCCACCGACGGCCGCTATCTCGACGTGGGCGAGGGCTTTACCTGCAGCCCCACCTATTTCTCCAACCCTGGCAACCAGACCGTCACCGTGAGCTTCATGGGCAAGACCTGCACCTTCACCGTGGCCGTGCAGCAGGCAAGGCGCGTGACGGGCCTGAGCATCCAGAGCCTGCCCGCCAACCGCTCCTACACCGTCGGCGACACCATCAGCACCGCCGGCCTCGTGCTCCAGCTCCAGACCACCGGCGGCTATGAGACCGTCACCAGCGGCTACACCATCTCGCCGCGCGTAGCCACCACTGCCGGCAGCCAGCAGATCACCGTCAACTACGAGGGCATGAGCACGACCTACACCATCGACGTGCGCAGCAATATCCCCTACGCGACGCCCACTCCCACGCCCTACTACGGCTCGACGAACCCAAGCGCGACGATGCCGACGCCTCTGCCCGTCGGTACGACTCCCGCGCCTTACGGCGTGAGCCCGTCTCCGGTACCCTTCGGCACGGTGTCGCCCAGCCCGACCGGTTTCCCGGTGCCGAGCGCGAGCGTTGCCCCCACCCCGGTACACACCCCCGCGCCCGCCCGCCGCAATACTGGCGTGAGCACGGCAGTGAAGGTGCTGTTCGTGGTGGCGGTGGTGGCCCTCGGCGGCCTGATCGGCTATGTGCTCTACCTGCGCAAGACCGGCGGCGACGAGGAGGACTTCGTCGATGAGCCGAGGACGAGCGAAAAGCTCAAAAACCTGTTTAATAAGAAAGATAAGAAGTAAAATAAAGTCCTGCGGCTCCGCATTCATGCGGGGCCGCTATTTTTTATCAAAAAAAACAGTGGCAATTTCGGAATCGGCGTATTATACTGTGCGCTGTTACAAAAATGGAAAAGAGGCATATTCATCATGGAAACTTTATTGGCTACTTCAACTGCGCTACTGGCAGGGCTTCTTATGACCCGTGTTTTCAAGCTGATCCATCTGCATTTCCCGGATGTGACAGCATTTCTTCTGGCAGGGCTTCTGGTGGGGCCTTACTGCCTTGGAAGACTGGGTATACCGGGGCTTGGCTTTGTCAGCATGGAGGCAGTAGACAGTCTTGGGGTACTCAGCAATACCGCCCTCGGCTTTATTGCGTTTGCCATCGGAAACGAATTTCGGCTGTCACAGCTGAAAGCCACCGGTAAGCAGGCTACGGCGATCGGAATCATTCAGGCGGTAACGGCTACTGCACTGGTGGATCTGGCGCTTGTCGGACTGCATTTCTGCTTCGGAGAAGACACACTCCCCCTTTCCGCAGCCATTACGCTGGGGGCGATCGCCGCAGCTACTGCACCCGCGGCCACTTTGATGGTTGTCCGGCAGTATAAGGCAAAGGGTGAAGTAACGGATCTTCTGCTGCCGATCGTCGCGCTTGACGATGCGGTAGGGCTTATTATTTTCGCCGTATCCTTTGGAATCGCGCAGGCTTTGAAGGGCGGAGAATTGAACATATACGCCATCATCGTCAACCCCATTCTGGAGATCATCTGCTCCCTGATTCTTGGAGCGGTACTCGGCGCTCTTCTCACAGAGCTGGAAAAGCTGTTCTTCTCCAACTCCAACCGTTTGTCTCTTTCGATCGGCTTTGTTGTGCTGACGATTGCTTTGGCCTCAATCAAAATCCCCCTAGGGGAGATCGAGATATCCTTCTCTTCTCTTTTGGTGTGTATGATGCTGGGAACCGTGTTCTGCAATATGAGTGAATACTCGGCAGATATCATGAACCGGGCAGACAAATGGACAGCGCCCCTGTTCGCCACGTTCTTTGTCATCAGCGGCGCGGGGCTGGAGCTCAGTGTTTTCCGGTATCCGGCGGTTCTTTTGATTGGACTTGTCTATATCGTGACCCGGTGTTTGGGAAAGTATTTTGGGGCTTCCTTCAGCAGCGCGATTATGGGCTGCAGTGAGAACGTCAGAAAATATCTGGGGATTACGCTGTTTCCGCAGGCCGGTGTGGCTCTTGGGATGGTGGTGATGGCGCAGTCTCTGGGCGGGAAAGAGGCATCCCTGATCCGAAACGTCGTTCTTTTCAGCGTGCTGGTTTATGAAATCGCAGGCCCGATGATGACCAAGATGGCCCTCAACGCTGCCGGCGAGATCGATTCGATCCCGGCCCAGAAGAAGACAAGGGAGCGTTTTGCGCATCAATAAAGGCCGGAAAGGGAACAGAATCTGAAACTGTATGCCCCCGGTCAGGTCATGCGCGGTAACGATAACAGAAACTTGCAGGCCTTCGGCGAATTCGCGGCATTGTGCGTTTTCGCCGAAGGCCGTTTTCATTGCGGGGACAACAGATTTTTTACAAGCTCTTTCGCTTTTTAGCGTCTGACTTTCTGCCCATAATATATAATAACGGCAGGTACACGAACACAAAGGTGAAGTTTGCCGCCGGGATATAGACCGTGGACCAGCGCTCGAGCTGCCGCGGCGTCGGCGCGAGAAAGAGCGCCAGCACGATCGCCGCCGCGGCAAAGACCCAGATCAACACGCGCCCCTCGGAGAAATCCAGACGGGGGCGCATTTTCGTATCCGGGTGAAAGCCGCACAGCAGGCGCAGGGCGTACTGCCCCGCCCAGAAGAACAGCGCCGTCATCAGAAAGTCCGGGAAGATCCACAGCATCACCACCAGCGCCTCCACGCGCTCCACCGTGCGGAAAAACACCAGCGTGCGCACCAGCACGAAGAAGGGCCTTGCAAGCTGCCCCGTCAGCGGCGCGCCGAGGGTCCCGATCACCGCCGCGCTCAGAACAGAAAGCCCGGCGCACAGCAGCGCCGACCATTTGGCCAGCGCCGGAAAGCCGAGGCGGCGTTCCTTCAGGCCGCCCGCGAGAAAGCACAGCGCCGTGCCGGACCCCGCCGCAATATTCAGCGGCAACGGCGCGGTTTTGATAAGGGGCCAAATGTCTTCATCCGAGATGGGAAAAAGATTGCTCCAATCCGCCGACAGCAGCGCGAAAAACAGCAGCAGCCCCAGCACGCCGAACAGCAGCGGCAGCAGCATCCGCCCCATGCGGGCAAAGCTGCGCGGCGTGGAAAGCGCGGCGGCGAGGGCAACAAGACCCATGAGCTGGCTGAACAGGGCGGGGGATGCCCCGGGGTAGACCGTGCCCACCAGGCGGTCGGCCCCCGAGCGCAGCACGAAGGCGGCATAGGTAAGGCACCAGGCGGCGAAAAGCGCGAGGGCGGGCTTGCCCAGGTGCCTGCCGCCCAGGCGCAGCAGGGTGTCGGGCAGCTGCTCGCCGGGCTGCATGGTCTCAAGCAGCAGCGCCATCGCACGCGCCCACACCAGCGCCAGCGGCAGAGCCACAAGCGGCGCGAGCCACCCGGCCCGCCCAGCGATCGCGGCGGCGCGCGCCGGGAACAGCCGCAGCGCCGGGGTCAGCGCGATCACGGCCCCGAGGCTCAGAAGCTGGCGCGCGTTGTAGTTTTCCTGCATGGGATCACCCGCCCTTTATTTCATGTCGTTCATCTGGTTAAGCTTTGCGCTGACCGTGACCTGGAGCTCAAGCTCCGGCAGCAGGTCAATGAAGTCCCGGTCGAGAGCCTTCCAGGCGGCGGGGTCGGCTCGCTCCAGCGTTTCGGCGAGACAGAGATAGTCCGCCTTGAGCTCCTTCGAGGCCTGCAGCGCGGCGCTGAGCCAGCCCGCCAGCTTCGATTCCAGCCGGGCCGTGAGGTAGTCCAGATCCTCCGCCTCGTTCATCGCGCCGCGCCCGCCGTGCTCCAGAAGGCTTGCCTGCGCCTGGCAGGCGATGTCCACGCCTTTGAGGATGCCGCCCTCCCAGACCGGACGGATCCTGCAGCCGCCGCCATTCAATTCCAGCACCGCCGCCTCGCCGTGCCGATCCCGCAAATCGACGGTTGCCCTGCCCGGCCTGTTGATTAAAAGCCCCACGGCGACGGCCTGCTCCGGCGTCAGATAGCGGCACAGCCGTCCCTCCCGCAAAATCGCGTAGCCCATGGGGGCAATGCTGCGCGCCTCGGGCGCGGCGCTCTCCGCGTCCGGCGGCTCGGTGCTCTCGCTGGCCCGGCCCAGCTCCAGCGCGCAGATGAGGCTGCTGCCGCAGCGCGCCGTGTCCCGCAGGATCTGGGACGCGGTGGTCAGGCCGCTTTCCCCGCGGCGCTTCGCGTCCTGCTCGATGATGCGCATGACATCGCAGATGCCCTTGTCCCCGCTGCCGACGGTCATCACCGCGTCGGCGGCCTCGCCGCCGCGCACCACAAACAGCGGCATGTCCAGCCGCAGCTCCGGCGAGCGGCAGATATAGGCAAGCGTGCTCTCAATCCCGGCCTCCGCCAGCTTTTCCCCGATGAGCAGCCGCCCGATGTGGGGGCAGAACAGCTCCTCCTCATAGGCGTAGTCCCGGATGCGCTCCATCGCCGCCGAGATCGACACGCCGTCGGCCTCCATGCGGGCGACCTTGTCCTCGCTGTCCCCCGCCGCCGCGAGGGAGAGCGTCACGCCGCCCAGGGTCTTGTCGAGACCCATGGTCTGGATCACCAGCAGCTCCTCCACCTCGCGGTAGTTTCCCCGCAGGCCGCCTCGCCCGGCAAAGAGGAGCAGCTCGGCGGCACAGAGAATAAGCGCCAGCAGCTTCTTCACGGCGACCGCCTCCCTATACGAAAGCCTGCCTCACGCGCCGGTCCTTTGAGAAACAGCCGCGTCAGAGGCAGGGGCTCCCCGTCGGAGAGCGGCGCCGTGTAGTTGCGGCCCAGGCTGTCCATCTCTGCCAGGTGCAATAGCACCAGGCACAGCGCCGCGCCTACGCCGAAAAGCCCCGCCGCCACCGCCGCAAGCACCAGCCCCAGGCGCAGCAGCCGCACCGCCGCGCCCAGGTCCTGGCTCGGCAGCGTATAGCCCGCGATGCCCGCGAAGGCCACCACGATGATCGCGATGGGCGACACGATCCGCGCCTCCACCGCCGACTGGCCGACGATCAGCGCTCCGATGATGGACACCGTGTCGCCGATGGGGTTCGGCAGGTGCAGCCCCGCCTCCTGCAAGAGCTCAAAGCTCAAAAGCATGCCGATCACCTCCAGCGCCGTCGAGAAGGGGACGCGCTGCTTGGCCTCGATGACGCTCAGCAGCAGGCGCGTCGGGATCATCTCCTGGTGGTAGAGGGCGATCGCCACGTACAGGGCCGGGAACAGAAGACTGAGCAGCAGCGCGAGCCAGCGCAGCAGGCTCAGAGCGCTTGCAATGATCGCGCTGCCGGCGCTGTCGCCGGAGCAGCGCATGAAGTCGGCAAAGGTCACGGGGCCCAGAAGACCGATGGGCAGCCCGTCCACCAGCAGGCCCACGCGCCCCTCCGTGAGATACTGGGCGAAGCGATCGGGCCGCTCGGTGTGCAATAGCTGGGGGAAGGGGGAGCCGGGCGCGTCGCTCAGTCCCTCCTCCAAAAGCCCTGTCGCAAGCAGCGCGTCCGCCTCCAGGGCGTCCAGCCGCGCGGCGAGGGCCGACACCGTATCGGGAGAGGCAGCGCCGTCGAGGTAGAACATCGCCACCTTTGTGACGGTCGTGCTCCCCAGCGTGGACTCCACCAGCTTGAGCTTCGGGGTACACAGCCGACGGCGTACCAGAGCAGTGTTTACCCGCAGGGTCTCGACGAAGGCGTCCTTGGCGCCCTTGATGGACTTCTCCAGCGTCGGCTCGGACACGGCGCGCTGGGTCTCCGAGCGCGCCTCAAAGCTCACGGCCTGGGCCGAGCCATCAAACAGCAGCACACAGCAGCCGTGGGTGAGGTCGTTTACCACTTCGTCCATAGTCTCCCGGTACTGCGCCGAGCAGTTGTAGACCGCCCCGGCCAGGATGCGCAGGAGGCTCTGGCGTTCGCTTTCACTCTCCGGCAGGCGCACAAGACTCGTGAGCGGCCGGATCACATCCTCCGTGAGCATACGGGACGAGACGAGACCGTCCAGCCAGCAGACGGTTACAATATGGTTTGACGCAAGGCCGAGGCGCAGCGTGCGCGTCTGAAAATCCGCGCAGGCGGAGAAGATCTCGCGCAGAGAGGGCAGCGTCGGCGGACAGGTATAGACCGGCGCGCGGCGCGGATGGAGAAGCTTTGTTCCAAAAATATCATTCTTATACATGTTGTGTAGTATATCCAGAAAAAAGCCCAATATTTAGAACCGGAAAAATCTTTTCAAATTTATGAAAAAAAGTGTTGACTTTTGCCTTTTTCGGTGCTATATTACGTGAGCGCTCGAGAGAAGGGTGCTGAAGTCACAAAAGAGCTTGAAAAAAGTTTCTGGCGAAACGAAAAAAGTTCTTGACAAAGTAAAGCTGCTGCGTTATAATAACAAAGCTGCTCACCCGAGAGATCGGGCAAGCGATTTGAAAAGAGCTCCGGAAAAATTCCAAAAGAATTTGAAAAAAGTTCTTGACAAACACAAACAGCTTTGATATAATAACAAAGCTGCCGCCGAGAAAGGCGAGCGCAGAGAGTACCTTGAAAATTGAACAATGTAAGAACAGCTTATGCTAAATAAGCACCAAAGAAAAGGGTTCTTAAGAGTCAGAAATGACTATAAAAATTCTTTTGA
>CADAUZ010000036.1 GCA_902791215.1 Oscillospiraceae bacterium | reverse complement strand
TCCGGGAAGACAGTACCCCATCTTAGCGGATGGCTCTTCTTTATTCAATTCATTTGCTCGATGCCTTTACCGGCATCCCACAGAAAAAGTGATTGACCCTTTCTTCTTCAGCAGGATCACGATGCCGGTGACGCAGGCGGCCAGCATAACCATGCCGATCACAGGGAACATCCAGTTGCCGGTGCCGCCGGTCTGAGGCAGATCGAAGCCGCGGGTGTTGATGATCGTAAACGGTGCCAGCGCATGGCCGGAGGTTCCGATGGCGCTCATATTGACGGCTTTCCCGTCCACAGTCGCGGAAACGGTCGCGCCGCTCTTCGAGATGACCACCTGCACGGGAGCCTTGAGCAGCGTATAGGCGCTGTCCGTCTTGACCTCAGTCAGCGTGTAAGTGTCATCCTCCAGTCCCTTGACCGTCAGCTTGCCCGCCGCAGTTGGGACAAAATGGGTGGCGGCGCTTGCATCTGCCGTCTTGCCGGTCACATACCACATATTCTCCGTGGTATTGAAGGAGCCAGTGAGATAGTAGTTGTCCGTACTGTTCTGGACCAGGAACTCGACCTTCGTAGCGTCGCCACGTCCATCGGAGAAGTTCTTGGTCACGTCCAGACCGAAGCTGTAGACCGCAGCATCGTCGGTCAGCGTGTCATAGAAGCTGGTATTGCTGCGCTTCCAGGTCAGGGTGACTTCGTTGGGGTTTCCGGTATCGCCGAGGATGAGGGAGTTATCCGTATCCAGCGTGGCCCCATAGGTGATGCGCAGGGTGCAGTCGCTGTATCCGCTGTTGACCGCGGAGGCCCCGGTATAGACGACGCTGCTGGTGTTGATCTCGTTGAGGCCTGCCGCCGTCATGGCGATGGTCATGATGCTCTCACCGTTCGTACCCGTGGTATAGCCCACCGTAAACTTCTCGCTGTCGTCGGTCCAGGTGGCAATCTTATTGGTGCAGGCCGCTTCACTGTAGAACTCCAGCACGACATCGTTCTTCTTGTAGGTGATGCTGGTACTCAGGGTATCCACGAAGGTGTACTGCGAGAGGTACGAAGCTGCGGAAGTGATGCTGGGCAGGGTGCTGATGATCTGGTACTCAACCGTGTCGCCGGCGGAGGCGGTGGCGGATTCCGCGTATCCGTCGTTGATGGCGGCACTGCCGTTGTTTTTGCCGGAAGAGGTTTTTGCTTCCCTCACGGTCTTGTCCAGCGTGGGCAGACCGGTCAGGTTTTTCGGATACACCACCACGTCGTAGATCCATGAGCTGCCGCTGGCGGTGGTGGAGGTCATGGGAATACTGATCAGGAAGGGCGCGGTGGTCGAAGTTACCTGCTCGGGGACGCTGGTTTCGACGAAGAGGTACAAGCCCAGGGGAAGATCGCTGGCAGCACTGTGACCGTTGGCGTCTGTGGCGGGCATTGCCGTGCCGCCGTTGTTTACAACATAGGTTTCCAGCGCGTTCTTTACCGTAGTGGCGTTGGCAGACAGCGCGTTCTGGAGGCCGGCGATCAGAGTGTCGGAGCGGTAATAATGGGTAGTTACGCCGCCGTTGGTTTCATCTGCCGCCGCATAGCGGTCATTGGCGCTGACGCCTATGACCGTCAGGAAAGCGGTGTTGGCCGCATTGTTAATGATGCCGTACATCAGCTCAGAGCGTTCCACGTTGTTATCCGTCACGGTTACGCTCTTGAGCTCGGCCACCTTGAGATAGGTGTACACAACCCCTTCAATCGCGTACCCGCTTGAACTGCCGCTCGCGCCGAGGATCGCTTCAACGCCGCTTTGATCGCGGACGCCGGTGGAGACATAGGAGCTGTCCCACACGCCGTCCGCCTGGGCGGAGGTCAGGTCGTATTTCCAGAGGTTCACGGAGCCGCTCTGGGTGAGGTCAATGGTCGAATCCGCAAAGGCGGGAATCGTGAGGCTGCACAGCAGCATCACGGCAAGAATCATGGAAAGTATTCTTCTCATTCGGTTATTTCTCCTTCTTTTTTAGATTTGAATGTTAAAATGATGGGTGCTGTCAGGAATATCATGGCAAAGGGAAGAATTTTGAGGCCGTCATCGCCGCCGGTTTCCGGCAGACGATACTGGGAAGCGTCCGTGGCGGTGATCTCCAGCCTATAGTGGAAGGCTTTGCTGTCGAAGACCTCGGAGTCTTCGGCATAGATGTTGTCTGACTCGATAGGGAGGGCACCGACCAGAATGGAACTGCCCAACAGGGACATGCCGGGAGGCGCTTTGGTTTCTGTCAAGCGATAGAGAACGATCCCATCCGCCCGCAGGCCAGTGAAGGTTGCCGTGCCGTCTGCGCCGGTGGTGAGCTGTCCGCCGTCGAGCCCGAGTGTCGTGCAGGCACCGCGCGCGACCTCATTGCCTGCGCGGTAGAACACCGGCTTCCAGGTTGAGCCCTCATCGGTGGAATACTCCAGCAAAAAAGCAGCTCCTTCAAGAGGGCTGCCGCTTGCGTTCTGCTTTTTGACGATAAGGGTACCGGGCCTGCGCATGTTCGTGACAGTCTTGGTGATCGGCGCGCCGACATCAGAAACCGTGAAGGTATGGACACTGTCATCCAGAATATATCCTTTGGGCGCCTTGAATTCCCGGAAGGTGTAGTTCCCCTGTGCAAGCCCCGCAAAGCTCAGCTTACCCTCAGCATTGGTATAGCCCTCGGCGATCTGCGTTCCGGCGCTGTCAAAGAGACGGAAGCCCGCGCCCATGAGGGGGATCTCGTCGTACACGTCCTTCTTGATGATCTCCAGCGATCCCCGGATCGGGGTGTTCTCCACCGTGATCTGCACGGTTTGCCCGTCCTCTGTGATGTTTACCGTTCTGAGCGTAGGATCAGGCACATAACCTTCCGGGGTTGTGGTCTCCTGGATCGTGTAGCTGCCGAGAGGGATGTTGGGCAGAGTCAGCGTACCGTCTGCCGCAGTATCTCCCTCGGCGCAGAGCGCGCCAGCCTCGTCCCGCAGTTGAAAATGTACGCCTGCGAGGGGTATGCCCGTCTCGGCATCGGTCTTGATGACGGACACTGAGCCGCGGGCGGGAGTATTGCTGATGTTCTGCGTGACGGTCTGACCGTTGGCGTCCAGCGTAATAGTGATCGGGGTGCCGTCCAGAACGTAGCCGCTTCGCGTTTCAGTCTCCGTGAGCGTATAGGTACCCAGCGGCAGGCCGGAAAACCTCAGTTCACCGTTTTCATCCGTCCCGCCTCCTCCGACCGTCGCGCCGGAGGAATCCGTCAGGATGAAGTGGATTCCCGACAGAGGCAGCCCAGTTTCCGCGTCGGTCTTGACAACGAGGATACCTGCGCTGGCAGCGCCGTTCGTGATGCTGATCTCCACAATCTGCCCATGCTCCGAGATGGTGACGGATCTCGGCGTGCTGTCCAGAACATAGCCGGTCGGGGTATAGGTCTCGATCAGGCTGTACGTCCCAAGCGGCAGGTCTGAAAACGCCAGTGTGCCATCAGCCAGAGTATCTCCTTCAGTAACAGGATTATTGTTTTCGTCATAGAGGACGAAATGGACGCCCGCGATTACAGCACCAGTGTCCGCATCGGTCTTGGTGATGGCGATTCCTCCTTTTGCCGGAGCATTCGTCGCGTTGATGGTAACAGTCTGTCCGGCTGTGGTGATCTCCACCGGGACTGGCGTCGAATCCAGTACATACCCGTTCACGGTTGCAGTCTCGCGCAGGGTGTACGATCCGAGCGGAATCCCCGAAAACAGCAGTGTACCATCTCTCCCAGTATCTCCTTCGGCAATCGCCAGCGTTGACGAATCCAGAAGGGCGAAGTGGACGCCGCTCAAAGCAGCTCCAGTTTCTGCATCTGTCTTCATGATAGACACAGAACCGAGAGCCTTGCTGTTCGTGATGTTCTTTGTGACGGCTTGTCCGTTGGTGTCCAGGGTAACGGAGATCGGAGTATTGTCCGGAACATAACTGCCAGGAGCGGATGTTTCCACCAGACTATAGGTACCAAGCGGCAGAGGCCCAAAGGTCAAGCTGCCGTCAGCGCCGGTGTCACCCTCGTCCACCAGATTCCCCTGAGAGTCCGACAAGGTGAAATGGACACCCGGCAGAGCCGCGCCGGTATCCGCGTCCGTCTTCATGACGACGATGCTGCCGGATGCGCGCGTGTTGGTGACGGTCACCTCCGTTGCCTGATCGGTGGACGAAACCGTCATGGGGTACATGGTCGAATCCAGCACATAGCCTGACAGCGTTTCGGTTTCCTGATAGTAGTAATCTCCAAGCGCCAGACCGGAGAAAGTGATCTGTCCGTTGCCGTCTGTGGTGCCGCTGTCGATCAGGTTCTGGTTGCTGTCATAGAGGCTGAAGCTGACGCCGGAGAGCGGAGTGCCGCTTTCATCCGTCTTTGTGATGCGGATGCTGCCGTTTCGCTCTGTGATGCCGGGTGCGTTGATCGTCAGAAACCCGCGCACGAAGATGCTCTTGGTGGAGTCCAACACATAGGTGACGATTCGCTGCTGGTTTGCCGCCGCCGGAGCCCAGAAGAAGAGGGCAGCCGCAGGCGCTTCGTCCATGCCGTAGGCGCACAGGGTACAGCTCTGATTGGCAAAGGACGCGGGAACCTGCAGCGTAAGCGTCTCGCTCTGCGTTCCGGTATGACCGGTGATCGTCAATGTCCCTTCCGGTGCGTTGTCCATAAGGCTGTAGTTCCCGGAGATGTTCTTCGTGAGATTGACCTGACCGGTGAAATACTGGCCGCTGGGGTCTTCGGTCAGCGTGATCGTGTCCGGGGTAAAATCCAGCGTACCGCCGTCAACCGGGGTCATATCCTGGGTTCTGGCCATGTACAGGAGATAGAGGGAATAGCGGAACAAATCCTCATACCCGTATTTCCCGCGAATCCAATCGCCATTGACATTTAGATTCAAAAACTGCGGTACGCCGTCAGCATAATTCTCCGCAAGAAAAAACCTTATGGCGTTTGCTGTTGCGTACCTCGCTTCTTCATCCGAGAAGCCCATGATTGTGGCGGGATAACCGTGATCCAGGATCGCCTGCAGGCCGTTGAGGACATAATCGCTGTAATACTCATAGCCCTCGACGGTATAGTAGCCGCCGTTGTAGGGATTGTCCTTGGAGGTCTGGAGGCAGTAGGCAACTTCGCCTGTGTCCGTGATCCAGTGCGCGGGTGTCTGGAGATCCGTCCAGGCACCGGTGCTGGTATAGGTCTCAAAGTACGAGGTCATGGGTGCGGAGCTGATGACCGCGGTATCTGCCGACGCTGTCAGCGGCAGCAGGCCGAAAATGAGAATGGCGCAGAAGAGCATACACAGCCTTCTGCGCCACATGGATTTGGTTCTTGTCATAGAGCCTCCTATCATGATATTGTATGTTTTGCAGGCCGCATCTGAGGGGGCGACCTGCTCTTTGGTTTGCCCTTCTTCGCCGGGCATCATCTCCCCTCTGTCATTGGGGAAGCTCATAGCGCAGTCCCTTTTGATACGCTGCGGCGATGCCCAGCATGAGGCGATCCACGCAGGGAATGGCCACGCTATTGCCGAGCGCTTTGTAGCGGGCGGAATCCGACGCGCCGGACAGGTCCGTCCATCCGTCCGGGTAGCCCTGAAGCCGTTCGCACTCGACCGGCATCAGTCGGCGGATCAACAGAGCCGCCAGTGATTCTCCTGCCTCCAGTACCAGATCTGTCGCGTCCTTATATTGGCGAGCGCTTTCTGTACTTGCTATCTCGTCAGGCTTGAACAGGTCTGTCCTCTGACGGCTGAACACGGCGTGGTGATCGGTTGCGGTCAGAGTAAACGCAATATTCTCGTCGATCCCGAGGCCGTTTCCGCCGTTCTGCGGCTCCCTGTCTATAGCGTTACCGGTGATGCACCATGCTGTTTCCCTCGCCACAAGCGGAGTATTGTTGCCGCCTGTGCCGTAACGGGCGGACATGGTGGGCGAGACTTCATGCGGCCCGGTATAACGGGCGTCGATCCCGTGGTTTTCAAACACCAGCGGTTCATGTCCGTGACTTTGCGCACGGAGCGTGCCGCTTTGATCTTCCGCAAAGTCCATGCGCTGCCCGCCCTGATCGTTCAGGCAATACGTCGGCAGCATGACCGCGCCGCTTTTGCCTCCAGCTTTCATCGTCGGCGCAAGCCCTTCTTCAAATCCGACGCTGTGTGCTGTAGAGGACGACTCTGGCAAAAAACCTGCTGCCTGCATTTGAGGTACTCGTTTATCATTATGGCGCAGCTTGTTAATACCAGCTTGATTCATCAGTGCCTGTTCCAACAGCGGCGGCAGCGCTTTGCCGCGCTCCTCCGCCCGGCGCAGGATTCCCAAGCAGGCGATCCTGGTCAAATAATATCTGTATGGGGCTGTAGCCTGCAAAATCCGTGACAAGGAAGATTCTTTTACGGCGCTGGGGCACTCCGAAGTATTGAGCGTCCCAGGTGACCCAAGCCACACAGGATCGTACTCCCAGTACGGCCCCAGCATATTCCCAGCGCCCGGCCGGAGGTCTAACAACATCCATCTGTGGTTCCTCAATCTGGACGAATTCCCGAAGCACCGCCAGGAAGTCCTTTCCCTCTGCGCTGGAGAAGGCTCCAGGGACGTTTTCCCACACACAGTATCGTGGTCGAACAGCGATACCTGTCCGACCACGAAGTTTATCCGCATTTCTCATCTCCTTCACAATTCGTATTTGCTCCATGAAGAGGCCGGAGCGCTCGCCGGAGAGTCCGGCTCTCGCGCCTGCAACGCTCAGATCCTGGCACGGGCTGCCGCCGCAGATAATGTCTACAGGTGGGAGCAGCGCGCCGTTCAGCTTCGTGATGTCGCCTACATGGAGCATGTTGGGGAAACGGGCCTTCGTCACCGCGATGGGGAAAGGCTCGATCTCGCTGGCCCATACAGGTTCGATGCCCGCATGGGTTGCTGCCAGCGGGAAACCGCCAATACCGTCGAAAAGGCTTCCCATGGTGATCGTTTTCACTTGGTCACCGCCTGCACGACGGTTCGGGTGGTGTTGACCGCGGCCTGCGCGGTATACACAGCGCTCATGAGATTGGCTCTTGTGCTGGTGTCCATGCCAAAAGCGCCGGCGATGCGTGGGATCTCGCCTGCGGAGAGCATGAGGCCCAGACCCAGCAGCGCCTTTTCCCGGAACACCATCAAGCCCGCCACCAGGATCGTTGCCTGCAAAAAGGCTGTCAGGCAGAGGCCCACGACCTGCTTACACCATTGAGTGAATCCGTCGAGGTAGCCGCGGGGGACACTGAACATGTAGAGGCTCCCCACGGCGATCTGGATCAGCAGGATGCCGCCGCGCTTGAGATTGGCAAAGAACACCTTGATCACGGCATAGGCCATGAGGATAATGCAGAAGATGACCATGATGGCGCTGGTGATCGTCCCGAAGCCGGAATAGCCGGTGGTAATGAGATCGGACACCTTTTCCACCTTTGAGAAATTCTCCAGAATCTCATTCGCGACCTCCCCGATGGGCTTGCCGTAGCCGGTGATCTCACGGGTCAGGGAACCTTGTAAAGAGATCGCGAGCTCGTACAGCCGAAGCGGAACAATGTTGAAAAGCCCCGCCGCCATGAAGCCTTTGATGGCATTGAGAGCAGTTCCCTTGACGTCCGCCTTTCCGCTGGACGCCTGAATCCCGCACTCAAAGCAGGCGACGATCAGACCGGTACCGTACAGCGCCCATGCCAGATTGGAGAAGAAGCTCACAATATTCTGCACCCAGGGCATTTCGAAAAGCTCCACGCCCATCCCGCCCATTTCAGCAAAAAAGTTGCCAAGAAAGCCAATAATCTGTCCGTAGATCCAGTCCATGATCTCGTCCAGTACGGTCTTGGCAACAAAGTCCCATATAAACAAAGGATCACCTCTTTCCGTCCGGCAGCCCGCCTATATGGGGAAGCAGGCGGCCCTCAGCTTATGCGCCGATGATGGTCCAGATGTAGGTGGGAGCGGTCAGGGTGAAGACCAGGCAGACAAACAGGATCGCGGGGGGCGCCCAATCGAAGCGGTTTCCTTGCCTATAGTCAAAGTAAGCGGAGCCTAATTTCACGAAGAAAAAGATCACGAGAATCATGTCCAGCGCAGGGAAAACCACGTTGTTGACGACACTCTTGATCTGCTCGGACGCGGCGGTCCAGGTGCTCTGCACGGCGCTGGCCACATCCCCGCTGGCATAGGCCGGGACTGAGAGCGCCATACAAAGGATGAGCGTGAAGAGCACGGCTATG
The DNA here is from genome assembly GCA_902791215.1 of Oscillospiraceae bacterium. Taxonomy (GTDB): domain Bacteria; phylum Bacillota; class Clostridia; order Oscillospirales; family Oscillospiraceae; genus Limivicinus. The sequence continues at coordinate 16,311 of CADAUZ010000036.1, read as the reverse complement.
AGTTTTTTCGTTTTCTTATACATTGTTACCTCCGTTTCATATGGTTTTGTGGATTACAGATTCTCAGCACATATGCATCACTCCCTTCACATCATCACAGGCGCGAAGCTGTGATCCATTTCCCGCCGCTGACACTCCTGACGGAACTGGTCTATAAACCCGTCCAGGACAGCCGGGTGGGAGTTCACGACAAACTCATAGTTTGCGGAATCGCAGGCGATCTCCGTCTGCTTTCCCCAGGCTTTGTTGTTGCGGCTGAACCGCCCGTCATAGTCCTTGTCCTGCAAGGTGGCGGCGAGGACATACTTTACCCGTTCTGCGCCGAACTCATCGAGTACGCCGGAGGCGCAGCCGTGTGCCAGATGCATGCCGTCGAAGCTGCGCCGGATCGCGCTTTCAATGGCGATCTTGCATTCCACATTGGCCTTGAAGCTGTCCCGCCACAGCTTTACAAGGCCGTCTTTCCGCGCCTGCTCTCGCGTGCCGGTGTACAGCGGCGTTTCATTCATGGATCAGTTCCTCACTTTCCAGAAGGCAGCGCAAAGCGCCGAAGTCCAGCTCGCAGTCGTCAAGCAGATCCCGGAGGAAGGAGGGCAGCGTGTCCACCGGATCGTCATCGTCCTCATCCGCGACCGTGATGTAGATTTCGCCCTCGTCGGCGCAGATGCGCAGCGGCGCTTTCCTGGGGATACCCGCCAGATCCAGCAGTTCCTCCGGTACAGCGATCTTGCGGCAGCGATCCTCATGGAGTTTCGCCGCGTTTTCCAGGCGCATAATCAGCCCCAGGGTCACGGTGTTGAGCATGTCCACGGCGCGGATAATCTGCATGGCGGTCATGGCCTCGTTCATCATGACGACACCGCATTCGTTCCCGTAGACAGTGATCCGCTTCGCATCCTTCAGCGTGGTCTTTTCCAGCAGTTCGGACGGAAGCTCGAGCCCCTTTTTCATAGAGTTGGGTTTCATTTCAGTTTTCATGTTCTTTCCTCCGTAATAATAGATAGATTTGGAATGTTTTCGGTTTTGTAGCGATTGGTCTGCGCCGCCAGGGTGATCTGTGTTCCGCAGGAACTGGGATCATAGTTGGTCATGATGAGTTCGCCATATTTTTTGCCCTTCTTTTGGGAAAGAGAATCCTGACGCTCAAAGGAGAAAATGTAGAAGTCCCGATACAGCTCCCGGATGAAGGAACAATCGTTGTAGGAAACCATGACGAAACCTTTTGCCTTGCATAGTACATCATGTAAACGACGGTGGTCGTCCTCAGTAAAGCTGCCGACGTAATACTTCTCCGCCTCGTAGTAGGGCGGATCGCAGTAAAAGAAGACGCCCTTCCTGTCCCGGCTGCGGATCAGGGGTTCAAAGTCCATGTTCTCGATGAACACATCCTGAAATCTGCGGGCACACTGTCGGATCTGACTAAAGAAGTTTTTCAGATTGATCGGTTCGGCGGCGACGGTATCTCCTATGCCGTTGAAGCTCCAGCGCTGCCGCTTATAGAAGGCGGCGGCGCGGTAGACGTCGGTCTGGGTGCTGTGTCTCAGAATCAGGCGCTTGATGATTCTGGCGGCAATCGGCGGGAAGAAGAGATCCGCCAGGGCCAGCTCCTCATCCTCAAAGGTCTCATAGTCCTCCTTATGGTCAAGAAACTTACAGAGAAGAATGAAGTCCTCGCGGGAATGTATGGGCAGGAAGCCCAGCTCTGACAGCAGTGCCAGCGGCCTGTGCCGGAGCGTCCGCATAAAGTTGGTGAGATTGCTGTCCCGGTCGTTATAGATCTCCGGGCGGCCTGTTTTCAGCGGACGATTGAGCAGAACGGTCCCGCTGCCGCCGAAGACGTCCACAAAGCAGTCGTAGCTGTAGGGTGCCAGCTCGTCGATGATCCACAACAGCTTGCCCTTGCCACCGACCCAGGGAAATGGCGCGTTCAAGATTCATCACCAAATCTCGCAAGCGCCATCTCCAGCCCCTCAATGGCGGCGTCAAGACCCCGGCGCATCTTTTTGAGGCTGCGGATCGTGGCATAGACCTCGGCGGCATTCTCGGCGTAGAAGTACCCGTCGCCGCTGGAGGCGATGGGCAGGCCCTCGCGCCGCAGGGCGTTGACCTGCCTGCGGATTTCGTTGCCGCTCAGATTCAGCTTCTGCTCCAGACGCTGAGAAGTAATGGAACGTCTTCGCCCGCGGCAGTTGCCCTCGAGATAGGCGTAAACACTTTCTTTGTTCATGCTTGTCCTTTCCGGGCAGTTTTCCCGCGGAAACGAAAAAAGGGCCGCTCTCCTTGTCGGGAAAACGGCCCTTGTCATAGTCTTGTTCAGTTTTTTACTGCATGGTCATTTGGGGACTGCTCTGCGTTGGGGTGAGAATGGGCTGGTTGTCCCTCCGGTCTACCAAGCCGTAAACGCTCATGGCGGCGCTTTTGGTCTGCTCCAGCACTTCCTTGCCGTATGCGTAAAGGTTTATATGTTTGAGAACCAGACTCTGATCCTCTTTTGTCAGCATATAGTCAAGCTGCCAGCGGCCCATGTCTTCCGGGTTTCGGATATTTTCAGAGAGCATGTAATTGTCCAGCTCTCCGGCGATGAGGGAGGCTGTGATGAGATCGTCGCAGTGCATGACCTCCAGCACAGCCTTGAGCTTGGTAATATCCTCAGCGGGGACTCCTTCGAGGATGCCGGCGAAGCGGTTGATGGTGGCAATATTGCCGGTCTGCGTGACGGTTTCCATGAGCTGCGGTATCTGGCAGTCGGTGCAGATGCAGACGGCTTCGTCCCAGCTCTCCGCGCCTATGTGCCTGAGTGTGCTGTCCATCTCCTCCGGGACGGCAGGCAGGGCAAGGGGCCAGTGACTGTTCATGTCCGCCTTGTTTATCACATCCAGCATGACGACGTATTCGGGAGGACATATTTCATAATGCATTTCCCTGTGTAGAATTTCTCCATCCGGCTCAACGTAGCATCCGTCCGCGAAAGCACCATGCTCAGCCATGCGGTGATCCTTGCCGATCTTCTCAAAGTTCAGCAGCTCATAGACCTTTTCCGGCAACTCACCTATACCGTCAACAAATCCGTTGAAACAGAGAAAACGACCGAGCTGGGTATCGTTGGAGATATCCTCCGCAATATGATAGCACCCCTTCGCCTGGGCAATGTCCATGAGCTTGTCGATGCCGAGACTGAAGCGGTCAAAAAATGCGCTGCTCTGCAGCAGACCGCGAAAGCCGATGCGATCCATCTCATCCATGCTGTTCAGCGTGGCGCAGAGCTCGTTCAACTGGGAGAGAGACGTGCTCTCCGGAATGAAGCCCTGAATGTAGTCAAAATCGTAGTATTCCTCCGCCTGCACATAGAGATCGGCTTCCTCGGCGAGATTCAGCTTTTCCATCGCGTCCACCAACTCCCAGGGCGCAGCAGGCAGGTCGAGGTACATTTTCTCATGGCTGTTTGTCCAGTCCTGCCCGCAGAGATAGACGCGCATTACCTTACCCAAGCGTCATCCCTCCCTGGCTATGCGCTTGTCCGAAGCATTCCGCCTCGGTCTGAATCTGCCAGTTGTCGGAGCTCCAAAGATGCACATACAGCTCCGCGCCGTCGCCGACCTTGATCTCCCGCTGCTCGAAGCCCTCGCCCCAGCCATCCGACGCCTGACCGGAGATATACTCCTTCAGGGCGTTCATCTCTCCCAACGTGAGTTCTCCGACCACCTGACATTCCGCTACTCCCCAGAGCTTTCGGTCGCGCTCCTCCACGGTAAAGACAGCGGAGCTCACCTTCTGTTCCACACTGTCCTTTTCGTCATACCAGTGCATGAGGCCGCATTCCTTTTCCTCCGGCATCCGCTCCCGCAACAGCGCCGCTGTGATCTGATACTCATAGCCACGAAGGTCTTCGCCATAGAGATTGATGGGATCGTCCTCTAAATCTCCCCACGAATTCCGCTCAAAGAGCTCGGCGGTTAGGGGCATGTACAGCTTCAGCTCCCGTGTCTGCGGCGGTAAAACCGAAAAACGATCCTCACCGATCACCAGGCCAAGCGTACTGCCGCAATCCCAATTCACGTGGAAAGTGCCGATGTCATCAATATGCATCAGCGTTCCTTCGCTGCCCGGTGTGAGCTTGCTGTACGGATCGTTCATCTCTGTCAGCCGGATGCGGGAGCCGACCGGGTACTGTTCCCGCATAAACTTGATCCATTCTCTGTTTGGTGTATTCACATCATTCCTCCCATTTCTATTTCTGAGACTGCCGTCTGCTGCTGTGCCTGATTCATTTCCTGCACCTGTTTGTCATAGCAGGTCAGATAGGCGTTGTAGTCTCCCTTGTACGGGAGGCAGCGGAGGCAATAGCGGTATCTCTCGCTTTCTGCTACATAGCCGTAAATACTTCGCCCGTAGCTGCCGTTGGGGAGCTCGCCGCCGTGATTGCAGCAATAGCTGCTCATGGAACGGAGATCCTTCAGAATGCTCCGCCGCATCTCGCTGACCACCTCACCCAGCTCCTCTTTAAATTCCGGCGAATTCCATTCCTCCGGCCCGCGCGGCCACCATGTATGCCAGAATTCCTCGCCCCGACCGAAATCCATCCGCACATGGCCAATGCAGCCGTTGGCAAGATCGGTCTCAGAATCGGCGGCATAGAAAAGCCCCGCCTCTTCAGGGGAAGCGGGACGCAGATCATATTTTGTTTTCACGTCAGTCCTCCGATCTCCAGAATGTGTTTGGGCTTTGGAAGATCATCGCCCCAATCCTTTCGGATCAGGCCGTACTGCGTCTTCCGCACATCGTCCTCCGCCATCATGACCCGTCCGAAGTCTTCCATATCCATATAGCCCTCGATGCTGTCAATGGCCTGCTGCGGTGTACCCATCCGGCTGAGCACATCTCTGCCGTAGTCTTCCAGATCGCCGGTAAAACGGGTATAATTGTCGAGATCATTGGCAACCGCGAGCGCACCGGCGAAGGTGCTGATCTGCTCTGCCTCCAGCGCCGCGAGGAACTTGAGGTATTCGCCGTCTGTCTTCCGCATGGCGTTGAGCTTGTGCGCGAGGCTGTTCGCCTCCTGAAGACTGGGACCTTCCATATACGGCATCTGCTCCAGCTCCTGACGCTCAGGCTTTGCGCAGCGGAGTTCTTCAACATATGTTTCCGAGACATCCCGAACAGATAACTGGCCGGTGATCTTTCCCACCTGTTTGGCATGGAGAGGTAGAAAAGCGATTGCGGGTTCTTCGGTATCATTGCTTCGGATCAAGGCTTTGAAGACGGGATCGACGACGCCGGTTCTCTGCGCGTAGCCCTTCGGTCCATACGCGCCTCCATGGGCTGCATAGTAGCTTGCGCCCAGCATCGCATAATCCACATAGGACGCTATATCCGGTGAAGCCCATACATAGTTGCTCTCCACAAGGTAGACGCCAAGTTCCCTGTCCGTGGTCACATCAGGCCAGAAGGTATAGGCGTCAAGGCTTTGCTCGATCAGTAGCATATCATCCAGACCGTTGATGGATTCCGCATCCAGTGCCGCCGCGAGCGTGTCCAGTTCTTCCTCTGTCATGGTGGATACATCCTCAAAAATCTGCCGCAGGCTGTCATGTGCATCCGAGTCCAGCGCATCGACATGTTGCAAATAGTTCTTCATGTTCGGCAGGGAGGGATTGGCGTTAAGCTGTCGGATGATGGTCAAGGTTTCCTGCACCTTGGGATCGTCCGGGCCGTACCTCATGACATGCCTCCCATCTGCTGCTGGTGCTCCTGCTCAAAAAACAGACGGTCATCACCTGTATAGCCGACATAGCCGAACGGGTTGAATTCTCCTTCGCCGAAGCGCAGGCGGTCGAGCCCATAGGATTCGTAGTCGATATACTCCTCCAGATTGGGATCTACCTCAAAATGTCCCGAATTCAGGATGATTTCACGGCCTACGTCGTCTGGGTCCTGAGCGCCGGGAATATACTCGAACATGTCCAGCTTTTCCGCCACCTGCCGAATCCGCGAAAGTGTTCCCGCGCTTGTATAGCGCATCACGGCAGCCAGCTTTTCATACTCGGAGGTATCCAGTGCCGCAACTGCGGACACCGTATCGTTTAGGCTGAACACATCCTCAGCCTGGGTCTTCAGGACTTCCGCCAGATCACTCGGCAGCTCTGAGCCGAGCACCACGATGCTATACGAGTCGCCCTCCTGGTAGCCGAGGCGTTCCAAGTGCCGGAGAATCTGCTGGTTCGGCATGGGGAGGGTAAATTCAGGGCAGTTATCCGGGTCCTTTCCTGTGATAACCTGGACGTCCATCAGCCCCTGACGATAATAGAACGACGGAATCATCCCCCCATCATAGATGTGCTCCAGGCTGAATCCCTCATCGTAGAGGACACCATATGGGGTAACCGTTCCGGCGTTCCCGCTTAACAGGTTCCGAGCTACAGCGACAAGATTGAGCTTCTCAAGCTCATCCACTGCCATAGCGCCGCCGTTTTGCGTCAGCGTATATGACCGGCCGATACGCGACATGTCCGAGAAATCCGTGACAATCAAGGCATTCTGAAAGCAGTCACAGAGGTTGATAAGATCGGTCATATCGGTCAGGTCATATTTCAGGGCGAGTGCGGAGTAGGTGGCAAGCTCGGACGCTGTAAAGCTGTTCAGCCTTTTGGCGAGATAGTCCAGCTCCTCAATGTTGACCTCGCCGCCCGTAAGACGGTTCATCACATCCGGGCCTTCCAGCAGAGCTTCAAAGCCGCAGTCCCGCAGACAGGCGCTGCCAACACCCAATCTGTCGAGTTGCCGGATCACCTGATCGTATTCTTCGGTTTCAATAGGAAGCGTTACAACGACGCTCCCGTCCTCCGGGAATCTGCCGTTGCTCAGTTTAACCTTCAAATCTCATCACTCCTATCCTATTGAAATAATGGTGAAGCCCATATCCGCCTCGACTTCAGCCTGACTGATCTGCTCCGGCTCGGCAAAGAGCTCCATGGCGCGGGCGGCCTCCTCATCCGTCAGAGAGCAGAAATCGTCACCGCCTTCACCGCAGACAAAGAAGGGACCGGCAATGATCGTCTGCCCTATGCGGCGGTTGCCCTCCATACCCCTTAGCTTTGACTCTTCGTTTGCAACGACAATTGTGCCGTCATCGAGGTAAACGGCCTCAATATACCCGTCCACGGCTTTCTGCAAATGCTCCAGATCCGGCAAGATCTCCGCTTCAAATGGCTCGCGGTTTGGCTCCACATAGACCACGCGCATCAGGTTGTCGGGCTTTTGGGTCAGGCTTTTATCAAAGTCGATCTTCTCAAAACCGACGTCATCACAGAAAAAGGCACCCGATTCCACGGCGGGGATGTTCAGCCCCGCCATGTCGTGCGCCTCAAAGTCTATATTCCGTTCCCGCAGCTCCTCAATTTTGAGATTGTACGCTATGAAATCAGTGAACTGCTGTGAAAACTTTCCCCCGGCCGGCAGTCTGCCGTGAATCTCTCCGACCAGCATGGGAATGTCCTCCGGCTCAATCACCACCACGTCTGAGACGGACATGGATCGTCCGCGGAACAAAGGATGAAAATCTGAGTTGAACTGTACAAACAGTCCCTCCAGACTCGTGGGGTCAAGATCCGCGTTGAAGACCTCGTCATAAACGGACGGATCGACCTCGGTTCTGTCGAGAAACTTCTGCATCGCGTCGCGCGACAGGAAGGCGGCATGCTCCTTATCACGATCCAGGTTGATCTGATAAATATTTACTCTCGTCCTGTTTTCCTCCTCTCTGGATGCTCTCCATTTGTTTTCGGATACAGTCACCCGGCCAGCACACAAAGCCGTGGGCGGGGTAGGGGCAGCTCCTGCATACCAGCGACTCGGTACACACGGGCTTCTCCGGCGGCTCTCGCGCCCGTCCCAAATCCTCATGCCGCATCAGCGCCCTGTAGCTTACGCGCGGCGGCGGGAGTGGTGCGATTTCTTCTTTTCTGTTTCTTTTGGACATAGCGATCTCCTTCCTGCAAAAAATAAAAAAAGCGCCGTCCTGTAATCCCGTGACAAACGGAACCGCAGAACGGCGCTTTTCTGTACAAATATATGGAATATACCGAAAAAACAAAGTTCGAGTCTTGTAACTGCCGCAAAACAGGGCTTTGGCATCCTTGGAACGATATGCGTTTTTTCGGCCCTCAAAAAGCCCGGAAACGCTTGATGCCACTGGCTTTTCGGCCAGTGGCATCTTTAGTGGAAAGAATAGGTGGCGGACAGGGTGGGATTCGAACCCACGAGCCTCTTGCGAGACTACCTGATTTCGAGTGTTGTACCTCGAACGGACTTTAGCGGAAATTGGGCGAAAATAGCACCTCGTATTGGAAGTCCCAGAGAGCCGTCAAAGCCGCTTGTTTCAAGGCATTTTTACCCGCAAAGCCGCATAGCGTCAAGGAAAATTCGAACTCAAGGCGTGAGCCCTAAAAATGGCCTCAAAAACGGGAAAAAGGAGAGAATTTGGAGAGAAAAGAGAGAAATCAGGAGAGAATTCAAGCCCTGTTCTCGCAACGTTTTCAAGCGTTTGAAAATCCTGTTTAGGAGAGAAAAACACCGCTCTTCTGCTGTTGGCATAAAAGATGAGAGGTGTATAGCATGGAAAACAGTACCTATGATACTATCCTGGCGGCATATCCTTTATACATGACAAAGGAGCAGATGTATCAGATCTGTCACATTAGTAAAAGGACCTGCCTTTTCCTTCTTGAAAGCGGTCTCGTCCCTTGCCAGGACAGCGGCAAGAAAACTCGACGGTTTCGAATCAATACCGAAGATGTGATTCGTTATTTAGAGGATCGTGAAGTCCATCCTGAATTGTACAAACCCCCAGTCGGATTCTATAATCAGAAGTTCAAGAACACTAACGCTCCTACATCCTTAACGCAGGATGATATACAATTCATGCGAAAATTCTATGAGGCAAAGCTGGGAAAGTACCCGGATGTCCTTTCTTCAAAGCAAGTATCTTCTTTTACTGGCTACGACACAACTTCTGTGAATAATTGGTGTGAAAAAAACAAGCTGAAGCATTTCTGTATTAAGCGGAAAAACCTTGTCCCAAAGGTGTATCTCATAGATTTCCTGGTCAGCTGGGATTACATAGGCATATGCGTAAAGTCCAAGAGACATAAGAATATAAATAAGAAGCTCTGGAAAGAGCTGCAATCGCAGCGTTGATTATCCCCCAGGCCGTGCGTATACTCATATTGTAAGGAGGCGATTTCAGTGAGGAAGCAAAGATACTATGTCCTGGTGACCAATGAAGAGCTGCGGCTTATACTCCAAAGCCTCATTCGTCTGAAAAACCGCCTGATCCGCGAGGGCCGTTTCACAGACTGCGTAGACGAGCTCATTGCCAAAATCGCTGTAGAGTAACAAGCTCAACACCTATATCGGTATCTGTTTATTACGTACTCTTATCCCACCTGCCTTTTGACAGGTGGTTTTTATTGCTTGCAGATTGCGAAACCAGCTAAGAGCTCTTTTCGGAATTGTTTTCTTAATAGATCTGCTCTTTTTCCGATTTCGGCATTTTTCGTTTGTCTGTGACGTGCTCATATAGTATAGTAAACTGGCTGTAAGCGTAATTTGACCGCCCGCCATAAGCACTGTATTTTTATATTGTTTATTAAGAAGCCGCCTATTCTATTTCGGAGTAGGCGGTTTTTTCATGCCCTTACATAGCCGTTCACCGATGTGAGCGGCTAAATTTACGAAGAAGGAGGAGACCCAAATGACAAAAACAAAGGTCATTTCTGTTGCCAACCAGAAGGGCGGCGTCGGCAAAAGCACCAGCGTGTATTGTATCGGCGCGGGTCTGGCCATGAACGGCAGGAAGGTCTTGCTGCTGGACGTGGACCCGCAGGGCGATCTGACCAAAATGCTGGGCCAGCGCAAGCCCCATGATATGCCGCTGACGCTTGCCAATGTCATGAATGACATTGTAGCAGGCATCGAAACAAACGGGCACCCGGAAATCCTGCACCACGCGGAGGGCTTTGATTATGTCCCGGCCAACCGCAGCCTGTCCTCTGTCGAGGTCGGACTGGTCAATGTGATGAGTCGTGAAACGGTGCTGCGGCAGTATCTCGATGAGGTGAAGAAGGATTACGATTATGTGCTTCTGGATTGCCGCCCGTCTCTCGGTATGCTTGTCATCAATGCCCTGTCCGCATCGGACTATGTTCTGATCCCCGTGCAGGCAGATTACCTGGCCGCCGAGGACATGACCGAGCTGATCGGTACAGCCCAAAGCATCAGGCGGCAGATCAACCCCAAGCTGAAGATCGGCGGTGTTTTCCTGACGATGGCCAACGATACCAACTTCCGCAAGGAGATCGTTGAATCGGTGAAAGAAAACTATGGGAAAAACCTGCCTGTGATGGATACCGTAATCCCGGCCACCGTGCGGCTGGCAGAGATCAGCACGGCGGACAAGAGCATCTTCCTGCACGATCCCAAAGGGCGCGCGGCGGAGGCTTATCGGAATCTGGTACGGGAGGTGATGAACATTGGGGAAAAGCAACGTATCAAGTCTTCTGACCTCTCTCGATGACCTGTTTACCACGCAGGAGGAGCGTGATACCGCAAAAAGAGAAACCGTCCTGGATATCCCGCTGAGCGAGATCAGCGACTTTCCCAACCATCCGTTCAAGGTAAGAATGGATGAAGCCATGATGGAGATGGCCGACAGTATCAGGCAGTACGGTGTGCTTGTCCCCGGCATGGTGCGGCAGAAGCCTGACGGCGGCTATGAAATGATCGCCGGCCACAGGCGCAAAATGGCAAGTGAGCTTGCCCAAAAGGAAACCATGCCCTGCCTCGTGCGTGACCTCAGTGATGATGAAGCCATCATTATCATGATAGATTCCAACTTGCAGAGGGAAACGCTGCTGCCGTCAGAAAAGGCTTTTGCATACCGGATGAAGCTGGAGGCAATGAAACGACAGGGACAACGGACAGATTTAACTTCTGTGCCACTGGCACAGAAGTCCACATCACGTGCAGAACTTGGAAAAACAGTAGGTGAAAGCCAAGATCAGATACGTCGTTATATCCGCCTCACTTTCCTTATCCCGCCTCTGCTGGACATGGTAGACGAGGGCAAAGTCGCCATGCGTCCCGCCGTGGAGCTGTCGTATCTTCCCGAAAAGGAACAAACCATGCTCCACGAGATGATAAAGCTTGAGGATTGCACACCCTCTCATGCACAGGCCATCAAAATGCGGCGCTTTGCCGAGGAAGGAAAGCTCAGTGAAGAAGTCATACTCTCCATCATGCAGGAGGAAAAGCCCAACCAGAAGGAACAGTTTCGTATGCCGAGAGAACGGATCAGCAAATACTTTCCCGCGGGGACGCCCGCGCAGAAGATTGAGGACACGATCATCAAGGCTTTGGAGCTGTACCAGCGTCAGAGGAGCCGGGATCGTGAGAGATAGAGCCGCCAGGGAGCCAGTCTGCCCTTTCGCACAAGCAAGGGGGCCTCCCGGTTCCCCCTCTCCACACCTCTCCCCCAGACTAACCAGCTGTACCAGCCGAAAACAGAGATTCTATCACCCCTGCCAGAGAATACCGGGCAGGGCTTTTTTCATGTCTGCCAATCTCCTTTTTCGGCGGGCTATGCAGCGGTAGGCCATGGAGCAATCACACGTTCAAATCTACGAAGGAGGGAACATGCCTATAACAAAACTCAACCGGCGCAGTAGCATCGTTGTGCTGCTCTGCGTCATGCTTCTTTTCGGCACAGTATTCTCAACGACGGTTTTTGCGGACACGGCGCTCATCAGCTCCGCGCCCATGACCTCGTATTTTGAGACCTACACCAGCAACGGTGCCTGGACGGATCTCCAGACCCCCGCCCACTGGATCACCGCTACCGGCGAGGTCGCCTACTGCTTGCAGACCTCCAAGGATAACCCGTATAACGCGGGTTACTACACCATCGACGGCGAGGAAGTCTACGATCCCGTTGTCCTGACCGGCCTGAAGGCTATTCTGGACCACGGCTATCCCGCCACAACCATGGGCTTCTCGGATGAGGAAGCGCGCTATGCTACGGCAAACGCCATCCGCTTTTGGCTGGCGGAGAACCGCTGCGACGGTGTGCCGCAATACCTCAACCTGAATGTCAACGGCGATTGGATTCGCGGAAAATCCGGCTATGAGACGCTGTTCCGTTATTCTCTGTATCTGCTGTATATGGCAAGGACGCAGGACACCACCCCGGTCGAGGGCGGTACGCTGGTGTTCGAGCCTGACAAAATAACACTGACAGAGGATGCAAGCGGTCAGTATTTCACCGGCCAGGTGAATCTCACGAAGAACATCTCCGGAGACTACAGCCTTATGGACAATGCGCCGGAGGGGATGCTCACCGTCACCGGTCATACCGGAAAGCAGAGTGAGACACTCACGCTGAAGGTTCCCGCGTCCTATGCCAACCAAAGCTGCACTCTCTGTGCCTACGGTATGGATGAGGCACCCGCGGCGGCGTTGTTCTTCTGGGCTCCTGCCAGCGCAAATAACCAGAGAATCGTCACCTATGTGCTGGATTCCACGCAGAGCGTATTCGTGCGCGGCTTCCTGACGATCAATGTACCCGCGCCGGCAGAACGAACCGGCAGCATCCGTATCACCAAGACCGGAGACAACAGCGAGGCGCTTTCGGGCGTCAGCTTCAGCCTCTACGACAGCAGCAAGAACCTCATCGAGAGCGGAACCACCGACGGCAGCGGACAGATCACCTTCACAGGCCTGGCACTTGGAGATTACTTCTATCAGGAGACCGAAACGCTGTCCGGGTATGTGCTGGATTCGACGATGTACCCCATCACGGTTTCGTCCAGCGATCAGGCAACGGAAGTAAGCGTCACCAATACCCGCGCCTCCGGCAGTATTGTCGTCATGAAAACCGACGCGGATACCGGCGAAGCTCTTCCCGACGTTCACTTCAAACTCTCGGATGCGCAGGGCAATCTGGTGGACGAGGGCGACACCGGCACAGACGGCAGCCTGAGCTTCGGGCCTCTGCCGCTTGGAACCTACAGCCTGGTGGAAACCTCCGCACCCGGCAGCTATGTTCCGGACAACACCCCGATTCCTGTCACCCTGGATACCAACGGGCAAACAATCACGAAGAATATCACGAACAGCAAAGCGCTCGGCTCCGTATCCATCATGAAGACAGACGCCGAGAGCGGCGCGGCGCTGGGCGGTGTCCACTTTGCGCTGCTGGATTCGTCCAGGCTCGCGATTGCCGAAGGAGACACTGAAAGCGATGGCTCCCTGCTGTTTTCGGGGATTCCGCTTGGATCGTACACGCTGCGTGAGACAGCGACGGTGAACGGCTATGTGCTGGATTCAACACCGATCCCGGTGGAGATCACCACAGCCGGGCAGACGGTCACCATCAACGCGACCAACGCCCCAGCGAAAGGCGGCATCACCATCACCAAGACTGACGCGGAAACCGGGGCTGTCCTGTCGGGAGTCCATTTTGTGCTCTACGATGGGAGCAATCGTTCTGTTGCCGAGGGAGATACGGACAACGAAGGCAAGCTCACATTCTCCAATCTCCCGCTTGGAACCTACAGCCTGGTGGAAACCTCCGCCCCGGCAGGGTATGTCCTGGACAGCGCACCCCGCAGCGTTACAATCTCTGAGCATGAACAGATCGTGCAGATCGCTGTCACAAACGGCGCGGCAGTCGGCTCAATTTCCATCACCAAAACCGATGCGAACACCCATGCGCCGCTGTCCGGCGTCCACTTCATTCTGACAGATTCAGCGGGCGCGACAGTCGGTGGCGGCGGGACGGATGAAAACGGCGTCCTGACCTTCAGCAATCTGCCCCTCGGCACCTACACCATCACTGAAACCGAAACGCGAAACGGCTATGTTCTGGACAGCACACCAAGAGAGGTCTCCATCACAGAAAATGGCCAGCTCGTTGAGGTGAGCATCACCAACACCCCTGCCCGCGGATCGGTCTCCATCACCAAGACCGATTCCGAGACCGGGGCTGCCCTCGCCGGCGTCCACTTTGTACTGCGCGATGAAGCCGGTGCTGTTGCTGCCGAGGGTGACACCGCAGCGGACGGAACCCTCACGCTGTCCAATATTCCGGTGGGCTGGTACACGCTCGCTGAGACCGCAACTGTCAGCGGCTATGTGCTGGATGAGACCCGCACGGAGGTCCATATCACCGAGAACGGTCAGACCGTTGAGCTTCACCTGCAAAACGATCCGATTCACAGCACCCTCGAAATCATCAAGAGGGATGCCCACGAGGACACTGCCCTGATGGGGGCGGGATACCGGCTCTACAACAGTACCGGAGCCCAGGTGGCCGAGGGCTTCACCGACGCTTCCGGAAAGGTCTCGTTCCCGGAGCTCCCATGTGGTCAGTATGTCTATCAGGAGTTTAAGGCCCCGAAGGGTTATCTGCTGGATGAAAACAGCTATCCTGTCTCCATCACAGAGAACGGAACAACTATTACAGAGGCGCGGACGAACGAACGCCGCCCCGGTACGCTGGTTCTGACGAAGCATAACACCAACGGCAGCCCCCTCGCGGGAGCTGCTTTTTTGCTGGAATACTCCACGGACCAGGGCTCCACCTGGCAGCCTGTCTTTGCCCCTGCAGATGAGGAACTCACCAGCGGCAGTTGTACGGCACCTGGACTGGAAAACGGTCAGCTCACTACCGGCACAGACGGAAAGGCAATCTTCACCGGCCTGCGAGCAGACGGCAGCATTCTCTATCGCCTCACGGAAACGAAAGCCCCTCCGGGAATGACCCTGATGGCCGATTCGATTGTTGTCGGAACACTCCCCGCGGAATCAGACAACGTCAATGCCGAAGATACGGAGCTTATAGACGGACACGCCTATCATTACACCCTGAATATCACCGCAACAAACAGCTTCCAGTATCGGCTGCCCGAAACAGGTCGCAGCGGATTCATCTTCCTTCCCGTTTTCCTTTTGCTTCTCACAATACCTGTAGTCACAATCAAATCTAAATCAAAAAAGGAGAATAACTGAATGAAAAAACTGCTTTCCCTTATCCTCGCCGTGATGCTGCTGTGCAGCCTCACGCTTCCCGCTTTTGCGGATTCGACGATTGACCTCACCCAGACCGGCTCCGTGAACCTCTGGAAATATGACCTGAGCTCCGCCCAGGCGGACGGCGTGTGGGACAGCTCCTATGTCTCCACCGGTGTCCGCGATCAGAGCGGCGTTGAAGCGATCCTCGGCGCGAGCGGCAGTTCAAGCGGGTACGCGATTGAGGGCGTGGTTTACACCTATCTCAAGGTAGCCGAGCTCAAGAGCGTAACCGTGACGGACAATGACGTGGAACGCTCCGAGCTGATGTACGGCATCGTCAACAATGCGGCCAACACCGCCTTTCTGAGTGCCATCGGCGTCAGCGCCAATGACCGTTATGCGGCGGCAGATGAAACCAACGGCGATATGACCACGTATTACTACCGTTCTGACACCCTGATTGCCGGACTCCAGAACGCTCTGACCGGCAACGCCACCACGGTAAAGAACGCGCTGGAAACCTATGTTGTCAACAACGGCGGCACGGCAATGCCCGCCACGGATGCCAACGGCCACAGTGCTGCCAGTGATCTGCCCCTGGGCCTGTACCTCTTTGTTGAAACCAGTGTCCCTGAGATGGTCACCTCGACCACCGCTCCCTTCCTGATCAGCATCCCGATGACCTCCACCACCGCCAGCGGCAGTTCGTGGATCTACGACGTAGTGGTCTATCCGAAGAACCTGACCGGCCTGCCCACGCTGGATAAGACCGTGAGGGAAGCAAAGACCTCCTCTGGCAAGAACAACGGCAGCGCCGCCATCACGGACGGATTCGCGGAATCCGCCACCGCCTCTGCAGGAGATACCGTCGAGTACCAGATCATCAGCACCCTGCCCAGCATCACCTCTGCCGCGTCTTATCTCTCGCAGTACACTTTTGAGGATACCCTGAGCCCCGGCATCACCTACAAGAAGAACGATGTCGTGCTGGAGTTCTACAGTGAAGCGGCCTGCACCAACAAAATTGCCACCTGGACCGCTGACAGCGAAAAGTTCACGGTAGGCTATACCACTGGGACGAACGGTGAGAGCATCATGACCATCGCTATGACCGCGGCAGGCCTCAACGAGATCAACACCAGCAGCGCCGTCTATACCGGAGCCTCCGCGGTCAACAGCGGATACAGCGACTGCACCCTGCGCATCACCTATGGGGCCACGCTGGACACGGATAACTCCCTCATCCTC
>CADAUZ010000035.1 GCA_902791215.1 Oscillospiraceae bacterium | reverse complement strand
CTTGACGGTCGTGCCGAAGATGTTCTTACGGCCTGCGGCTGCCCACTGGTCCACGTAGTCCGCCATGGGGCTGGACGGGGTGATGGGGTAAATCGCCGCGACTTCGGTAAACGCATACGATACATGGGCGGCCGCGTTATTGCCGTCCATGGTTTTGTAGTGTCTCTCCATACAGTCATCTCCATATCTTAATATAGTATTTGCCGTTGGATGCTTTTATTTTACCACGAAGCAAGCCTCTTGTAAACTCATAGCGGGCATAAAAATTATCAGATTTTTCATGGGCGCCTGTTGCCTTATTCGACATAAAAATGCATAAGTGGGGGAAACGCCCCCAAATTCGACAGGATTTTCCCTGCATATGTGGGGCACGATGACTGATTTTTACCCTAAAAATCGCTCAAAACATTGACGATTGAACGAATATGTGTTAGAATGCAGCAAACGCAGGGCTCCCTGCCATCGTAAATTTTTGAAAAAAGAAAGGTGTTGACCATGATCTGTTTGCATTGCGGCAAGGCGATCGACGATGATCTGAAGGTCTGTCCCTTCTGCGGAAATCTGGTTGACGCGCCTGATGACGCATCCGCCTATCACGCCGAGGCTCCCGCCGACCCGCCCGATGCCGACTACCCGTCCGATGACAATGTCAATGACGGCCAGGATTATTTTGACGAAAACCCCGTCTATCCCGAAGCCCGCAAGCCCAGAAAGCCCCTTTCCGCGCCTGCCCTGTCCGGCCTGCCGGCGCTGGCCCTGTCGGCGCTTGCCTGTGTGTTCAGTCTCGCTTGCCTCATCATGCTGCTCTCTCTGCGCTCAAATCTGCGGGAGCAGAACAACGTGCTCACCGGGAGCGTCTCCGAGGTCCGAAATGCCGTCAACGCGGTCAACGACCGCCTGTATGAACTGGACGACACCCTCTCGCGCGTGCAGTCCGAGGCGTATAACCAGCTCGCCAGCCAGTCCATCGCCATCGTGAAGGACATCACCCCGCTCACCGGCCCTGTGGAGGCGGACCGCTACAATCGAATGTTCATCATCAATGCCAAGGGCAACCTGAGCGTGAACACTTCGTTTGACTGGCAGAAGTACAACGAGTCCACCGGCGGCTGGGTGTCCGTAGTCTTCACGGGCGACGCCACCACCAATGAGCAGTACGGTCTGCGGCTGGAGAACAGCTTTGACCGCGCCGAGGAAACCTACACTACCATCCTCTGGGCAAACGGCATCAAGCCCGAGGCCAGCGGCACTTACCGCTGCGTCATCACCGACGCCACCGGCATCACCAAGACCAGTGCGGAGGCCACCGTCACCGTCAACTGATCTTCCCGTGAAAGCACGAAGCACCCCCGAAGCGTTCCGCCTCGGGGGTGCTTTCGTATGTGCTGTTTACAGATAGCGGCCGTCGACGCAGCCTTCGCCGTAGGCGGTGAAGACATGGCACCACTGGATGCCGTCCCGGTAGATGACCTGTCCGTCGGTGACCAGGTAGTCGCCCATGGTCAGGGTGTAGAGGATGGGGCCGTTGGGATAGGGGCGTACGGGCACCGGAATGTTGCCGATGTTGTATTTCTTGCCGCCGCTGACCGTGTCAAGCTCGCCGTCTTTCAGCTTTTCGATTTCTGCCATTGTGGTTTCCCCCTTGATGAAGTGTTTTCTTTCTCTGGTTGTACCCAGTATAGCAAAGAACAGAAGAATATGCAAATAAAGAATGCTTAAGATTCTTTCTCGACCTTTCTCGCTCTTGACAGGTATGTTAAAATAAGGACAGCATTCCGAATACGGATTGGAGAGGAGTTATCATTATGCCGCGTCCGAAAGGTTCCAAAAACAAAAAGACGCTCGCCGCTGTTTCCGCGCAGGCAGCCACCGAGATCGACAGCAGGATCGCCGCCGTGGAGGCCGAGATCGAAGAGCTGAGCGAAAAACTCAAGGCCAGAAAGGCCGAGCTGAAAACCCTTGCCAGGGAGAAGGCAAAGGCCGACGCCGCCGCTGCCGCCAGGAAGGCCGAGGAAGACAAGGCCGCCATTCTGGCCGCTGTCGAAGCCTCCGGCAAGAGCCTGGATGAGATCCTGGCTCTGCTCAAATAAACAGCACACGGGGGACAGAAATGCCCCTCGTTTTTGTTTTGGGCCTGCTCCCCGCAAAGGAGAAGCAGGCCCTGTGTTCTTTTATTCCCGGCTCATTGCTGCCGTCCGCGTCATGGCCGCAATCCCGGCGCCCGCGAGCCCTTCATGCGTTCAGCGCCCGGAAGCTTGCAGCATTGGCTTTGTAGAGCTTTTTGAATACTTTGTAGTTGCGTTCGTATACTTCTTTATTCTGCAGATCGGGAATGTAAGCATGGTTTGGTTTTACAAGCCGACGCGAAAGCTCCATCACGTCTTCTCCCCGGATGCCCGCCGCGACGGTAAGCGCGGCGCCGATCGCGCCCACCGACTGGGTGTTGTCGATCGTCTCGATCGTCCGGCCGGTAATATCGGCCAGCATCTGGCAGGTAACGGGCGAGAGCGCGCCGCCGCCGACAAAGCGGATCGGGTCGGAGGTTTTTACCTTTTTCGCCTCGCATTCCAGCAGCCAGCGCAGGTGATAGCAGATTCCCTCCAGCACAGCGCGGATCATGTCTCTCTTGCCGTTTTCGACGCGGATATTGAAAAACATGCCCCCGGCCCTGGAATCCTCAAACGGGCAGCGGTTGCCGTGCAGCCACGGGGTGAAGATCACACCGTTTGCGCCGGGCGGGACCTTGCTGATCTCTGCGGAGAGATAATTGTAGAGGCTGTGATATTTGTTCTCCACATCGGTGACTTTTGTCTGGTCCAGATAAACGCCGACCTCATCCAGCGCAAGATGATTCATGACCCATTCAAAGCACTTTCCGGCGGTTTCCAGTTCGGCGTAATAGTTAAAGTAACCGTGCCTGGCCGACAGAGTGCCGGTAATCATCGCGCTGATGTCAGCCGTCTGATGATCCAGACAGGTCGAAACCCATCCGGACGTTCCGACATAGATATGGGTGTCTCCCGGCCTTGTGCTTCCGGCGCCGATGTTGACGAAGGTCACATCCCCGCCGCCGCCGAAAACCGGAATCCCTTCCGGGAGGCCAAGCTCCTCCGCGGCCTTTTCTGTCAGGCCGCCGACGAGATCGGTGCAGTCGATGATCTCCGGCATGTGCTCGGGCCTTACCCCGTACATGTTCAGAAGGCCCTTGTTCCAGCCCTCTTTTCCCTTGCGCGTGTCATAGAGGAAGGTCGCAAACGCGGTATCGGCGGTTCTTATGATTCTGCCTGTACAGCGCGCCGTGAGATAGTCGCCGACATCCAGCCATTTATACATTCTGCGGAAGACCTCGGGCTCGTTGTTCTCCACCCACTTGTACTTCCAGACCGGGTCCTTGGCACTGACTGAGGCGGCATAATTCACGGCCAAATTCCGCGCAAGCTTAAACACATCGCAGCCGGACACCTTGATAAGCCCCTTGCCCATGCAGTCCTTGTATTCCCTGACGCCCCTTTGATCCAGGTAGTTCATCGGCCGCCTGAGCGCCCTGCCGGATTCATCAACGAAAACCGCACCCTGCATCTGGGAGCAAAAGGCCATGCCCTGTATGTCCCCAGGCTTGACATCCGATTTTTGAAACAGCTCCCTTGTGGTGGCGCAAAGGGCCGACCACCACTCCTCCGTATCCTGCTCGGCGCCGCCGTTGACCGTGATATAGAGCCCGTAAGAGGCCGAAGCGCCTGCCACAAGCTTAATCTCCGAGGCAATCTCAAACAGGCCGGCTTTTACGTTGCTGGTTCCAAAATCATAAATGATGATATACATGTATTTATCCTTATGTCTGCCCGGCGTTCCATGCATCTGCGAAGCGCAGCGGAAGCCGGTCAGTTGTTCTTTTGCGCACCCTTTTCAAACCATTTCGCCGTATACTTGAAAAGCATCGGGTACAGGCCGATATCCGCGAAGATCACCAGGGTGTAGCGCGCTGTGCGGACGAGCATAGCCGACATGGCGGCAGAGTTCAGAAACTCCTTGGAGAAGGGCAGCTTGAGCAGCTCATTGAGGCCGAAGAAAACCGCCACGCCGCCCGCGACCCGGAGCACCGAGCGCAGCGTACCGCGGATGTTTTCAAATCTTACGTATTTCCGCTCATACAGATCGCCCAGGATGAAGCCCAGCAGCATCCCGTAGCCCGAGAAAAAGTCCTGGCTGTCGCAGTAGAAAAAGCCGGGCAGCCCGATGAGCAGCAGCACGATATAGAAACGTCTGTCATTGTTGATCTTATTGCGCAGCCAGGGCACCGCAACGATGATCACGAGGCCCAGAAGCCAGCCGACGATCACGTCCGTGGGATAGTGTACGCCCAGGCAGAAGCGGGACACGCCGACCAGCAGCGGAAGGACCACGCCGATCACCGCAAGCACTTTGCTCGACTTTTTGAAAACCGCGGCAGAGCCATAGACGGCCACTGCGTTGGTGGCGTGTCCGCTCGGGAAGGAAAATTCCTGGGCGGCGATGTTGTAAATATCCGCGTCCTTTTTTATCGGCTTGAGGCATTTGATCTCGGGCGTGTCAAAATAGGGCCTGCGGCGGTCGAAGACGTTTTTGATCATGGGATTTGCCACCAGGCCGACCAGCACGTTTATGCCTACAAAACGCCCGAAGCGCTTGTCATAGCACCAGTACAGAAAGCCGATCACGGCCACGCAGGCCAGTTCCTCCCCGAAGGCGGAAAGGAAAGAAGCCAGCGACGTTCCGAAGCTTCCCATATGCGCCTGCAGCCAGATGATCAGGGAAACCTCCCAGTCAAAGAAAAAAGTATTGCCGACCAATTCCATACTCTTTGCCTCCTATGCAAAGTTTTTTTATTTGGTATTGCTTGGACATCATAACATATATTTGACCGTGATGCAACAAACACAGGCAGAAAAGAGCGGTTTAAAACAACAGATCCGGAATCCGGTTCCGGATCTGCCGCTATTACAGTATTCGTTTCTATTGCTGTTGATCCTGCGCCTGACGGGGCATTTCCTCGTCAGCCGCTTTTAGCTCCCAGAGCACAAGATCCCCCAGCTCGATGCGCTGTACGTCGTCAATATTGATCGCGCTGCCCCAGCCGCAGAACTGATTTACAGTGCCGTTTTCATAGGGGGTGGTCAGAGCACCACCGGTTGAAAACTCTGATCCGTCGGAGAAGATGAGCTTTGTTTCGATGCAGACCTTATCCTCCAGCATGCTCCAAGGCTCATATGCCGCCTGGTCTGCCTCCGGCGTGTGGAAGGACGCCGCGCCCTCGTAGCTCACCTTCCAAACCGCGCTGAAGGGCGTCAGCTCCAGCCCGACGATCTCTATCGTCTTATTCAGCTCTTTGTCGTGGTACTGCGCAGGGCCGAAGTCAAAGCTCCTTGTCTGTTCATCCGTCAGTTTGAAGGGAACAGGACCGAAGGTATGGGAATCATTTTCACCGACGATCATATGGACTTGAAGCGGGACGCTGTCCGTGCCCAAATCAGACATTGCCTTTTCGATGAACTTCACATCCGCATAGCATTGCAGGGTTAGGGTCTCGGTTTCTTCATCGTATGCGTAATCCAGCACGGCATTTCGGATCGCCTCGTCTCCCGACAGGGAAAGTGACACCGGGAGCTGCGGGCCCGCAAAGCCGCCGATCTCCGTGCCGGCAATGCTCCAGGCAAAGCGGACATCAGCGGGAAAACGGGCGATGTTTTCTTTTGCCACCGGGGAGACATCAACATAGATCCGCTGCTCAGTCCCGTCGTTGACAGCGGAGAGCAGAACAAGACTTGCCGCGCTCCCGGCCTTCTCCTGCTGCGTCACATCGTATTCCATATAGCTGCTTGCGTTGTTTTCTTCAATCTTCAAATCGCTTCTCAGATCCTGCTGTCTGGAGATATGGACACTCCATACCGCATACGCCGCGGCACCCAGCGCCAGCAGAAGCGCCGCCGCAAGCGCGAGCGTGAATATGCGTTTTGATGTTTTGCGTACTGTGTTTTCGTTAAAATAAAGCTTTCCGGCCATGACTACATCCTCCTCATGAATGCCATTCATAGCGCGCAGAAGTGTCAGTTCGTCCAATATAAGCCCTCCTTCTGTAATGCTTCCCTCAGCTTCTTTCGTGTGCGAAACAGGCTGCTTTTGACCTTTCCCTGACTGCAATGCAGTTTCTCGGCAATGTCCGCAACAGGCACGAGATACCAGTAGCGCAGGACAAAGATCGTCCTGTCTGTCTCTTTTAAGTCCGCCGTGAAGCGCCCGATCAGCTTTTCCAGTTCTTTTTCCTCCAGAACTTTTTCGGGACTTCTTCCGTCGGGGATGCACTCGCTGAGTTCCTCCAGGGCAAGAGACGCTTCGCCTCTGCCGCGCTTGATTCTGTTTTTCGCCTTGATCGTATTGATGGCGAGGTTTCTTGTGATACAGCCGAGAAATGCCGATAAGACCGTCGGGCGCTCGGAGGGCATACGGTTCCATGCGCGAAACCAGGTGTCGTTCACGCATTCCTCCGCATCCTCGTTTGACCCGCAGATATTCATGGCAATCGTGCGGCAGTATCTGCCGTATTTTTGTTCCGTTTCCGCTATGGCCCGATCGGAACGCTGCCAGTACAGATCAACGATTTCTCTGTCTTCCATACGGAACCTCCTTCTTTTCAAGAGCTCTCACCTATATAGACAACAAAACGCGGCAAAAGTTTTAAAATGCTTTATGTCTTTAAAAATAATTTACGGCGGGGAATGCTCCCCGCCGCTGTTATAACCATATTCTGATCTCTGCTTATTCCCACTCGCTCCTGCAAAGCTTCACTTAAACAGTTTTGTAAGGACGATGTGGTTCACAGTGTTTTGATTATCTGTATTCTCCATCGGATATGGGCTATCCGATTTTTTGTTGCCAATATGTTGCCGCAGGAATGAAGCCTACATGCTTCTGATCTTTACTATAATTCACGCATAAGGAAATATCAAGTGTGCCATTGCATGGGACACGGAGGGTACTATAGCATGAAATTGGCCGGATTTCAATGCTGTCACTATAGAAACCGCAATGAAATCTATAGAAACCGCAATGAAATCAGTCTGGCACCATCCCCCATATAGAACATCATGAATAGATACCGCTGTCTATTCAGTAGAGGATTCAAGGCCTGACATCCGATGAGAGATACTGCAGATATCGCAGCGCTTCCGCGGGTCTGGGACTGTTGGCTATGACGCCCGCGTACACGTTCCCTTCAAAACCGGCCGCCTGAAACAGCGGACAATCGGACATCGCAAGTGCGTTCTGTACGGTTTCGGTGACGCGCTCGTGTGT
This sequence comes from Oscillospiraceae bacterium, assembly GCA_902791215.1. Taxonomy (GTDB): domain Bacteria; phylum Bacillota; class Clostridia; order Oscillospirales; family Oscillospiraceae; genus Limivicinus. The sequence continues at coordinate 17,446 of CADAUZ010000035.1, read as the reverse complement.
GGCCGCTTCGTTTAACTGCCACTCGATCGCGTTGTCCGAAACGACGACCTCATTCGACACAAGGGGCGGCAGTGCAGGATCATCCAGCGGCAGCAGATAACCCTGCGCCGATAAAAGGTCATACGCCTCCCGGTTCATCAGGACCACATCCAGCTTCTGCGTCTGTACGGCGCCCATCATCTTGGTGCGGGAGGCATAGGCGTACTCATGGTTGAGCACATCGGCATCGTCGGACAGATACAGGTCACGGTATACATAGACCTCCTGCCGCCGTGGATTATGGCCGGAGGCGGTCAGATAGCCCGTCGTCAGCGTCTGCTCCAGGTCCTCACCGACGGTGATGTTTGCCAGTGCCAGATACAACACCGGTTCCTTTCTTGTGAGCTCTCTGCGAGCGGACCATATAAGAATACCCAGCACAAGCAGCGTCAGCAGGATCGGCCATTTATAGTATTCCCAGATATATTCCAGCTTTTCCGCCGGACTCATATTCCGAAAAGCCGCCCGATGGGCGGCTTTTTGTTCTTTCGTGAGCTTCATGCTTCGTCCTCGTCCGGTTCGCCGGAGACAGAGATCATGATGCTGTTCAGCAGGTAAGCGCCGATGAGCGCGCAAAGCCCCTCTCCGAAGACGATCAGCGGTGTGAAGATGCGCACCACGGCGAAGAACATCGCAAAGTGGACGGCAAACAACAGGATCGTTGCAAAGAGATAGTGGGTGCCGATCAGAAAAGAGTTTTTCAGCATGGCGCGGTTATTGTTTTCAACGCTCGCCAGCAGGGGAAACAGATAGGTAAGCACGATGGTATACACGACCGACACCGCAATCAAAACTGCCAGGATCAACGTCCACAGCACGGCGGCAGATCCGGCGGAGCTTGCCCGCAGGTGCCAGACGACATACATGTCGCCGCCGAGGAAAATCCCCAGTCCCAGCATAATGAGCCAGAGCTGCGTCGCCTGCCTGAAGTTTTCACGGAAGGCACGGAAGAAAAGCCTCCCCACATGATGCTCCTCATCCCGCACGATCTTAAAGCAGACGTAATAGAGCGCGGTTGTGGAGGCCCCGATGGTCACAATTGGCAGGGAGCAGACAAACCACAGCAGATTCAGATAGCAGGCATAGCAGAGCTTCAGCATAAGCTGGGTAAACTTACTGTCATAAGAGAAGAATTTCAATCGTCTCGCCTCGTTTCACCGGGCTGTGGAGTCCCGATAGATCAGATCGGTCTGGGTATGTACGATGCGGTAGTCAAGGGATGGCTCCTTCATGCGGGAAATCAGCAGCTGCACGGCAGCAAATGCCATCACCTGCGTGTGGATGTGAATGGTAGTGAGCGGCGGTCGAGAGATACGCGACTCGGCACAGTCATCAAAGCCGCAGAGCATCAGATCCTTCGGGCAGTTCTTTCCAAGCGCCTCCAGCGCCCGCAGCGCATCAAAGCCGGCAAAGTCGTTTGCGCAGATAAACACATCGGGCAGCTCCCCCAGTGCCCGGAAGGCCTCGGTCAGAGGCCCGGGCATCGTGTCGCGCAGAATGAAGCGCTCCTCCACCGGCACCCCCTCCAGAAGCATTGCCGTGCGGAAAGCACTGTAGCGCTCAAAGAAGGATTGGCAGTGGTCAATGTCCCCAAGAAAACCGATGCGCTTATAGCCTTTGGCCAGCATCTCGTGAATGAATCTTGTGATCTCGCTGCTGTTGTCCATATAGAGCTGGTCGGCATTGAGCTGTTCGCCGAAGCGCTTGACCGGCCCGTCCACGAACAGTACCGGTAAATCTACAGTGCAGATCATATCTGCGTAGGCCTTGTCAAATACCTCAATGCACACGATGGCGCTGGCCCGCTCCAGCACGAAGGTGTTGGGCAGTGTGCCGTTTTGCAGATTCTCCGGTGTGACCCGGTGGGTGTTGAGGGTATAGCCGAGCTGGGAAAGCTCCCGCTGGAACTTGTCCAGCATCAGAGATGCGAAATGGGACTGATCCACAAAAATGGTAGTAAACAGCGCAATTTCTCCCTGAAAGCCGGGACTCTGCTGCACAGCGCCCGAGGCATTGCCCGCAACAGAGGTGACGGCGCTGACATACGAAAACTGCTTGTAGCCCATCTCAACCGCTTTTTGCAGGATTTTTTCTCTCGTAGCGTCGGCAAGACCGTCGGCATTATTGATAGCCTTAGATACCGTGTTGCGCGACACACCCAGGGCATCTGCTATATCTTGAATCGTGACTTTACTCATCATCTGTCTCCTGATGTTTTTCTTGGTATGCATCTTATCATAGATGCCGCACATATGTCAAATGAAAGAACGCATCGGGTGTGCATATGTAAACAGAGCAAGCGCACGCGGCTTGGAAGGTTTCCACAAAATGTGCATTTGGAAACTATGCATATCGTGCAAATGTAAAATTACGGTTGACACAGGTACACACCAATGGTACACTCAATATGAAATCGCCTGCTGGGATTGTGCAAATGCACACTATGCAAGCCGAGTGGGCAATCAGAAAAGCGAAACGGAGGAGGTACAATGAAAAAAGTCCCGGAACCCGCCGCGGCAGGCGGCGGCAGTTCCAAAATGCACAACACATTGGTGTATATCCGACAGCACTGGCAGCTCTATGTTCTCTTCATGCTGCCCGCATTCCTGTTGACGATCATTTTCCGCTACATCCCGATGGGCGGCATTGCGATCGCCTTCACGGAATACAACCCCATCCGCGGCATTTTCGGGAGCGAATGGGTCGGTTTTGAGCATTTCCAGCGTTTCCTGTCCTCGCCTGACTTCATGCGCTACCTGATGAACACCCTCAAGCTGAGCGTGTTCGGTCTGCTCTGGGGCTTCCCGGCCCCGATCCTGCTGGCCTTCCTGCTCAACCGCATCATGAGCGCCAAGACCAAGCAGAAGATCCAGCTTGTGCTGTACATGCCGAACTTCATCTCGGTTATCGTGCTCTGCGGTATTGTCCGCATCCTGCTGTCCCCGACGGGACTCGTCAACTCCCTGCTCGGCACCAGCACGAATTTCATGACCATGCCCTCGGCCTTCCGCACGATCTACATCGCCTCCGGCATCTGGCAGGGCGCAGGCTGGGCCTCCATCATCTACACCGCGGCCCTCTCCAACGCCAGCAAGGAGCTCAAGGAAGCCGCCGTCATTGACGGGGCCAACATCATCCAGCAGATCAAGGCTGTTGAGTGGCCCGCCATCAAGGACACGGTTCTCATCCAGTTCATCATGTCCGTTGGCAACATCATGTCCGTCGGCTTTGAAAAGGCCTATGCCCTGCAGACCGACCTGAACCTCAACGCCTCCGAGATCATCTCCACCTACGTGTACAAGAAGGGCCTTCTGGACGGCGACTACGGTTTCTCCACTGCGGTCGGCCTCTTCAACACGGTCATCAACGTCATTCTCCTGATCTCCATGAACGCCCTCGTCAAGAAGATGAACGAAGGCAAGGGCATTTAAGGGAGGAGGCAGAAACATGAAAACAAAGAAAAAGAGCGAATTTGCCAAGCTCCCGACCGGCGACAAGACGATCCTGCTCATCGGCTATGTGATCCTGGGCCTGTTCATCCTGGCGATCATCCTGCCGGTCGTGTACATCATCCTCGCTTCCTTTATCGACCCCATCACCCTGCAGAACAGCGGCCTGACCTTTGACTTCAGCAAGTGGACACTCACGGCCTATGAACGCGTACTCGGCAACAGTCAGATCTGGGTCGGCTTTAAAAACGCCCTGATCTACTCGATCCTGTTTACGATCATCTCCGTCGTGGTGACGCTGCTCGCAGCCTATCCCATGTCCCGCACCGATTTCAAGGGCAGAGAATTTTTCAATGTGATTTTTGTGATTACCATGTTCTTCGGCGGCGGCCTGATCCCCACGTACCTGCTGATTTCCAATCTCGGCATGCTGGACACCATCTGGGCGATCCTGCTGCCGGGCGCGTTCAGCGTGTGGAACATGATCATCGCCCGCACCTACTACATGGGTATCCCGAAGGATCTGCAGGAGGCGGCGGAGATCGACGGCGCCACCGAGATGATTTACTTCTTCAAGATCCTGCTGCCGGTGTGCACGCCCATCATCGCCACCATTGCCATGTGGCAGTTCGTCGGCATGTGGAACAGCTACTTTGACGCCATGATCTATCTCAACAGCGCCTCCAAGCAGCCCCTGCAGCTGGTGCTGCGCTCCATCCTGATCCAGAGCCAGCCCGAGCCCGGCATGGTCTCCGATATGCAGAGCACCGCCGCCCGCGCGCAGCTTGCGGAGCTTCTGAAGTACGCCACGATCATCATTTCCTCGCTGCCCCTGATGATCATGTATCCCTTCTTCCAGAAGTACTTTGACAACGGCATCATGGCCGGCGCAGTCAAAGGATAATAATTTCAAAAAAAGGAGATTCCCCATGAACAAAATGCGTAAAATTCTCGCTCTCGTTCTGGTGCTTTCCATGACGGCGGTTTTGCTTGCCGGCTGCGGCGGCTCGGGCAAGACCGAGAGCGCAAACAGCACTGCCGCCGCCCCCGCGGAGGCTGTTCCCGAAAGCTATACCTTCCCCCTGGCAGAGAAGGCCGAGATCTCCGGCCTGACCCGCTACGCTGCCGGCACCGAGTCTGAGCCCAACAACCGCACCATCTACAAGCGCCTCGAGGAGCAGACCAATGTCCACGTCAACTGGAAGACCATCCAGGGCGACCAGTGGGCTGACAAGATCGCGCTCGAGATGGCCAACATCAAGACCCTGCCCGAGTTTGTGTCTCCCGCCGGCCTCAGCGATACCGACATCCTGAAGTACGCCAAGCAGGGCGTCATCATCCCCCTGGAGCAGTACATCGACAAGTACATGCCGAACCTCCAGAAGGTCTTCGAGCAGGCCCCTGAGTACCGCGCCATGTGCACCGACGAGAACGGCCACATCTGGACCCTGCCCTGGATCGAGCAGCTCGGCTACGGCAAGACCGCTATCCAGACCATCGGCAACATGCCCTTCATCAATGTTGCGTGGCTTGACTTCCTCGGCCTGAAGATGCCCACCACCACGGACGAGTTTGAGCAGGTGCTGATCGCTTTCCGCGATAACGCAGACAAGATCAAGGCCGAGTTCGGTATTGACGGCGACATCATCCCCATGTCCTGCATCATCAGCGGCGGCAATGAGGACTGCACCATCCTCTGCAACGGCTTCGGCGAAGGCTACGGCGATCCCGATCCCAGCCGCCACATCGTCATCAGCGACGACAAGAAGGTCCTCTGCACCGCCACCACCGAAGGCTGGCGCAAGGGCGTGGAATGGCTCCACAAGCTCTACACCGAGAACCTCATCGATCCCGACGCCTTCACCCAGGAGTGGTCCACCTATGTTGCCAAGGGCAAATCCGGCCGCTACGGCGTCTGCTTCAGCTGGGACGTGGCGAACATCGTTGACATCAGCATGGCCGACATCATCGCCAACACCGGCGCATGGAAGCCCATGCCCATGCTGAAGGCCGACGTGCTGAACCTCACCCCGCAGAACGGCTCCTTCACCTCCGGTTTTGACCGCGGCCGCGGCGCCGTTGTGACCGCCAACGCCAAGAACCCTGCCCTGATCTGCGCCTGGCTCGACCAGATGTACGCACCCCTGCAGTCCCCGCAGAACAACTGGGGCACCTACGGCGAAGATGACGAGTTCGATATCTTCGTGATGGACAAAAATGACAAGGGTGAGCCGATGCTCAAGCATGCGCCTCTCGGCAATGCCTCTCCCGTCGAGGTGCGCGAGGCCGAGATGGTCGACGGTCCTCTTGCCGTTCTCGACAGCTACTACGGCGTGTATGTCACCTGCCCGGACGACGCGCTCTACCGCCTCAACTGGATCAAGGACATCTACACCCCCGACATGCACACCAAGTACGTCTTCCCGAATGTCTTCATGAGCGCTGACGACACCAAGAGCCTCTCGAACCTCAACGCGGATCTCGACAAGTGCATCAAGACCGCCCGTGCCGACGGCATCATGAACGGCTTCGGCGATGCCGAGTGGGACAAGCTCCAGAGCGACCTGCAGGCCTACAAGCTGGCTGACTATCTGGCAATCTTCCAGAAGTACGTGGATGCCGCGGACGACTCCGTCCTGTCTGCCGATTAAACCTCCTCTTTCCTTATACTTTTTTCCCCACAGCCCCTGCCCACTCCCACTGAGGTGGGAGCGGGCAGAGAGAAGGGCTTTATGCCAATCATAGAGCCTTTCTCTCTGCCAGATGCAGTCAGGAGAGTGAACTATGAGCAAAGCCTTACAACGCGCCCGTGATTTTGAAGCCAAATATCTGCCCTATACCCGTTCCGAGCTGCCCCACTTCCATGTGACCGGCGGTATCGGCTGGATCAACGATCCCAACGGCTTCGCTCCGTACAAGGGCGAGTACCATCTGTTTTTTCAATACTACCCCTACGATACCAAATGGGGTCCCATGCACTGGGGCCATGTAAAGACCCGCGACTTTATCCGCTGGGAACGCCTTCCCGCGGCACTGGCTCCGGATACCGACTATGACCGGGACGGCTGCTTCTCCGGCGGCGCGGTGGAACTGCCTGACGGACGGCACCTGCTGATGTACACAGGCGTGCGCAACGTACGGCGGCGCAACGGTTCCATTGAATCCTTCCAGACCCAGTGCATTGCCATCGGCGACGGTGTGGATTACGAAAAGCAGCCCTGCAACCCCGTCATTGACGGCGGCATGGTGCCCGAGGGCAACAGCGTCCATGATTTCCGCGACCCGAAGATCTGGCGTGAGGGAGATAGCTTCTACGCCGTGATGGGCAACCGGAGCAAAGACGGCAGCGGCGAGATCCTGCTCTTTAAGAGCAGCGACGCGCAACACTGGGAATTTGTGAGTGTCGTGTCATCCTGCCACAATCAGTACGGCCGCATGTGGGAATGTCCGGACTTTTTCCCGCTCGACGGCAAGGACGTGCTGCTGGTCTCTCCGCAGGAGATGGACGCCATCGGCCTGGAGTTTCATCCCGGCAACGCCAATGTCTGTCTGACCGGTTCCTTCGATCGGAAGACGCACCATCTGATGCGTGATTCCGTGCAGGCCATCGACTACGGTCTCGACTTCTATGCCCCCCAGACCCTGCTGACCGAAGACGGGCGGCGCGTGATGATCGGCTGGATGCAGAACTGGGAGACCTCCACCTGCAAGCAGATGGAGCTGCGCTTCATGGGGCAGATGACCCTGCCGCGCGAGCTGAGCATCCGAAACGGCCGCCTCTGCCAGAACCCGGTGCGGGAGCTGGAGCAGTACCGCGGTGTGCGCATCGACTACTATAACGTCCTCATCAACGGTGAAACCAGCCTGCGAGGCATCTCCGGCAGGTGCACCGACATGACCGTCACCGTGCGCCCCGGCAACGAGAACAGCATGTACAAATGGTTCCGCCTCTACGTGGCCCGTGACGGCGAGCACTTCACCCTCATCCGCTATCGACCGGACACCAACACCATCAAGGTGGACCGGACCCACAGCGGCTTCCCGCACGATATCGTGAACGTCCGGGAATTTCCGGTGAGCGTGAAAAACGGTGTTTTGAAGCTGCGGGTGATCATGGACCGCTACAGCCTGGAGCTCTTCGTAAACGACGGCGAGCAGGCGGCATCCTTTGTCCTCTACACGCCGGAATCCGCCGGCGCGGTGAGCTTTTCCTCCGACGGCAGCGTGCTCGTCGATGTGGAGAAGTACGAACTTGAGATCAAATAAACATACCCCGGCGACCAATATATAATTTCCATGGCGGCTGGCCACTCCACATAATGGTCAACCGTACATGAAAAAAGGAGGAGTAAAAAGCCCCGGCTCGGGCTGCGGCAGTGTGGAGACCTGTCGTAATGCGGGAGACGTAAGTCCCCGTGAGGGCACATCAGGCGGAGGCCATGTGTCCGGAGTCAGAAAGCATGGCGACTGTACAGCTCAAGAACATTAAGAAAGTCTACCCCTTCATCAGCGGCGAGCAGAAAAAGAACAAGAAGAAAGCGGACGAGCCCGAGAAGAAAAAGGTAAACCTCCAGATCACCGATGAGGGTGTTGTCGCGGTGCAGGCCTTTGACCTGGACATTGCGGACAAGGAATTCATCGTTCTTGTCGGCCCCTCCGGCTGCGGCAAGTCCACTACCCTGCGCATGGTGGCAGGTCTGGAAGAGATCTCCGGCGGCCAGCTCATCATCGACGGTAAGGTCATGAACGACGTGGCCCCCAAGGACCGCGACATCGCCATGGTTTTCCAGAACTACGCCCTCTACCCCCACATGACCGTGTATGAAAACATGGCCTTCTCCCTGAAGCTCCGCAAGGAGCCTAAGGACGTGATCGACAAGAAGGTGCGCGAGGCGGCCGAGATCCTTGACATCACCCAGTACCTCGAGCGCAAGCCCAAGGCGCTCTCCGGCGGCCAGCGCCAGCGCGTCGCCATCGGCCGCGCCATCGTGCGCGACCCGAAGGTCATGCTCATGGACGAGCCGCTGTCCAACCTCGACGCCAAGCTCAGAAACGAAATGCGCGCCGAGATCATCAAGCTCCGCCAGCGCATCAACACCACCTTCATGTACGTCACCCATGACCAGACCGAGGCCATGACCCTGGGCGACCGCATCGTCATCATGAAGGACGGCTACATCCAGCAGATCGGAACTCCCCAGGAGGTCTTTGACCACCCGGCCAATCTCTTTGTCGCGGGCTTCATCGGCATGCCTGTTATGAACTTCTTTGATGCTGAGCTCAAGCGTGACGGCAAGAAGTACTTCGTCGAGGTCGGCGGCTACCGCACCGAGCTTGATGCTGAGAAGGAAGCGCGTCTCGCCGCCCATGACGTGCAGTCCCAGCCCATCACCCTGGGCGTGCGCCCCGAGCATACCGACGTTGCCGACGCAGGCATCAGCGCCAAGGTTGAGGTCGCCGAAATGATGGGCTCCTCCGTGCACCTGCATGTCAACGCGGGCGGCCGTGACGTCATCATCATCGTCCCCACCATCGACATGAAGGGCAACTACAAGCTGGGCGATACCGTCCACTTCACCTTCGGCGGCAGAGTGGCTCACGTCTTCTCCAAGGAGACCGACAAGAACCTCGAGTTCTGATTTGCCTTTTTCATAATTCATATGGCACAGCGGCCCCGTTCGGGACCGCTGTGCCGCGTTTGGGAGTAACCAATGGCTGAACAATACTACAGGGAAGCACAGAAGCTGGGGCAGAGGGAATACCGCGCCTGCGTGGCCGGGGGACGCTCGGCGTGTCTGCCGGTGCTGGATGATATCGTCACTCCGGAGCAGGTACTCAAGGGGAGCGACCTTGGGATCGAACAGATCCCGACAGAATGGATCGTCGGCACCAAAACCAGGGGACGGGTGAATACCTTCGCGCCGAACTTTATGCCCATTGCGCCCGAAAGCTCTGAGTTTGCCCAGAAATGGGAGCGCCTGTGTGAGGCGCACCTTTCCGAGGGGATCCGTGATCCGATCAAAGCCTATGAGTATATGCACCGCTATTATGTGGAGGAGGGCAACAAGCGCGTAAGCGTCCTGAAATTCTTTGACGCGCCGAGCATCCCGGCTCACGTGATCCGCGTCCTGCCGGAACGAAGCCCGGAGACGGAGAATTACTATGCCTATGTCGCCTTCTATAAATGCAGCAGGGTAAATTTCCTCGAATTTACACACGCCGAGAGTTATGGCGCGCTGCAGCAGGCGCTGGGCAAGCAGTCGGATGAGACCTGGACCGAGGAGGAACGGCGGCGTTTTTCCGCGACCTATTACTATTTTCGCAAGGTGTACCGTTCAAGCGGGGGCGACAAGCTCAGGACGACCGCAGGCGACGCGCTGCTGAGTTATATCCAGGTTTTCGGCTATGACTCTCTCTGTGCGGCCTCGAGCACGGAAATCAAAAAGAACCTTGCCAGCATGTGGGAAGAGCTCAAACTCCGGCAGGAGGAGAGCGCCATTGAGCTTAAGACAGAGCCCTCCGAGGAGAAGAAACCGTCCCTTATTGCCAAAATCCTGTCTGGAAGTTCATCCGTTTTGAAGGTCGCCTTCCTGTATGACGGAGAGCCGGGCCGCTCCGGCTGGGTGCTGGGCCATGAGCTGGGCCGCGTCCACGTGCAGCGTGTTTTTGACGGCAGACTCCAGACCACAGCCTACACAAACTGTATGCAGGGCGACCCGCTCCAGGTCATCGAGCAGGCAGCCGCGGACGGAAACAGGCTGATCTTCACTACCTCGCCGCGTTTGCAGCAGGCGAGCCTCCGTGCCGCCATCACGCATCCGGAGCTTGTCATCATGAACTGCTCCCTGAACCAGTCCCACCGCTATATCCGCTCCTATTATGCCCGGATGTACGAGGCAAAGTTTATCATCGGCGCCATCGCGGGCTCACTCACCGAAAGCGGTCGGCTGGGCTATATCTGCGACTATCCCATTTTCGGGCAGATCGCCGGCATCAACGCTTTCGCTCTCGGCGCACAGATGACCAATCCCCGCGCACAGGTTTTTCTGGAATGGTCGAGCGTAAAAGGACCGAAGGACGCCGAGAGGAAGCTCATCAAAGAGGGTATCCATCTCATTTCCTGTCAGGATACCGCAAGCCTGTCCCGCGGAAAACGCAGCAGCTTCGGCCTGACATACATCCGCGGCGAGGACAGGGAGCTGCTTGCCGCACCGAGCTGGAAATGGGGCGTATACTATGAAAAAATCCTGCGCCAGTTTTTCAGCAAAACCGTGCAGGATGAGTACGAGAGCAGCAGCAAGGCGCTCAATTACTATTGGGGCATGTCCGCCGGTGTTGTGGATGTGAGCTTTTCCGAGACGCTTACAAACGGGACACGGCACCTTGCGGACTTTCTGAAGGAGAGCATCGTCCGTGAAGTATGCAGTCCCTTCCTCACGCCCATTTGTATACAGGGCGGTGAGACCATCGGACAGCAGCAGGGGATGCTGAACCAGGAACAGATCGCGGGGATGGACTATCTCGTTGAAAACGTGGTTGGCAGCATCCCGGCCTATACGGAGCTCACCCCCCTCGCGCAGGCAACAGTCGATACTTCGGGCGTCACCGCAGCGACGGAAAAGGCGGGGAAAGAAGCATGAGGATTCTGGCCGTATCCGATGTAGAGTCAAATTATTATTATCGGTTTTACAGTGCCGGAAAGCTGAAGGGCTTCGACCTGATCCTGGCCTGCGGGGATCTGAAGCCTGCCTATCTGGAATTTTTGGTGACGATGGCGGGCTGTCCGCTGTACTATGTCCATGGTAATCATGACGAGGGCTATTCACGGGAGCCGGAAGGCTGCGTGTGTATCGACGATAAGCTCGTTGTATGTCAGGGCCTGCGTATTCTGGGACTCGGCGGCTCTTACCGCTATCGGCCGGGGAAGTACATGTACACGGAGCGGGACATGCGCCGCAGAATACGGCGTCTCTGGTTCAGCCTGTGGAGATATAAGGGAATCGACATTCTGGTGACTCATGCGCCGGCAAGAGGTGTCCATGATCTGGATGATCTGCCGCACCGAGGCTTTTCCTGCTTCCTGAATTTGCTGGAGAAGTATGAGCCGCGCTATTTCGTTCATGGACACATTCACCGGGAGTATGGAATCTCAATCCCCCAGAAAAACAGTTACGGGAAAACCACCGTGATCAATGCCTGCGATCATTGTGTGATTGAGTATGATCCGAAGCAGGAGCGATAGTCTGCCAAGTCTGCTTATGCGCGGGAAGCCGCGGACGCTGGAACCGACAGCGGTAGTTTTTGTGACGTTTGCAGAGAGGACCTGTCCTTATTTTCAATACAATTCCTTTTTTCTGATCCATGTTTGATCTGCTGACCGAGAAAGGTGTGTGTACGATGCATAAACAGCGATATTGGTTTCCTCTCCTTCTGATGATGGCGCTGCTCCTGACAGCCTGCGGCAATGGATCTGCGGGCACCAACGGGAATCTGGCGCAGGCGCCTGTGGAGAGTTATGCCGCCACGGTGATCCCGGACGAGCCCTATGAGGCTGTGCCGTACAGGCTGTACCCGTCGCCGGAGGGTGGCTATGTGGGCGATGTGATGCCGTTCGTTACGGACGAAGGCACCCTGGAGCTGTATTATCTCTACGATACGGATCACAACGGCCAGGGCTACCACCCGATCTATAAATACAGCACCCCGAACCTCTATGACTATGAGGATCACGGTATGATGCTTAACTTCGGTCAGATGTCCGATCCCGATCCCGCGCTGGGAACAGGCTCCGTTATGCAGGATCTCGACGGGCGCTATCATCTTTTTTACACCGGCCACAATGACACCGGCAACGGCGGGAAGGGCAGGGAGTGCGTCATGCACGCCGCCAGCACCGACCTGGAGAACTGGGTCAAGGACCCGGAGCCGCTGTTTTTTGCCCCGGAAGGCTATTCCAGGGATGACTTCCGCGATCCCGAGGTCTTCTGGGCGGAAGACGAGCAGTGTTACTGGCTGCTGATGGCGGCCCGGGAGAATACCCTGGGCGGCGTGGTGGTCAAGTATACCTCCACCGACCTGAAGAACTGGGAGTTTGTCGGCCCGATCTACGCGCCCATGGCCCAGTACATGCTGGAGTGCCCCGATCTGTTCCGCATCGGGGACACCTGGTATCTCACCTACAGCTGGGATTGCGTCACCTACTATGCCATCGGCGACTCCATGGCCGGTCCCTTTACAGCTCCACAGGACAATATTCTGGACGGAAAGGGCCTGATTGGCGGTAGCGGCTTCCTCTTCTACGCGGCCAAGACGGCGGAGCTGGACGGAAAGCTCTATCTCTGCGGCTGGCACGGCCGCGCGGGACTGAGTTCAGATTCCGGCGTTTATCAGTGGGCCGGCAGCGTCATGAACCACCAGCTCGTCCAGCATGAGGACAAGACCCTGGGCGTGAAGGCGCCGGAGGTCTTTGGCGACTATTTCACCATCGACAAGCTGGTTCACGCGGCGGGGCTGCGAGGACAGGTAGAGGTGGACAACAATACCGTCTCCCTCTCCGCGGAGGAGGATTCCTACGCGCTGGCCGACATGGGGACCCGCCCCGCTTCCATGATACTGGAGTGTGATGTGACGCCGGACAAGGAAGGCTGCGTGGGCTTCGCCTTCGGCGGCAGCGGCAGAGATGAGAGCTATACGGCGCTCTGCCTGGACGCCAGACGCAACCTCCTGCACTATGAGGGCTATGAGATTGAGGAGATCGATGAATATGATCCCAGCGCCATCACGAAGTTCAACTTCTCCCGGTCAGATACGCATCATGTACAGCTGGTCTGCGAAAACGAGATCGTCGTGCTGTATGTGGACGAGACCAAGGCACTCACCTCCAGGATCACACACTCTGTCAACGGCGCGCACATCGGCGTGTTCGCCGACGGCTGCAGCGCGACGTTCAGTAATATCAGCATCAAAATCCCGGGGTAAAAGGTATGGACCATATCACATTGGGCTGTGGAAGAAAGACCTGAAATAAGAAGAACATTTCCAAACAAAAGGCAAGAACGGGCGGCGGGGATTTCTCCCTGCCACCCGTTCTTGCCTGAGATCATATACCTGTGGAATTGCTCTCAATCGCTTTCTGCTTTTCCAAAACTGCCTCTACTTGGGCGATCAGCTGCTCCTTATTCGGCATATATAGCACATAATGCGACCAGCTCAATTTAACAGACGCTGTCTGTTGAATCTGGTAGGTCTGATAAAACCGCCGCATGAACTGAATGTCGGAGACAGAAAAGCCCTTGCCGAACTCGTTGGTCAGTGTTTTGACAGCTCCTTGAGCGTCTGCTTTCCATAGTCGGCCCGCTCCGGTACGGTCTGCTCGTACTCTGCAATGATGCGGCCAATATTCCAGTAGGTGCTCAACAGCTCATTGTTCATTTGCCGGGCGACATTGCTCTGGGCGGTGGCCAGCAGATCGCCGATCTCATGAACGACGACGTTGATATCCTGGTTAAGGGGCAGAATTTGATCAGCCATCGGTAAGTCCTCACAATCCTTAATGACTATTATTATACGGAAAAATGCCAAAAACACAAGCGGGAAAACACCGGTAAAGAATGAACACCGCGCGTTGTATCAATCCGAATCGGCAGTCGCAGCAGGGATAAGGTTGTGGCGGCGGGGATTGCTCCCCGCCGCATGCTTGACAATATATTTGCTTATTCCCACTCGACAGGACTTAACTGATCCCGTTTAGGAAATATTATCCGTCCCGTTCATAGTTCCTTTGATTATTTGATGTATCCATATTATCCAGCCTATCACCCCTTCTGTTATCAAATCGTTATCAGCATTGATAACAGCCGGGATGAAAGCCGCCGTGGTTTTTCGTGGAAAATTTTGCCTGTGTCAACGAAACCAGATCGATATGACGATGAGTGTCAATCCTTCCTCATTGCGAATCTTCTGCCTCTTCATCGTCCAGTCCGGACGGAGGAATGGCAAAGGCATAAAAGCTACTTTCTTCATATCAGAAACCCAGCTTGTGCAGCAGTTTCTCTACATCGGTGGCCTTCAGGACCTTGCCCATGGAAACTACCTTCTCATTGACCACCAAAGCAGGCATACTCATAACGCCATACTCCATGATCTTCTCCATATCAGTCACATACTCGACTTCGATTGCAAGACCCAGATTCTGTACCGCAGTCTTGGATGCTTCATACAGATCGTGGCAGTTCTTGCAGCCGGAACCCAGAACCTTGATGGTGTTCTTACCGCAGTAGCAAGTATTCTCTGCCTTGGGCGCAGAGCCACAGCAACAGCCGATCTCTTCTGCCTTGGGTGCAGTGCTGCCGCAGCAGCAACCGGTTTCTTTCTTTACTTCTTTCTTTTTGCCAAAGTTAAACAGTGCCATAATATATTACCTCCGTTTTTTTGAATCAACAACAATTGGATGTACCGCAGCAGCAGGAAGATGCTGCCTTTTTCTCTTTACCCGCAAAGAACCGCTTTAAGTTTTCGGGGAGCTGATATTCTCCACAGGTGCAGACATTGGGATGATAGATTGCTTTCAAGATAGCGTCAGCCAGCATCTCTCCGGTGGGAACTTCATAGGTCTTGCCATCGTGTTCAAAGACTCTGCAATCCACCTGCACACCGGCAATGTCTCCGCAGCAGCCGCAATCGGATTCTGTGATGGTATCAAAAATATCCTGTCCATTCACAAGAATTGTGGGAGAGGAAAGGAAACGGTAGCTTGCTGCAATTTCCACCGTGTAGACTTCCTGCTTCCGGTAGCTCAGCTGATACCCGGCCAGTTCCAGGGCAGGCCGCAGAGCTTCCACAACCTCATCCAAAACCGCATCCGTGCCAACGCAGCGGTCACAGGTTTTCAGATCCAGATACAGATACTCGATTTTGATTTCCTTTTTTCCTTTGCTTGTACTGCCGCAACAGCAGCATTCCTCTTTTGCCTGGGGCTGATTTTGCAGTGCGGGAGCAATCCAGCCGGTATCATCTCCTACATAGGCGATGGCACCAATAGGACACAGATTGCCGCAGCCATGGCAGTGGTCAATGCAATTGTCGGGATTTACTACCACCGGAACGGGTGCTTTACTCTTGTCATAGACACCGTGGGTGCATTTAGCAACACAGGAGCCACATTCCTGACAGGTCAAAATGTCGATAACAGGATACCATTTCTTTGCCATATTTCACATCTCCTTTATACCAGTAAGAACTGTATTGCGTTGAAGAAATAACCGACGATCATAATGCCAACGGTGCAGATGGCTACAAAGACACCCAGCAGCTTTGGCTTGATGGCTTTGCGGAGCATGATCATGGAGGGAACGCTCAAAGTCGTTACGCCCATCATAAAGCTGAGAACGACACCCAGCTGTGCGCCCTTGGCAAGAAGCGCTTCCGCAATGGGGATCGTACCGAAGATGTCCGCATACATGGGAACACCTGCGATTGTGGCAATCACCACACCCAGAGGATTTCCGGTGCCCAGCAGCTTGATGATGAATTCTTCGGGAATCCAGTTATGGATAAATGCACCAATGCCTACACCAATCAGCACATAGGGAGCCACTTTTTTTGCGGTGGAAACCACCTGTTCCCAGGCATACTGCATCCGGTCTTTGACAGTCAGTTCTTCCTGGGGAAGATCCACAGCCTTGCCTCTGCGAATGAATTCCTCCACCTGGTTTTCCAGATGCAGCTTTTCAATCAAGCTACCGCCCGAAACGGCAATCACCAAACCCGACACTACATAGACAACTGCTACTTTCCAACCGAAGATACTCATAAGCAGCACCAGACTTCCCAAGTCCACCATGGGTGAGGAAATCAGGAAAGAGAAGGTCACACCGAGAGGCAGACCCGCACTGGTAAAGCCAATGAACAGAGGGATGGAAGAACAGGAGCAAAACGGTGTTACAGTTCCCAGATGTGCAGCTACGCAGTTAGCACCAATACCATGGAATCTGCCCAGGATTTTCTTAGTTCGCTCCGGCGGGAAATAGCTCTGGATGTAGGAAATCACGAAAATCAGGCAGGTCAGCAGCACCATGATCTTGATGACATCATAGATAAAGAACTGAATGCTGCCACCCCAACGGGATGTAATATCTATGCCGAAAGCGTTCAGTGTCTTGCCAATAACTTCATTAAGCCATTTCATGCCAAGAATCTGATTCTGGATGAACAGCCAGATAGAGCGAAAGACTTCCATAGTAAGTCCCCTTTCATATTGATATATTCAAAAATATCGAAATATGGTTTTTGAGAGAAGCCATCCTTTCAGATGGCTCAAGTCTCTTTATCACAACAACACGGTTCAGCGTTCTGACAAGAAGGGTCAAGTGCAACCTGCCGACGGAGCAATTCAACTGCACGTTCAGCACCAACAGGATCAATGGAGTAGTGGACCCACTTTCCTTCTTTTCTACCGTTGACAACACCTGCATCACACAGAATCTTCATATGGTGTGAAAGAGTGGACTGTGTAATATGCAAATCGTCCAGTAACACGCAGGCGCATTTCTCTCCGCTTCGCAGAAGCTCCAGAATTTGCAGTCTGTTTTCATCACAAAATGCTTTGAAAACCTTTGCTGCTTCCGTATACACAGTTGCCATTCGCTTCACCTCACATTCAAAAATCTCGATACGTCCTTATTATATTCTTCAAATCGAAATTCGTCAATATGTTTTGTAAAAATATCGGCTACTACTTTGAGGTGTAGCAGCCGATATTTGTTTAATCCAAAGGTTTGTATTCAGTTACGGTTTTCAGATAGGTTTCGGGATCGCCATTGAGTATCAGCTCAGCGTATGCTACCGGGTCATTGTAGATCATACTAATCCTTAATTAAAACATTTAACGATCCAGTCGCGAGCGGTAATGCTGCGGATTGTTTCAGAGGTAAGGTCACAAATGGAATCGCATAAACGGT
>CADAUZ010000034.1 GCA_902791215.1 Oscillospiraceae bacterium | reverse complement strand
GATACAAGCACCCACAACAGCGAATGTCAAAACGATAAAGGAAAGTCGGAATCCGTGCAGTGCCACCTCATACACATCGTAGTAGCGCAGAGGGGTCAGGTAATCCAAAATTTGATTTTCTGTGTATTCGGCTGTAAAGGCCAGAGCATAGGCAGCCAGCATGGAAATCGTACCTGTCCTCACCGCAGCCTTATAGGACATAAACAGGCTGGCAAACAGCAGCCCCAGAGCGAAAAAGAGGAACTGGGTAAAGAACATTCCCATGGTTGTGGTGAGCACTGCTCCCGGCTGTTCCAGACCGCCCAAAGGAAGAACGATTGTAAAATAATTACATAAACCGCTGAACAGGGCAAACACCAGCAGATTTACCGCCGAAACGATCACCTTCGCCAGTACAATGGTTTTCCGTTCCACAGGCTTTGTGAACAGGTATTCCGAGGTTCCGAACTTCTTTTCCTTCGCCACACAGGACAACCCCAGAGACATGGCATAAGGGAACGCCAGCAATCCTTCCCAGAAATAGATGCACACATACCAGCCAAGGGATGTGGTTAAATCGCCTTTGACCCCAAACATAATCATGATCAATCTCGGAAATTGGCTGACCATCGTTGCCATTTCATTCAGACTGTCCTGTAGAGACAGAAGCTCAAAATAGCAGAAACCGCACAGAAGCAGCATCAAAATAGCAGAAACCGCACAGAAGCAGCATGATCCCTAACCAGATCAACAAGAGCCTTCTGGTTTGGCGGAACTCATTTTTAATCAATGTTTTCATGTTTGCACCCCCTTATGAACGAAACTGAATGTCTTTTTTCAGAAAGACACCGTAAGACAGCACCAAAAACAGGGTAACCAGCAGCACGCCCCAGCCAAGATAGGTCATATCATAGAAGCCAGTTTCGGAAATTTTTGCAGCTCCAAAGAAGGAGTATGGGGACAGGAAACTGATAGCCCGGTTACTGATGATGTTGGAGAAGCTGGTTATGCAATACTCCACAAACACGACTAATCCGGCGGTCAGCAGTGGGCTACGGTTGCGGGGAAACAAAATTCCCACCATCAGACCCATTGCAGCAAAGAACAGCGTAACAAGGGTGAGGGACAGAGCAATCAGAAAAAACTCTCCCCATGGAGTTCCGGAACGAAACATTGCCATGGCCAAAAAAGAAGCCAGCAGATACGCAGCACCTACGACCACCACTCCGATCAATACAGTCAATGCCTTTGCCCAATAGATTGTTTTCCGAGGAAAGGGCTTTGTAAACAGGTATTCCGAAGTTCCTTCCGTACATTCTCTGGTGTGAACGGAAATGCCGAAGTGCATTCCGAAAACGCCGGAGGCAATCATGAAAAAGCTGGTCAGAAACCCATAAATGCCCAACGGGGAAGTCAAGTATTCCATCGATACGCCGACACTCCTGTAAAAGTCCGTGGTGCCCATGGTTTCAAAGAGTTCCACGGAGGCAGCATCCAGAAAGCTGTAATAAGTCGGCGTCATCAAAAAAATACACAGTGCCAAGGCGATAATGACCATACCTGACACCTCCTTACTCATAGTAGTGCATGAAGATTTCCTCCAAAGAGGGCTCTTCCAAAAGCACATCGTCCAAATGCAGCAGGTGAAGCTTGTCGATGATCGCTGTGATATTGCCGTTATACATAAAGGAAACAGAGGTCTTGTCAGGACTCTCGGTGTAGTTGGCAATGCCGGGCAAGCCCCAGAAGTCACGGGGAATGGTTGTTTTGGCGGTGAGGCTGACCTTTTTATAGCCGCTTTCCCGAAGCTCTTTGATGGACTGAATGCCCACGAGCTTGCCTTCTTTTAAGATTGCCACCCGGTCACACAGCTTCTGTACTTCGCTGAGGACATGGGATGAGAAGAAAGCCTGCTGGATCAGCGGGTCTAAGCCGCTGGTAGGTTCATCCATGATCAGCAGCTTAGGGGAAGTCATAATGGCAGACACGATGCCCACCTTTTTCTTGTTGCCCAGAGACAGGTCTGCAATCTTCCGGGACAAATCCAAATTGAGCCGTTCGGAAAGCTCATACATTTTCGTTTCACAGTTCATGGCGTACAGGTCGGCGGTGTATTGCAGTAGTTCCCGCACCTTCATGTTTTCATAATAGCTGTTCTCGCTGGGGAGGTAGCCCACATCTCTGGCAATGACACTTGCCTGACTCTGGCAGTCTAAACCGAAAATAGAAGCGTTGCCACCGCTGGGACGGATCAGACCCATCAGAGTGCGGATGGTGGTGGACTTACCCGCACCGTTTGGGCCAATGAAGCCAAAGAACTCGCCCTGATTAACTGTGAGATTGAGGTTGCTGATACCTCTGTGTTTCCCATAGTGCTTGGTCAGTTGGTTCAAGACAATAGCGTATTCACTCATTTTAAATATTCCTCCTTATAGAAATTGTTTTTTAGAATTGAAATGGTTTTTTCAAATTCATTCATAACTGTTTCAAAATCAAAAACGGCTGCGTTACGATAACGGGCTGCATACCCCTCCGCCATCACTAAAAGCATATTGTAAACAGGTTGAGCATCTTCGGGATTTTTGAACTTTAAGGAATCATCCTCTCGTAAAACCATTTCATTTCTGAAATTCCCTGCTTCCATCTTTAATGAAGCAAGTAGGTCATTGACTTCAGGAGAAGCCTCTTCCCAAACACTTGCCATAAATTGAGTAATAAACGGGTGTGTTTTCATTGCAGCCATTTTCATCTTGCTGGAAACCAGAATGCGGTTAAACAGATCGGTTTCTGAATCAAGTATCGTTTGGTCAAACGAAGGCATAATGATTTTCATACAATATTCCAACAGGTAGGTATACAGTTGTTTTTTGCTGCCAAAGTACTGAAATACGGATGCCTTTGAAATATGCGCCGTTACAGCAATATCGTTGACAGAAGCCTTATCATATCCAAACTTACCAAAGCACTGGAGTGCCGCATTGATGATGGTAATTTGCTTTTCCTCGCTTAGTGCAAAAAATTTGTCCATTTAATTTCTCCTTTCAAGTGACCGATTCGGTTATTCACAGTATAGCACCGATAACCGATTCGGTCAAGCGATTAGAAATCTAATTCTATGCCAACATCCACTACAAAAAAACGCCTGTACGAGCATTTCTCATGCCCGCACAGGCGGCTTGCTTTATCTTTGGCAATCAATCCAAAGGTTTATATTCTGTTACAGTTTTCAAGTAGGTTTCCGTATCGCCGTTGAGGATCAAATCCGCATAGGCTGCCGGATCGTTGTAAATCAGCCAGTCCAGCTCTGACCTCTGGTACATATTGTCTGCCACCTCGTTCTCCACGGCGGTGCAGTCAATGGAAACCATGCTGCCGTCTGCATATTTCAGCTCGACACAAGCATTGTCGATATTAAACTCACAAGATAATAATCGGTTCACAGTGGTAATCTCCTTACAGATTCTAATTTTCAAAATGAATAATCTGTCGTGATGAACCCGTTTCCCGAATATCGATTTGTAAGTACATGGATTTATATAACGGAAAAGTACGAAAATATGGGATTTATTGAGGTTTATGAAGGAATATAGAGATATGAAAAGGCTGTTTATCCAACGATCCCTAATTTCATATATCTCAGTTCTCCTTTGACGGTTCGATGATTTGAGCGCTGGTATTATAGCATATAAAACGCGGATTCTCAATAGTTGAGAACAAGCATCAGGTTCCGTTTCTCAAAATCTCCAGATATGCCTCATACGCAAAAGTCCGGTTGCGGTTGGCGGCCTCCGTTTGAATCAGGATTCCAGCGTCTTCAAGGCGCTTAACAGCGGCGGACACAGTATTGAACGAGAGGCCCAGCACCTGCGCGATTTTGCCGATATCGATGATGGAGGTGCCATTATTTCAATTTGTCAATCAAAATTGAAATAAGGAGATTGTCTTCGTTTTCTTATTTCATAATAAAGACGCCGGAGATCGTCTTGCGGACTTCTCCGGCGTCGGTATTTAGTTGCCGCAGCAGGCGCTTTTTCCGGAGACGCAAGGCCGCAGCAGCTTGAAATAGCTTGGATAACATGATATATTGTAAAAAAACATTGGGAGGAACAAGCATGAAGATCACATACCGTCCGCGGGGCGTGTGCTCGCGGCTGATGGAAATAGAAGTGGAGGACGGAAAGATCGCGTCCGTCTCCGTCACGGGCGGCTGCGACGGAAACCTCAAGGGCATCTCGAGCCTGCTCAAAGGCATGGCGGTGGACGAGGCTATCCGGCGCATGCAGGGCATCCGCTGCGGCGGGAAGGCCACCTCCTGCCCCGACCAGCTCGCCATCGCTCTGAGCCAGTACCAGAGGGAACATGCGTAAACGCATTTTAAGCGCGGTGCTCACGCTGGTACTGCTCCTGTCCCCGGGTGCCGCCGCCCTCGCGGATGATGCTCTGCCCCCGCTTGCGCTTATCGCCGCACCTCAGGGGGCGGAGGCGGTGCCGGTGTACCTCGACGGGCTGCTGCGCTGCCGCGCCTGGGCCTGGGGCGACATGGTCTATGTCGACCTCAAACCGCTGTGTACGCTCTTTGACATCGCCATGGACTGGAGCGGCGACGGGCAGCACTTTACCCTCACGCTGGACAAGCTTCATGTGGAGGGGGAGGCCGGGCGTCAGTATTTCACCGCCGACGGACGCTATATCTACGCGCCGGAGGACTGGCTGATTTTCAGCGGCAGGCTCTGGCTGCCGGTCAATGCCGTGTGCAAGCTCCTGGATCTGGACTGCGCCTGGAAGAACGGGGCGCTGCATCTGGACGCAAGCCATGTCCGGCTCCTCAAAGGCGGGAAGGATTACTATGACCTCAACTTCCCCACGGGGGATCTGTACTGGCTTTCGCATATCATCGGTTCGGAGGCCGGGATCGAGCCCATGGAGGGCAAGATCGGTGTGGGGAATGTGGTGCTCAACCGGGTGGCGGACCCGGATTTTCCCGACACCGTGTTCGGCGTGGTGTACGATTACGAGCACACCGTACAGTTTGAGCCGGTTTCCAAGGGCACCATCCACGACGAGCCGAAGCCGGAGGACATCATCGCGGCCTGCCTCGTCCTCGAGGGGGCCAACACGGCGGGCAAGTGCATCTATTTCGTCAATCCCGATTTCGGCAGCTACTGGTTCGACAACAACCTGGACTTTGTGCTGAAGCTCGGCCGCCACAATTTTTACGTAAGCAGAGGAGCAGACCATGCCGGAACAGACACTGGAACAGATCCTGCGGGAGGGGCTTGAGCAGCGGGGCTGTACGCCCGACGACGAAACGCTGCGGCGCTTTCGCCTCTACTACGACAATCTGGAGAAGACCAACCGCGTCATGAACCTCACCGCCATCACCGGGGAGACGGAGGCCGCGCGCCTGCATTTTCTGGACTGCGCCGCCCTGCTGGACGCCGGAGACCTAAACGGCAAAACGCTCATCGACGTGGGCACCGGCGCGGGCTTTCCGGGCCTGGTGCTGAAGATCCTCTGCCCGGAGCTGAAGCTTACGCTGCTCGACAGCCTCGACAAGCGCCTGGGCTTTCTGCGCGAGACCTGCGAACTGCTCGGCTTTCCGGATGTGGAGCTCGTCCACGCCCGGGCCGAGGAGATCCCCGAGGGCTTCCGGGAGCGCTTTGACTATGCCTCGGCCAGGGCGGTGGCGCGGCTCAACGTGCTGTGCGAGCTGTGCCTGCCATATGTAAAGCCGGGCGGGGCCTTCCTCGCCATGAAGGGGCCGGAGCTGGAAACGGAGCTCAGGGAGGCTTACGTTGCGCTCAAGACCCTGGGAGGGAGCCTCGAAAAGCAGCTCGACTACACCATCCCCGGCACGGACACGCGCCACTGCGCCGCCGTCATCCGCAAGACCGGCGCAACGCCGAAGCGCTATCCCCGCCGCTGGGCCCAGATTAAAAGCAAGCCGCTGTAAAAAAACAGGGGCTATGAAAAAGTCCCCCGCATCAAGAACACAGTAATTTCAACAACGTAGGGGCCGACGCCCTCGGCGGCCCGGCAGAGAAAATGAAAAAAATACACGTATCCCCGGCAAATTCGCTACATTTGTGCGTTTTCGCCGGGGATTTCTGCGTGTTTTCGAGTTGTTCCACACGGGCTGCCGAGGGCGTCGGCCCCTACACCGCCAATTGACTTATTTCACGGCCCTTTTTAATGCCGCGTTGTCCAGGGCGTTTGCGCTGAAATATGCCTCCACGCGCGTCTGGACGTTCTGCTGGAGGTTGCGGTAGAAGAACTGGTAGTCATAGACATGGTACGAACCCTTGGGAAGCGCGGGAACTTTGTTCGGATAGTCAGCGCTGTCGATGTCCGTGACCTTGAGAGCGCCGCGCTCCGGGTCAATATAGCAGCCGCACAGGCCCTGTACCTCCTGCTTGATGCTGCCGTCATAGCCCATGAAGCAGGCGCCGAGGTTTTCGGATTTGTCCGCCGGGGTCGAATCGGTCTTCCAGTTGAGGGGATTGATGCTGAGCGCCTTCTGCCCGATGGGGTTTACATAGGTCTCCGTGACCTCGGGGGCCTCGCAGTCAAAGCTTACCACCACGCCGATATCGTCCGGCCCGGTCGCGGGTCTGAGCTGCGGGTATTTCTCCGTCATCTCCTGCGTGCAGCTCCAGCCGGGGACATAGGCCGCCACCAGCTGCTCCATCAGAGAGTCGCCCCAATCGACCGACTCGTCAAAGCTCTTGAGATCCACGTCCTCGCCAAAATAATCCTCCAGCAGGCGGAAGCACATGTAAGCGCCCTGGGAAAAGCCCGCGATGATAATGGGCCTGCCCTTGTTTTCGTGGGCGAGATACCACGCGAACGCATTTGATACATCCCCGTAGGCAAGGTCCAGATACTCCTGCAGCTCCTCTTCCGGAAGGCTGTAGGCCTTTATGCTCGCCTGGCGGTAGTAGGGGGCGAAAAGGCGGGCACTGTCCTCATAGATGCCGCGCTGCATGTTCAGCGCCCCGACGGTGTGCTGCTTCATCTTTTCATCGCTGAGAGACATGTTGTATTCGTCCCGGGTGTCCACCGTGGGGGCAACCAGGAACACATCCACCGGCTTGTCCTCTCCTTCGCCGAAGCAGGCCCAGTTGGACATGTCCAGATAATTCACATACTCCGTGTCGGCCGACGCACAGGCACCGGCAAAGCCCGTCAGCACCATTGTTACCAGCAGCGCCGCGATCATTTTCTGATATTTCATTATCTTCTCCTTTATTTGTAAAAACTTTGAGCGTTATTATAACAGCTTCAAGCCTCCATGTCCATGCCGGAAAATGCATATCCCGCTCAGAATGGGAAAAAATGCTTGTACATACGTAAAGTTTTTAACGGAACGGAGACAGACATGGACAGCATCAATCTGGTACCGTATATCGAGGACGAACGGCTTCTTGACTATGCCGCCGCCTGCGCGCGCACGCTCCGGCCCGAGGGCACGGACGACGGGCACGGCGAGGCGCAGACGCTCAAGCGCTGTTATCAGAGCTGCGAGCAGTGCCACGCCCTGCTGCAGCGGCGCTACGAGGGCGCAGCAAAGATCCCGGCGGCCTGTGAGTGGCTGCTGGATAACTTCTATATGCTGCAGCGGGAGTACCCCGCCGTGCGCCGCGCCCTGCGGGAGGCGGAGCGCCAGCGCTGCACGCGCGGAAGGCTGCTCATTTCGGCGCTTTGCAGGGCGCTTTTGCAGGCGGGCCACGGGAAGATCACCGACTCTCGCTGCGCGGCTTATCTCGCGGGCTTTCAGTCCGTCACGGTTCTGCAGCGACGGGAACTGCTGCTGTTTCCGGCGGCGCTGCGCTGCGCGATCCTGGAGGCCGTCGCCGCGAGCTGCCATAAGCTCAGCGTCTCCTCCGAGCCCGAGACGCTGACGGAAGAGCTGGCCGCGCTCTTTACGTCCCTGAACACGCTCTCCACCATGGATATGGAGGCCCTGCTGGATGCCGCCGACATCCCCGGGCAGATCCTCTCGGAGGACGCGGACTATGCCAAGATGGACCGGGTGACGAAGGAGGACTATCTGCGCCGCCTGTCCGAGCTTGCCCGGAACCGGGAGCTTGACGAGCAGACGCTCGCCCGCCGGCTTTTGGAGCAGGCGCAGCGCGAGGGACGGCATGTGGGTTTTCTGCTCTTCTCCCCGCCGGGGGAGCTGCGTGCGGCGGTATATATCGCGGCCCTCGCGGGGCTCACGCTCTTCGGCTGCCTCGCCGCCTGCACGCTGCTCGGCGCTGCGGCGGCGCTTTTGCTGATCGTGCCGCTGTGGTCACTTTTCAAGGGCTTCGTGGATTTTCTGCTGCTGCGCCTTCTGCGGCCGAAGCCTCTGCCGCGCATGGATCTCACGGACGGGGTGCCGGAGGAGGGGAAGAGCATCTGTGTCCTGTCGGCGCTGCTGGGCTGTGTGGAGCTTAAACGCCTGGAGCATCTGCGCCTTGCCGGCCGACGCGAGGGAAAAAATCTTCTGTTCGGTCTGCTTGCCGATCTGCCCGGGGCAAAGACCGAGACCACGCCGCAGGACGCTTCCCTGATCGCGCAGGCGGAGCAGACCGTCAACGCCCTCAACGAAAAATACGGCGGCGGCTTCTATCTCTTTCTGCGTAAGCGCAGCTTCGACGGCGAGGGCTACAGCGGCCATGAGCGCAAGCGCGGCGCGCTGATAGAGCTGGCAAAGCTCCTGCGCGGGGAGGAGAGCGCCCTCACGGTCACGGGCGACCGGGATGCCCTGCGCGGCACGCGCTACATCATTTCCCTTGACGCGGACACACGCGTTTTCCCCGGCGCGCTTGGGCAGCTCATCGGCGCGGCGCTGCACCCGCTGAACAAGCCCGTCCCCGGCAGGGACGGGATTCCCGTCTCGGGTCACGCGGTCATCCACCCGCGCATCGAGACCGAGCTTGAAAGCGCCGGGGCTACCGACTTTGCCCTCATCTTCGCCGGGCCCGGCGGCAGCGACCCCTACGGAGGCCTGAGCACCGAGCTCTACATGGACGCCTTCGGCTCCGGCGGCTTTGCGGGCAAGGGCATTCTGGATGCCGAGATGCTGCTCAGGTGCGGAGAAAAGCTGCCCGAGGGGCGCGTGCTGAGCCATGACGCGCTGGAGGGTGCGTACCTGCGCGGGGCGTATATGAGCGACGTGTCCGTGGTGGACGCCTTTCCCGCAAAGCCGCTTTCCTACTTTAAGCGCCTGCACCGCTGGGTGCGCGGCGACTGGCAGAACGCGCCGTGGATTTTCAAGCGGGAGCTGCCGCTGATGGACCGCTTTCGCCTGCTGGACAGCCTGCGGCGCAGCCTGCTTGCCCCGGTGACCTTCACGGCGATGCTGCTGGGCCTGTGCTGTGAAAGCCCCGGTCTGCAGCTTGCGGGCTGGGCGGCGCTGCTGACGCTGGGTCAGGATCTGCTGCTGACGCTCGGCGAGGCGGGGCTGCGGCGCGAGGACGGCAGGGTCCGCCTCCGGCGGCACACCCGGCTTTTGACGGGCCTCGGCGGAGCGATCGTGCGCTGCTTCATGCGGCTGTGGCTGCTGCCCTATGAGGCCTGGGTGTGCCTGAGCGCGATCCTCACCGCCCTCTGGCGCATGACGGTGAGTCACAGGCGTCTTTTACAGTGGACCACCTTTGCCGAGGTGCGCGCCACCGCCTCCTTTGCCGAGCATGTGCGCGCCATGTTCCCCTGCGTGGTGCTGGGCGTGCTGCTGATGGCCTTTGCCCCCGGGGCGCCCGGTAAGGCGGCGGGGCTTATGTGGCTTGTATCCCCGGCCTGCGCCGCGGCCCTGGCCCTTCCCGCCGCAAGGGAGACGCCCCTTTCCGTCCGCGACCGTGACCTGCTGCACCGAAGCCTCACCGAGTGCTGGGGTTTTTATAAAGACCTGGCCACCCCTGACGACCACTATCTGCCGCCGGACAACTTCCAGCAGCAGCCGCCCATCGGCACGGCCCACCGCACGTCCCCGACGAATATCGGTCTCGCGCTTGCCTCAGCGGCGGCGCTGGGCGTATCCGGGGTCATTCCCCGGACGGAGGCGGCAGACTATATCCGCCGTATGGTGCCGACGCTGGAAAAGCTCGAAAAGCACCGGGGCCATCTATACAACTGGTACGACACCCGCACCCTCCGGCCCCTGCGCCCGCGCTTTGTCTCCACCGTGGACAGCGGCAATCTCTGTGCCGGACTCATCACCGCCTGCGCGGCCCTCGGGCGCTGGGGCGAGACGGATTTGGAAGAACGGCTCAGAAGACTTCTCGACGCCATGGACTTTGCGCCGCTGTTCGATAAGAGGCGGGAGCTTTTCTATATCTGCTATGACGCGGAAAAGGAGCGCGGGGCGGGCGGCTGGTATGATCTGATGGCAAGCGAGGCCATGCTCACAAGCTACATTGCCCTCGCCCGCGGTCAGGTGCCGCTGCGCCATTGGAAGCGCCTGAGCCGCGCCCAGCTCCAGAAGGACGGCTATCGCGGTCTTGCCAGCTGGACGGGGACCATGTTTGAATACCTCATGCCCATGCTCTTTCTCCCACTCTTTAGGGCAAGCCTTCTCTACGAAAGCGCCCGCTTCTGCCTCTATGTGCAGAAACGGCGCAGGCTCCCCGGCAAGCCCTGGGGGATTTCCGAGAGCGCCTTCTATTCCCTTGACGCCTCTCTCAGCTACCGCTACAAGGCGCACGGCTGCCCGGCCCTGGCCCTCAAGCGCGGGCAGGAGGCGGATCTTGTCATTGCGCCCTACGCAAGCTTTCTGGCCCTGTGCGCGGAGCCGCTTGCCGCCGTGCGCAATCTGCGGCGGCTGCGGGAGCTCGGCGCGGTGGGGCGCTGGGGCTATATCGAGGCGCTGGACTTCACCCCCGGCCGCTGCTTAAACCCCGACGGGGAACAGGTGCGCTGCTGGATGGCCCACCATGTGGGCATGAGCATCCTCGCGGCCCTGAACGCTTATGACGGCGGCACGGTGCGGGAGCTTTTCCTGTCCGAGCCCGCCATGGCGGCCTTCACCCTGCTTTTGCAGGAGAAGCTGCCGGACTCGCCCGCCGTGCTTCGCCGCGACGCAAGCCCCGTCCCCGAGCGTCCGGCGAAGGACCGGCGCGAGCCGTGGTCCGCGCACGGGCAGCAGGGCGGCGCTGTGCGGGCCTGTCTGCTTTCAAACGGCATGTACAGCCTGCGGGTTAAATCCACCGGCGAGAGCGCCGCCTTCCTGGGCGATACCTGCGTCTACCGCGCCGAGCGGGACGATCCCGGCCTCGGGCTCACGCTCGGAGGCCAGGCGTTTTTGCCGGAGAAATGGGAATTTTCGGAGGAGCGCTGCCGTTGGGAGGCAGTGCAGGACGGCATGTGTGCGGCGCTCACGCGGCAATGTGCCGAAGGGGAGCTGGGCGAAAGCTTGTCCCTCAGCCTCACCGCCGACAGGACGCGGAGCCTGCCCGTCACCCTTTGCCTTGCCCCGATCCTCGCCGCAGAGCGCGATTGGGAGAGCCACCGGGCCTATTGGCAGCTCGGCATGCGGGCGGAAGTCCGTGACGGGCGGCTGCTCCTGCGGCGGCTTTCCAAGCACGGGGAGCCGGAGCGCTTTCTCTGTCTCGCCGCCGACCACCCCGCCGTCTTTGACGCGGACGCGCGCGGCGGACTCGGGGCGCTCTTGTCGCCGCTATTGCGCGTGCGGGTCGATGTGACGCTGCACAAAGGGAGCGAGCGGACCCTGCGCTTTGTGATCGCCCTCGGAAACAGCGCGCGGGAGGCCTTCGACGCGGCGGGGCGGGTACTGGAAGCCTCGTCCGGAAGCTCCGGCAATATGGTGCGCGCGGCGGCACTGCGCCTCAGCATGAGCAGTGAGGAGCTGGACGAGGCCATGGAGCTGGTGCTGCCGCTTTGGGAAAACCGCCTTTGTGCAGCCGCGCCCAAAAGCGCCCTCTGGCGCTGGGGCATCTCCGGCGATTACCCGCTGCTGTGCTGCCGCGCCGGGGCAACGGAGCGTGACAGGCTGCTGCGGGCCTTCTGCCTCTTGAAGTGCTGCGGGCTGGAATCTGAGTTGGTTTACCTCACGGATGAACAGGGCGAGTACCGGCGCCCGGCCCTGCGTGAGATCGAAGCCCGGCTCACAGCCTGCGGGCTGGAGGCGCTGATGTCGGCACGGGGCGGCGTCCTCTCCGCGCCGACTTCGGCGGAGGCAGTTTTGCGTGATCGCGCGGCGGTCTTCATCGGCGAGGAAAAGAAACTGCCCCCGCCGCTTGTGCCCGCTCTGCCCGCGTCTGGACGCGGCGGGGAGATCCCGGCCTGTCGCTGGGTGCAGGACAGCTTTGTCTATGAGGTCAATAGTCTGCCGCCGCGCATTTGGCAGCATGTTCTCACAAACGGCAGCCTCTCCGCCTTTGCCGCCGATTTCGGCCCGGCGGGGCTGTGGCTGCAGAACGCCCGGGAGATGCGTCTGCTGCCCCCTCCGGAGGATATTCGCGCGACAGGCGGCACGGAGGCGGTGTATGCCATGGTCAATGGCGAAGCCGTGAGCCTCTTTGCCGACGGTCTGAGCCTCTGCGAGGTCAGCTATGCCCCGGGTCTTGCCGTCTGGCGCAAAGAGATTGCCGGGCGGGAAATTGAAACGACGCTGCTCATCCCCATGGGCCTCGATGTGCGCATGCTGCAGATTCGCGGCGCGGAAGGGCTCCGGCTCGGCTGGGAGCTGCACCCGCGCCTTGGCACGGAGGACGCGGCAGGCCTGCGTATTGAAGAGCGCGACGGCCTCATCCGCCTGTGGGACGAAGGCGCGTGGCTGCCGGGAACGGAGCTGTACGTCGGCGCGTCCGTGCCCTTCGGGGCTGAAAGCGAGTTCTGCCCCCCAGCGCTGCGCCTGAGCATACAGGCAGAGGGCACAACGCTCCTGCTTCTTGGCACGGACGCCGAGGCGCTGCGCCCCTTGGATTTTGAATCGGCGCTGCGCGATACCCGCGCCTGGTGGCGGGCATACCTGGGGCGCTTCCGACTGGAATGCCGGGACGCGGCGCTGTCCCACTATATGAACACCTGGGCCGTGTACCAGTGCTATGCCTGCCGCATCCTCGCGAGGAGCAGCATCTACCAGTCCGGCGGGGCCGTCGGCTTTCGGGACCAGCTCCAGGACTGCGCAAACCTGATGCTCATCGACCCCAATCTCTGTCGGACACAGATCCTCGACTGCTGCCGCCATCAGTACCTCGAGGGGGACGTAATGCATTGGTGGCACCGTCACCCGGAGGGCGACAGGGGCGTGCGTACCCGCTGCTCGGACGATCTGGTGTGGCTGGTCTGGGCGCTGTGTGAATACACGGAGGCTACCGGCGACCTGGCACTGTGCATGATGGAGACAAACTTCGTTCAATCCGACCCTCTGCGTGAGGACGAGCGCGACCGCTATGAGACGCCGGGGCAAAGCGATGAGCGCGCCGCAGTGCTCGAACACGCGATACTGGCATTGACAATAGTGGAAAAACGCGGCTTCGGCCCCCACGGGCTTCCCTTCATGGGCAGCGGTGACTGGAACGACGGGCTTGACCGCGTCGGCGGCGAGAGCGTGTGGCTGGGCTGGTTCGTCTCCTGCTGCGCCCTGCGCTTTTCGGAGCTGTTGGAAAAGCTGGACGACAGGCGGGCCGGGCACTACCGCGCGCTGTCCGAGCAACTGGGACGCGCCGCCGACGCCTGCTTCAACGGAAGCTGGTATCTCCGGGCTTACCGGGACGACGGCAGCGCGCTCTGCGACGGAGAACGCATCGACTCCCTGCCCCAGAGCTGGGCGGCCTTCTGCCCCTGGGCGACGCCCGAGAAGGTGGAGCTTGCGCTGGACAGCGCGCTGTCAAAGCTCGTTGACCGGGAACACGGCATCGTAAAGCTCCTTGCGCCGCCCTACACCGCCGAGGACAGCCCCGGCTATCTCAGCGGCTACGGCGAGGGCTTCCGGGAAAACGGCGGGCAGTATACCCACGCGGCTATTTGGCTTGCGCTGGCCTGCCTGCGGCGCGGACGGGAGAGGGAGGGGAAAGCGCTTCTTACCATGCTGCTGCCGGAAAATCGCGATCTCAAGCGCTATGAGGCGGAGCCCTTCGTCCTGCCCGCCGACGTGTGCGCAGCACCCGACCGCGCGGGCGCGGCAGGCTGGACCTGGTACACGGGCAGCGCGGGCTGGTACTTCCGCGCGGTCTGCGAGGGCCTTCTGGGCCTGCGCCTTCGAGACGGGAAGCTCCAGACGCGCCCCGGCGCGCTGGGGGACTATGCGCTCGAGTGGACAGATACGCAAGGGGTACGGCACCGCGTCGAGGCAAGAGAGGGAAAAATCCTGTAAAGTGAAAAGTGGAAAGTTAAAAGTGGAGTGAAGGTGTGCCTTCGGCACTATTAAAATCGTCCGCGAAGCGGACACCATGTTTTCACTTTCCACTTTTAACTTTTCACTTTCTCTATCCGCTCTTTCCTTTTTCCTCCTGCGGTGCTATAATTAAATAAGTATTGAAAATCCAACCTTGGAGGTGCCCCATGGAGTATTCACGGTCGGAGTTGATGCCGGGCGTTTTTCTGAGCCATCTGCGATCCGATAAATTCAAGACCGCCTGTATGAGCGTCAATCTTCTCACACAGCTCAGGCGTGAGACTGCCGCAATGAACGCGCTGATTCCTTCAGTCCTGCGCCGCGGCACGACACGCTACCCGGATATGGAACAGATCTCCCGCCGTCTGGACGAGCTTTACGGCGCCGCCATCGAGCCGGTGATCCGCCGCATCGGCGAGGTACACTGCCTCGGTTTCTTCGCAAGCTTTCCCGAGCCCGCCTTCCTCCCCGGGGGCGAGGCGCTGCTGGGGGAGATGAGCGGTCTTATGGCGGAGATGCTCCTTTCCCCGGTCACGCGGGGCGGACTGCTGCTGCCCCGGTATGTGGACAGCGAGAAGGAAAAGCTCCTCGACCTCATCCGCAGCCGCGTCAACGAAAAGCGCAGCTACGCCGTGCAGCGCTGCCTCGAGGAGATGTGCTGCTATGAGGACTACGCCGTCTCCCGCTTCGGGGATATCCCGGAGTGCGAGGCCATCCACTACAAAAAGCTCAGCCGCTATTACCGGGAGCTTCTGCGCACAAGCCCGGTGGAGCTTTTCTACTGCGGTCAGGCAAAGCTCGAGGCGGTGGAGGAGGCCCTTCGGGACGCCTTTGCCGCCATGCCGCGCGGCGAGCTCGACTTCGATATCGGCACCGAGATCCGCATGAACGCCGTGGAGGCCGAGCCTCGCTATTTTGAGGAGCACATGGACGTGACGCAGGGAAAGCTTGTCCTGGGCTTTCGTCTCGGCGAGTGCATGGAGGACCCGGATCGGGCCGCCATCCATGTCTTCAACGCCGTCTACGGCAGCGGGGCAACCTCGAAGCTCTTCATGAACGTGCGTGAAAAGCTGTCGCTTTGCTACTACGCAAGCTCGGCGGTGATTTTGCGCAAGGGGCTGATGATCGTCTCCTCGGGCATCAGCTTTGAAAATTTTGAAAGCGCGAAGGCCGAGATCCTCGCCCAGCTGGAGGCCGTGAAGAACGGCGAGATTTCGGACGACGAGCTTCTCTGGGCCAAGCGTGCGGTGGCCTCCGACCTGCGCGCGTCCCTGGACAGTCAGGGCGAGCTGGAGGGCTGGTGGCTCAGTCAGGCGGTGGACGGGGACGAGTGCAGCCCCACCGAGCTTGCGGAGCTTGTGGAGAACGTGACGAAGGAAGATGTCATGGCGATAGCAAAGAGCGTGGAGCTCGACATGGTCTACTTCCTGCGCGGCACGGACGAGGACGAAGAAGAGGAAGATGAAGATGAAGATACAGAAGCTTGATTACCCCGGCATCGGCGAGACACTGTATTCCGCCGTTCTCGACAACGGCCTGGAGGTGCGCGTGGTGCCGAAGAAGGACTTTTCCACCTTCTACGCCGCCTTTGCCACAAACTACGGCGGGGCCTGCCGCCGCTTTACGGTGGACGGGCGGAAGCTCGATACCCCGGCGGGCGTGGCCCACTATCTGGAGCACAAGATGTTCGACCTGCCGAACGGCGACAGCGCGCTGAACATCCTTTCGGCAAACGGGGCCGACCCCAACGCCTTTACCTCCTCGGGCATCACCTGCTATTACTTCCAGTGTACCCAGGGCTTTGAGGAAAACCTGCGCATGCTGCTGCATTTTGTCTCCACCCCCTATTTCACCGACGAGACCGTGCAGAAGGAGCAGGGCATCATCGCCCAGGAGATCCGCATGGGCGAGGATAACCCCGGCCTTGCGATTTACTACAATCTGTTGAAGATGCTCTACGCCCATCACCCCATCCGTGACCGGGTGGCGGGGACCGTGGAGAGCATCGCCGACATCACCGCCGAAACGCTCTACGACTGCCACAGGGTCTTCTATGCCCCCTCCAACATGGTGCTGTGCGTGGAGGGCGACGTGGACCCCGAGATGATCGTGCAGATCGCGGAGGAGGTGCTCCCCAAAGAGAAGGCCCCCGTCCCCGCGGCGGACTTCGGGCCCGAAGAGGACATCCTCCCGGCGGAGCGCTTCCATACGGAGGCAATGGAGGTCTCGGCCCCGCAGTTTCTGATCGGGGCAAAGCTCACCCCCGGCCTTGCGGGCAGGGAAGCCCAGCGCAAGCGCCTGGTCGCGGCTTTGGCGCTCCGGATGCTGTGCGGCAGCTCCTCTCCCTTCTTTACCCGCCTTTACGCGGACGGGACGCTCAACAACGATTTCGACTACGAGGTGGACGCCAGCGCCGGGACCATCACCGTCATCATCGGCGGCGAGAGCAGAGTGCCGGAAAAGGTGCTCAACGAACTCAACGCCGAGATCGCCCGCGTGGCGGCGGAGGGATTTAATAAAGCCTATTTCACCCGCTCCAAGCGGGCAAGTCTCGGCGCAAGACTCCGGGCGCTGGAGGACTTTGACAACGTGTGCGTGTCGCTTGCGATGGACTGCTTCGACGGCTATTGCAGCTTTGAAAGCTTCCCGCTTTTGGAAGAGATCAGCGCCGAGGACTGCCGCCGGTTCGTGGCGGAGTCCCTCGCCCCGGAGAGGCTTGCCCTGTCGGTCATCACGCCGAAGGAGGCGAAGGCGTAGGCCATGCTCGATACCATACAGCGCGATTCCGTCATTTCCTTTCCCATGCTGGGAAACCTGCGGCTCAACCCGCCGTCGTACTTTACGATCTTCGGCCATCCCATTTACTTTTACGGGGTCATCATCGGTCTTGCGTTTTTGCTGGGCATCCTTTTCGCGTCCAAGCGCGCAAAGCGCTTCGGGCTCAAGGAGGACGACATCTACGACGCGGCGATCTGGGGGATTCCCTGTGCGATCATCGGGGCAAGGCTTTACTATGTGCTGTTCCAGCTGGGCTACTACAGGCAGCACCCGGATGAGATCCTGGCCATCCGAAACGGCGGCCTTGCCATCTACGGCGGCGTGATTGCGGGGGTGCTGGCGGTATTTTTTGTATCCAGGCGCAAAAAGATCCCTTTCCCGGCCATGCTTGACTGCCTGTGCTACGGCCTGCTGCTGGGACAGATCATCGGGCGCTGGGGCAACTTCATGAATCGGGAGGCCTTCGGGGCGGAGACGACCGTCTTCTGCCGCATGGGCCTGACCGCCCCGGACGGCACCACCGTCTACGTACATCCCACCTTTTTATACGAAAGCCTCTGGAATCTGGGCGTGCTGCTGTTTCTGCTCTGGTTTGACGAGGCGGGTAAGCGCCGCTTTGACGGGCACTGCATAACGCTCTATTTCCTGCTCTACGGCCTGGGCCGCTTCTGGATCGAAGGGCTTCGGACCGACAGCCTCTATATCGGCGGCAGCGGCATCCGCGTGTCCCAGGCCCTGAGCCTGGCGCTGGTCCTCGCGTCGGCGGCGCTGCTTCTTTACAAGCACTCTCAGCCCTTCTCGCCCGGCGATCTGTACGTCAACCGCGTTGCCGCGCAGGAGGCGGCTGTCATTATCGAAAAAACGGAGGAATCTTAACATGGCAGATTATAAGGACATTTTGAGCGGCACCCTCGGCAAGCTTGCCGACAGGGTCAGGGACGCGGCCGACAGCGTCGGCGTGCTGGACATGTACGCCCAGGGGGCAAACCGGGCCAAGGCCTTCGGGCAGTTTACCAAGCTCACCCTCGAGCTCAACAGCGAACACGAGGAACTCAAGCGCATTTACACCGAGATCGGCAAGCTCTACTTTGAGCAGGCCAAGGACGCGCCCGAGGGCGTCTTCATCCCGCTCTTCGAGCAGGCAAACCGCGTCACCGGGCGTATTCAGGAAAAGCGCGCGAAGATCGACGAGCTCAAGGAAAACTACGGCGTCAGCGGGAAAGACGACATCGACGTGGAGATCGGCGACTTTGACGATGTGGTCAGCGCCACCGAGGCCGACGGCATGACCGTGGAGGTCAGGACAAAGGAATAAGTACATCTGCGAAAAATTGCCATCATCAGAACCCTAATTTTCTCGGGATTCGCTCTCGACAAATTATGCGGTGTTGCCCTTGTTTTTTTCCTTCCGGGAGGCTATAATCTCCCACGCAAGTTTACCATTTGGAGGAAAACATGAACAAAAAATTATGTACAGCGATTTCCGCGGCACTCACGCTGGTGCTGCTACCGATGGCGATGCTCAGCGGCTGCGGCAGGGCAGACACCGCACCGGCGACACCAGCGCCGACCGCGCAGGCCGCCCCGGCCGAAACGCCCCGGCCCGCCGCCACCCCCGGCAGACAGGACGGCGAACGCTTTGAGACGACCGTCATCGTCGAGGGCATGGAGGAGACGGTGAGCTACGAGCACATCCGGAATGAGGCCCTCGGCTTTGAGATGGACTACGATTATGAGATCCTCGAGCGCCGCACAGAGGCGGACCGCGAGCTCTTCCTTGCTCTCGGCGAGGACCCGGAGGATCCCTGGAACTATTTTGAGATCCGGCGCACTGCGGGGGATGCCGATTCCGTCACCGCGGGCCTGAGCGCG
The DNA here is from genome assembly GCA_902791215.1 of Oscillospiraceae bacterium. Taxonomy (GTDB): domain Bacteria; phylum Bacillota; class Clostridia; order Oscillospirales; family Oscillospiraceae; genus Limivicinus. The sequence continues at coordinate 10,364 of CADAUZ010000034.1, read as the reverse complement.
AATTTCTCGGACGGCTACGAGACCGTCTCCGCAGCGCCCTTTACCTTCGACGGTGCCGGAGCGTGTACCTGCATCAACGTCTCCGGCGCGAAGGACGGGAAGGCGCCCGCGGGTTCTCTGCTGACCGCGTATGTCATCCCCGCAGATGGCAGCTGCCTTGTCGCCCTGGTGCGCTGCACCTTTGAAAGCGCCGGCGGCTTCGGCGTGCGGGCGAACGCGATGCTGAACACGCTCACGCTCATCGGATAATAAGTGATGAAAAAAGAAGTCTGCAGCAACTTTCGGTCTGCTGCAGGCTTCTTTTTTTCTTGTATGGGTACGTATCAGGTTGCGTCTTTGCCGATATCTACCAGCGTGTAGCCGCGGCTGCCGAGGCCGATCTCCTCGGCGTGCTCGAGCGTGTGCAGGCCCTGACGGTCTTCAAGGCGCCACATGAGCTTCTCGTTTCCGTCCGCCTTCGACACGAGATCCAGGCAGGCCTGATCCAGCGCGACGGGGTCGGTGGAGGCCAGGATGCCGATGTCGTGGATATCGGGCTCCTCGGGATAGGGGGCGCAGTCGCAGTCGATGGAGAGACGGTTCATGACGTTGATGAAGACCACCTGATCCCCCAGATCGTCACAGACAGCCTTGGCGGCCTCGGCCATGGCCTCAAGGAACTCGATCTGCAGCTCGTCATGCCAGTGGGTATCGCTGGTGCCGCCGGAGTGGATGCGCACCTTGCCCATCGCGGAGGCAAGGCCGATGGAGACGTTCTTGATCGCGCCGCCGTAGCCCGCCATGGGATGGCCCTTGAAATGGGACAGGATGAGGTAGGAGCCGTAGTCCTTGTAGTGGGCGCCCACAAGGTCGCCTGTCAGACGCGTGCCGCCGGTGACGGGGATCTCCATGGAGCCGTACTCGTCCAGGATCTGAAAGTCCGCGATATCCGTAAAGCCGTGTTCCTCAGCGACCTCATAGTGCTCGGCAGTCGCGGCGCGCTGGCCTGCGTAGGCCGTGTTGCATTCGACGATGGTGCCGTCGACTTTGTGCACGAGATCGGCGATCAGCTCGGGGCGCAGATAGTTGCTGGCGGGCGGTTCGCCGGTGGAGAGCTTTACCGCCACGGGGCCGACGGGCTTCCAGCCCAGCGCCTCATAGATGGCGACAAGCCCCGCCGGGGAGATGTCGTCCGTAAAATAAACGACGGGCTTTTCCGGCTCGTCCGCGTATGCCGCCGGGAACAGGCAGAGGACGAGGCAGAGGGCGAGCAGCAGAGAAAGAATTTTGTTCATGTATGTACCTCCTTGATCCTTATAAAATCAGATTGACCACAATGCCGGTGAGCAGGGCAAACACGATGACAAAGGCCCAGTAGAGCAGAAAGCGCTTGATGCCGAGCACGATTTTCAGCGCACCGAGATTGGTGATTTTCGTCGCGGGGCCGGTGAGCATGAAGGCGGCAGCGCTGCCGATGCTCATCCCCTCCCAGAGCCATTCCTTCAAAAGCGGGATCGTCCCGCCGCCGCAGGCATAGAGCGGCACGCCGACCGTCGCGGCCATCAGCACGCCCCAGGCCTTATCCCCGCCGAAGAGCCTGACCATCTGCTCCTGCGACACATAGCGCTGAAAGACGGCGGAGAGCACCACGCCGAGGAGGAAATACGGCCCCGTAGCCCGGATGTTGCGGCCTACGTTCAATAGATAGCGGATCAGGATATTGGGATGGGTGTCGTGGCTTGCGCGCTCTTCAAAGCCGGAGAAATCGAAAAAACTCCTGTCCCGGTAAAAGGCGCGGATCAGAAGCCCGGCGGCACAGCCGCAGAGAAAGCACGACACGATGCGCACCGTGAGCACCGTCGGCCCCAGGGCGGCGCTGTAGATGATGAGCTGGGGATTGAGCAGGATCGAGGCCATCATGAACGAGGCAAGCCAGTCATGGCGCATGCCCTGTCGGGAAAAGGACGCGGCGACCGGGATGGTGCCGTACATGCAAAGCGGCGAGGCGATGCCCAGAAGGCAGGCGGGGATGATCCCGAACAGGCCCCACTTCTTTCCCTGCATGCGGCGGAAAAGATCGTGGATGCCGTTTTTGGCAAATACCGAAATGAAGGAGCCGATGGCGATGCCGAGCACCCAGTACCAGAAGATCTGCCTGAGCTGTATATCAAAATAGTACCAGAGATAAATAAACTCCCGGCGCAGGATACGCGCCACTTCGCTCATGTCGGTATTCGCTCCTCTCGGTCCGGTGCTTTGCGTTTCTGCATGCAGATACATTACCACATCCGGGAAAGTTTAGGCAAGTATTTTTATCGGTTCCATACGGAAATATTGTGCGGTTCCGGCACCGCCTTTGCTGCTGATAAAAAGGGCGTGCTGCAAAATAATAGTTTTTCGCGAAAACAAACCATTATGAGCGTAGGGGAGGGGCGCCTGTGCCCTCTATGGGTATGCCCCTCCCGCGCACGACAAGCTTGAACTATGTAAAAATGTACGGCAATTTCGTAAAATACTACGATTTTGCCGTACATTGGTCTATAATGGTTGCATAATACTGCCGGGAGGGGCATACCCATAGAGGGCACAGGCGCCTCTCCCCTACAGTATTCACGGACAATTATGCGAAAAGTGAATTATGCAACGCGCCTTATTTCATACGGGGAAGGAATCCCCCGCCATTTCGTGCGGGATCTCTGCATTACAGATACCGGACGATTTCCTCAAGCTCGTATTTCGGCACAAAGTAGTCGCCGTTTTCGTCGCGCCAGTAGTTCTTCTGACCGTCCTTGAGCGGGACCACCGTGCTCTTGTGGGCGGGATAGCCGAAGGCAATACCGGTGTTGACCTGCAGGTTTTCGGGCAGGCCCAAAAACTCCGCGGTCTTCGAGCGGTGCAGGGTGCCGATGATGCAGCTGCCCACGCCGTGGGCCCAGGCCGCCGTGGTCATGCCCGCCACGGCGATCCCGACGTCGATATCGCTGTGGCCGGGGACCGAGGTATCCTGGAGCACAACGATGTACAGGGTGGGGCGCTGCTCCGGCGCCGGGGTCCCGGCTCCGTTCGGGATGGCGGCCGCCCATTTGGTCAGCTCGCAGAGCTTCGCCACGTCCTCGGTCTTCTCTGCCACGACAAAGCGCAGGCTCTGGCGGTTGGCGCCGCAGTTTGCAAGCCGCGCGGCCTCAAGGATGTCCTGAAGAACCTCCCGGGGCACCGGCTCCTGCGTAAAGGCCCGGAACGTGCGCTTGGTGCGCAGTACTTCCATCATATCCATATGTACGCCTCCTTCGTCTCAGCTCTTGCTGCCGCGCAGCTCTTTGTATGCCACGACGATATCGCGGATGCTGTAAATGAACATCAGCAGACCGCCGATGACGATGCTGGCATAAGGCACCTGACGCGGGGCGCGCAGGATGATGGTCGGGGCCTGGGCCTTGCTGAACAGCTCCCACGCATAGTAGAAGAACACGCCAAAGAACGCCGCGTTGAAGATCGTGATGCAGAAATTCAGGATGCGGATGAATTTGGTGTCCTTGAATTTCTGCTGCAGAAGATCGACCCGGAAGTGAGCGCCGTCGCGCATGATGAGGGCGCTGGTGAGGAAGATCATGTAGGCCATGCTCCACTCGACCACCTCGTCTGTCCAGGACAGGGAGATGTTGATGGGCGTAAAGCGGATAATCACGCGGAACATCAGGATGATCGCAATGAGAGCCAGGCAGCAGACGACAATGATCTTCAGCGCCTGCGCGACGATCTTGTCAAGCTTTTTCAGAAACTCCATGGCAGCCCCCTCCTAAACCAGTATGGACGGCAGCCATGTACACAGGGGCGGGATGAACGTGCACAGCAGCAGTACGATCAGGATGCCGATCACGTATGGGATAACTTCTTTTGAAAGCTCCAGCATTGGCACATCTGTCACCGATGACACCGCGTACAGGCTCATGCCCACCGGCGGCGTCAGCAGACCGATCATGGAGGCCAGCACCATGATCACGCCGAACTGCAGCTGGCTCATGCCCATCTGGCCAATGATCGGCAGGAAGATGGGGGCCACGATCAGGATGACCGCCGTGCCCTCGAGGAACATGCCCAGCACGAGCAGGATGAAGATGATCATCAGGATGAGCGCGGTGGGGTTTGCGGTGATGGAGAGCATGCCCTCGATAACCTGGTTCGGCACGCGCTGGTGGGTCATGAAGTAGGCCAGGAAGTTTGCGATCGCGATGATGAAGAGGGTCTTGCAGCTGGTGACAATGCTGTCGTACACGATCTTGAACAGGTCCTTGAACTTGACCTCGCGGTACACGACGCAGCTTAAGAACAGGGCGTAGAAGCAGGCGACGATGGAAGCCTCGGTGGCGGTGAACCAGCCGCTCCAGATGCCGCCGACAATGATGACGATGGTCATCAGGCTGGGGATGGCGTTGACGAAGTATTTCCAGCGGATACTCCAGGGCATCTTGGGCTCGATGGGGTAGTGGTGTTTGACGCTGGTGTAGTAGACCCACACGCCCATGGCCACGGCCATCATGAAGCCGGGGATGAAGCCCGCGGCAAAGAGCTTGCTGACAGAGGCCTCGGTAGCGCAGCTGGAGTAGACCACGAAGGCAATGGAGGGCGGGATGACGGGGCCGATGGTCGAAGAGCCCGCGGTGATGCCGGCGCTGAAGCGGTGGGGGAAGCCGGCGTCGTCCATGGCCTTCATCTCGATCATGCCGAGGCCCGCCGCGTCCGCGACCGCCGCGCCGGACATGCCGGAGAAGATGACGGAGGAGACAATGTTCACCTGGCCCAGGCCGCCGGGCCAGTGGCCGACCATGGCCTTGGCAAAGTTAAAGATACGGTCGGTGATGCCGCCGGTGTTCATGAGGTTGCCGGCGAGGATAAAAAACGGGATGGCCAGCATGGTGAAGCTGGTGGTGCCGTTATAGATACGCTGTGCCATGACGGCCAGGATATTGCCGTAGCCGAGGCTTGCAAACATCGCCGCCGCCGTGCCGCCCATGGCCGCACAGACCGGTACGCCGAGAAGCATCAGCCCGATCAGCACAACGCAGGTAATCAATGCGATCATCAGACTATCTCCTTTTATAAAGACAGCATCCTCCTTAGCCCGCATGAGGGGATCCGAAAGATGCTGTCACAAGCTATGCTATTGCAAAATCACGTCACTGCCCAAGGGCGGAAAACGTTTTACTGACGAGCGTTTTCGACGATCTCCATCATGCGGTCAACCTGCTCCTGCGTCACGGCGCCGGTGGAAACCATCTTGTCGTACGCATACTGCATGTTCTCGCGGAATTCGTCGATGTTGACCTCGATGATCTGCATGCCCTCGGCGGCCAGCTTCTCAAGGTAATCAGCCTCGGAATCCTGAACGGTCTGACGCATGAAGGCAGAAGCCTCGGCGGAAGCCTTCTCGATGGCCTCGCGCTGGGTGTCGCTCAGCTTCTCCCAGAGTCTGTTGTTGATGCAGAGGTTCATGGACTCCCACTCGTGTCTGGTGAGGGTGAGGTACTTCTGCTCGCACTCCCACAGGGCGTTGTTGTAGATGGTGGAGATGGGGTTCTCCTGGCCGTCGACGGTCTTCTGCTTGAGGGCGGGGATCAGCTCGCTGAAGGCGACCTGCTGGACGTTGGCGCCCAGAGCTTCCATGCAGAAGATGAGCTGCTGCTCGGACGGGGTACGGATGAGCAGGCCCTTGACCTGATCGGGATGCTCAACAGGGACCTTGGAGTTGGTCAGGCTGCGGAAGCCGTACTCCCAGCTGCCGACATTGTGGATGCCCTTGGACTCGAGAGTGCCGTCGTTGACCCAATCCTTGAACTCACCGTCAACCACGCGGTAGGCATGGGCGTAGTCGTCGTACAGGTAAGGCATGGCGACGAGGTGGTAGCGGCTGTCGTACTCGCCGAGGGTGGCCTCGCAGACCAGGCAGGCGTCGATGGCGCCGATGGAAACCTGCTCCGCCATCTCGGGGGCGTTGCCGAACTCGGAGTTGTTGTGCACCTCGACGGTGATGGTGCCGCCGGAGTACTCGTTTGCCAGCTCTGCAAACTTCAGGGAAGCCGCCTGGCCGGGCTCGCCGTTGGCGTTGAAGTTGCCCAGACGGATGGTGACGGGCTTGTCATCGGCGAAGGCAAAGGCCTGGCCGCAGCCCAGAACCAGGGTGCACACCAGTGCAAAGGCGAGGATTGCGGAAAGTGCTCTTTTCATGCTTGTTCCTCCTATAAATTTTTTCTGGTATCCCGCTCATGTGGGATGATACTGGAAAAAGTATAGTCTGACATGGGTCATTTGTCAATGTTCTTATCTGGACATTTTATAAGGTTTTTATGGGCATTTCACAAAAAGCAGTTTACATAACTTAATTTTTCACAGAAAAAGATCGCATTATTCACAGAGACGTGACAGTGCACGGCGGGCATATCCCGGAGAGGGCAAAGAGGGGACAGTACCGCCCGGATTTCGTTGCTCCGTCGTTTTGGCTTCGTGAACTTCTACAAAAATGAGAGCTTCTTCTTGTATGCTGTGCACAAGTTTTTGGTCAGTTTACCTCTTGTTTTTTCAAAGCAAAAGGCTAAAATGATGGCTCAAAAGCTGGGGGCAGCAAAACCCGCCGCGTGCCCCAATCCTCAGCTTTGAAAGGTTGAATGAACATGACAAGAGACATGACCACGGGTTCGCCGCTGAAGAGCATCCTGCGCTTCTGCGTGCCGCTTCTGATCGGCAACCTGTTTCAGCAGTTTTATAATCTGGCCGACAGCATCCTGGTTGGCCGCATCCTCGGCCTGAACGCCTTTGCGGCGGTCGGCACCACGGGTGCCTTGAGCTTTCTGATCCTCGGCTTCGCGACCGGCAGCTGTTCCGGGCTTGCCATCCCCATTGCCCAGAGCTTCGGCGCGGGGGACCTGGAGGGTGTCCGCCGCCGCACGGCGCAGCTTGTGTGGCTGGGTTTCGGCATCACGGCGATCATCCGCCTGATCTGCTTTGTCTGGACCGATGATCTGCTGCGGCTGATGAACACCCCGGCGGAGATCTTTGACGACGCGTACCGCTATATTTTCATCGTCTTCATGGGCGTCGGCGCGACCATGCTTTACAATCTGAGCTCCGCCGTGCTGCGCTCCCTGGGCGACAGCCGCACGCCGCTGCACTTTCTGATCGCCGCGGCAGTCGTGAACGTGATCCTTGACATTCTGTTCATGAAGTATCTTCACTTCGGCGTGGAGGGCGCTGCCTGGGCCACCGTGCTTTCGCAGCTCGCCTCCGGCATTGCGTGCCTTGTCTACATGGCGAAGAAGATCCCGGTGCTGAATCTGCACCACGACGACATGAAGCCCGATTGGAAGCGCATCTGCTACATGGCCGCCATCGGCGTACCCATGGGCCTGCAGTTTGCCATTACCGCCGTGGGGTCCATCATTCTGCAGGGTGCGGTGAACGGACTGGGCGCGCAGGCCGTGGCGGCAGTTTCCGCCGCATCAAAGGTACACAATGTGGTCGCGGCTCCCCTGGAGACCTGCGGCATCGCCATGGCCACCTACTGCGGTCAGAACCTGGGCGCGGGGCAGTATGCCCGCATCCGCCGCGGGATCTGGAGCACGACGGCCGCGGCGATGATCTACTGTGCACTGGCCTTTGTGTTCAACTACAGCGCCGGGCGCGGCATGGCGACGCTGTTTGTCAGCCCCAGCGAGGTCATGATCCTCCAGGATGTGCAGAAGTACCTCGTCATCCAGAGCGTGTTTTATCCGATGCTGGCGGTGATCTTCATTTTCCGCAACGGCCTGCAGGGTATGGGCTATTCCAATCAGGCCATGATGGCGGGCGTGTCCGAGCTGATCGCCCGCGCCCTGGTCTCCTTCGGCCTCGTGGGCAGCCTGGGCTTCACCGCCGTCTGCTACGCCAATCCCGCCGCCTGGCTCTTTGCCGACGGCGTGCTCCTGGTCCTGTACGTGCGTGTCATGCGCCGCCTTGACCCGATCCGTCCGCAGGATCTCAAGGCGCGGAAGCTTGCAAAAGCGCAGCGCTGATTATATTATTCAGTGGAAAAGCCCGGAAACCGTTGAAGTTTCCGGGCTTTTCCACATTTATTTGGAAAGATTGGAATTATTATATCGTTCCCGGGGCAGAAGTCAAGACCGTCGGTCTTCCTTATCCCGTTAAAACCCTATGTGTCCCAGGGCTCACGGCACGTAAAGGGCCAGAGGGCGGCAAAAAACCCTGTAACCGTTGAGATTACAGGGCTTTCGCTGCCTTGCGCGGCCAAAAAAATATGCTTTGAGTAATATAGGAATATTGTAAATCCAAGTTTATCTATCATCTTGTAAGGGAGAGCCGAGGGACTCTTCCTTTTTTTACTGAAACAATGTGTGAGTTGTGTGATATGCAGGATGCTATACTGGGCCCGTACTTGAGAGAGAAATGAACTCCGGTACAGAAACAGAACATACACCAACAAAATATATAGAAAAAGTAAAGGAGATACTAAAAATGAAGAACATTGAAAATATGAACGTACTCAACGATATGGTAATGGCAAAAGTTGCCGGCGGTGTGATCTGGCCCGATTATCACCGTTATTCTCCTCCCGAACCGGAAGAACCGGAGGAAGGCGGCGCAGAGGGCACCTGGTAAACAGAGCAAATGTTTGTGTGCCGGTTTTATGATAAACCCTGTGATATACTCAGGCCGTACTTGAGAGACAGGTACAGAAAACAAAAAAACAAACACCATAAAATATATAAAAACAAAGGAGATAACAAAAATGAAGAATATTGAAAATATGAGAGAACTCAATGAAGTGGAAGAAGAAAAGGTTGCCGGCGGTGTGCCCATTCTGCATCCGGGTCATCATTATGATCCGCCTGCCGCGCCGCAAGAGCCGGCGGAGCCGAAGCCTGAACCGGGTCCTATGGGCCAGCAGGTAAGTCCGGAAGAGGAGTTTAACACGCTCATTGACTTTCTCAATTCCAGAAACTAACATCAATCAAATAAAAAACAAAGGAGATTATGAAAATGAAATATCTTGAAAATATGAACGCACTTGATGAAATCGAACTGGTAAAGGTTGCAGGCGGCGATGATGACCATACGATTTTCGATACCTTCGTAGAATGGCTGATCCAGCTGCCCACCCACTATCCTGAAGAAACCCCCGATGACGACCGCCCGCTCCCGTTCCCCCAGGACCGCAGAGGATTATTGGTGTAAAAAACGGAATCCGGTTCAATGTCCGGTAACGTAAAAAGTCTTACAGGGCTGTGATAAAAATGAGATCACAGCCTTGTAAGACTTTTTGTAAACAGTATGACTTGCTCCTATACCTGCAGTAGCGAAAAATAGAGAATCCGGACCGAATATGTGAACTTTCCTCGAATGGCTTGATAACCGTGCCTTTTCGTGGTATCTTATAAGCGTAAGCATAAGATGTTCTGAGAGGAGGATCGTTATGTGTCAGGTATTGGTAGATATACCGAACGAAGTGCTGTATGACACGCATATGAGCACCTCGGATGCATCGGCCTTTGTGAAGCAGATGGTTGCACTTGGCTACTATACGCATAACAACGTTTCTATCGGTTATTGTGCCAAGATAGCCGACATGACCGAAGAAGAGTTTATCACTTTCTTAGGGAAAAACAACGTTAGTATTTTCCAATTTGAAAATGAAGCAGAGCTGGCGAGGGATTTTGCAAATGCGTAAGGTCATTGTCAATTCTACTCCATTAATCGCGCTGTGCAAGGTCAACCAGCTTGAATTGCTCAGAGAACTGTATACAGAAATAACAATTCCTGAAGCAGTTTTTCAAGAGGTCACTGCCAAGAATGACAGTGTAAAGCGGAATATTCTTGAGAATGGAGCATGGATTCACGTTCAGTCCGTTTCCGATACCATCGACAGGCGAATGTATAAAGCAAAGCTCCATGACGGTGAAGTGGAGGTTATGATTCTTGCGCAGGAAATCAAGGCGGATCTCGTTATCATAGATGATAACGCTGCAAGAAAAACCGCTGTATATCTCGGCCTTCCTTTGACCGGAACTGTTGGTGTATTGCTCCGCGCGAAAGAGAAAGGTTTTGTTCCCAAGGTTATGCCCATTGTAGATAGTATGGAGCAAAACGGCCTTTACTATGGCCTGCAGCTTAAAGAATGGGTACGCAACCAGGCAAAAGAATAGTATGCTAAGGGGTTGTAGCAAATCGAAAATCGCTGCAACCTTTTCTTTTTACTGTTTACCACTCCAAGTATGTAAGATGAGGGAACGGATTTCAGGTGTCGCCGCCGAGCTATTCTGTCTTAAAATAGCCGGGCAATTTTGTCTGTAACGCCGAACTAATATGACGAAGGCCAGACAGGAGAAAGACAGCCGAAA
>CADAUZ010000033.1 GCA_902791215.1 Oscillospiraceae bacterium | reverse complement strand
CTCCACCGGCACCTTTATCGACTGGATCAATACAATCTGCGCAGCGTAATTCCTTTTCTCTCTTGTACAGGCCCGTGCAAAACAGTTCGGTTTTGCGCGGGCCTTGTGTTCTCCATTCTTTCAAGAGACAAATATGATCGTGAATGGATACTCCTCTTCTGGCGTAAAACCGTCATTTTTCCTGCTGCAAGCCGTATTTTCTCTGATCTGTTTTTGTGACAAAGTTCCGTTGATTTTTCGTTATGATATAATCCCCACGAAAATTGAGGCAAAGACGACACATGTGGCGCTGAGCGCGTAAATCTGATCACGGTACTATTTGCACTGCTGACAGATCGGCGTACTCTGCGCCCATGTTCTTTTTTGCTCAAAAAGCAGGAGGAATCTATGCCACAGAACAAATTTCAGAAAATGGTTTTCGCATTCATCACCGTCGTGATTACCGTCCACGCCTATGTTTTCTACAGTCTCTACGTGGTCAACGGCCAGACGCTCATGTCCCTTACCGGCGCAGGCAGCGTCCTCGGTGCAATCAAACAGCTCGGCGGCGTATATATGCTCGGCGGCTATCGTCCCATCTGGATGGTCGTTGCGGTAGAGTTTATTCTGGCCTACTCGCTCGAAGTCGGCATGGGGAGCCCTTGCTCCTTTAAGCTGGCAGTGAAAAACTTTGACCCGCAGAAGACACATCCTGTGCTCTTTGAAACGGCGATCATCAGCTCCACTGTTGCGCTCATGTGCCCGGCCATGAGCTTCATCGCGGCCTTTCTTTACTATCCGTTCTATACCGGATTCAATGTGCTGACCTTCCTTGCCAACTGGCTCAAGCTGGTCTGCTTCAACTTCCCCTTTGCGCTCCTGAGCCAGCTTTTCTTTATCCAGCCTTTCGTCAGAGCTGTCTTCAAGGCAATCTTTGTTTCCCATCCCATTACCGCGCGTCTTCGCCACGCATAAACCGGCGCCGCAGTTCAAGTTGAGCTGCGGCGCTGGTTCTATGATCATTACAGTATCTTTACCGCTTCGGAGGTTGTCTCATTGGCATGTGCGTCATTTCCGGTACTCAGTTCCCGATAAATTCTGACCACAATAATGACTGTGAGGATAAACGTCAGCACGTCAGCCACAGGGAAAGAATACAGCACGCCGTTCAGGCCGAAGATGCGGGGCAGCAGGATCGGCAGGAACACACCGAAGATAATTTCACGCACAAGCGACAGCACCGTTGACGGCACCGCCTTGCCCAGCGCCTGAAGATAGATGAAGGTACCCTTGTTGACCGTCGCAAGCGGCAGCATGCAAAGATAGATTCGGAAGCAGCGGATGGCAAAGGAGGTATAATACGCGCTCTCATTGCCGGCACCGAAAATACCGATGAGTTGACGCGGGAAGATTTCCACGATCAACAGGGCAACGAAGCCCACCAAAGCCTCCCATTTGAGCAGCAGGGTAAACAGTCCTTTGGCTCTGTCCTTGCGCCCGGCGCCGATGTTGTAGCCCACCACAGGGATGCAGCCCGCCGCGAGACCCACTGCGATAGAGATCGCGATCTGGAAGAACTTCATCACGATGCCCAGCACCGCAAGCGGGATCTGCGCATATTCAGCCTGCCCGAATACGGGGTCGAGCGCACCGTATTTGGTGCACATGTTCTGTACCGCCGCCATAGAGATCACAAGCGAGATCTGACTTAAAAAGCTTGTGATGCCGAGTGTAAGGAAACGCCGGATTAAGCTGCCCTTGAGCGTGAAGCTGCTTCTTTCGAGCTTCACCGCCTTCATGTGGAAAAGATACCACACCGCAAGTCCCGCTGTTAGGATCTGCCCCGCCACAGTGGCAATCGCCGCGCCCATCATGCCCATTTTCAGCGGGAAGATGAAGATCGGGTCGAGGATGATGTTGGTGACCGCGCCCGCCACGGTGGAGATCATGGCAAACTTTGGGCTGCCGTCGGAGCGGATAATCGGATTCATGGCCTGACCGAACATATAAAACGGCATACCCAGCGCGATCCAGAAGAAATACTCCTTCGCGCAGGCATAGGTCTCCGCGTTCACCTTCCCACCGAAGAATGTCAGGATTGACTCGGAAGCCAGCAGGTAGACTGCGGTCAGGATCACGCTGGACGCGAGGCAAAGAACAATGGCGTTGCCGATGCTGCGATGCGCGTTTTCCTGATTGCCTGCCCCGAGTGAGATCGACACAAAGGCACAGGCGCCGTCACCGATCATGACCGCGATCGCGAGAGCCACGACCGTCAGCGGGAAAACGACGGTATTGGCCGCGTTGCCGTAGGAGCCGAGGTAATCGGCGTTTGCGATAAAGATCTGATCGACAATATTATACAGCGCCGCTACCACAAGCGAAATGATGCAGGGAATGGAGTACTTCTTCATCAGACCGCCAAGCGGCTCGGTTTCCAGAAAAGTATTTGATTTTGTTTCCATATTTTCTCCTCTCTAAAACGCAGACAAGCCCTGTGCGGATCGTGTATCGTATCAGCACAGAGCTTGTATCGTTTCTCATATAATATTAAAATGTGCAGCGAACAGCCGGATTTACGCTTTCGCTACACACTGCGTTGCATTATAAATGGGGACTGAGTATTTGTCAAATGTTTTTTGCTGAACTGTCTTGAAACCTTAAAAGTGTCCAACAGGCAAATAATTGTATGTTTTTCTAAGGAACTATAGGAATCAATATCAATTATGGGAATTGAAATTGGTTATTGCGCGTTTTGATTCCGATTTATTCCAGTTTGATAAAATGTAGCTGTAATTTTATTTACATAATTATTTCAATTTAGAAGCTCAACGAATAGTTATCAACATTTTCAACAGTATTTTCAACACAAAATATCCTGCTAATCAGATAATTTATTTTATTTATCACAATTATTTATGTCAATTCTTCTTTTCTCATCTGCACGGCTTTTTCATGCATCGGTAAACATAATGTAGCTAATTCAGGCCAGTTTTTTTCGCAATCTGCAAAGTTCGATATCACCTCCGCCTTTGGTACAGAGTCGTGATCCTATATCCCGCTTATCTCGGCAATTCCAAAATATCAATGGTTCCCGTTAAAACATCAATGTATTGTAACGTATAACATTCTCTGGAATCGCTACTGTCCTGGATACGGAACACATGGGGATAAACCCCTTTAATGACGGCAGCTTTGTTTCGAAGATTGACCTTTTTATTGCTTATTGATACATTAACATGAATGTTTGGATTTGTTTTATATAATGTGTGAATTCCCTTTTTGATTGAATCAATCGTGTTCATTTTTCCCTCCCATCACAGATACAGAAGAGGCCGCCCGAAATTCAGGCGGCCTGTAGTTTACACGAAGTACTCAGATACGTCCGCTTTGTCATTGTACTGCTTTTTCACATGGACGATAATGGAACCATCCTCCTGCTCCGCAGTATCCATGATCTGATACTTGGTCTTTGTGCGCTCAAGATTTCTCTTATAGTGTTCAATTTCATCCTGATTGAGCTTCAACACATGATCTCTGTCAAAGCCAAGATCGGGCTTCTGGGCGAAAACCAGTGTCTGAATAATGCATGCGGCTTTTACACGTTTCACAGAAACACCTCCTTTTGGTACAATCCATTACGGCAGAAGGATTACACCTATATTGCAGAGAGATGTTCAAGCAAAGGGATGACTGATCATCCGCTGCCGTCGAAAGATCTGCCAAAAGCACTCTCATGATAGCGTAGCTACAATAGAATTATAGCACATATTACCCAAAAATTCATGCAAAAATTTCAACAATCTTTATATCTAAAAACTATTTAGATGTTTTGCATTTCATCACGGCGCAGTTTGGGATGCAGTCTGCGTCTTCTGCTGTACAGTCTCCGTCGGAAACAGCTTTCCAAAGATCCAGCGCGTAAACGGCGCTGCGGCGAACATATTCCAAAAGAAGGCCATGGGGAAGTTTTTTATGACTGTCCCCACCCAAATAGCCGGGAGCTGTGTCAAGGACTGCTTGGCAAGAATTACATTGAACAGGATTGAGGCTACCATACTCATGGTCGGGCACATGACGGCAATAGTTCCAGCCTGACGCATGAGCTGGCAGAAGTACGGATTGTCCTTCTTTGGATCACTCACTTTGGCGGAAAATGCAGCTCCGACATGGTTGCCATAGAGATTTGAGAAGAGAAAGACGAAAAGCCCCATGTAGCTTGCCTCCACCAGCGCCGCGGGAAAGACAGCGTTGGTCATGGACGAGAAGCCGCCCGTTTGCAGATTAAAGCCCATCTTGATGGCGATGTTGTAGACTTCCATCCCAATGGCCATGGCATAAGACATAATGAGTCCAAAGATGATTCCCTGTGTTTTCGTTTTCGGCATGAATAAACCTCCCCAAAATAAGTATTCAAAAAGCGCAGCCTGTTGAAACAGACTACGCCATACTGACTTATTTCTGGTTTCCCGGTTACGGTTTTCGGACATAATTATAACTTTTCCGCTTTGAAAAATCAAGCCTCAAAGATAATGAATCCGCTCTTCTTCAAAGCGATCCTGCTGCTGTCTTGTTTCCGCCGGGTATCCAATCGGAAAAATTGCAAAGGCTCTCTGCCCTTTGGGGATGCCGACGATCTCCTCCACCGTTTTCATGCGATCTTCTATCGGCGCAATACCGAGCCAGACGCCGCCGAGTCCCTGCTCACCACATGCAAGCCACAGGTTCTCCATGGCAATGCTCATATCGATCTGCGCATATTCCGGCGCCCATAGCTTCTCTCTGTAGGCAGAGACGATAACCAGGGGTGCATTCTTCGCACATCCGGAATAGGGCGTAGCTTTGCTCAGCGCCTCCAGCACCATGCGATCTGTCACCACATAAAATTCCCAGGGCTGCTGATTCCCGGCCGAAGGCGCGGCCATTGCCGCACGAAGCACCTGCTCGATTTTTTCTTTTTCTACCGGCTTGTCCAAGAATTTGCGGATACTCACACGTGTATAGATTTCTTTCAAAGCGAAAACCTCCCAGTCACGATTTGATTGTATTATACATCATTTTTGTTTATCGCACATGTTTTTTTCGTTTATTTCATTCTGTATCCGAGTGTTGATGCAGTGTTTTGTATTATAAGGCAGATTTGACTATATTTATCTTGAAAATTCGTTACGAATATTGTATAATGAGTATGAAAGGAGTGTGATGATTATGGAAAGGCGATCTGCGCGGCTTATCGTCAATACAGCCGGAGGTACAGCAGGAAAGGACGCAAAAACATATAAGGCGGCACTCCCCTCTTCCTGGATCCATGCTTTGGGCTTATCAGATGAAAATCGTGATATGGAGCTGTCCTTTGACGGCGAATCAATCACGATCTCCGTGCCGGAAACGTATGATGCCTTTTCTTCCCGCCGTGCAGGAAAAAAACACCGCTTGCTTGAACTGCGGTTTTATGACGGAGAGAAGCTCTGCAATCGCATCTGTGCAGATTACACGAGCCACGACATATATTCCGAGCGATATACGGACGATCTGGTAAAAACCGCGTTCGGAAAAGAAGTCCGTCCCTCCTGGGAGAGCTTTCAGCAATTTCTTTCCGAGCGTTGTGTTCCCCGTCAGCGCGCCGGTTTGCGCGAATATCTTGAGGCTCTTGGTCTGGATGAATATGATCCGTTAACGATCATCAAAAAGACGGGCGGCCGAATGGCAGAAGATCAGCAGTGGCTAGAGATCAGGGAGATGACATGAACATTCACTTTGTAACAGACGAGAAAATCGCTGAAACATCCTCAAAGGGCAATCAGGAGAAATGGAAAGACGGAAACCGCTGGTACAAGCTGGATCAGTTCGGGTATGAGGCTTTGGCGGAATCTGCCGTTTCGTGTTTTCTGGAGCAGAGCAATATTGAGACAGACACTTCCTTTCACTTCACGCATTACCGGATGGAGCGGATGAATGTGCACGGGCGGGACAGGACCGGCTGCTCCAGCGAAAACTTTTTGCGGCCCGGACAGTCTATCATCACGCTGAGCAGGCTGTTTCGCAAAAACAACATTGACCTGAAAGCAGCGCTGACCCGGCTTCCCAGCGATATTCGACGGGTATCATACCTTGCAGAGACGACCGCGGATCTGACCGGCCTCAGGGATTTTCCCAGGTACCTGGCATTGCTTTTTGAAGTCGATGCGTTGTTTCTTAATGACGACCGGCATCTCAACAACATTGCGGTTCTGGAGCAGGATGGGTGTTTTGATTATTGTCCGATCTTTGATAACGGCGCTGCGCTTTTGTCGAACACGCAGATCTCGCCAATGGACATTGCACCCAAAGCCTTAATCTCATCTGTCAGGGCCAGGCCATTCAACACGACCTTTAATCGTCAGATTCTTTCTGCGCGAAAATTGTATGGATCGCAGCTGCGTATTCGTAAGTTCAGCCGCTCTGAGATACGCGATGTGCTTCAGCCTATGCTTTCCTATTATGCTCAGAGAGATCGCGGGATCATCCTTGACCGGGTAAATTCAATCGTAGTTAGACAAGTGTCGTTGTCCGCGTCTTCACATAATTTACGCCCGCTGGCTGCTCTGAAAAAGTTAAGCAGTCGGCGGGCGTTATTTGTTTACTTACTTATATTTGTTATCTATAACTACTCAAAATAATCTCTGACATCACGTGACAATAATTGCGTCCCTCTCTGCGCCGACGGATACATAGCGGATCGGGCAGCCCACGGCGGATTCTACAAAGGCAATATAATTCCGTGCTGCCTGCGGCAGATCTTCAAGATGGCGGCAGGTTCTGATATCACAGTGAAAACCGGGCAGATATTCATAAATCGGTTTTGCTGCATTCAGGTCATCGATCACCGTGGGAAAGTCCTCAACGCGCTCGCCTCTCACATCGTAGGCAACGCAGACCGGGATTTTTTCCATATAGGACAGCACGTCCAGCTTCGTCAGTGCAAGAGCGGTGCATCCCTGCATCCTGGTTCCGTAGCGGGATGCGACAACGTCGAAACCGCCGACTCTGCGCGGTCTGCCGGTGGCGGCGCCGTATTCTGCTCCGGC
Source organism: Oscillospiraceae bacterium (assembly GCA_902791215.1). Lineage (GTDB taxonomy): Bacteria > Bacillota > Clostridia > Oscillospirales > Oscillospiraceae > Limivicinus. The sequence continues at coordinate 25,534 of CADAUZ010000033.1, read as the reverse complement.
TTCTCGCAATGCACTCCCCTCTTCCCCGAAAAGCTCACAGGGAAAGGGGCCTGCGCCGACACAGCTGGAATACGCTTTCATGATCCCGATCACCTGATCCAGACGCGCAAAGGGTACCCCCGCGCCGATGGGGGCATAGGCTGCGAGCGTTGAGGATGCGGAGGTAAAGGGATAGATGCCGAAGTCTATATCCCGCAGAGCGCCGAGCTGCGCTTCAAACAGGACAGATTTTCCTCTGGCTATTGCGTTTTGCAGATAGAGCCCGGTATCCTGGACATATGACACAAAAGGCTTTCCGTAGGCAATGAGCCACTCCATGATCTCATCGCTTTTGATTGGGTCATGCCCATAGCCGTTCTCGATGGTGAGGTTCTTCCATTCCAGAAGATCCTCAATCTTTTTCCTAAGTGTATTTGGATAGAGCAGGTCGCCCATGCGGAGGGTTTTTTTCATATACTTGTCCGCATACACCGGCGAAATCCCCCGCCGGGTGGAGCCAAAGCTTTTGCTGCCGAGGCGTTCCTCTTCCAATATGTCCAGCAGCCGATGATAAGGCAGGCAGATCGTCGCACGGGAGCTGAGGATCAGATTCTCCGGGCCGATCGGAACACCGCGCCTCCGAAGCGCGTCGGTCTCCTTGGAGAGGTGTTCAAGGTCAACGACCATGCCGGGGCCGAGGATATTTGCGGTATTCTTCCGCATGATGCCGGAGGGCAGCAGATTCAGCACCGTCTTTCCGTATTCATTCACAACCGTGTGCCCGGCGTTGTTGCCGCCCTGATAGCGCACAACGACATCATACACCTCGCTGAGCATGTCGACCATACGGCCCTTTCCCTCATCGCCCCAGTTTGTTCCTACTACAGATGTCAGCATGTTTTTCTCCTCTCACACATTGATCTTGTCTGCTTTCTGAATGTTTGCCCGATTTTGTTCCAGTATCGGTTTGATCACATCATGGAGATAACGCGTGCACTGTGATCCCGCCATACCGGTAAAGGCCGACGGCTCCGCAAGCTCCTCCAGTTCTTCCGCTGTCAGGCCGAATGCCGGATCCTCTGCGATCCGCTGTAGCAGATCATTGTCCCTGCCATATACCTTGACCTGTTCCGCCGCGGCGACCGCGTGGACGCGAAGGCGTTCATGAAGGAGTTGTCTGTCTCCGTTCTTCTCCTTCACACAGACCATCAGGATATTCTCAGTGGCGAGAAACGGCAGCTCCTCCCGGAGATGTTTTTGCATCACCGCCGGGAACAGGCGCAGGCCGGAGACGATATTTTCATACAGATTCAAGATCCCGTCACAGGCAAGAAACGCTTCCGGGATGGCGATGCGGCGGTTGGCGGAATCATCCAGCGAGCGTTCCAGCCACTGGGAGGACGCCGTGAAAGCCGCGTTTTGAAGGTCGCACATCACATAGCGCGCCAGTGCCGCAATGCGTTCACTGCGCATGGGGTTTCGCTTATAGGCCATGGCAGACGAGCCGATCTGTCCGCTTTCAAAGGGCTCCTCCAGCTCCCTGAGATGACTCAGCAGCCGGATATCCCCGGCAAATTTGCAGGCGCTCTGGGCAATGCCGCTGAGAACCTGCAACACGGCGAAATCCTGCTTGCGGGAATAGGTCTGCCCGCTTATCTGCTGGCAGGCGGTAAAGCCCATCTTCGCCGCGATCATGCGCTCAAGCCCCAGCACCTTTTCTTCGTCCCCATCGAAGAGCTTCAGAAAGCTCGCCGCCGTTCCGGTCGTGCCCTTGCAGCCCAGAAGCCGCAGTTGGGATAAAGCAAAATCCAGCTGTTTGAGATCCATCTCCAGATCCTGAAGCCAGAGGCAGGCGCGTTTTCCTACAGTCGTGGGCTGGGCTGCCTGAAAGTGGGTAAAGGCAAGGGTCGGGAGATCCCTGTTTTTTCCTGCGAAGTCTGCAAGCGTCCGCATGACGGACAGAAGCTTGCGGCGAATGAGCAGCAGCGCGTTGCGCTGATTGAGAACGTCCGTATTGTCTCCCACATAGCAGGAGGTGGCGCCCAGATGGATGATCGGCGCGGCCGTCGGGCAGACAGCGGCAAAGGTGTGCACATGCGCCATCACGTCATGGCGGAGCTCCTTTTCCTTCCGAGCCGCGAGGTCATAGTCAATGTCGTCCAGATGAAGGCGCATCTCGTCAAGCTGCGCGTCTGTGATGGGCAGGCCAAGGGCCTGCTCACTCTCTGCCAGAGCGAGCCAGAGCCTTCGCCATGTGGAAAACTTTTGCTGATCGGAGAAGATCCGCTGCATGTCTTTCCCGGCATAGCGGGTACAAAGCGGGTTTTGATAACTGTCGTACATGTTATTCTCCCTTATAAATTGGGATCGCCTGGCGTTTATGTTCGCTCCGCTCGTGGAAGCGGCGCATGGTTGCAAGCTCACTTTTATCCGCCTGACCTTTCAGCAGATACTGGTCGATCACCCGGTAACTGATGCCCATTTCCGCTTCATCGGTCTGACCGTCAAACAGTCCGGCTGACGGAGCCTTGTCGATGATTTGCTGCGGAGCTCCCAGATATGTAAGAAACGCAAAAATCTCTGTGACTGTCAGATCCCCGATCGGATTAAAGTCATATGCGCCGTCTCCCCATTTTGTGAAATAACCCATGTATGCTTCGCTGCGATTGCCTGTGCCGGCGACAATACGATTTTCTGATGCCGCCACTGCATAGAGTGTCGTCATGCGAAGCCTGGGCGCGATATTTGCAAGGGCAAGTTCTGTCAGAGAAGTTGCCGTTCCCAGAGCTTTTACCTCCTGTTCCCGAACGGAAGTCAGATCTATTGTGCGTGTTTCGATGCCATACTGCTTTGCTACGACAAGACCATCCTCTGTGTCCTGGCCGAAGTTGCGTTTTGAGGCGCAGGGCATGATCAATCCCACAGTATCCTGACAGGCCCCTTTGCAGAGAATACCCGTCAGAGCACTGTCTTTGCCGCCGGAATTTCCGTAGACAATTCCTTTTGCACCGCTGCGTGCAAGGAGCACACGAATCCAGGCTACACGTTTTTCATACTCAGCTTTCCAATCATGTCTCATGTTTCAGCATCTCCATTCCCGCTCAGGTTCCGCTTGCGCCGTAGTTTGCAAGGACACGGGCGGAGGGATCGTTCACATCGCAGCCCGGCCAGCTCTTGTTCGGCATCCAGAAGTCCGCGATCATTTCCGCCTGACCGGGGTAGTATTTCTCGAAGATTTCACGGTACAGCAAGCTCTCCTTGGTGAAGGGACGGCCATAGTCATAGACCATCCGTTTCCGTTCAAATTCCTCGTCGGTGTACAGATTCTCGGCGTAGGCCTTCAGATCGTCGACCATCGAGTGGCCCACCGCGTCGGAGAAGGCCGCCTTCTGGCGCCACAGGATCTCGTCGGGCAGCAGATGATCCTTTTCAAACGCGTGGCGCAGCAGATATTTTCCCATGTTGTAGCGGTTCATCTTGAGTTTGGGGTCGATGGACATGACATATTTTACAAACTCCAGGTCACCGAAGGGGACGCGGGCTTCCAGAGAGTTTACCGAAATGCAGCGGTCGGCGCGCAGCACGTCGTACATGTAGATTTCATCAATGCGTTTCTTCGCCTCCCGCTGGAATTCCTCAGGGCTCGGCGCAAAGTCTGTGTACTTGTAGCCGAAGAGTTCGTCGCTGATCTCCCCGGTCAGCAGGACGCGTACATCTGTCTGTTCGTGTATCGCTTTGCAGCAGAGGTACATGCCCATGCTGGCGCGGATCGTGGTGATGTCCCAGGTGCCGAGAGCGGCGATGACCTCCTCCAGAGAATCCAGCACCTGCTGCCGGGTCATGTACACTTCCGTGTGCTCAGCCCCGATGAAGTCCGCCGCTGTGCGGGCGTACTTGAGGTCGATGGCATCCACATCCATGCCGATGGCAAAGGTACGCACATGTTTGCCGAGAATCTTGGCGGAGATGGCACACACAAGGCTCGAATCCAGACCGCCGGAGAGCAGAAAGCCCAGGGGCGCATCCGCATCCAGGCGCTTATCTACACCGAGTATCAGCTTTTCGCGGATCCCCGCGCAGATCTCGTCCAGATCCCCGTCGATATAGGAATCGACCGTGGTGAGGTCGGCATAGCGGACAAATTCTCCATCCTTCCAGTAGTGTCCCGGAGGGAAGGGTTTGATCTCGGCGCAGAGCCCCACCAGGTTCTTGGCCTCACTCGCAAAGACCATGCTGCCGTCGGAGAGCTCTCCATAAAACAGCGGGCGAATACCGATCGGGTCGCGGGCGGCGATGAAGCTGTCCGTTTCGGCATCATAGAGGATCATGGCAAACTCCGCGTCCAGCTTTTTGAACATCTCAACCCCGTACCTGTGGTAAAGCGGCAGGATGATCTCGCAGTCGGAATCGCTCTGAAAGACACAGCCCTCATCCTCCAGCTCCTTTTTGAGCGGCCGGAAGAGGTACAGCTCGCCGTTGCAGACGCACATATCTCCCTTGAGATGAAAGGGCTGCATCCCTTCCTCATGCAGGCCCATGATGGCGAGGCGATGGAAGCAGAGATAGCCCTCCCCGGCCTGCTCCACGCGGCTCATATCCGGGCCGCGGGAGACCGTGCGCTTAAAAAACGGCAAGAATTGCTCCGGCGTCAATGTACCGGACGTGAAGCCCATAATCGAACACATGATGATTCTCCTATCTGTTGTATTGATACGCGCGCAGGAAATCCTTATTCCACATCCTGCAGGGCGTCATATCCTTCTTCACCGGTGCGCACCTTCACGACGTTCTCCACATCGTAGATAAAGATCTTGCCGTCACCGATATGGCCGGTGTACAGCACCTTCTTGGCGGTTTCGATCACATCCCGCACCGGGATGGCGCTGACCACAATATCCACCTGCACCTTGGGCCGCAGGTCGGTTTCCACTGCGACACCGCGATAATATTCTACCTGCCCCTTCTGGATGCCGTAGCCCATGACGTGCGAAACTGTCATGCCGGTGATGCCGAGCCTGCTCATGGCATCCTTGAGGGCATAGAGCTTTTCTTCCTTGAAGACGATTTCTACCTTGGTAAACTTGTGGCCGTCCGGGCGCAAAGCGGTCTCACGCCTGACCGGAATGGCCTCTGCCGGAGGAACAGTCCCGGTTACGACGCTGTCCGTGCCGGTCACGCCATACTCCGCGTATTTGCTCACAGCAGGCACGAAGTCCGCATAAGCGCTGGGCAAACCATGTTCACTCACGTCCAGGCCGATCAGTTCATCCGCAGGATCGGCGCGCAGGCCGTTTGTCTTTTCAATGAGTCTGAAGGTAATAAACAGCAATACCGTCGTATAAACAGCGACTGTCATAAGTCCCAGCGTCTGGATGCCGAGCTGTGTAAAAGAGCCGGTATAGAAAAGGCCCTTCAATCCGGCAGGAGCATCGGGATTTGCGAGCAGGCCGACTGCAAGCGTACCCCACATGCCGTTTGCCATATGGACACCCACAGCGCCGACAGGATCATCGACATGCAGCTTCAGATCCAGAGCTTCCACAACCACAACGACCAGAATGCCCGAAACAATGCCCACGACGATTGCACCCACGGCATCCATCGCGTCACAGCCCGCCGTAATGGCAACAAGGCCCGCGAGAGAGGCATTGAGGCACATGGACACATCCGGTTTCCCGTTCTTCTTCCAGGTGTAGATCATGGTGGTGCAGGTAGCGACAGCCGGGGCGATGGTCGTCGTGAGGAAGATGGACGAGAGCTCCGAGGGAGAAGTCGCCGCCGCACCGTTGAACCCGTACCAGCCGAGCCAGAGGATAAACACGCCCAGGGCTCCGAGCGGGATCGAGTGGCCGGGAATGGCGTTGATCTTGACGACCTTGCCGTCCGGGCCCTTCACATATTTTCCGATTCTCGCGCCCAGCAGGATGGCGCCGATCAAGGCTGCGATGCCGCCCACCATATGGATCGCGCAGGAGCCCGCGTAATCGTGAAAGCCGAGCTTGCTGAGCCAGCCGCCGCCCCAGATCCAGTGCGCCTCGATGGGGTATACCACAAGGCTGATAATGCCGGAATAGATACAGTACGCGGAAAACTTCGTGCGCTCTGCCATTGCGCCGGAGACGATCGTCGCGGTCGTGGCGCAGAACACAAGGTTAAACACGAAAGTGCTTGCGCCGGTGAAGCCCTCTGCCGGAGAGGCAATGAACTCCTTATAGTGCGTGAACAGCTGCAGATTCGGTTTGCCGATGAGACCGAAGAAGCAGTCCTCCCCCATCATCAGCGTATATCCCAGCAGGGAGAACACCACGGTGCCGATGCAGAAATCCATCAGGTTTTTCATGATGATGTTTCCCGCGTTCTTTGCACGGGTAAATCCTGTCTCGACCATTGCAAAGCCCGCCTGCATCCAGAAAACCAGTGCCGCGCCTATCAGATACCAAAACTCAACAGACATAGAAAGCCCTCCTTGACTTCTTCGTATTTCTTTGTTAAAGTGGAGGGCGGTGATGAGTGCTTTTGCCCTCCATTACCTCTATAAAGGCAGCCGTGACTTTTCCAGGGTGGCGGCTGTCTTTTTTTATTCCCACTCCACCGTTGCGGGCGGTTTGGACGTGATGTCATAGACCACGCGGCTGACAGAACGGACTTCATTTGTAATGCGGGACGAAGCCCTTTCCATGAGCTCCCACGGCAGGCGCGACCAGTCAGCAGTCATGAAATCGTCAGTGGACACCGCACGCAAGGCAATGACCCAGCCATAGGTACGGGCGTCACCCATGACACCGACGCTGCGGTTATCCGTCAGCACGGCGAAATACTGGCTCGGCGCATCCGTAAGCCCGGCCCTCATGATCTCCTCCCGGAAAATGGCGTCCGCCTCTCGGAGCACCGTGAGCTTTTCCTCCGTGATCTCGCCCATCACGCGGATGGCGAGGCCCGGTCCCGGAAACGGCTGGCGCATGACCAGTTCTTCCGGGATACCAAGCTCCAGTCCCACAGCGCGGACCTCATCCTTAAAAAGCTCCCGCAGGGGCTCGACAATGCGCTCAAAACCAATCTTCTCCGGCAGGCCCCCTACATTGTGGTGGCTCTTGATCACAGCCGCGCTGCCCGCGCCGGATTCCACCACGTCAGGGTAAATGGTACCCTGCACCAACACGTCCTGCTTTCCGAGTTGCTTTGCTTCTTCCTCGAAGACGCGTATAAACTCCTCGCCGATAGTTTTTCTTTTCCGTTCCGGCTCCGTGACGCCCTTGAGTCTTGCGAGAAAACGCTCCTGTGCGTCAACAACGATCAGCTTCATCTGAAATCGGTGTCGAAACACCCTGACCACCTGCTCCCGCTCTTCTTTGCGCAGCAGGCCGTGATCCACGAAAACGCAGGTCAGGCGATCCCCGATGGCCCGATGCAGCAGCACCGCCGTCACGGCGGAGTCCACCCCGCCGGACAGGGCGCACAGAGCATTCTTGCCGGACAATTCCTGACGGTATCTCTCTATGGATGCGGAGACAAAATCCTCCATTGTCCAGTCTCCCCGGCAGGCGCAGACCTTGAACAGGAAATTGTACAGGATCTGGTTTCCAAAGACGGTATGTGTGACCTCCGGGTGAAACTGCACGCCGTAGAGCCTTCGCTCATCATCCGCCATGGCCGCACAGAGGCAGTTTTCCGTAGAGGCGGTAATTTGGAAGCCAACCGGGACAGCGCTCACAAAATCTGTGTGACTCATCCAGCAGACACTTTCCGGCGGAACCTCTTCAAACAGGACGCCACCGGAATGCTCAAGCGCTACCCGGCCGTACTCACTGGCGTTCTCGGCGGCCTGAATCTCGCCGCCCGCCATCCATGCCAGAAGTTGATGACCATAGCAGATGCCGAGGATCGGGATACCGAGTCTGAGGATTCCGGGGTCGAAGTGCGGCGAGGCCGGATCATAGACACTGTTCGGCCCGCCGGTAAAGACGATGCCCTTGTAGCCTTCCCTCTGTATCTGTTCTGTGGTAATGCTGTTATAAGACTTCACTTCGGCATAGACATGCTGCTGCCGGATCCGTCGGGCGATCAGGAGGTTATACTGACCGCCGAAATCCAGAACAAGGATTTTTTCCTGCATGGTCCTCACTCCACTGTCACGGATTTTGCCAGATTCTTGGGCTTGTCGATATCACAGCCCTTTTCTTTGGCAGCATAATAGGCAAGCAACTGCAGCGGCACGACCGCGAGCACTGCCGAGAACACCGTCTCCACGCGCGGAATAAAAATCACGTCGTCCGCCTGGGAGACGATTTTTTTATTGCCCATATATGACAGCGCCAGTACCTTTGCCCCGCGGGCCTTGACCTCCACGATATTTGATAGCGTCTTATCCAGGAGCGCTTCGTTGCAGCAGACGGCGATGACCGGCTGGTTTTCCTCGATGAGGGCGATGGTGCCGTGCTTGAGCTCTCCGGCCGCGTAGGATTCGGCATGAAGGTAGGAGATCTCCTTCATTTTGAGCGCGCCCTCCAGCGCTACAGCGTAGTCCGTATTGCGGCCGATGAAGAAGAGCGAGTGGCTTGCGTAACGGCTTGCAAGCTTCGGGATCTGCCAGTTCATGTCGATGGTCTGCTGCAGCTTTCGCGGCAGATGCTGAAGCTCCTTCACCAGGGCGGTGTAGCTCTCCGCATCAATGCGCCCGAGCTTTTCGGCCATGTACAGGGCGAAGAGATACAGAACAGTGAGCTGCGTGGTGTAACCCTTGGTGGTGGCGACGGCGATCTCCGGTCCGGCGAAGGTGTAGAGCGTGAAATCTGCAAGCTTTGCGATCGTGCTGCCAACCACGTTTACAATGCCGATCACCTTCGCCCCGCGCGCCTTGCATTCCTTGAGAGCGGCGATGGTGTCCGCCGTCTCACCGGACTGAGAGATCACCAGCACCAGCGTGTGCTCATCCACCATGGGGTCGGAATAGCGCAGCTCACTGGCAAGCTCCACCTGTACCGGGACACGGCAGAGCCGTTCGAGCGCATAGCGGCCCGAACAGCCCGCATAGTAGGCTGAGCCGCAGGCGGTGATGATAATCTTGGTGATGCCCCTGAGTTCTTCCGCGCTCAGCTCAAAACCGTCGAGCTGTACGCGGCCTTCATGGATCCGCGGTGCAAGGGCGGCCTTGACTGCGGCGGGCTGCTCCATGATCTCCTTGAGCATGAAGTGCTCATACCCGCCCTTTTCCGCCGCCTCCACGCTCCAGGTCACGCGGCTGATGGGCTTTTTGATCTCGCGCCCGGCACAGTCGCAGACCGTGATGCTGTCCGGCGTGAGCTTTGCAAACTCGCCGTCCTCCAGGTAGATCACATTTTTCGTATGGGACACCAGCGCTGTCACGTCCGAGGCAAAGTAGTTCTCCCCCACGCCGACGCCGAGGATCAGCGGGCTTGCCTCCCGCACGACGTAGAGGGCGTCCGGTGTGTCGGTGCAGACGATGCCGAGGGCATAGGAGCCCTCCAGCCGCGCGGCGGTCTTCATGACAGCAGCCTTGATGTCTCCGTCATAGTAAAGCTCCAAGAGGTGGACGATGGTCTCTGTGTCCGTTTCGCTCTGAAAGACATAGCCATCCCGGATGAGTTCCCTGCGAAGCTCCAGATAGTTTTCGATGATGCCGTTGTGAACCACGGCAAAGCGTCCGTCATTCGACAAATGCGGGTGAGCATTCTGATCCGTCGGCGCGCCGTGGGTCGCCCAGCGGGTGTGCCCGATCCCGGCGGAGCCCGGAACACGCGCGCCATCTTCTGTTTTCTCGCGCAGTTTGGCAATGCGTCCGCTGACCTTCTCCACCTGAATCGCCGCGTCATGGAGTACCGCGATCCCGGCCGAGTCATAGCCCCGGTATTCGAGCCTTTCCAATCCCCCAAGCAGTACCGGCGCCGCGGCGCGCGCTCCGGTAAATCCAACGATCCCACACATGATGTTTCTCCTTTGTCGGTTTTTTGTTGTCATCCTGAGCGTAAGCGAAGGATCTTTTCTTCGATTGTTGATAAAGAATCAGATTCTTCGCTTTGCTCAGAATGACAAGTCTTTACATGGCGAAAAGAATTTCGCCGTAAGTCGGGAAAGGCCAGTATTCCTTCGCCGTCATGACCTCCGCCTCATCCGCCACAGCGCGGAGCTCTGCCATCTTCGGAAGCAGCTTATCCCGGATCGTCTCGGAAAGCGCGGTGATCTCCGAAACCGTAGAGAGCTTCACGAGCGTACCCTCCAGTGCCTCCACGCTCTTTTCAATCTGATCTGACAGTACCGAGAGCTTTTCCACAAGGCCCGTTTCGTACGCACAGGGCAGCGTCGGCACAAGCGCGCGCTTCTTGCCCGCGCCCTCCGCCACGGCGGCACAGTACTTCGTCACGGCGGGCAGGATCTCCTTGCGCGTCATCTCCGCCATGGTGTTGGCCTCGATGACGATGGTCTTGCAGTAGTTTTCCAGCATGATCTCATAGCGGGAGCGCAGCTCTGTTTCAGAATAGACCTTTTGCCGCAGCAGCATCTCCATGTTCTTCGGCTCGAGCAGAGCTTTCATGGCGTCCGGCGTGGTGCGCAGATTGTGCAGGCCGCGCACCTGCGTTGCCTCCTCGATCCAGGCATCGTCATATCCGTTGCCGTTGAAGAGGATGCGCTTGTGGGCCTTCAGGCTCCCGATCAGCAGGGCATGGAGTGTTGCGTCAAAGTCCGTGCTTGCTTCAAGTTCATCGGCAAACCGCCGCAGCGTGTCCGCCACAGCGGAGTTGAGCATGATGTTGGCGCAGGCGATGGAGTTGGAGGAGCCCACCATACGAAATTCAAACTTGTTGCCAGTGAAGGCGAATGGAGAGGTACGGTTGCGGTCGGTGGTATCGCGCAGGAAGCGCGGCAGGGTCAGCACGCCCAGCATCATTTCGGGCCTTGTAGTTCCGGTGTAGGGCTGCTCTTTCTCAAGCGCGTCCAGCACCGCCGTCAGCTCATCGCCCAGGAAGATGGATACCACGGCAGGAGGCGCTTCGTTGGCCCCCAGGCGGTGGTCATTGCCGGCAGTGGCGACGCTTGCCCGCAGGAGATCGGCGTACTCGTCCACGGCCTCGATGACCGCGATCAGAAACAGTAAAAACTGCGCGTTTTCGTAAGGGGATTCGCCGGGAGACAGGAGGTTCACACCCGTGTCGGTGGCGATGGACCAGTTGTTGTGCTTGCCGGAACCATTGACGCCCGCAAAGGGCTTTTCATGCAGCAGGCACATCAGGCCGTGCTTCTCGGCCACCTTCTGCATGACCTCCATGGTGAGCTGGTTGTGGTCGGTTGCGATGTTTGTGGTGGAGTAGATGGGCGCAAGCTCATGCTGGCAGGGGGCGACCTCGTTGTGCTCGGTCTTGGCGAGGATGCCGAGCTTCCAGAGCTCCTCGTTCAGTTCCTCCATATAGGCCTGCACCCGCGGCTTGATGACGCCGAAGTAGTGGTCGTCCAGCTCCTGGCCCTTGGGTGGCTTGGCACCAAAGAGCGTCCGCCCGGTATAGATGAGGTCGCGGCGCTTTTTGTAAAGCTCGCGGTCCACAAGGAAGTATTCCTGCTCCGGTCCGACCGAGCAGGTCACATGGGTGACGTCGGAATTACCGAAAAGCCGCAGGATACGCAGCGCCTCGCGGTTCAGCGCTTCCATAGAGCGCAGCAGTGGGGTCTTTTTATCCAGCGCTTCGCCGCCGTAGGAGCAGAAAGCCGTCGGGATGCAGAGCACCTTTCCCTTGATGAAGGCGTAAGAGGTGGGATCCCAGGCGGTATATCCCCTCGCCTCAAAGGTCGCGCGCAGGCCGCCGGATGGGAAAGAACTGGCGTCCGGTTCTCCGCGGATGAGCTCTTTGCCGGAAAACTCCATGATGACGCCGCCGTCGGGGGCCGGGGAGATAAAGCCGTCGTGCTTCTCCGCCGTGACGCCGGTGAGGGGCTGGAACCAGTGGGTAAAGTGTGTCGCGCCATGCTCAACGGCCCAGTCACGCATGCTGGTCGCAACGGCGTTTGCCACCTTGGGGTCAAGGGGCTGGCCCTTCTTCATGGTCTGCTTCATGGCATGGTAGACCTCGCCGGAGAGGCGGGCCTTCATAGTGCGGTCGTCAAATACAAGACTGCCGAATGTTTCCGGAACGGATTTCATATGCTTCACCCTTTCAAATTTGAAAACAAATAAAAAAAAGAGACAACGACGTACAGGGGGCACTTAGCCCTCTGAGACGTCGTTGTCTCAAGACGCTCGCGAGTATAGACCTGATTGGGGCAATTGTCAAGTTCCTTCAAAATTTTTCACCGATTTGCATTGACAAAGGAATCTCCCGGATGTTATCTTTCAGCATGTTGAACGAATCGGGAAAGGGGTTTTTATCATGGACTTTACCGAACAGGAAGTACGCCAATATGTGGAACAGGAGGATGTGCGCTTCATCCGCCTGGCCTTCTGTGATGTTTTCGGGAAGCAGAAAAACATCGCCATTCTGCCGACAGAGCTGGATCGCGCCTTTCGGCACGGCATCGCCATAGACGCCTCCGCCATTGCCGGTTTCGGAGGAGAGGTGCGCTCCGATCTCTTCCTGCATCCCGATCCCGCCACACTCGCCTCCCTGCCCTGGCGAGGTGAAAACGGCAAGGTAGTGCGCATGTTCTGCGGCGTCGCCCACCCGGACGGGACGACCCTCGAAACGGATTCCCGTGCCCTGCTCAGAAAAGCCGTGGAGCGTGCGGCAAAGCGCGGGATCTCCTTTGCCTTCGGTACGGAGATGGAGTTTTATCTATTCAAGACCGACGAGGACGGAGAGCCCACAAAGATCCCCTTTGACCGGGCGGGCTATATGGATATTGCCCCCATGGACAAGGGTGAGAATGTGCGGCGTGAGATTTGCCTGACGCTCAGCCAGATGGGGATTCAGCCGGAGTGTTCCCACCATGAGGAGGGCCCGGGGCAGAACGAGATCGACTTCCGTTACTCCGATCCGCTGACCGCCGCCGACAACGCCCTGACCTTCCGCGCCGTGGTGGAGGCAATCGTCGCGCGAAACGGTCTTACCGCGGACTTCTCCCCCAAGCCGCTTCCGGATCAGGCAGGAAACGGCATGCACATCAACATCTCCGTGGAGAGCCGTGACGGGCGCGACCTTCTCCCGCAGGTGATTGCGGGCATCATGGCGCGCATCCGGGAGATCACCGCCTTTCTCAACCCGACGGATAACTCCTATCTGCGCCTCGGCAGCCGGAAAGCGCCGGGTTATATCTCCTGGTCGAGTGAAAACCGCTCCCAGCTCATCCGCATCCCTGCGGCGCCGGGTCTTGGTAAACGTGCCGAGCTGCGCTCTGCCGATCCCGGGGTGAACCCCTACCTGGCCTTTGCCCTGCTGATCCACGCGGGTCTTGACGGCATTGAAGCGGGACTTCCCCTGCCGCCTAGCGCCGATCTCAACCTCTTTACGGCGCCGGAGGAAATCCTGCGCGGCTTTGAACGCCTGCCCACCTCGCTCAAGGAAGCGAATACCCTGGCCCTTCACAGTGACTTTGTCACCCGCACAGTCCCCGAAGCGATCATCGCCGCATACTGCGAAAGATAAGATGCTGATTCAAACTGTGTTTACCGTAGCTTCGCCACGGTAAACACACCTTAAGGCGAGCCATGCGAGCCCTCGCGCCGACCAACCGAAGCGTCCCCCGCAAGCGGAGGGCGATAAGCGCGAGTATCTCAACTGCGAAACCTTGTTTCGCAGTTGAATTGAAAGGAGGTGCGCGCGTGATCTTTCAGGAACGGACCTACTCCGTTTTGATCGTTTCCGCGTCCGAAAAACTGGATAATTCGCTGCGCGCCCTCCTTCCCGGAACGGAGTATTACCCGGTACAAAGTGCAAGGAGCGTCGGAGAAGCGCGGCGTCTGCTGCTGGGGGCAAGCTTTGACCTGGTGCTTATCAACACGCCGCTTAAGGACGACTTCGGCACGCAGCTTGCCATTGATGTCTGTGTTGAGAGTTCCGCGGGTGCGCTGCTCTTTGTCAAGGCCGAGCTCTATGACAGCGTAAACGCCCGCGTGATGGAGTACGGCGTGGTGACGCTCTCGATGCCAAGTTCCGGCGCCCTTGTGAGCCAGAGTCTGCGCATGCTCTGCGCCCAGCGGGAGAGACTCCGGCGCATGGAGCAGAAGCAGCAGAGCGTGGAGGACAAGATTGAAGAGATCCGCCTTGTGAACCGGGCCAAATGGCTGCTGATCGAATGTCTGAGCATGACGGAGTCTGACGCCCAGCGCTATATTGAAAGGCAGAGCATGGATCAGCGCATCACCAAGCGCCGGGCCGCGGAGAACATCATCAAAACATATTCTTGACAAAGCGACCTTCGCGGTGTATTCTCACCGTGTTGAACAAAGACGTTCATCTGGGTTTTTGCGCCCAGATGGGCGTCTTTTCTTTTTTGGAGGAAAAGGACATGACCAAATATATCTTTGTCACCGGCGGCGTGGTGTCGGGGCTCGGCAAGGGGATCACCGCCGCGTCTCTCGGCAGACTCTTGAAGGCGCGGGGCCTCAAGGTCGCGGCACAGAAGCTCGACCCGTATATCAACGTCGACCCCGGCACCATGAGCCCCTATCAGCATGGTGAGGTCTTCGTCACCGAGGACGGCGCGGAGACAGACCTTGACCTCGGCCACTATGAGCGCTTCATCGATGAAAACCTCAACCGCTTTTCCAACCTCACTACCGGCAAGGTCTACTGGAACGTGCTGAACAAGGAGCGGCGCGGTGAGTATCTGGGCTCCACGGTGCAGGTCATCCCCCACATCACCAATGAGATCAAGGACTTTGTTTACCGCGTGGGCCGTGAGACCGGGGCCGACGTCGTCATCACCGAGATCGGCGGCACCATCGGGGACATCGAGGGTCAGCCCTTTCTGGAGGCGGCGCGCCAGGTATCGCTGGAGGTAGGCCGGGAGAACAGCATGTTCATCCATGTGACGCTGGTGCCCTTCCTCTCCGGTTCCAATGAGCACAAATCCAAGCCCACCCAGCACTCCGTCAAAGAGCTGCAGGGCATGGGCATCCACCCGGACATCATCGTCCTGCGCTGTGACGAACCCCTGGAGGCGGAGATTTTCCGCAAGATCGCCCTGTTCTGCAATGTGACGCCGGAGTGCGTCATTGAAAACCGCACCCTCCCCTGCCTGTATGAAGCGCCGCTGATGCTGGAAAAGGCAGGTTTTTCCAGCGTTGTGTGCAAACGACTGGGGCTTCACTGCAAAGAGCCGGATATGGGCGAGTGGGCCGCCATGGTGGAGAAGATCAAGAGCGCGAGAAAGAACGTCACCATCGGCCTCGTGGGAAAATATACGCAGTTGCAGGACGCCTATCTCTCGGTTGCCGAGGCGCTGCGCCACGCGGGCTACGCCGAGGACGCGCATGTGGAGATCCTCTGGATCGATTCTGAAACCCTGACGCCCGAAAATGTTGTGGAAAAGCTGACGGGGCTGTCCGGCATCCTCGTCCCCGGCGGCTTCGGGGATCGGGGAGTTGAAGGGATGATCCTCGCCGCGCAATACGCAAGGGAACACGCCCTCCCCTATCTCGGCATCTGCCTCGGGATGCAGGTGGCCGTGATCGAGTTTTCCCGCCATGTCGCGGGAATCGCGGATGCAAACTCCGGCGAGTTTGACGAGTGCTGCGCGCACAAGGTCATCGACTTCATGCCGGGGCAGAGTGACCGCATCGACAAGGGCGGCACGCTCCGCCTTGGGGCCTGCCCCTGTGAAATCGTGGTGGGCACGACAATGGACCGCTGCTATCGCGAGTCCTTCATCTCCGAACGCCACCGCCACCGCTATGAGTTCAACAACGATTACCGCGACGCGCTCACCCGCGCGGGACTCACGCTCTCCGGCATGTCGCCGGGCGGGCATCTGGTGGAGGCCGTGGAGCTGAGTGATCTGCCGTTTTATGTGGGCGTACAGTATCACCCGGAGTTTAAGAGCCGCCCGAACAGGCCGCACCCGCTTTTCTGCGGTCTGATCGAAGCGGCGTTACAGAAGGAGGAGCAGCATGGCGTATGAACAATATCCGCTGTATGATCCGCGCTTTGAGCACGATTCCTGCGGTATCGGCGCGGTCATCAGCATTCAGGGCATCCCGTCCCGCCGCACGGTGGACGACGCCCTCAAAATCGTAGAGAAGCTGCAGCACCGCGCGGGCCGGGACGCCTCCGGCGAGACCGGCGACGGCGTGGGGCTCATGATGCAGATCCCGCACAAGCTTTTTTCCCGGGAGATGCCGGAGCTCGGCGCGCCCAGAAGCTACGGCGTTGGCATGTTCTTTTTCCCGCAGGACGCGCTCTCCCGTATGCAGGCGCAGAAGATGCTGGAGCTCATCGTGGGGCGCAACGGGCTGGAATTTCTCGGCTGGCGCAAGGTGCCGACGAATCCGGACATCCTCGGAAAGGCGGCGCGGGACGCCATGCCCTGCATCATGCAGTGCTTTGTGCGCAAGCCCGAAGCCTGTGCAGAGGGGCTGGACTTTGACCGGCGGCTCTACATCATCCGGCGCGAGTTTGAGCAAAGCGGCATCGGCACCTACATTCCCTCCTTCTCCAGCCGTACCATCGTTTACAAGGGCATGTTTCTGGTCGATCAGCTCCGCGCCTTTTACCTTGATCTGCAGGATCCGGACTGTGAAAGCGCAATGGCGATGGTACACTCCCGCTTCTCCACCAACACGAATCCGAGCTGGGACCGGGCGCATCCGAACCGCCTTTTGATGCACAACGGGGAGATCAACACCATCCGCGGCAATGTGGACAGGATGCTGGCGCGGGAGGAGACGCTGCGCTCCCCGGTTCTCTCGGACGAAGACATGGACCGCGTTCTCCCCGTGATCGACACGGCGGGCTCGGATTCCTCCATGCTGGATAACACCTTGGAATTTCTCATGATGAACGGGATGCCGCTTCCGCAGGCGGTGATGATCACCATACCCGAGCCCTGGGCACATGACAGGAAAATGAGCCAGCAGAAGAAGGACTTCTACCAGTATTACGCCACGATGATGGAGGCCTGGGACGGGCCCGCCGCCATCGTCTTTTCCGACGGGGACGTTGTCGGCGCGGTGCTCGACCGCAACGGGCTGCGCCCCTGCCGCTGGTATCAGACGAGCGACGGCTGTCTCATTCTCTCCTCCGAGGTCGGCGTGCTGGATATCCCGGCAGAAAAGATTTTGAAAAAGTCCCGCCTGCGTCCCGGGCGCATGCTGCTGGTGGATACTGTCAAACAGCGCATTGTGGAGGACGAGGAATTAAAAGAGCAGTTTTCCGCCCAGAGTCCCTACGGGGAGTGGCTGGACTCGTGTCTCCTGCATTTGGAGGATTTGCCGGTCCCGAACCGGGCGGTGGAAAAGCATTCTCAGGCCCTGCGGGACAAGCTCTACAAGGCCTTCGGCTACACCTATGAGGAGGTCAAGGACTCCATTCTGCCGATGGCGAAATCCGGCGCGGAGCCCACGGCCTCCATGGGGACGGATATTCCGCTGGCGGTCCTGTCCGAGGCGCGGCAGCCGCTTTTCAGCTACTTCAAGCAGATGTTCGCCCAGGTCACGAACCCGCCCATCGACGCCATCCGGGAAAAAATTGTGACCGACACCTCGGTCTTTCTCGGCGCAAGCGGAAATTTGCTCGAAGAGCAGGCGGAAAACTGCGCGGTCTTGCAGATTGAAAACCCCATCCTCACCAGCGTGGACATGCTCAAGATCCGCTATCTGGACAACCCCGAGTTTCATGTGGAAACCATTTCGCTCTTGTACTATAAGCGCACGCCGCTGGAACGGGCGCTGGACAGGCTCTTTGTCTCCTGCGACAGGGCGTATAAGAATGGGGCAAATATCCTCATTCTCTCCGACAGGGGCGTGGACGAAAACCACGTGGCGATCCCGTCCCTGCTTGCGGTCTCGGCGGTACAGCAGTACCTGGTGCGCACCAAGAAGCGCACCGCCGTTTCGCTGGTTTTGGAGAGCGCCGAGCCGCGCACGGTGCACCATTTTGCCGCGCTCCTGGGCTACGGCGCGCAGGCCATCAACCCCTATCTCGCCCAGGAATGTATCGAAGAGCTCTCTGAGCGCGGGATGCTGAATAAGGACGTGGGCGTGGCGGTAGACGACTACAACCACGCCATCTTAAGCGGTCTTGTGAAGATTGCGGCGAAAATGGGTATCTCCACCATCCAGTCCTACCAGGCGGCTCAGATCTTTGAATGCGTCGGCATCAGCAAGAGTGTGGTTGATCGCTATTTTACCAACACCGTGAGCCGTGTGGAGGGCATCGGCCTTGCGGAGATCGACGAGAGTGTGGAGTGGCAGCACGACCAGGCCTTTGAACCGCTGGGGCTCGGCTTTGATGAGACGCTCAATTCCGTCGGTTCCCATAAGCTGCGCTCCGGGCCGGGAAAAGAGGATCACATGTACAATCCCCTCACCATCAAGCTTTTGCAAAAGGCGGTAAAGGAGGGCGACTATGATGTTTTCAAGCAGTACTCCGCGCTGGTGGACGATCAGGCGGTGCCCCACACCCTGCGCGGGCTTCTGGGGATGCGCTTTGATCCTGACGGCGGGATTTCCATTGACGAAGTGGAAAGCGTGGAAAGTATCGTCAAGCGTTTCAAAACCGGGGCCATGAGCTACGGCTCCATTTCGGAAGAGGCCCACACCTGTCTTGCCGTCGCCATGAACACCCTCGGCGGCAAGTCCAACTCCGGCGAGGGCGGGGAGAATCCCGAACGGCTCTCCGATCCCCTGCGCTGCTCCGCCATCAAGCAGATCGCCTCCGGGCGCTTCGGCGTCACCAGCGCCTACCTCACGAGTGCGAAGGAGCTGCAGATCAAGATGGCCCAGGGTGCAAAGCCCGGTGAGGGCGGGCATCTGCCGGGCAGCAAGGTCTATCCGTGGATCGCGCGCACCAGACTCTCGACACCCGGCGTCACGCTCATCAGTCCCCCGCCGCACCACGACATCTATTCCATCGAAGACCTGGCCCAGCTCATCTACGACCTCAAGAACGCTAACCGCGAAGCCCGCATCAGTGTGAAGCTCGTGTCCGAGGTGGGCGTCGGCACGATCGCCAGCGGCGTCGCCAAGGCCGGCGCTCAGGTGGTGCTGATCTCCGGCTACGACGGCGGTACCGGCGCGGCCCCAGCGTCTTCCATCCACAACGCGGGCCTGCCCTGGGAGCTGGGACTTGCCGAGGCGCACCAGACGCTTATCAAAAACGGTCTGCGCGAACAGGTGGTGCTGGAGACGGACGGCAAGCTCATGACCGGGCGGGACGTGGCCATCGCCTGCATGCTGGGCGCGGAGGAATTCGGCTTTGCCACCGCGCCGCTTATATGCCTCGGCTGCTGCATGATGCGGGTGTGCAACTTGGACACCTGCCCGGCAGGTGTCGCCACGCAGAACCCAGAATTGAGAAAGCGCTTTTCCGGAAAGCCTGAGTATGTGATCCACTTCATGCGCTTTGTGGCGCAGGAGCTCCGGGAAATCATGGCAAAGCTCGGCGTCCGGTCTGTCGACGAGCTGGTGGGCAGGACGGATCTGCTGGTGGAGCGCGAAAAGCGCATCACCCACCGGGCCGAGACTGTGGATCTCTCCGCCCTGCTCTCCATGCCCTGTCCCCATCCCGTGCCGCATTTCAGAGCGGATGCGGTCTACGACTTCCATCTGGAGCGAACGAAGGACCAGAGTGTGCTATTAAAGGAACTGGGTGCGAAGCTCAAGGCGAAAAAGTCCGGCAGCGTTTGCGTCCCGGTTTCCAGCACCGACCGCGCCTTCGGTACGCTGTTCGGTTCCGAGATCACGCGGCGTTATGGCAGTACACTCAAGGACGACACCTACACCGTCCACTGCCAGGGCGGCGGCGGACAGTCCTTCGGCGCGTTTATCCCGAAGGGACTCACCCTGCGGCTTGAGGGAGACTCGAATGACGGCTTTGGAAAGGGTCTCTCCGGCGGCAAGCTGATTTTATATCCGCCGCAGGGGTCGACGCTCCCGGCGGAGGAAAACATCATCGTCGGAAATGTGGCCCTCTACGGCGCAACCTCCGGCGCAGCGTTTATTTCCGGTGTCGCGGGCGAGCGCTTCTGTGTGCGAAACTCCGGCGCCACCGCCGTGGTGGAGGGCGTGGGCGACCACGGCTGCGAGTACATGACGGGCGGCAGGGTGCTCATCTTAGGACTCACCGGCAAAAACTTTGCCGCCGGGATGTCCGGCGGCGTGGTGTATGTATTGGATGAGGCGCACGATCTCTACACCCGCATGAACAAAGACGGTCTGCATGTCGGCCCGGTCAAGGACCCGAACGACGTGCAGGAGCTGCGGGATATGCTCCAGGCGCATTTTGACGCGACAGGCTCAAAGAAGGCCGCCACGATTTTGGAGGATTTCAAGGCGTATCTGCCCGCCTTCAAGAAGATCATCCCCGTGGACTACGAACGCATGCGCAAGGCCATCGAGGACTTTGAGAGCCGCGGCGAGACGCAGGAGCAGGCCGAGATCAAGGCGTTTTACGCCGCCGTGAATCACTGAGGAGGTGGACGATATGGGAAAACCGACCGGATTTTTGGAATTTGAGCGCAGGGCGAATCCTGTGCGTCCGCCCCTTGAGCGGGTAAAGGACTGGGAGGAATTTCATCTTCCCCGTTCGGAAGAGCAGCGGCGCGAGCAGGGCGCAAGGTGCATGAACTGCGGCGTGCCCTTCTGCCAGGCCGGGGTACAGTTTGAGGGGAAACAGCTCGGCTGTCCGCTGCACAACCTGATCCCCGAGTGGAACGACAGCATCATGGACGGTAACTTCGCCCACGCGCTGTCAAGGCTTTTGAAAACAAATAACTTCCCGGAGTTTACAGGCCGTGTCTGCCCCGCCTTCTGTGAGCAGGCCTGCACCTGCGGGCTGTATGGCGATTCCGTCACGGTACATGACAATGAGCTGAGCATCATTGAATACGCCTTTTCCCATCATCTGATGGAGCCGCGCTTTTCGCCCCACAGCTCTGGAAAGAATGTTGCGGTGGTGGGCTCCGGCCCGGCGGGGCTTGCGGTGGCCGATCAGCTCAACCACCGGGGCCACAGTGTCACGGTGATCGAAAAGCGTGCGTTGCCCGGCGGGCTATTGATGTACGGCATCCCAAATATGAAGCTGCCGAAATCTATCGTCCGCCGCCGGATTGATCTCATGACGCGCGAGGGCGTGAGCTTTGTGACCGAGCTCGACGCCGCCGATCCCGCGGTAGCCCAGCGGCTGACGATGGAATACGACGCGGTGGTTTTATGCTGCGGGGCGGAGAAGCCGCGCCCGCTCGGCATCGACGCGGGGGGTGTCCGGGGCGTGTGCTTTGCCATGGACTTTCTGCCCGCCGCAGTGGAGCGTCAGCAACTCTCCCTCACCCCCGCCGTCCCCTCCGCTGAGGGGAAAAACGTGGTCATCATCGGCACCGGCAACACCGCGAGCGACTGCGCTGCAACTTCCCTTCGCCAAGGCTGCAAAAGTCTTGTACAGCTTGTGCGCCGAGCGAAAGAGGATTATCTCACGCCGGACGGCAGCCTCCCGCAGGACTACGCGCAAGAAGAAGCTGACGCCGTTTTCGGCAGTGACCCGCGTCTCTTCTCGCAGAGTGTAGCTTCGCTTGAAACCGATGACGCGGGCAATCTCACGGCTGCCGTTACGAAGGACGGAACAAAGCTTCCCTGTGAGCTGCTCATCGCGGCGACAGGCTTTGCCGGGTGCCGGGAGGATGTGTGCGCCGCCTTCGGTGTGGAGCTTGACCGCACGGTGAAAACCGAGGCGGGTTCCTTCCGGACCAGCGTCCCGCACATCTTCACAGCCGGTGATATGCACCGCGGCCAGTCCCTGGTGGTCCACGCCATTGCGGAGGGCCGCGCCTGCGCCGCCGAGGTCGACCGCTTTCTCATGGGCTATACAAATTTAATCTGACGAGGAGGAATCATCATGGCTGCTTTTGAACCGATTCTGTCTGGCATTCCCGGGCTGGATCAGTGTCTTGATTCCATCCGTCTGGGTGACAACGTGGTGTGGCAGGTCTCCGACCTGGATGAATTCCGCTTTTTTGCGAAAGCCTTTGCCGAGCAGGCTGTCCGGGACGGCAGAAACATCCTCTACATTCGTTTTGCCGGACACGATCCCATCCTGCCCTCCATGCCCGGCGTGCGGGAGCTGCATGTCCCGCTCTCCCATCTCTTTGAATCCTTCACCGTGGATATCCACAACCTGATTGAACGGGAAGGGCGCGGCGCTTTCTATGTCTTCGACTGCCTTTCCGAGCTGGAGGAGGCCTGGGCGACCGATCTTATGATGGGAAACTTCTTCCACCTGACCTGCCCCTTTCTGTTCTCTCTGGACACCGTTGCGTATTTTCCGATCCTGCGCGGCAGACACTCCTTTGACGCGATCGACATTATTGCGAGCACCACACAGCTTTTGCTGGACGTTTTTCCGGGTGGGCGGGACAAACTCTTTTTCCGGGCGGAAAAGGTCTGGGAAAGGCCGCTTGCGCACCTGGCCCAGCCCTACGGCTGCGATCTCAAAGACATCAACTTTTATTCCGTTTCGGAGAGCGTGGAGCTCAGCCGCTTTTACCGCAGTCTCAACGACGCGAAGGGGCTCAAAAACAGCCAGAGCATGGACAGCTGGGAGCGCTTCTTCCACGCCGCCCGTGTAAAATATGATGCTGGTCTGGACATCCGCAGCGAGTGCGACCGGATGTGCGACATCATGCTCACACGCGATAAACGCATGCGGGATATGATCGTAGAGCAGTTTCAGCCCGGGGACTATTTCGAAATCCATGACCGCATGATCGGCACCGGGCTGATCGGCGGCAAAGCCTGCGGGATGCTGCTGTCAAGGAAGATCGTCCAAAACCGGGACGCGGAACTCTTTGATCGCATCGAGCCGCACGATTCCTTCTATATCGGCTCCGATGTGTTCTATTCCTTCATTGTGGACAATGGTCTTTGGGATCTCAAGCTCAGTCAGAAGACGGCGGACGGGTATTTCTCCAAGGCGCAGGCTTTCTCGGAGGCCCTGCTGGGCGGTGCGTTTTCTCCGCCGCTTCGCATGCAGTTTCGCCAGCTTCTGGAGTATTACGGCAACGAGCCCATTATCGTACGCTCAAGCTCAATCCTCGAGGACGGCTTCGGCAACGCCTTTGCCGGGAAATACGAATCCGTTTTCTGCAGCAATCACGGTTCACCGGAAGAACGCCTGAACGCGTTTGAATCCGCCATCCGCACCGTCTACGCAAGCACCGTCAGTCTCTCGGCGCTGGATTACCGGAAGCGGCGCGGGCTCGAGCATCTGGACGAGCAGATGGGGATCCTTGTCCAGCGGGTTTCCGGCTCGCATTACGAAGGCTTTTTCATGCCGTGCGCGGCGGGCGTCGGCTATTCGTCCAGTCCCTATCGCTTCGGAGTCGATCATCCCGAGAAGGGCATGCTCCGCCTGGTGTGCGGCCTCGGCACCGCCGCGGTGGATCGCCGCACGGGCTCCTATCCGCGTATGGTCGCGCTGGACAAGCCGTCTGTCGTATGGCAGACCTCCTCAGCGGATCGCCATCAGTTCTCCCAGCGTCTTGTGGATGTGGTCAGTGACGGCTCCGACGGTGTGGAAAACCGGGACGCCGAGAGTATCCGCGCCGCACTCCCGCCCTATCTGAGCGCTCTGCTCTATTCCCATGACCGGGAGACGGAGACGATCCTGCGGGAACAGGGAATCCGCGAAGATGTGCTGTACGTCTCCTGTGAAGGCCTTGTAAACAACAGGAGTCTGATGCGGGATATGGGTGAGATCCTGCGTCTTCTGCAGGACACCTACGCCTATCCGGTCGATATTGAGTACACCATCAACTGCGCCTCCACGGGCGAGTATGTGATCAGCCTGCTGCAGTGCCGCCCCCTGCAGCTGACCCGTACCGGCGATAAGGTCTCTATCCCGGCAGATCTGAAAGATGAGGACATTCTGATTGAAACCGTCGGCACCTCCATGGGCTTTTCCCGCAGCTTTCCTCTGGACGTGCTGGTATATGTGGACCCGGTCGCTTACTACAAGCTTCCCTATCGTGACAAGTACCGCGTCAAGCAGATGCTATCAGCCATCAACTGGCGTCTGCGTGGGCAGAATAAACGCATGCTGCTCATCACGCCCGGCAGGATCTGCACCAGCTCACCGGAGCTTGGGGTCCCGACAGAGTTCTCCGACATCAGCGAGTTTGACACGATTCTGGAGCTTGCAGACCGCCGGGCCGGGTATATGCCCGAACTCAGCTACGGCAGCCATATCTTTCAGGATCTCGTGGAAGCGGAGATCCTGTACTCGGCAGTCTTTGAAGGGGCAAGCACTCGTATTTTCCAAGAGCAGGAGCTCAAAGCCGGAAATGATCTTGCGGAGCTTGTCGATTCACCGGATGGCATGGAGGATGTCATCTACCTGCATCAGATACAGTCCGGCGAAGTGTGCGAGTATTACGACCTTTCCAGTGAGCGTTTTCTTGTTGCACGGAGGGTCCGTTTGTCCCGTTAAAAGATGCCGATGCCCGCTTCTTTGCATAATTTACGCCCGTCGGCTGCTCTGAAAATTGAGCAGTCGGCGGGCGTTTTTTGTTTATGATCTCCTTGGGTGGGCAGCTTTTGTCTCCTCATCAAATTCCTGTAAGAAGTTCACCATAAAGAGGTGCCGGCTTTCGGCGATCTTCTTTGCTGTCTCGGTGTTCATTTCATCTTTCAACAGCAGCAGCTTATCCTGGAAATGCTGAATCGTCGCTTCCAAAGGTCTGCCGTGCTCACCACCGAACGCGAAGGTTCTCGCAATCCCGATCGCACCGATGGCATCAAGACGATCCGCATCCTGAACGATCATCCCTTCCAGGCTGTCAGGGCGTTTTTCTCTGTTCTGGCTGAATGAAACAGCGTTAATTACTCTGCAGATATATTCGATCTTATCTGATTCAACGCTGTGCTGCATCAAAAAAGATCTCGCGTTGGCATTATTCTCTGTATGGAACAGCTTATGGTCGTCTGCATCATGAAGCAGGGCGCTCAACGCCAGTATTTCCAGGTTGCAGTCGGGCTCCTGTTGGGCAATCAGCATCGCGTTTTGATAGACACGCAAGGTGTGCTCTGCATCATGCCCGCCGGCATTATCCCGAAACAGCATATATACATAGTCGCTCGCTGCATCAATCAAAGACATTTACTCAACTCCTTCGCTCACTTTATTAATTCAATACCTTCATCGGCTTCCATTTCAGATAATCTCCGGAAACCAGGCTGTATCGGATCCCGTTTTTCTCTCCGAGGATACTGTCATGGAAACGGCTCTCTCCATGACTGTGCGCATATATGACCTGCTCCGCCCCGTACTCCTCGGCCATGGCGGTGAAAGGACTCTCGTCCTCCAGGATGCTCGTCGGCGGATAATGCAGAAACAGGATATACCTGCGGTACCCGGCTGCTCTCGCCGTCTCAAAGGAAATGCGCAGCCTTTCAAGCTCCCGGTCC
>CADAUZ010000032.1 GCA_902791215.1 Oscillospiraceae bacterium | reverse complement strand
GTCGTAATATTAGCGTTTGAGAGCGTGCTCTTGCCGTTTGAGGGGCTGAACGTGCAATCTGCCTGTGCAATGTCGGGCTTTTCTGCGGCAGATTTGGCGGTCTCCACCTTTGCTGTAAAGGTCACGGTGTCCTGATAGGTGCCCGCAGGCTTGTTATCGTAGTTCTCCACGAAGATGCCCATAGGCTTCGCCGTGCCATCCAACGTGGTAAACTCCCAAGAGGTGGTCTGACTGCTGCCCTCCGCCGTGGTCAAGGTATAGCCCACAGAGTTCTCGCCGGACTTGAGCTCCCAGTTATTCGCAGAAGCCGCAGTCACGGACAGCTTCTTGCCACTGGCCAGCGACCCCGTGGCGCTGATACCGTCCGTGGCGTTCCAGCCGCTGTTAGCTACCGTCAGCGTGGACGGGATGGTGAGGGTGTAGGTGCTGTCTCCGTCTGCCAGCGCTGTCATGCTCATCCCCGGCAGCAGACCGACGAGCAGCGCCAGCGTGAGCAGCAGGGGCAGAAATTTTAATCCTCTGTGTTTCATGTTTCTTTTCCTCCTTGATATTTGCACGCCGCACGCGCGGCGGGATGGACGGGGATAAAGCCCCCCTTGCCTAAAGGGGGGTGCCCCAGTGCGCACACTGGGGCGGGGGGATATGGTTCAACGCACACTGTCGCAAGGATGGTATCCCCCAGTCATGGCGCTTGCGTGAGACGCGCCATGCCAGCAAGCTTGGATCGTCGCGCGCTTCCCGCGCGTCGCTATGCCCCCTTTAGGCAAGGGGGCCGAATCGCGTGACCGGAACACAGACGCCCCTTTAGGCAAGGGGGCCAAGGGACGCGGCGGGATGGGCGCGAAAAGGGCGCAGTATACCTCAAAACGGGTATACTGCGCCCTTGATAATACTTGGCGTGGAAAGGCCTACAGCGTAGTCTTTACCGACTGACTGACTGACTGACTGACTGACTGACTGACTGAGCTTATTTTGTGCCATCCGGTCATGTCTGTCAACCCCTTCCCACAAAATCTTGTGATGGAATTGTACACCATACACGAGGATTTTGCAAGGTAAAAATAACGCTTCAGCCCTTCATGTCATGGCTTCGCTCAGGATGACACGCATTTTGCAGCGCGCCCTTCCATAGAGGACTGTTTTCACAGTCCCTGTTATATTCAGACAACGCCCTGGGCCATCATGGCCTCGGCTACCTTGAGGAAGCCCGCGACGTTCGCGCCGAGCATCAGGTCGCCCGGCTTGCCGCACTCGACGGATGCGTCGTAGCAGGCCTTGTAGATGCTCTGCATGATGCCGTGCAGCTTCTCGTCGACCTCGTCGAAGCTCCAGGACATGCGGATGGAGTTCTGGCTCATCTCGAGACCGGAGGTGGCGACGCCGCCCGCGTTGGAGGCCTTGCCGGGGCTGTAGAGCAGGCCCGCGCCCTGGACCAGCGCAATGGCCTCAGGGGTAAGCGGCATGTTCGCGCCCTCGAAGACGGCCATGCAGCCGTTGGCGATCAGGGCCCTGGCGCCCTCGGCGTCCATCTCGTTCTGGCTTGCGCAGGGATGGGCGATGTCGCACTTGACGTTCCAGATGTTCTTGCAGCCCTCGACGTACTGCGCGCCGGGAACCTCGTCGGCGTAGACGGAGATGCGGGCGCGTCTGCGCTGCTTGATGTCGAAGAGCTTGGGAAGGTCGATGCCGTTGGGATCGTAGACATAGCCCTTGGAGTCGGACATGGCGACGACCTTGCCGCCGAGCTGGGTGGCCTTCTCGGCGCAATACTGGGCCACGTTGCCGGAGCCGGAGACCACGACGGTCTTGCCCGCGTAGCTGCCATTGCGCAGATACTTGAGGGCTTCCGCGGAGAAGTAGCACAGGCCGTAGCCGGTGGCCTGGGTGCGGGCGAGGGAGCCGCCGAAGCTCAGGCCCTTGCCGGTGATGACGCCGCCGTCGAAGCGGTCGACGATGCGCTTGTACTGGCCGAAGAGGAAGCCGACCTCACGCGCGCCCACGCCGATGTCGCCGGCGGGCACGTCGGTGAACTGGCCGATGTGGCGATAGAGCTCAGTCATGAAGCTCTGGCAGAAGCGCATGACCTCGGCGTCGGACTTGCCCTTGGGGTCAAAGTCGCTGCCGCCCTTGCCGCCGCCCATGGGGAGGGTGGTCAGGGAGTTTTTCAGCACCTGCTCGAAGCCCAGGAACTTCATGATGGAGAGGTTCACGCTCGGGTGGAAGCGCAGACCGCCCTTGTAGGGGCCGATGGCGGAGTTATACTGCACGCGGAAGCCGCGGTTGACTCTCGTCTTGCCCTGATCGTCCACCCAGGGGACGCGGAACTCGAGCACGCGCTCGGGCTCGACGAAGCGCTCGAGAAGACCGGCGGCCTCCCACTCGGGGTGCTTGTCGACAACGAGCTCCAGGGATTCAAAGACCTCACGCACGGCCTGCAGGAACTCGGGCTCGCCTGCGTCGCGGCGCTCTACCTCGGCGTATACGCGGTTGAGATATTCGGATTTGAACATAGAATAAATTCCTCCTATACCTTGGATGTTGAAATTATACTGCAATCCCTTATAAACATACAAGAAAAAACGTGTTTGCGCGTGTAAAAATTCAGGCGGGGTCAGGGTGCCGTTCTTGTGAAAATTTACGGGAAAGGCGGCACCGTAGTTCACTCTGCGGTGCCGCCCTTCGTGTTTATCGGATCAGGGTCTCGTAGTATTCATGCTGCCCGGCCTCGGCCTTGCGGCGGCGCTTGTTTTCGTACATGCGCTCGTCCGCCTTGCGGAAGAGCTCCCCGTAGTAGGTCTCCTCGTCCTTGCGCAGGCTGTAGCCGACGGAGAAGTGCAGGCGCACCGCCGTGCCGCCGCTCATGGCGACGGTTTCCCGGTCCTGGTACTGCCTGATGGCGTGGATGTCGCGCAGGAGGGTGTCGTCGTCCGGGTAGTCATAGAGGAACATCACAAACTCGTCCCCGCCGTTTCTCGACAGCAGATGCTTCCCCTGCAGGGTCTGGCCATAGTGGCTGAGGGCGTCCACAACACCGCGGATGTAGAGGTCGCCGTTGAAGTGGCCGCAGCTGTCGTTGATGGTCTTGAGGCCGTCTGCGTCCACCATGACGATGGCGCTGTGGCGCACCTTGTCCGGGTCCCGGAAAAGCTCGCCCAGGGCGCTGTCCAGGCCGCGGCGGTTGAGGATGCCGGTTAGCGGGTCGAGGTCTCGCTGCTTCTCGATCTCCTGGCGGCGGCGCACCTCCTCGGTCTCATCCATGACGATGCCGGTGGTCTCGCTGCCTTCGCTGATCTCCTCAAGGCGGATATAGCGCGTGCTGTCGCCCGTGCGCAGGCTGTAGATCCCCTCTTCCCCCTCCACGGGGTTTGAGCGCAGGGAATCGACAATGGCGCGGAAGGCCTCCCGCCCCAGGCCGTACTGCGCGTTCTGCGGGGTGGCAAAGGCCAGGATCTGCGGCACATGCTCGGTATAGCGCACGCGGTCCATGTTCTCGCTGTACTCGTACACGCCGATGTTCAGATCCGTCTGGTTGAGGATGAAGGAGATCTTCCGCGTGCTGGAAAGCAGACTCTTGACCATGGCGTTGATATGGTCGCTCAGCTCCGAAAATTCCAGACTGCTGCGGATATCCACGCTGGTCTCCAGGTCGCCCCGGGTGATCTGCTTGAGCGCCTCGTTCACGCGCCGGACGCCCTGGATGACGTATTTATCCATATCGTATGTCACGCTCAGCACCATCAGGCAGGCGACCAGCAGCAGGCCCGCCGCCATCATGCCGGTGTTGGCAGCGATACTGTGGTGCGCCGTTTCGTGTGATTCCACATAGCCGATGAGACTGCGGTCAAGCTCCGTGAAGAAGCAGTAAGAGGACACGCCGTCCACAACGGCACGAAAACCGTCATGATCCGATTCGGCGATTTTCAGGCTGATGCCGATCTCGTCGAGCGTTTTGCCGATTTTATCCTTGCCGGTGGCGCCGCGGATCTCTCCGGTCCTGGGATCGGCCGCGTAGAGGTCCACGCCGTTATTGGCACGCAGCAGAGAAAAGATGTAGGAAAGCTCGTTTTTCTCCGTCACCTTGAGGACGTTTGCCGGGTACATGCCCACCTGCACGATGAAGCTGCCGCTCTTGTTCCAGAGGGCGGAATACTGCATGGGCATGCTGACTGCGGTATTGGGGGTGATCTCCTGCGCCAGGCGCAGGGACTTGTCCGTGAGCAGGGGCTTAAAAAAGCCGATCTGTTCCCCGTCGTCGAAGCTGTAGCCGTAATATTCCGGCACGGTGCCGGCCACGATGACGCCGTTTTTGTCAAAGAGATGGATTTCGTCCACCTCCACCATCGCGGCAATACGGGAAAGCTCCTCAACGCCCCACTTGTCCGCCGGCTTGTCTCCCAGGATCTCGGCGATGGTCTCGGCCCGGTGGAGGGTGGATTCGCGGTATTGCTCCTGCACGCTCTCCAACTCCCGCCGGTTCTCCCTCAGGATCTGCTCGATCTGGTAGAACAGCTCTTCAGCGCTGCGGCGGATGGTCTCCTGCTCGCGGCGGATCTGGAAGAAGACAAACAGCCCCAGCAGCAGCGCCATCACAATGACGGCGACCTTTGTCAGGTAGCTTGTGATCTGCTGGCGCAGATTCGGCATGTTGTCTCCCTCCTTTGCGGATTATTCGTCAGTTTATAGTATAGTAGAAATATCCTATCCCGGTCAAGATGCAGATTGAATAATTTTCACAATCTTTGCATCTTATTCATTGTTGAGGCACGGGCGGAGCCACTCCTTCACTCCACTTTTCACTTTCCGTTTTTTGTCTTACTCCAGCTCGAACGCGCCGGTGTAGAGCTGGTAGTAGGTGCCCTTTTCGGCGATGAGCTTGTCATGGCTGCCGCGCTCGATGATGCGGCCGTGGTCGAGGACCATGATGACGTCGGAATTCATGACGGTGGAGAGGCGGTGGGCAATCACAAAGACCGTGCGGCCCTTCATGAGCTGGTCCATGCCGCGCTGGACGATGGCCTCGGTGCGGGTGTCGATGGAGGAGGTGGCCTCGTCCATGATCATGACCGGGGGATCGGCCACCGCCGCGCGGGCAATGGCGATGAGCTGCCGCTGGCCCTGGGAGAGGTTGGCCCCGTTATTCTGGAGCATGGTGCCGTAGCCCTCGGGCAGGCGGCGGATGAAGTCGTCCGCGCCGGCGAGTCGGGCGGCCTCCCTGCACTCGTCGTCCGTGGCGTCGAGTCTGCCGTAGCGGATGTTATCCAGCACGGTGCCGGTGAAGAGGTTCGTCTCCTGGAGCACCAGGCCCAGCGAGCGGCGCAGGTCCGCCTTCTTGATCTTGTTGATGTTGATGCCGTCGTAGCGGATCTTGCCGTCGGCGATGTCATAGAAGCGGTTGATGAGGTTGGTGATGGTGGTCTTGCCCGCGCCGGTGGCACCCACGAAGGCCACTTTCTGGCCGGGCTCTGCGTAAACGGACACGTCATGCAGCACGTCCTTGCCGGGCACGTAGGCAAAGTCCACGTTCACAAGGCGCACGTCGCCTTTCAGCGGGGTATAGGTCAGCGTGCCGTCCCCGTGGGGATGGCGCCAGGCCCATTTGCCGGTGCGCTCCTGGGTTTCGGTGAGGGTGCCGTCGGGGTTTTCGTTGACGTTTACGAGCGTCACGTAGCCCTCGTCGGTCTCGGGCGGCTCATCCATGAGGCTGAAGACGCGGCCCGCGCCGGCGGAGGCCATGACGATGTTGTTGATCTGCTGGGCGAGGGTGTTGACATTGCCGGTAAACTGCCTTGCCATGCCGAGGAAGGGCACCAACACGCTGATGGCGAAGGGCTTGCCGGAGAAGGAGACGTTGGTCACGCCGGTGAGCAGGAATACGCCGCCCGCCAAGGCCATGGCAACATAGAGGATATTGCCGATGTTGTTCATGATGGGGCCGAGGATGTTGGCGTAGGTATTGGCCCGGCGGCTGTTCTCGCGCAGCTCGTCGTTGAACTTTTTGAACTGCTCGATGCTCTTTTGCTCATGGCAGAAGACCTTGACCACCTTCTGGCCGTTCATCATCTCCTGGATGACGCCCTCGGTGTCGGCAAGGGATTTCTGCTGCTTGACAAAGTATCTTGCCGAGCCGCCGCCCACGACCTTGGTGACAAAGAACATGGCCACGACGCCGACCACCAGCACGAGGGTCATCCACACGCTGAAATACAGCATAATGGCAAAGACCACCAGCACGATGGTGCCGGACTGAATGAAGGTGGGCAGGGACTGGCTGATGAGCATGCGCAGGGTATCGATGTCGTTGGTGTAGTAGCTCATGATATCGCCGTGCTGATGGGTGTCGAAGTAGGCGATGGGCAGGTCCTGCATGCGGTCGAAGGTCTCCTGCCGCAGCTTGTTGAGGTAGCCCTGGGTCATGATGGCCATGAGCTGGGTGTAGGCTGTGGAGCTTACAAGCGCCAGCACATAGAGGATCGCCAGCACGACCATGTAGCGGTAGACCTCGGGCCGGGCAGAGGCCCAGTCGCCGGTTTTGTACCATTTTTCGATGACGGCGAGGACGTTCTGGGTAAAGAGCGAGGGGATGGCCGAGACGACGGAGGAGAACAGGATGCACAGCATCGTCAGCGGGGCAAGGCGGGGATAATAGGCAAACAGGCGCTTGACGGCACGGCCGAGGGCGGAGAAGTCCGCCTGAGGCTTGCCGCCCTGGGGGCGGTGTCCGTTGGGCATCTTAGGCATGGTCCTCACCTCCGTTCGTCTGCTGCTCGTAGATCTCGCGGTAGATCTCGCTGCGCTTCAAAAGCTCGTCGTGCGTGCCGCGGTCGACAATCTTGCCGTTATCCATGATGAGGATCATGTCCGCGTCCATGACGGAGGCGACGCGCTGGGCGATGATGATCTTCGTGGTCTCGGGGATGTAGGTCTTGAAGCCCGTGCGGATGAGCGCGTCGGTCTTTGTGTCGACGGCGCTGGTGGAGTCGTCGAGGATGAGGATCTTCGGCTTCTTGAGAAGGGCGCGGGCGATGCACAGTCTCTGCTTCTGGCCGCCGGAGACATTGGTGCCGCCCTGCTCGATATGTGTCTCATACCCCTCGGGGAAGGTTTTAATAAAATCATCTGCCTGCGCCAGTTTGCAGGCCTCAATAAGCTCCTCGTCCGTGGCGTTTTCGTTGCCCCAGCGCAGGTTCTCGGCGATGGTGCCGGAGAAGAGCAGGTTTTTCTGCAGCACCATGGATACGGCGTTTCTCAGCGCGTCGGTGTCGTACTCGCGCACGTCCACGCCGCCGACCTTCACGCTGCCCTCGGTCACGTCGTAGAGCCGCGCAATGAGCTGGACGAGGGTCGACTTGCTCGAGCCCGTGCCGCCCAGGATGCCGACGGTGGCCCCGGAGGGGATGTGCAGGTCAATGTCCGACAGGGCGTACTGCTCGGCGTCGGCGGAGTACTTGAAGGACACATCGGTAAAATCGACGCTGCCGTCCTTCACGGTCTCGACGGCGTTTTCGGGGCTGACAAGGGACGGCTCCTCGGTCAGCACCTCGCTGATGCGCTTGGCGGACTCGGCGGAGATAGTGACCATGACATAGATGAAGGAGAGCATCATCAGGCTCATCAGCACCTGTACGCCGTAGGTCATCATGGCGGAGATCTGGCCCACGTCGATGACGGTGCCGCGGCTCGAGATCACAAGGCGCGAGCCCACGGTGAAGATGAAGACCATGTTGAAGTACATGCAAAGCTGCATGATGGGGGAGTTCATGGCGACGATGCGCTCGGCCTTGGTAAAGTCCTTGCAGATGCTGTCGGCCGCCGCGCCGAATTTTTTCTTCTCGTAGTCCTCGCGGGCAAAGCCCTTGACCACGCGCATGGCGCGCACGTTTTCCTCGATGGACTCGTTGAGCTTGTCGTACTTGCGGAAGACCGAACGGAAGGCGGGCATGGCGTGTTTGGCGATGAAAAGCAGGCCGCCCACCATAACCGGCACCACCACCACGAAGGTGAGGGCCAGCTTGCCGCCCATGATGAAGGCCATGATGATGGCAAACAGGAACATCAGCGGCGCGCGCACGGCGGTGCGGATGATCATCATGAAGGCCATCTGCACGTTTGTCACGTCGGTGGTCATGCGCGTGACCAGGGAGGCCGAGGAAAAGCGGTCGATGTTTTCAAAGGCGAAGCTCTGCACGCGCACGAACATATCCTCTCTGAGGTTGCGGGCAAAGCCGGTGGAGGCGTCGGAGCAGGTGCGCGCCGCCATCGCCCCGCACAGGAGCGACAGTACCGCCATCAGCGCAAGCTTCCCGCCCAGGGCCGTGACATCCGAAAGCGGCGCGCCGGCCTTGATCATGTTGACCATGTCGGCGGTGTAGAAGGGGATAAGGACCTCGAAGAAGACCTCCCCCATAATGATTATCAGGGTGAGCAGCGCGGGCTTCTTGTTCTCGCGCAGACTCGCGGCAAGGGTTTTGATCATGCCGCCCATCACATCCTTTCTCCAGACAGCGTTACTGTATATTGTAGCTGTTTGCGCAGGGGAAAGTCAAGCGGATGGTTGTGAACTTTTTCTTGCGTTCCCGTCGAAAATCTGCTACTCTCCCGGTGAGAGGAGTTGAGTGGGATGGATGACACGGATCTTGCCGAGCTTATGCGGCGCGACTCGCCGGACGAGCTCTGGGATATCTACGACGAGGCCGGGAACAAAACCGGGCGCGTGCAGCGCCGGGGCGATCCGCTGACGGGCGGGGACTGCCATCTGTGCGTGCATGTATGGATTCAGCGTCCGGACGGGGCTTATCTGCTGACCCGGCGCGCGCCGGAGAAGAGCTGCGCCGGGCTCTGGGAGTGTACCGGCGGCAGCGCCCTCATGGGGGAGGACAGCCTCACCGCCGCCCTGCGCGAGGCGCGGGAGGAGACGGGCCTCTGCCTTGATCCCGAAGGGGCCGAATATTTGTTCCGCTTCTCAGGCCCGCACTATCACTGCGATGTGTGGCGCTTTGTCCGGGACTTCAAAGAGAGCGACATCGTGCTCCAGCCCGGCGAGACCTGCGACTTTCAGCTGGCCCGGCCGGAGGACATCCGGCGGCTTGTCGCCGCGGGGCAGTTTTTTGATTTTGAGGTTGTGGAACGCATCCTGGGGCTTTCCGAATAGAATAGAGCGGCGGCGGGTTTGCCCGCCGCCTTTTGATTTGATTGATTTGGAGGCATGCACATGTTGATTGTGCAAAAATACGGCGGCAGCTCGCTCAAAGACCCGGAGCGGCTGCGCCATGTGGCAAGGCTCTGCAGAGAGCGGGCCGCGAGCGCCGAGCTTGTGGTGGTGGTCTCGGCCATGGGCGGCGAGACCGACGCCCTCACCGGGCGTGCGCATGAGATGAA
This sequence comes from Oscillospiraceae bacterium, assembly GCA_902791215.1. Classification (GTDB taxonomy): domain Bacteria; phylum Bacillota; class Clostridia; order Oscillospirales; family Oscillospiraceae; genus Limivicinus. The sequence continues at coordinate 17,015 of CADAUZ010000032.1, read as the reverse complement.
TACTGCCCCCTCCGCGCGGGAGCTGGACGCTCTCGTCACCACCGGGGAGCAGAAGTCGGCCGCGCTGCTCGTCATGACGATGGAGGAAATGGGACTTCCCGCCGTGTCGCTCACCGGCTGGCAGGCGGGCATTTTGACCGATGAAAAATACGGCGACGGGGATATCCGCCTCATCTCGCCGGGCCGCATCCGCCGCGAGCTCAGCCGTGGCCGCGTACCGGTGGTGACGGGCTTTCAGGGCGTGTGCGCGGCGGGGGACGTGACGAGTCTGGGCCGCGGCGGCTCCGACACCACGGCGGTCGCCCTCGCCGCCGCGCTGGAGGCCGACGAGTGCGAGATCTACACCGACGTCGACGGCATCTACACCGCCGACCCCCGCCTGCTGCCCCAGGCAAGGCTGCTGAGCGTGATCGACACCCGGGATATGCTGGCGCTTGCCAGGGCGGGCGCGAAGGTTTTACATGCCAAATCCGTGGAGCTGGCCCTGGCCGGGAACGTGGCGCTGCGGCTTCTGTCCTCCTTCCACGTCTGCGACGGAAGCGAGGTGCGCCTGATGCCGGACGCGGCGCGCCCCCGCTTTGCGGGACTCACCGGGAATGCGAAAAGCGGACGCGTGACCCTCGCGGGCAAGGGCGCGGACGCAGCCGCCCTCTCCGAGGCGGTGCTGCTGCTCTCCGCCGCGGGTATCCATGTCAAGGACAGCCGCTTTGCGGAAAACGCGCTTTCGATGTACGTTGACCCCGACGATCAGCCCGCCGCCCTGGCGCTCATCCACGACGGGATGGTGCTGTCCCAGTTTGGGTGAAGCTTTGCCTCCCCCAGCCGCTTGCGGCGTCTGGGGGAGGGGGACCGCTTCAGCGGTGGAAGGGGTTTTGTACGTTGACCGGCAACTCTCTCAGTCACCAGTGTGCGCACTGGTGACAGCTCCCTCAAGGAGGGAGCCTAACCCTCTCCGTCCCTTCGGGACACCTTTGCCCGCCTTGCCGCAATGCTTTTTCCGGGCCTGCTTCGCGACGGCCCGCCAAAAGCGCGGCTACGGATATTCCGTGTCGCCTTCTTCTGCCACAGGCAGCGGCGGCCCGTAATCCCCCAAACGCCGCATGCGCGGCTGGGGGAGGCGAGGTTACGTCACAAGCGCGCCATAGGTCAAAATCGGCAGGTTCTCCTGATACAGCGTGTCAAAGTCCGAGATCGGCAGCGGGTTTGTGCCGCGCCCCGCCTCGATCGTGAAGCCGGGGCGGTCGAGGGCCTGAATGAACCAGTCCTTGTAGCCCGCGTTTGACGACTCCGCCGCGGGGTCTGCAAGCGTGTAGCCCGAGAGCTTTGCGAACAGCTCCCCGATCTTTTGCGCTCCCTCGGGCTCACACTCGCCGTAGCGCCAGTAGATCTCCCCGCCCTGGGTGTGGTAGCTCAGCGTCAGGCGCGGGGAGAGGGCGAGGGTGTAGTCGTACATGGCGCGGCTCTCCGGGGCGGAGAGAGGCATGGGCCCCACGTAATCCATCGGCGCGGGGCCGCGCACCCCCTGGGCGTACTTGATTTTCTTCGCTTCCTCCCAGCCCGCGGGGTACTGGAGGTTTAAGTCCGTACCGCGGATGTTGGCCTTCCAGCCCCGTGGGAAGGGAATGTCGGGCCAGTCGTCGGCGATATAGGTCGCGGCGCGGTAGAACTCTCCCTGTTGGTTTTCTCCGGTGACAAGGTCGATGCCGTCCGGGTTCACCGCCGGGACGAGGGTCACGGAGGCGTAGTCCAGCAGCTTTGCCGCGCTGTAGTCGAAGATGTTTTCCCCCGACGCGCTTGCCGCCGCGAGGTCCTCGGCAAATTTCAGCAGCAGCGGCGTGGTGATCCATTCGTTTGCGTGGTGACTTGCGTTATACAGCACCTGATTTTCACCCGTGCCCAGCCTCAGATACCACAGCGGCTTGCCCATGACGCTCCGGCCGATGTCCCCGGTCTCGATGAAGGGATAGCGCATCTGTAGCCCCCGCACGCAGAAGCTTATGAGCGCCGCGCTGCAGTCGATGTCCGTCGGCACCACGGGGAAGGGCAGCGGAATGGTGATGGTTTCCCCGATCTGCAGGTTCTCCGGCTGCGCCTCGGGATTGGCCAGGGCGATGGCTTCCACGGTGGTGCCGTAGCGCTCGGCCAGGGTATAAAACGTGTCGCCCTTTTGAATGCGGTACGGAAGGCTCCCGGTGTACCAGGGCAGGAGCTGCCGGTGGGTGTCCCGGCCCGCGATGCCGTCGACCTGGAGATTCTGTGCCGCCTGGAAGGCCCTGACGGCCCGCTCGGTCAAAGGGCCGAAGATCCCGTCGGTCTGCAGTTCGCCGTACCCGGCCCGGTTCAGGGCCAGCTGCAGAAACTGCACCCCGGGCCCGACGCTCCCCCTGCGCAGGATTCGCATAAGCATCCCCTCCTTTTCCGTGCAGTATATGATGGGAAACTCAAAACTATGCGCTTTAAAAAGTTGAAAGTGAAAAGTGAAGAGGAGGAGTGCCTGCGGCACGATTGAAATAAGCTCCGCTCACAAACAGGAAAAGAGTCGGAACCACGGCACATTTCTGCGGCAAAAAATCTCCACTTTTCACTTTCCACTTTTCACTCTTAAAACGAATCCCCCGGCAATTGCCGGGGGTAATTCGTTTTAATAGAAGGTGGCGACGGCCTGCTCGGGGGGATCGCAGTCCTCGTGACTGATGTAGGTCAGCACCGGGCCCTTGCGGCCGTAGGCCATGTGGAACTTGAAGTTCACCTTCGCGGTGAGGATCACCCAGCCCTCATCCGTCACGGTATCGGCCTTGTCCCAGTTGCAGACCAGGGCCGCAAACTGGATATCCTCCACGCAGCAGGTCATGACGTGACGGCCGATAACGAAGGTTTTGGGCGGCAGGCGCTTGCGCTTGAGGGTCTTGGCCTTGAAGCGGACCGTTTTGCCCTCGTACTTCTTGGGCTCCTCGCTCATGTCGCGGTACCAGAGGGCGTAGTCGTCGTCACCGATCTCGATGATGGGGGCGTTGATGTCGAAGGGCAGGGGGTCCTGAATTTCGTCATAGACCACGTTGCCGTCGGGGGCTTCGTAGGCGATGTCGGCACGTCTTGAGGCGGCGCGCACGATCTTGTGGAAGGTCATCTTATCCATGTCCGGGGTGAAGCGGTTGAAGACCACCAGCTCGCAGCTCTTGAGCTTGTCGTACACCAGGTTTCGCATGTTGGTGTTGTAGGTGAGGAAGGTGGTGGCGTCGGCGAACATGAACTCCTGGTACACCGTCCAGTTTTCGGGCATGGCGGCGTAGAGGACATCGAGCATCCACATGCCGTTATACTCAATGAGCACGCGCTCGGCCTTTGTCTCCTTGACAAAGCGGAGAAGGTCGCCGGTAGTCAGCTCGCTCTGGTCCTGAATGACGCGGATCTGGACGCCGCCCTTGGCAAACTCGTCGGGGGCGTATTCCTCCTCGCCCTCCTCGCACACCAGCAAAAGGGTGCGCTCACCGTTGCAGAAGCGCTTGTCCTCCAGGGTCTCCTGGATGAATTTGGTCTTGCCGGCCTCGAGAAAACCGGTGAACAGATACACGGGCATATCCCGCTGCTCGGTATTAGCCAAGATTGAACAGCTCCTTCAGGGCGTTTTCGTTGATGTGGGAACCGATCACGCAGAAGCGGCCGGTCACGGCAGCCTGGCCGCGTCTGAGGTCGATTTCGCCGGGCACGTAGTCGAAGTAGAGCCACTCGCCGTCGGCGGCGTCCACGATGCCCTTCGCACGCAGCACGGTGCCGAAGCGGTCCGCGTCGTCAAGCTGGCTGAGGGTATTGCGCAGTTCTTCCTCGGTGAACTTCTTGGGCGTCTCCATGCCCCAGCTCTGGAAGATCTCGTCGGCGTGGTGATGGTGATGATGATGGTGCTCGTGGTCGTGGTCATCGTCGTCATCATCGTGGTGATGGTGGCACTCGCACTCGGGATCGTCGCACTCCTCGCCGTCCTCGTGATGGTGATGGTGGTGATGATGCTCGTGCTCCTCATCCTCATCGTCGTGATGATGGTGATGGTGGCACTCGCACTCGGGGTCGTCGCACTCGTCCTCGTCGTGGTCATGGTGGTGATGGTGCTCATGCTCCATCTCTTCCAGCTCGTGCTTAAGGCCGTTTTTGTCCATGGCCTCACGGATCTGCTCGCCGCTCAGCTGTGCCCAGGGGGTGGTGATGAGACCGGCCTCGGGGTTGAGGGCCTTGAGGATCTCGGTGGCCTCGAGGGTCTTCTCGGGCTTTGCGGTATCGGTGCGGCTCATGACGATGAGGTCGGCGTTGGCAACCTGGTCGTTGAAGAACTCGCCGAAGTTGCGAGCGTACATTTTGGCCTTGCCCGCGTCCACGACCGTGACCTTCGCGCCGATGTGGGCGCCTTCCACGCGCTCGACGGCTCTGGCCACATCGGAGAGCTTTCCCACGCCCGAGGGCTCGATGAGGATGCGGTCGGGGGCGTAGTCGTCCATGACCTTTTTGAGGGCCTTGGTAAAGTCGCCCACCAGGGTGCAGCAGATGCAGCCGGAGTTCATCTCCGTGATCTGCACGCCCGCGTCCTGCAGAAAGCCGCCGTCAATGGCGATCTCACCGAATTCGTTTTCGATGAGGACCAGCTTTTCATTCTGATATCCCTCCGCGATCAGCTTGCGGATGAGGGTGGTTTTCCCCGCGCCGAGAAAGCCGGAGAAGATGTCTATTCTTGTCATGGTTTTTGCTTCCTTCCATGTATATTTTCCAAAAATGTATTATATCACCCTTGTCAATGCCCTATCCGTACAAAAAGCGGGGCAAAATGCCCCGCTTGGAAAACATTTACGGTTTATTCATAAAGTTGGAACAAGCTTCACGGCTTGACAAAAACGCAATAAATGCCTATAATAACAGTGAAGAGCAAACCACGCACACGGTTAGCTCCTCAAGGATTCAGTCTATTTATGCGGCACATGCCGCAAAACAGCTGTCACTTGTCGGGAGTGGCGGCTGCTTTTTTTGCGTTTTTTGCCTTTGCCTTCTTGGAAGTTTCGCTGACGATGATCGTCACGGTCCACTTCTTTATATGGAAGGTCAGACGCATACGCATCACCTCCCCTCTTCGGAGAGATGGAGCTAACCGCCTGCGTGTTTGTTGTTTACTCTTTCACCGCCCCTTTCAGGGACTATTATTCTACAGAATCCGACAGATATTGTCAACAGGGAAAAGAGACCCCGGAGCATGCTCCGGGGCACTGAATATATATAGCGTTTACCGCAAAAAGCCGTTGATGATCTGCTCCTCGGCTTCCGCTTCGGTCAGCCCCAGCGTCATGAGCTTGATGATCTGGTCGCCCGCGATCTTGCCGATGGCGGCCTCATGGACCAGAGCGGAGTCGAGGTCGTTGGCCTCCAGCTCCGGGATGGCGACGACACGCGCCTTGTCCATGATGATGGCGTCGCACTCGGTGTGGCCGTTGGAGAGGGCGTTGCCCACGATGCGGGAGCGGTAGATCTGGTAGCTCTGCTCCTTGGCGACGGAGCGGGACACCACGTCGGCGCTGGAGTTTTCGCCGTTGAGTTCCACGGTGTAGCCGCTCTCGGCCTTCTGGTCGCCGTGGGTCAGCAGGCGCTCGTGGACCACCAGCCGCGCGCCCTTTTCGAGCTTGGCAACGGTATCGCGCTTGGTGTCGTCCACGCCCTTGATCTGGACCATCTCCATCTCCATGCTGCTGCCCTCGCCGAGATTGACCTCGGTGCGGGGGTTCATGATGCGCTTGCCGCGGCCGGTGCCCTCGCCGTAGTGCTTCTCAACGTACTTGACCTTCGCGTTCTTGCCGATGTAGAAGCAGTGCACGCCGTCATGGGCGGAGTCCTGATCGCCGCAGTTGGAGATGCCGCAGCCGGCGACGATGACCACGTCGCAGTCATCGCCCACAAAGAAGTCGTTGTACACGATCTCCTTCAGCCCGCTCTCTGAGAGCACCACGGGGATGTGGACGCTCTCGTTTTTCGTGCCGGGCTTGATGCGGATGTCGATGCCGGGCTTGTCGGTCTTGGAGCTGATCTCGATGTTGGCGGTGGAGTTGCGGCCTGCCGCCGCGCCGTTTGCGCGGATGTTGTAGGCGCCCTCGGGGACCTTGTGCAGGTCCGCAATCTCTTTAAGCAGCTGCTTTTGGATCTCAGTCAGCATTCTTGACGCCTCCCTCCAGAATACGGTTGCAGGTGACGGGGACGGTGCTCTTCATCAGTTCCGGCAGCATCTCTTCCTTGCTGCCCTGACCGCGCACCTGACCGTCGGCAATGAGGATGATGGAGTCGGCGATCTCGAGGATGCGCTCCTGGTGGGAGATGATGAGGATGGAGGCGTGGGAGCGCTTCTGCATGTTCTCGAAGACCTGGATGAGGCTCTGGAAGCTCCAGAGGTCGATGCCCGCTTCCGGCTCGTCAAAGACGGAGAGGGTGGTTCCGCGGGCCAAAACCGTGGCGATCTCGATGCGCTTCATCTCGCCGCCGGAGAGGCTCGCGTTGACCTCGCGGTTGATGTAGTCCCGGGCACACAGACCCACGGCGGAGAGATACTCGCAGGCGTCGCTGACGGAGAGCTTTTGATTGCCGGAGGCAAGGCGCAGAAGGTCAACAACATGAATGCCCTTGAATCTCACGGGCTGCTGCAAAGCGAAGCTGATGCCGAGCTTTGCCCGTTCCGTGATGCCGAGCTCGGTGATGTCCTCGCCGTTTAAATAGATGCGCCCGGCGCTGGGCTTCTCGATGCCCATGATGAGGCGGGCCAGCGTCGACTTGCCGCCGCCGTTGGGCCCGGTGATGACGACGAATTTCTCATCGGGGACCGTAAAGCTCACGTCCCGGATGATCTCCTTGGTGCTGTCCTCGCTCTCGACGCCGAAACAGAGGTTTTTCAGTTCAAGCATAATTTAAAACCTTTCTGGTGTAATTTCTCTAAGCAGGAAGTATTATAACAGATTTCAGGGAAAGTACAAGAGTGTAAAGAAAGTGGAAAGTGAAGTGAAGGAGCGCCTGCGGCGCGGCCGGATTTGGCTCCGCCCTCAAAAACGGCCAAGCTGAAACCTTATAACTCCACTTTCAACTTTCCGCTTTTCACTTTTCTATTTACCCTTTCGCCGTCGTCAGGTACAGCTCGTAGTCGTCCGTCCCGTCGCCGGGGTAGGCGTAGGGCTTTGTGTAGCCCTCGTTCATGTAGATGGTGTATTCGTCCCAGCGCGCCTCCCAGGGGAGGTATTCCCAGTCGGCCGGGACCGTGACCGTCTCGGTCCGGGTATGGGGCCCGCCGTTGCGCCAGTCCTCCCAGTGGAGCGTGATGTGCCGCATGGGACCCTTCCAGCTGTCAAGGTACTTTGCCTCCGGCGGGGTCTCGCCGTAGAAGAAGCCGGTCACGATGGGCGGAGTCTCTTCGTCGATGCGGCTCACGATCTCGCGCAGCAAAAGCAGCCCCCGGTCTACCGCCACATCCTCGAGCCAGTCGCCCACAAACGTCACGTGAAGACGCGTAAAGTCCCCATCCACCCGGTCGAGATTCACGATGGACGCGCCGTAGAGGTAGTTGGAGACAAAGTCGTCCCGAAATTCACTGTCGCCGCACTGCGCGTCAAAGCCCGCAATGCGCGGGCGCATCACGCCGTCCTCGCCCGGCTCGACGAAAAACCAGCAGCCGTTATACTCGCCCTCCACATAGTTTTCCTCCGTGCGCAGGATGCAGAGCTTGCCGTCCCGGTAGAAAAGCCAGATGGGCATGACGCTCGCCACGCTGTTTTTGATGCGCACGCTGTCATACAGGGAGAAGATGTTTTTGAGACTGTTTGCCGCGATCAGCTCGTCCCAGGTAAAGTCCAGGGCCGGGTCCCACACGGGGCCGGGGTCCTCGGCCTCGGCGTTGACGAGGCTGTAGCGGAAAGCGCTGCCCGCGCTGCGGTTGAGGGCAAAGCGCAGGGTATAGCGCCGCTCGCCGGAGGCCCCGGCAGAGAAATACTCCCGGATGCTGACGGCGGCCTCAAAGGGCGCGGGGGCATCCAGCGAGAAGGAGAGGGTCTGGCCGAGCCTTGCGTCCAGGCGGAGCTTGTACCCCTGGAAGTCGTAGAGCCGCGCCCCGTCGGAGCTTTGCAGGATGCGGATATCCGGTGTGTCCGGGGCGTCCGGCGGGTTCTGCACCCCGAGCGAGCGCTGAAAGTCGCGCAGCAGGTCCTCCGTCAGAAGGTCGGTCCCCTCCGTGCGGTAAAGCCAGGCTGCATACCAGCCGCCGGCCTCCCAGAGGAAGGCCGGGTCCAGCGGGGTGACGCCATTAAGGAAGCCGCCCTCGTGATAGGCCATGGAGACCGCGAAGGCCTGGGCCTCGACGGCGGGGGCAAAGCCGGGGTCGTCCTCCGCGAAGGCGGATACGCCGGGACTCAACAACAGGCACAGGACAAGGAGAAGGGAGAGAAGTTTTTTCATATCAAGCCTTTCCACTATGTTTACGTTGAATTTATGCACCATCTGCGCTATACTAAACACAATCCTGTAGAAAAAGCGAGGGATGCGCATGAACAACCTTTCAATGAACAATACCGTGTCGAAAATCGTGATCTGCGCGGCGCTCATCATTCTGGCGCTGGTGTCCTTTTTCCCTCTGGCGAAGAGCTTTCCGGATTCAAAGCTCTATGACGACACCGTGAAGGAGTGCACCGTCTCCATCGACGAGAAGACCGCCACCGTCCTGCGCCTGACCGCCACCGCGACCGTGACCTCTGCGGGGCTGTCCGCCATCCCGGGGGACACCGCCACGCCCATCGCCGAAAAGCTGGCGGACTTTTCCGAGTATTTCCTGCTGATCCTCTGCGTGCTGTACGCGGAGAAGTACCTGCTGGCCATCATCCCGGCGGGGGTGTTCCGGCTGCTGGTGCCGCTGGCATGCCTTGCGTTCATTGTGGGCACGCTGCGCTCGTCCCGGCGCTGGGCGGTGCAGGGCGGAAAGCTTCTGCTGGTGGGGCTTCTGCTGCTGTGCGTCATCCCCGTGAGTCTGAAGATCTCCGACGCCATCTATGACCGCTACCAGGAGTCCATCAACGTCACCATCTCCAACGCCGAGGAACTGAGCGAGACGGCGGATGAGCTGGTGCAGGCCCAGGAGGACCAGGGACTTTTCAACAAGATCCTCGGCACCATCAAGGAGACCACCGGGGGGCTCACCCAGCGGGCGGCGGAGACGCTCAACCGCTTTGTGGAGGCCATGGCGGTCATGATCGTGACCTCCTGCGTGATCCCGATTCTGGTGCTGCTGTTCTTTGTGTGGGTCGTCAAGCAGCTGACCGGCGTGGATCTGCGGGACTTTGCGCCCCGCCGTCCGAGGCGTGAGCAGCGCGAGGAGGAGGAAGAGACTCAGCAGCGTGTGAGCATCTGAGAGAGGATTTCCCCGACGGTCTCGAGCCCGGTCTGATCCTCTTCGGTGAAGCGGCCGGGCCAGGGGCTGTCCAGATCGAGTACGCCCACGACCTTCCCATTCACGCGCAGCGGCACCACGATCTCGGAGTTGGAGGCGCTGTCGCAGGCGATGTGGCCGGGGAAGAGGTGCACGTCCGGCACGAGCTGGGTTTTGTCCTCCTGCGCCGCCGTGCCGCACACGCCCCGCCCGAGCGGGATCTCGATGCAGGCGGGCCTGCCCTGGAAGGGGCCGAGCACGAGGGTATCGCCCTCTAAGAGATAAAAGCCCGCCCAGTTGAGATCCTCGAGCGTTTCAAAAATGAGCGCCGAGGCGTTCGCGAGGTTTGCGGTCCGGTGCGGCACGCCGTCCATGAGCGCCGCGAGTTTTACGCAGAGAGATTCATAATCGGTCATCGTGAAAGGCTCCCTTTTTTCAATTTTGAAAGCACCGCTTTCCATCGAACATGTACAGTATATCCCATACTGTGCATTTTTTCTACCTTCTATTGTAAAAACACCCGAAAAAAGGTATAGTAGGGCCAAACGATCACAGCAGGGGAGAATCAGCTTGGAAACGATCAGCGGTCTTACAAACTGGCGCCTTGTGGTGCGGCGGGAGGAGGGCGGCGTCACGATCCTGCGCGCCGTGACCTGCGACGAAAACGCCGTGCTGCCGGACGAAATCTTCGGCCTGCCGGTCACACGCCTTTCCGACCGCGCCCTGGCCCACGGGGCAAAGCCCGCGGAGGGCGAGGAAGTGCGCGTGCTCGGCGGGGCGGAGTCGGAGGACTGGGACAACCGGAACATCCGTAGCCTGAGTCTGCCGCGGGGGCTTGAAAGCGTGGGGGACTACGCCTTCATGAACCTCAAGAGCATGGAGACGCTGCGCCTGTATGACGCCGTGCAGAGCATCGGCAGTGCAAGCTTCATGAACTGCCGCCTCTTTTCCCGCCTGGAGCTGACGCGCATAAGCCACGACCAGGGCCCGGCCCTCGCCGCCATTGTGGGCAGCCTTCCCCAGGAGCTGGACGCGGCGGTTTACAATGCCGACGGCACGGCGGTTCGCCTCATTTTCCCCGAATACTTTGAAAACTATACCGAGAACAGCCCCGCCCACCACTTTGAGCTCAAGATCGTCGGCGGGGGCTACGCCTACCACGGGGTGTTCCGGGCAAAGAAGCTCCATCTGCCGGAGTACGACGCGCTGTGGCGGGACTATATCGCGGCGGAGCATGACGATTCAAGCGCCCTGCGCCTGGCGTATTACCGCCTGCGATACCCGGCGGAGCTATCCGACCGGGCGCGGGAACAGTACGCGGCCTTTCTGCGTCGGAATATGCGGGAGGCGCTGTCGCTTGCCATGCGGGAAAGGGACTTAAGCGGCCTGCGCATATTGCTTTCCCCGGGCGGGCTCGACGCCCCGACGCTGGAGAGTGCGATGAACGAGTCCCGCGCCCTGCGCTTCACCGAGGCCACCGCGCTGCTGCTGGAGCAGCGGAGAGGGCAGGCAGGCGCCGGGAGAAGAAAGAAGTTTGAGCTGTAAAACCATGACCGACAACAACAAAAACCTCACCGCCGTGGGGCGGGACATATTGCTCGCGGGCCGGGCGCAGCTGGGTCTTGCGCTGCCGTATCTGAGCGGCCCCCTGTGCGCCCTGGTCCCCGCGCCGGGCGATACCGTCACCACGAGCGCCGCCACCGACGGGGAGACGCTTTATTATAACGCTTCTTTCCTCGCCGCGGGCTTTATGAAGAGCGAGCGCTTTTCACCGCGCCTGAATCTGCACATGACGCTCCACTGCCTGTTTCGCCACCTCGCCAAACGCCGGGGGCGGGACGCGGCGCTGTGGGACCTTGCCTGCGACGCCGCCGTGGAGAGCGTGATCGACTCGCTGCCCTATGCCTGTCTCAGTCAGCGCGCCTCCCCGCCGAAGCAGCAGTTTCTGACCGAGTGCCGTCGGGAATTAAAGGTTCTCTCCGCCGAGGGCATCTATCGGCTGCTTTTGCGCTGGCGACTGCCGGAATATAAGATTGCAAGCCTGCAGCGGCTCTTTGCCATGGACGACCACAGCCTCTGGGATTTGGAGGAAAAGCAGGAACGAGAGCGCAGCGAGCGCCAGGACCAGCACTGGCAGAACGCCGCCTCGAACGCGCAGACGGCATTGGACACCCTGGTCTCCGAGAGCGGAGCAGGCGGGGAGGGGGTAACTGAGCAGTTATCCATCGCGGCGCGCGACAATGTGGACTACCGCAAATTTCTCCGCCGCTTTGCAGCGCCGCGTGAGATCCTGCACGCGGACGCGGACGCCTTCGACTACATCTATTACACCTACGGTCTCATGCACTACGGCAACATGCCCCTCATCGAGCCGCCCGAGACCAAAGAGGAAAAGCGCATCGAGGACTTCGTTATCGCCATCGACACCTCCATGTCCACCTCCGGGATGCTGGTACGGGAGTTTCTGGCCTCCACCTACGCGATCCTGCGCTCGGCCGACACCTTCACCCGCCGTCTCAACATTCATATTTTGCAGTGCGACGACGAGCTCCGCTTGGACAAAAAGATCACGAGCCTTGCGGAGCTTCGCCGCTACATGGAGGACCTGCCCCTCACCGGCGGCAGCGCAACCGACTTCCGCCCGGTGTTCAGGCATGTGGACGCGCTTTTGAAAACCGGGGAGTTTGCCAATCTGCGCGGGCTTCTCTATTTCACCGACGGCATGGGCATCTACCCCGAAAAGCGCCCGGACTATGAGGTCGCCTTCGTCCTGCTGGATGAGCCGCCCCTGTCCGTAAAGATCCCGCCCTGGGCCGTCCGCATCACGCCGGACATGCCCTGGAAAAAGCAGCATGACAATCTGGACGAGTTCTGGCAGGAAGAAGTCTTACAGGAATTGCCGGAACTGTAAGAATACACTTGGCTCCCCCTTTGGGGGAGCTGGCACCAGTGCGCGCACTGGTGACTGAGAGGGCTGTCGGTCGATGCATGACCCTCTCCGTCACGGCGCTTGCGTGAGACGCGCCGTGCCACCTCTCCCAAAGGGAGAGGCAAGAACAGCGACTGAAATTGAATGAGGAACACACCATGAACATCAAACAAGCCAAGGAACAGATCCGCAACACCCTGCGCGCTTACCTCAGCCGGGACGCGCTGGGCAATTACCGCATCCCCGCCGTGCGGCAGCGCCCCGTGCTGCTGATGGGCCCGCCGGGCATCGGCAAGACCCAGATCATGGAGCAGATCGCCGCCGAGGAAAACGTGGGACTGGTGTCCTACACCATCACCCACCACACCCGCCAGAGCGCCGTGGGCCTGCCCTTCATTGAAAAGCGCGTCTATGACGGGGTGGAGCACACCGTCACCGAGTACACCATGAGCGAGATTCTGGGCTCGGTGTACGCCCTGACCGAGAAAACCGGCATCCGCGAGGGCATTTTGTTCCTCGACGAGATCAACTGCGTGTCCGAGACCCTGGCCCCGATGATGCTCCAGTTTCTCCAGTGCAAGACCTTCGGCAACCAGCGCCTGCCCGAGGGCTGGCTCATCGTCGCCGCGGGCAACCCGCCGGAGTATAACCGCTCGGTGCGGGACTTCGACGTAGTGACGCTTGACCGCGTCAAGCGCATCAATGTGGAAGAGGACTTTTCCGTCTGGAAGGACTACGCGCTGAGAAAGGGCCTGCACGGCGCGGTGATCTCGTACCTCGACCTCAAGAAGGAAAACTTCTACCGCATCGAAAACTCCGCCGACGGCATGCAGTTTGCCACCGCCCGCGGCTGGGAGGATCTGAGCGAGATCCTGTACGCCTACGAGGCCGAGGGCATCGCCCCGGATATGGAGCTTGCGGTGCAGTACATCCAGATGCCGTCCATTGCCCGGGATTTTACCAATTATTATGCCCTTTACAACAAGTACCGTCAGGTCTATCATATCGACGACATCCTGCGCGGCAAGGTCCCGAAGGTGACGCTTTCAGAGTTTGCCGCCGCGCCCTTTGACGAAAAGCTTGCGGTGATGGGCCTGCTGCTGTCGCGGCTTTCGGAGGCCGCCCGCGACACGCGCCGCCAGGATGCCCTGTGCACGGCACTCTACGACGGACTCTCTGCTGTCAAGGCGAGACTGCCCGAGGCACCCGCCGACACGCTGCGCGAGATCATCACCACCCGCCGCGCAACTCTCAGGCGCGCCGCCGACGCGGGCCAGGACGATAAGGAGCAGAAGTACCTGCGCCAGGCTGAAATCAACCGCCTTGAGGAATACGGCAAAACCCTCGACGAGACGCAGAACGCGGACGCCCAGTTTGACATTCTGCGCACCCTCTTTGCCGACGACACCGCAAAGCGCGAGAGCCTCGCCGATGAAACCGGCATCATGTTTGACAGCGCCTTCCGCTTTTTGGAGACCGCCGTCGGGCCGAGCCAGGAGCTCGTGCTGTTTGTGGGCGAGATCACGGCGGGCTACGATACCTCCTGGTTCGTGGCGGAGTTCGGCTGCGAGGCGTATTTCCGCAACAACCGCGACCTGCTGTTCGACGAAACACGGCAAAATCTCCTCGACCGCCTTGGTCGTGCTTGATTATTTCGTCGGATTATGATAAGCTGGATAGACAAAAATGAACCCGACTGTCACCATGGTACGGATACAAGGAGACAATATGAAATATTTAGTCGTTGTTGCCCATCCCGACGATGAGGTCCTGGGCGCGGGCGCGAGCATCTATAAATTTGTCCGCGAGGGGAATCAGGTTGCGGTCGCCACGCTCGTCAACCACGCCGCCGCGCGCCATAATCTCTCCAGCCACCTCGGCGAGGAGCAGGAGAAGGCCCGGGCGCTGCTGGGCATTGAGAAGTCCTACGCCGTCGACTTTCCCAACATCAAGACCAACACCGTGCCCCACCTGGAGCTGGTGCAGTTTGTGGAGAGCTGCCTGCAGGACTACGAGCCGGATATCGTCATCACCCATTGTCCCGCCGAGACCAACATCGACCACGCCATGGTCAGCGGCGCCGTGCAGGCCGCGCTGCGCTATCCCCAGCGCAATGAGGACGCAAAGCCCATCCGGGAGCTGTGGTACATGGAGTCCGCCTCCTCCACCGAGTGGTGCGTGGATTCCTCCGTGCGCCGCTTCACGCCGAACCTCTTTGTGGAGGTGGGCGAGGAGGGTCTTGACAAAAAGCTGGAGGCCCTGGCGTTCTATGCGGGCGTCATGCGCGACTACCCGCACCCCCGCTCGACCGAGGCCCTCAGAGGCCTTGCCGCCTGGCGCGGTGCCCAGGCCGGCTGCAAGTATGCCGAGGCTTTCGAGGCGGTCTTCCGCCGGATTTAAGGAGGCACCATGCGTTTTCTGTATCTCTTTCTCAAGCGCCTGTTCGACATGGGCTGCGCCCTGCTGGGACTTGTAGTCTCGGCGCCGCTGTGGCTCATCATCGCGCTGGGCATCGAGCTTTCCGACCCCGGTCCCGTCTTCTACATCGCCCACCGCACCACGAAGCACAACCGGGTCTTTGACATGTACAAGTTCCGCTCCATGCGCCAGGGAAAGGCCAACGAGTCCGTCTTCCGCGGGGAGGAGGACCGCATCTTCCCCTTCGGCCGCCTCATCCGCGCCACGAAGCTGGACGAGCTGCCCCAGCTCATCAACATCCTCATCGGCGACATGAGCATCGTCGGTCCCCGCCCCGCGGCGGTGGACCAGGTGGAGATCACCCGCGGCGGCCGCTTTGCCGCGGCAGGCGAGGTGACCTCGGGCCTGACCGGCCCCTCGGCGCTCTACGACTATCTCTACGGCGACCAGATCGAGTCCGAGGAGGAGTACGTGCGCGACGTGCTGCCGACACGCCTGGAGCTGGACCTTGTGTACCTCGACAAGCGCGGCGTGTTCTTTGATCTCAGGATGATCTGGTGGACGGTCGTGTGTATCGTGTACCAGCTCGCGGGGCGCGTGCCCGAACATATTTTCAACACCCTGCTCAAATGGGCGGCGGAGCACAGGAAGGAGCCGGTATGCGCGGCAAACTGAGAGTCGTGGTCATGACCCAGGCCGACCGCTTCTTCATCCCGCGCAACATCGACAAGGCCGCTCGGGCCTGCGAGCTGCTGGAGGTCGTGCAGGTCGACTGCAAAGGATCGCTTGAAAACAAGACGACGGACTATCTCAAGTGGTTCGGGGCCTTCCAGTGCGCAAAGATGGGCTTTGTCACCGCGGGGCGCGAGGCGGAGAAATACCTCGACCGGCTCACGGGCTACAGGCTTTTCGGCGGCAGCTGCTCGGTACAGGACGCGGCGAAGAAAAACGGCATCCCTTACCGCGTCATCACCGACAGCAACGACCCCGCCTATGTGCAGCACATTCGGGACCTAAAGCCCGATCTCATCATCTCCTATTCCGCTCCTCAGGTCATCAAGGACGAGCTGTTGAGCGTGCCGAAGCACGGCGTCATCAACGTCCACGGGGCGCTGCTGCCGGACTACCGCGGCCTGCTGCCGTCGTTCTGGTATCTCTACAACGGCGAGAAAACCGGCGGCGCGACGGTCCATTACATGAGCGCGAAGATTGACGACGGCGACATCATCGAGCAGGGGAGCGTGGACATCTCCGACTGCAACAGCATGTTCCGGCTCATGAAGAAGACCAAGACCGTCGGCGGCGACCTGATGGTCAAAGCCATCGAGGAGATCGAGGCCGGCACCGTGCAGACGTGCAAAAACGAGACGGAGAAGGGAAGCTACTTCACCTGGCCCACCGTCGAGCAGGCGCGGGAGTTTCGCAAAAAGGGCAAAAGGCTGATCTGATACATAGAGATTATGTTGAAAAGTGCAGAGTCTGTTCTTGCGGCGGAACTTGCGGAGCTGGGATTCAAACGGAAGGGAAAGCGTTTTTTCTATTTGCAGATCCGGGATATCATCGGTCTGATCGCGTTTGAAAAACCGACCGGGCTTTTATACTTGCAGTTTGCGATGATTCCGCTGTTTTTTCCGTGCCCGGGCTCTATTCATTACACCTTCGGCAGCAGATTGAATACTGTTTATCCCGACCTGCCGGTCCTTGAAAAAAACGCGGATGCGGAAGAGATAAACGAGTTCTGCGGCAAGGTCTCGACGTACATACGGGACGATTTGATGCCTCTCATGGAGCGGCTGTCGACTGCGGCGGCGCTTCGGGATTTTTCCGGAAACGGACATAGGGACACAAAATATATCTTCTGCAATCCCGAACAGCTTCGGCAGCTGCACCTTTACAGCTGTCTCAGCCTGCGAGATTATGACAGCGCGCTGGATGCTGCGCGGGAATACAGCGGAGCCCTTGCCGCCATGAATTATGCGGAAGGATTAAAAGTGAAAAAGAGAAACGCGTGTGAAGCCTTGATCTCCGCTCTTACGGAAAAGCAGTATTCCGTGATTGAAGCGGCACTCCGGAAGAATGCCGCAGAAAACCTAGCGCTATTTACGGGGCTTTGAAATAGTCTCCTTATTGAAAACCCAGCAATACCGGCACCGTAGGGGCCGACGCCCTCTGTCAAGACCACATAGGTAACACTTTGTCCAAAGACATGGGTAACACTTTAAGGCGCTCGAAGAGACAGCTCGGCGA
>CADAUZ010000031.1 GCA_902791215.1 Oscillospiraceae bacterium | reverse complement strand
CATTCAGATACCGCACAAAAGCCAAAGCGGCGATCATGTACAGCGCTGTCCCGATCAGCCCGCCGATATGGGACAGGGCGATCCGCCAGTCCGCGATCGCGAGCCAGCCGGTCGAGATCATGAAGGAGACAGCCGTGCTGCCCTTCGGCTCAAGGCCCATGCAATAGTCGCCGATGATGCACGGGATCATGGCCGGGATGATCCACAGCATCCGCTTTGTGATCTTATCCCGTTCCTGAGATGTCATGCTTTTTCCTCCTTCTGTCTGCCGTAACCGGTAAACACCCATAGTAACTTTGTTGTTATGACTGTACTTCCTGTTTCTTAAGCTTTTCCCAGCGTTCCTTCAACTTTTCAAATGACTCGCTGCTGATATCGTGTTCAAGGAGGCAGGCATCTGTTCCTTTAAAGCTCTTATTTTGATCCTACATCCGCGAGCGCCTCCGGCTCCCGGTCCCCCAGGATCCAGTAGTTGCACTCCCCGTCCCCGTCTGCCAGGGTTTTGTGACGGATCAGCTTACCGTGCGCCGCGCCGCAGGTGACGTGATCGATCATACACAGATTCGGCAGAAAGTCGATGTAGCCGTGCCGTCTGGCAAAATCGTTCAGGGGACAGGTGTCATAGACGAAGGCAATTCCCTTTTCGTGGTTTTCCGGGTTGAGCCGGATCTCCCACGTGTTTCCCCATGCATTGCCGCGAAAACGCTCCGCCTTTTTCTGATAGCTTCCCAGATACCCGTATATCAGCTTTACGATCCGGCGGCGCTTGAGGAGCTTGTTCAAATTAAAATGTGAGAGCATGCGGATGCTCTTCCCCATGGCAGCGTCGATCATGCTCTGCAGATCCTCAGGAGTAAAGCTTCGGTCCACCGAATCGTAGAAGGCGAAAAAGGCGTAGGTCTCCAGCATGTTGCTGGCCATTGCATTCTTCCGCCCACCCAGGTCGCCCTCCTCCCGGATCCACTTTTCGTCCAGCGCCACTGTGCGTTCCCAGCGCTTCTTTGCCTCCTCCGGGGAATAGTGTTCTGCCAGCCACTTTTTCATGGCCGGTTCAAAGATCTTCAGATACTTGTCCATTTTGTGTCCTTCTCTTTTCTTTGTACCTGTTATATTGGTTAGCGTTACCTAACTGCATTATAACCATTCTTTGTCTCCTCGTCAATGAATACTCTTCAAAATAATTATGCTGAAGGATTTCGTTGCGTGTGTCTTCTCATAGTTTACGCCCATCGGCTGCTTTGTAATGAAAAGCCGCCGGCGGGCGTTTTTATGTTTATCCCAACGAGATTATATTGAAAGAGCCCCGGCAACGCTTGCAAAACTCTCATTTTGCAACGGTCCCTTTTTGTGAATATTCTTACTGTGTTTTACTGTATCCGCGGATGTGCGTTATCCGACCAGGGCAGCGCCGAGGGCTTTGCAGGCTTCGGCCCCATCGGCTTCCGGCGCGTTGTTCACGAGAACGCTTTCTGCCGCGAGATTGATGCCGCAGGCTTTGCAGTCATCCTCCCAGTTGCGCATCCACTCGCCGTCGCCCCAGCCGTAGGAGCCGAAGAGGCCGACCTTCTTGCCGCCGAGGCTCTTTTTCACGCCGTCGAACATCGGCTCGAACTCGCTGTCCTCCAACTGCTCGGAGCCCATGGCGGGGCAGCCGAAAGCGATGGCGTCATAGGCGGAGAGATCGGTGACGGAATTGCACTCGATGAGCTCGGCGTCCGCGCCGGCGCTCTTCATGCCCTCCAGGACGAGGCCTGCCATGGCTGCGGTGTTGCCCGTGCCGCTCCAGTAAACAACTGCTGCTTTCATTTTAGTTTCTCCTTCATACCAATATTCAGAGTGTATTATAGTGCGGCTCTGTACGCACTTCTATCTGATGGAAAGATATACAGATTCACAGGTTTTTAAACCGCGACAGCCAGCTTCTCAAGTCCGACCCCGCTCTCCCAGAGACGGCAGTAGCACTCGGAGCACTTTTTGAACTGTTCGCACAGCTTCTGCGCCTTCTCTTCATCGCCGTAGATCTTCCAGAGACCGATGACCTTATAGTTGTCCCGGTTGTCGATGAATCCCTTGACATCCGCGGGCGGATAGCTCAGGAACAGGCCGACCTCATGCGGGAAGTCCTGCTCGGCGCGAAAGCGCTCCACCAGATGCCGCACGCAGGCGGCACAGCTCAGGCAGGCATAGCCGGATTCCTGCAAAACCTCCTGTGAGAGTTTGTCCTTCAAATCCTTCTCCAAGCTCTGCGGACGATAGAGATACAAAAGCGCGGACTTCTCCATTACGCGCAGCAGAAGCAGGCACATGCCCCGCGGCACAAAGATGCGGTTAAAAGCGCGGATATCCTCCAGCAGCTCGTCCCGGCTTTCAAAGCGGTACGGGAACATGCTGCCCGTCTTGATCCCTGCCAGGGTAGGCGCGGCCTGGCGCACAATCGTTTCCTCCGACATCAGGCGTACTTCTCCAATACCTTTTTGAGTGCGGACACCGAGCTTGTGGGACAGTATTCCACGATGCAATCGCGGCCCTTGATCTCGCCAAGCGCGCCCTGCAGCATCTTATGGGACATGGCGCCGGTGAAGAAAATCACCATGTCGGGCTTGCCCATCTTGCGCTTGACACCGCCGACGGGCTTTACAATCACCTTGGCCTCATGCTGATAGTCCCGGCACAGGCTTTTGTATTTCTGTTCCATGCATTCGTTCCCGCCAAGAATGACGACGCTCATGTCTATCCCTCCCGATTCTGTACACTGTCCAGTAGTTAGTTGTTGCTAACCACTGCTCTGAAGAAAAGACCCGGCTAAACCAAGTCTTATGAAAGATTGTTATGATCATGCACGGTTAGCATCCGCTAACCTCTGTGCGTATTATAACAGGAAGCAATCCTTCTGTCAATATGATTTGTTTTATTCTTTGAAAGCGATCCTGATGATCTTCATTTTTACAAAGCTGTCGCAGAAGCGGATCATCAGCTTGTGGAAGGCCCCGACGTTTTTGTAAATATCGCGGTATCCGCGCATATAGCTTTTGGCTGTCACGGAGGCAAAACGGTCGCTCCAGTCCGTGAGCGCTGTCTCGTCCTCAAGGGAGAAGTATGCGCTCACATCGGTGATCCCGGCTTCCTTCAACCATGTCTTGCGCATCAGCTTCGCGCCGCGTTCGTTGCAGGCGTCGAAGGCAAGCACCCCGCCGGGGAAACGCTCTGCCATCGCACAAAACAGCTTTTTCATATCTTCCGTTTTGAAATAATAGAAAACGCCCGCGGCGAAGAAAACTGCTCCATGAGATGCCTCGATCTCCTCCATCCAGGAAAAGTCATTCAGGTCACAGGCAAGGTTTCTTTCCCGCTCCCCTGCCGGGAGAAGCTCGTTTCGCACCCTGATCACATCCGGCAGGTCGATGTTATAGCCCCTGCACTGTCCGTTATCGACCTTGGAGTACGTGTCGTCCAGGCCGCAGCCGAGATTCACCACAGCCGCTTCCGGATGGTCCCGCAGATATCTCAAGACCTCACAGCGCAGGTCATACTGGCGCTGGGCCACCTCCAGCGCGCCGAACAGGCCCGCGGCAGATTCCATTTTCTTTCGCTTATCCGCAAAATCGTAGTCCAGCGAATCGCAGATCCTTTTGGCCTCGGGATCCGAAAACAGCTCGGGAAAACGCTCCGAGCACACCAGCCGCCCGAAAAGCGGAATGACCAGTGTTTCCTGAACCGTGTTTTTCTCAATGTGATATTTCATAGCGCCGTTCCCTTCTTTTTATATCCGCAGTCACAGTAGGGTCCGCCGGACGCGAGCGTGTACTGCCGGACAAATTCCGTTGCGCCGCCCGCTTCACTCATGGTATAGTCCAGCCGACACATGGCCGGGACAAGCTCGTACAGCCCCAGTTCCTTCATGAGCCGACAGATGCCGCATGCTGTAAAGCGCGCCTCATAACCGCTTCCGTCCGCGTAAGGAAGGAAGTCCATGTTCCAGGAATACGGATTCCGGTCTGCCGCGCGAAGCGCCGCCGTCTTCTTCATCCCTTCCACATCCGCGTCCGTAAACTTTTTTCTTCCGCTCTGTCTGCAAAACCATTTCATGGCTCCGGTCATCATGGATTGCCGATAATAAGCCGTCGCCTTTTCAAGCGTTGGCTTTTCCGGCAGATTCAGCAGGAAGGCGGAGAGCATCGCGCAATTGACAATATTCATCCGAAAACGATCCGCCTTCTCAAATTCCGGAAGGCTGCGGATGATTTCCTTGTATCTCTGTTTCGCCTTTGCGGTAATCGTCCCGGCTGTTTTGGAATCATATCCCAGGACTGACGACAAGTGTTTCCTGAATGATCCCGCAAACAGGGCCCACATCCCCAAAGGCATTCCGGTGTATTTCATACAGGCTGACTCCTTATAAGCTGTACTCTCATTCTCGTTCGCGTGCGGTTAGCTTTGTCTAACAGCTATTATATACGTTCTTTTTCCGTGCGTCAATGTATAGACGCATAAAATATTTGCAGCGGCAACAGACCGCAGCGGGTGTGCGGCGCTGCCTGTGTTTGCGCTCGGCGTCATCCTGTTCTCCGTCGGTTTTACCCTGATGATGGCGCTGGACGTTGCGCTGGGGTGATGCTATCCCCAAAGAAGCCGATACCGTAATCGCTGCGGTATCGGCTTTTTATTCACCTTATGAAACTTTAAGTCTTCCCGACTTCCGGCGGAGCCGCTTTGTTGTGCTCTCTGAGAAAGCGAACAAATTCCTCTGCGGGCAATGGTCTGGCATAATAGAAGCCCTGGATATAGTCACAGGAGAGATCCTCGCAGGCCTTTGCCTCCTTCTCGGTTTCGACGCCCTCCACGACCAGCTCCTTGCGGATTCCCTTCATCATGCGCACGGTGTTCTCGATGATGACCTCACCGTCCATGGTGAACATGTCGTCCACCATGCTCTTGTCGATCTTGATGATATTCAGCGGCAGCGCCCTGAGCCGCTGGATATTTGAGTAGCCAACGCCGTAATCGTCCAGCGAGAAGGTATAGCCCATGTCGGAAAGGGTCCGCAGGTTTTGGTCCATAATGCCGCCGAGATTGTCGAACAGCGTCTCCGTCACCTCAAAGTTCACCTGGCGCGGGTCTATGCGGTACTTCTCCTGAAGCTCCCGTATCCTCTCGGGCAGCTCCCGCTGCAGACACTGGGCCACGGAGAGGTTGATCTCAATGCGGGATATCCCCAGCGCGCGGAGATCGGTCTGCGACATGAAGCTGAATACAGCCTCCAGGATACGATACCCCAGCGCCACGATCATGCCGACTCTCTCCGCCGCCGGGATGAAGAGCGCGGGGGAAACCATGCCGTACACGGGGTCGTTCAGCCTCGCCAGCGCCTCCGCCGAGCAGAAGCCGCCCGTCCGGATATCGTAAATCGGCTGGAAGTACATCTCGAGGGTGTCCTCTGTGATCGCCCTGTTCAGGATTTCCTTGATATTGGTAAGCGGGCCGTAATTGCGCTCCCGGATCAGATCGGCGGCCTCATACACCTCCGCCGGCTTTCTGAGGTAACGAAAGCTGTGCCCGATATTAATGATCTCCCGGAAATCCTTCAAATCATCCGGACACTTGATGAGGCAGTACTCCAGGTTGAAGCGGACGCCCTGCCTGGCATAGTCCTCCATCCGCTCCGCAATCGTTTTGTTGAAGGGCGGGATAAGCGTCTTCACGTCGATTTTCGCGTTGTCAAGGATCAGGTAAAAGGTGCCCGGTATCTCGAAGAATTGGTCGACATGGACACGCAGGCCGGAATAGAGCGTGCTGATCTCGCCAGCGATGGTCTCGATGCAGCTCTGGAATTGCTTGTCGCCCAGATAGCTGCGGATCTCCGCGGCGTTCATGATTTCCACAACGACAATTTGAAAGCTCCGGCCGGATCGGAGTGATCTTTTCAGCGTATCCTGATACGCGTTCCAGTCCCGCACAAGGCCCCGCCCGTCCATGGTCTCCTCCGGCCGCATAATCAGCAGCAGAATAAACATCAGGCCGATCGCCGTCGAGAACATCTCCACAAGGTAATGGGGCTTCACCATCTGGATCAGGACACCCGCAAAGGTCAGCACATAGACCGAGATCAGGGCGACCCACTTGCTGCCGATAAGGTAGCGGCGGCAATAAATACAATAACCTGTCCCGACAAGGGCATAGATATACGAAATGGCGTAAAGGAGCATCAGCATCGGACCGCGGGCGTAGCCGCCTTCCGCTGTGATCACAAAAACATTGTGGGTGAAAAAATTCTGCACGAGGGCGCCGACAGCAACTGCGCTCGGCAGCCATATAAACAGCTGGGCGCCGAGGGTATTGAGGCGGTACTCTGTCCGCGTCACGGAAAAGATGTAGATGAGATAGACCACAAGGCTGCTGTTTCGCAGGAGCTTATAGGTGAAGGAGAGCACCGTGCCGAGTATGACCTGCTCACGGCTCAGGGGGACAGGGTTTACCACAAACTCCATCCAGAGGTCGGCAATCGCGCAGATCAGGGACATACAGGCCAAGGCGATAAACAGACGGTTTGTGCGGCCTTTTGTCAGCTTTCGCACATGGCAGGTCCATAATGTCAGCATATAGAACGGAATCGCACACGCATCAAAGAATATGTTTTTCACGCTGCCATCACCCCCTGTGCCCTGTTTAGCCATGAGTCGTGGATTATTTTTTTATTATAGCATCGTGCGCCGCTCTTGTCTATACTTTCGCTGTGCACTTCCAACGCGGGATTGCAAACTTTTGGGGAAGGTTTTTTGTGAAAACAGGCTGGCCGCTGTTTCTGTGTGAGGTGTCGGTATATCGAAAAAAGGCTGTGACATCCGCGAGCTCCTTTGATCGCCCGGACGTCCCAGCCCTTTTTCTTCGGTCTCTTACTGTTTACTTTTTGTAGTTTTCAAACATGGCGTCTGTGGCGGCACGGATAGCGGCGGTCACGTCGGCCACAAGATCGGGGTCCCAGAGCTCGGGCTCGGTGCGCAGGAAGGTGGTCTTGTCCTGGCGGTTATCGAACACGCCGATGGGGATGTCCCAGTGCCTGCCGTGGGCCTCGAAGCTCACGCAGTTTTCTTTGGACTGCGCGCGCAGATATTCCATGTCGTCGCAGCCGTAGTCGCCCAGCATGACAGCCATGGGCACACCATGGTGGAGGTTGGAGCCGGGATCGTTGGGATCGGCGCGGTCGGCGTTCTTGCGGCGCGATTCCTCGGGCGTGACCCAGATGTAGAGGATGACGGCGTTTTCCAGGATCTCCGGGCAGAACATGGGCAGGGAGTACTGGTAGCCGAAGGTGCCGGTCAGGGGCATGGAGGCGCCGTCCGGGCCGCCGCGGGCGCACTCGATGATGATGGTTTTGTCCTCGAAGCTCTCGGGATAGGCGTTCTGCTTCTCGTCCAGCATGGCGCGGGCCTCGTCCTCGAGCTTCGCGGCGACTTTGGCACGCACACCCTCATCCAGCATTCCGAGGCGCGGCGCGATCCCGGCGCCGAGACCGGCGCGGTCGATACGCTCAAAGAGATACTGCGCGGCGGAATCCGGGCAGACCTTCACACGGTTCAGGAGATCGTGGTAATCCTCGTTTAAGAGGTTGCAGAGAGTGCCCCAGTCGCGCCCGTCGTTGAAGGGGGCCTCGCCGGGGTAGAAGATGCGCGGCTCATCCATAGCCTGCAGCTCGTTGTCGATGCGGCGCATCATGTGAACATAGGGGAAGTCGTCGAGCTGGAGGTTTGCGCCGATGTGGAACTCGTCGCGCAGCGTGTCGGGCTCCACATGGGCCATGAAGTTGCGCACCTCGGATTTGCCGGAGGCGGGCAGCGCCTGGAGCAGAACGACTTTGAAGACGTTGTTGGACATATGATTTATCTCCTTTTTCAATACAATACTTTCAGCCATTTTGTCTTATCGACTACGATGTCCCGGTGCCGGTCGACGTAGTTGATGATGAGCTCGGAGATCTCCTCCGGCTGCTCGCGCACGGTCTCGCAGTCGGCATAGAACTCATAGCCGCCCGCTCCGGACGCGCGGTAGTTGTTGAGGCACATAGTGAGGGTCTTGTCCTCCGGCAGCTCTTCCCCTCTGTACAAGATGGAAGTCACCCGCTCCCCCGGCGCCTTGCGCAGGTCGATGGTCGCCTCGATGCCGGCGATGAAATCGAAATTGAAGTGGGCCACAATCGGCTTTAAGAAGCTGTCGCTGACTTTGATCTCGCCGTTTTCATCGAAGGCGAAGTAATCGGCGCTGCGCTCGAGGGCTTTCGTCAGCACCGCCCGGTCGACCCGGATGGTCTTGAGCGTGTTCGGGAAAACGTAGCTTGCCACGATGTCGCGCACCGTCACATCCTCCGAAAAGCCGCGCAGGGTATTGGCAAGGCAGGTGCAGGAGATGTCCGCGCCCGACGCTTCGAGCTGCACCTGGTTGAAGAAGTTCGCAATCAGGCTGCCGTTCAGGGCCCGGTCCAGGGGCTCCGATGGGCGCAGGGCCGTGTCGAGGTGGCCGAGGGGCGTGTCAAGGAATTTGGCGGTCTCGGCTTCCAGGGGTTCAAGCAGTTCGGTAAAGGCTTCGGGGGTCACGTTCCCCGGCTCGCAGAGCTCCGAGTGAGCCGTGACACGTCCTTCGTCGTCCACCGTCACATCCATGCGGATGTACTGCCGGGCCTTGTCGGGCGGCTGGCAGGTCCAGGTGCCGTTTACGCACTTGTCGGCAAAGGGCATGTGCTGGTGGCCGGTGAGCAGGATGTCATAGTCCAGCTCCTGACAGATGCGCCAGCCCTCGTTTTCGAGGGTCTTGGAGAGGGGCCTGCCGGTATCCACGTCGTTTTCAAAGCCGCCGTGGTAGAGGCAGATTGTTATGTCAACCTTCTGTGCCTTCATTTCCGCGAGGACCTCCCGCGCGGTCTCAAAGGCGTCGGCGAAGGTCAGGCCCTCGATGTTCTCCGGCTTTTCCCAGTTGGGGACAAACTGCGAGGTGACGCCGCAGACGCCTACCGTCAGTCCGTTCCCCAGATGGTGAATGGCATAACGCGCATTGTGGCGCAGCCCCTCCACATTGGCGCAGAGGCACCAGACGCCGCTCTCGTCCTCCAGTTCCTCCAGCTCGCCGAGGAAACGCTCCAGTTCCTTCACGCCGTAGTTAAAGTCGTGGTTGCCGAGGGTGATACAGCTATAGCCTGCAAGGGTCATAAGTCTTGCAGGAATGAGACTTTTTTCCTCCGTGCGGCTGTAGAGCCAGTAGGTGAAGGGGCTGCCCTGGAGGGTGTCGCCCCCGTCGAGGATGAGGGTGTTGCGGTCATGGGTGAAATTTGCCGCGCAGTTGGCAAGGCCCGAGGCTGCGCGGCAGTTGTTGGCATAGTCCATGGGAGAAAAATAACCGTGAATGTCGGATGTGAAATAGATTGTCAGCTTACGATCCATGGGTACCCTCTTGTAAGTGTGTCTTTAAGAAGCAGTAGGGGCCGACGCCCCCGGCGGCCCGGCAGTATGCTGTCCGTTTTACGTATTTGCCCGGTCGCTTTCGCACAACAATCTATCTGCCGCGCGGGCCGCCGAGGGCGTCGGCCCCTACATGATTTTATAGGGTTTATTCTCCGCGTGCCAGCTTGCTTCTGACCTGGGTGGAGAGATATTCGATAATCAGCACCAGGATCATCAGGCCCCAGACGAAGGAGCCGACCATGGCCCAGCGGCGGGAGTTAAGGCACTGCACCAGGCTCGCGCCGATGCCGCCCGCGCCCACGATGCCGAGGGTGGTGGCGTCCTTGAGGTTGATGTCGAAGCGGTAGATGGTGGTGGAGATGAAGCTTGCGGTGAGCTGGGGAATGACGCCGTAGCGGATCTTCTGGAAGGGCGTGCAGCCCATGGCGTCCAGGCTCTCGAGGATGCGGGTGTCCAGATCCTCGATGGCGGTGATGTACATTTTGGAGATCATGCCGATGGAGCAGACCGACTGGGTGATGACGCCGCAGGCGGCGCCGGGTCCGGTGACGCGGATCCACATGAGGGCCCAGACAAGGCTGGGGATCGTGCGGATGAGCAGGATCACCACGCGGAAGAGATAGGCCAGGGGCTTCGGCAGGATGTTCGTCGAGGCAAGGAAGGCGAAGGGGATCGCGAGGATCGCCCCGAAGATGGTGCCGAGCACGGCGATGGCCATGGTCTGCAGGAGAAGATAAGGCACGTCGGTATTGCTGGTGCCGAACATGAGCTTGAGGTCAGGGTGCGTGATGCCGCTGATGACGCCCTGGGCGACCGAGCGGCCCGTGACCGTGAGGCCCTCAAACTGCACCGTCGAGCCGGACCAGCCGACAAGCGCCGCGATGATGAGCACCACGAGGGTGTAGACCCACCACTTGCGGGGGCGGTTTGCGTACATTTCGGCGACGGTCAGCTTCTCGTCGACCGCCTTTTCGATTTTTTCCAGTTTTTCAGCCATGTCGCGCCTCCTCTCAGCTCAGCTTGCCGCGCAGGTACTCGCTGGTGAACTCGATGGCGACGACCACCACGAACAACGTCAGCAGCACCATGCCGAGGCCCTCATAGTCACGCCAGCCGATGCGCTCGTTGATGGTGATGCCGAGGCCGCCCGCGCCAACGTAGCCGAGGATAGCGGAGGCGCGCACGTTCATCTCGAAGCAGTAAAGGCTGTGGGAGAGATAGACCGGCAGGATCTGGGGCACACAGGCCGACCAGAATGCCTGGAACTTGTTGGCGCCCATGGCCTCCATGGCCTCGAAGGGGCCCATGTCGATGGTCTCGATGCTCTCATACAGCATCTTGGCCACGATGCCGAAGGTGAAGATGGAGATGGCCAGGGTGCCGGCGAAGGTGCCGAGGCCGAAGATCAGCGCGCACACCAAAGCGATGACCAGGGTGGGCAGGGTGCGGATCAGGGCCAGGATGAAGCGCAGGACCGAGACGATCACGCGGTTTTTGTCGATATTGGTGGAGGAAAGCACCGCGATGGGCAGGGCCAGGGCACAGCCGATGACCGTGCCAAGGATGGACATTTTGATGGTGTCGATGAGGGGGCGGGTGACCTTGTCAAAGAAGCTCCACTTGGGGTGGAAGAGCTTGACCATAAGGTCCATGAGCTTGTCGAACTTGCGGATGATGAGGCCCATGTCAAAGCCCGTCATGCGCAGCGACAGGATAATGGCCAGCAGCACCAGCGCCACAATGAAGGGGGCGCGGCTGCGACGGCGTATGGTCGAGTGGCCGTTCGGCAGCGTGATGACCTGGGGTTTGAAGATCTTATCAAACCAGGTCAGCTTGACGGCGGAATTGGTTTCGTTATCCATCAGCTCACTCCCCATTGCCCAGCACGGGCGCTTTCGTGCCGTTGTAGACGTAGTCGATCTGCTCCTGGGTGATGGTGGCGGCGGGGCCGTCGAAGACGATCTCGCCCGCGCGCACGCCGATGACGCGGTCGCAGTACTGAAGCGCGAGGTCTATGTGGTGGATGTTCAACAGGATGGAGATGTTGTAATCCTTGTTGATGCGCACAAAGTCCTGCATGACCTGGCGGGCGGTGATGGGGTCAAGGGACGCGACCGGCTCGTCGGCCAGGATGATCTTCGGGTTCTGATTGAGGGTGCGGGCCAGGGCAACGCGCTGCTGCTGGCCGCCGGAGAGCTGGTCGCAGCGGGTGTAGGCTTTGGAGAGGATACCCACCTTGTCGAGGCTTTCGAGGGCGCGCATTTTCTGCTCCTTGGAGAAGATGCCGAAGAGCACCTGGAAGAAGCCCATGTCCGGCACGTCCGCCGTCAGCACGTTCTTGATGGCGGTGGAGCGGCTTACAAGGTTGAAGCTCTGGAAAATCATGCCCACCTTGCGGCGGTATCTTCTGAGCTCCGCGCCCTTGAGGGTGTTGACATCCACGCCGTCGACGGTGAGGGTGCCTCGGGTCACGTCATGCATGCGGTTGATGCAGCGGAGGATCGTGGACTTGCCTGCGCCGGACAGGCCGATGATGGCCACAAACTCCCCCTGCTCGATCTGAAGGTTTACGTCCTTGAGCGCGGTGAAGCCGTTGGGATAGGTCTTGTAGACATTCTTAAATTCAATCATACGGCTGCTTTACTCCCTTTAGTTTCTTAGTTTCCCTGTCGGAACCGTTCAGCGGCAAGGCGCGCTTGCCGTTCAACGCTTGCGGCAGCGAAAAAAACGATGCTTCTCTTTCCTGTCATTGCGAGCCAGTGCTCACACTGGCGTGGCAATCCGCCCGCCGGAGGCACGAAAACATTCAGAATGGATAACCTTGTCGCTCGCAATAACGGATTGCCACACCAGTGACATCGGTCACTGGTTCGCAATGACAAGTGGGAACGCAGTACGTATCCATTCAGGCCGGCAAGCTAATTACAAGAAAAAACCGGGCTCTGTATTCACTTGGATACAGAGCCCGGCGGAAATGGCTTGCGTCGGGGAATCAGCCGCCGACAACAGTCAGAGCCATGCGGGCGCCGTCATAGTCGGCGTCGGTGGCCTTGGCGTAACCGGCATGGCTGTAAACATCAAAGATAGCCTTGCCTTCGTCGGTATTGATGATATTGATGAAGCAGTCCTGCAGCTTCTCGACCATCTCGGGAGTGTAGAAGGGGCTCTCCTTGGAGATGGCGACGGTGTCGTTGTAGATGCCCTCGGTCACACCGATGACGTTCATCTCGTTCCAGATGGAGTCGGAGCGGCCCATGCCCTGCTTGCCGGTCTCGTCCTGCTGATCGGTGGGCAGAGTCCAGGAGGCTTCGTAGTCGTTGCGGCCGTCAGCATAGCAGACCAGGATGTCGATGCTCTCAGCGGCGGCGTAGGAGAAAGCGGTGCCGTAGCCGGAGTCGATGGGGATGACGTTGGAGAGATCAGAGATCTTCTTGCCGTCATAGTTCTTCATGAGCCACATGGTGGGGTAGATGTAGCCTGCGGAGGAGGAGGTCTTCTGCACGGCCCACTTGGCGCCGTCGAGATCTTCCCAGGTGAGCTTTTCACCGGCATTGACCTTCTCAGCCAGCTTCTTGCCGTACTCGGAGGGAGCGGCGTAGATCAGAGCGCGATAGAAGGTGACCTGGGGGCCGTTCTTGAGGGTCTTGTTGGCCTCGCCGTTCCAGGTGGCGGGATCTTCGCTGTCGTTGGAAAGGCCGTTGCGGGTGGCGGTTAGGATAACGTCGGTGTCGTCGGAGTACAGGGCGTAGGTGCCGCCGGGCAGCCAGCCCAGATCAATGGAACCGGCGGACATGGCCTCGCCGGTGGCGTCATAGTTGGTGCCGACGGTGATATCGACCTCGTCGATGTCAACACCGAGCTTGGCCATCTCGGCCTTGACGAGCTCAGGGAGGTTCGCGGTGCCGGCGATGATGACGTCAGCGTCCTTGGAGGGGACGAACTCGAGGGTCAGCTTGTCAAAGTGCTGGTTGTCGGCGAAAGCGGAAACGGAGCCGCCAACGAACAGCGCACTGACCATCACGAGCGCGAGGAGCATGGCAATGATCTTCTTCATAGAGTATAGCCTCCTAATAAAATATGTTCACGCCCGAGGGCGGTGAATACGGAGAAACCTCAAAATATTGAAGTTTTCAGTCGCCTTTACCACAATATATATTGTAACATGTCGAATTGCGTTTGACAAGTAGGCAATTGCAAAGAGCAAAAGCGAAGAAGCCGCATCTTCACTTTTCACTTTTATTATATCATGACCGTGCTCTTGATTTTTCCGATGGAGATATACCCGTCCAGCACGGCGGCGATATCGCTGCCGTCGGGGGCTATGCCCTTTCCGATGGGGACGCCCTTCTGGGTGATGAGCGTGTGTCCCTCCGGGTGCTGCCGGGCGGTGAAGTCGCTTTCAAACAGCTGCATGGGTGCGATGAAGCGCTCGTGCAGGATGCCGCGCAGCCCGGAGACCGGACCCCCGGGAAAATTCACGTTCCAGATCTCGCCGCGCCCCTGGCCGCGCTCCATAAGCTCCATGGCGATCTCGGGCATGTACCGCTCGGCGATCTCCAGGTCTCCCCAGCCCTTTGCCGAAAAGGCGATGGCCGGGATGCCGTTCATGACCGCCTCCAGGCAGGCGCCGATGGTGCCGGAATACGCGATGTCATAGCCCACGTTCCAGCCGTCGTTGACGCCGGAAAAAACATAGTCCGGCATAAAGTCCAGCACTTGCGCAAGCGCGACCTTCACGCAGTCTGCAGGCGCGCCGCCAAGGCTCCACGCCCCTGCGACGGGGACAGGAAAGCGCTCTTCACGCAGGGCCATCTCGTCAAAGAGCGTGAGCTTCTGGCTCATGCCGCTGCACTGTTCAGAGGGTGAGACAACGTATGTCTCGCCGAGCTGCGCCGCCATACGGGCCAGTGCCTCGATGCCGGGGGAACGGATGCCGTCGTCATTGACCACCAGAATGCGCAACTGTTCTCCCCCCTCCCATAATTTCCTGTTTAGTTTAACACAGTTGCGATTGTCGAACAAGCGGGAATAAAGATGAAATTGTGTCCCTCCCTGTTGCCCCTTTTCGGAAAGTCTGTCTAAAACCGGTTTGCATAACAACAAGCCGGTTTTCAGGCTGAAAAGACTATGGATTTTTTTGTGCGCGAGAGGTATAATAACGTGAGCTTATTCTTACCGTTACGGAGAAACTTCCATGGATCTTGCCGCTTATACATTACTCGCGCTGGAGGGACTGTTCGCGCTGTGGCTGCTGCTGCATGAGGGGCTGCTCAAGAATCGGCGGGCAATGCTTATCATGCTGCCGCTGCTCATTGCGGCCTTCGTCCTGCGCGGGTATTTTCTGTCCTATGAGACGCTGGATTACCGGGATTTTCTGAGCAAGTGGGTCCAGTTCTATCGGGAGAACCTGGGCTTTCGCTCGCTTGCCTACCCGCTCGGAAATTACAACATCCCCTATCTTTACTTTTTGTGCTTCTTTTCCTATCTCCCCATCCGCGACCTGTACCTCATCAAGCTTTTGAGCATTCTTTTCGACGTGGTGCTGGCCTTTGCCTCCATGCGTCTGCTTGGTCTCTGCGTTAAGGACGGGCGGATGAAGCTTGCGTGCTTTCTCACGGTGCTGCTGCTGCCGACGGTGGTGCTCAACGGCGCGGTCTGGGGCCAGTGCGACAGCATCTATGCGGCGCTTGCGCTGCTGGGACTGTGGCTCGCTCTTGAGGACAGGCCGGTGCTTTCGGTGCTGTGCTTCACACTCTCCTTCGGCTTCAAGCTCCAGGCCGTGTTCATCCTGCCGATCATGGCAGTCCTGTGGTTTCGCGGCAATTACAAGCTCTGGCACTTCGCGCTCTTTCCCGCGTTTTATGTGCTGCTGGTCCTGCCCGCCGTGGCACTGGGAAAACCCTTTATCGAAACGCTCACGCTTTATACCTCCCAGACCGGGAGCATCGGCACCGGACTCAACTACAACTCTCCCTCCGTCTACGCCTTTTTCTGGCGCAGCCCCGAGACCGCCGACGCGGCAAATCTCGGCATCGCGGGCGCGTTTACGTACATGCTGGTGCTGCTGATCTTCTGCTTTCTGCGCCGGGAGCGGCTGACTTGCCGGGCCGTCATCACGGCGGCGCTGCTGTTTGCGGTGGGCATCCCCTTCCTGCTGCCGCACATGCACGAGCGCTACTTCTTCGGCGCCGACGTACTGTCGGTGATCCTGGCCTTCTCGTGCGTGCTGGGCATCCCGGCGGCGCTGCTTACACAGTTTGCGTCCCTGCTGGGCTACCACGCATATCTTAAAATGCGCTATCTCCTGTTCATGGATCACGGCGCCAGGGCGCTGATCGGCGTGATCCTGCTGGGCTTCGCGCAGCTGCTGCACGACACGGCGGGCAGGATCGAAAAAAATGAAAATGTCGAAAAATCATCCTTGACAAACGGCGAGAATCTGCTATAATACCCCTTGCCTTGAACGAGGCAGGGAAATATGCGAGAGTGCTGGAACAGGTAGACAGGCACGTTTGAGGGGCGTGTGTCAACCGACGTGGGAGTTCAAGTCTCCTCTCTCGCACCAAAAAGCATCGTGGTCGTCGACCATGGTGTTTTTTTTGTGCGAATGAAGTCGCCCTGACAGGCTAATGAAGAAATGAAGACGCTGCGCTGATGAAGAAACAATATTGATGCTGCACAGTCCCCGGGAAAATGTAAAGCATGCTTGACATTTTCCCGGGGCTATGTTATAGTATCCACGTAAAGCAAGCTTTACATGTTTACAGAAACGGAGGCGCTATGAAAAACCGTATCGAAAAGCTTCGCAATGAAAAAGGGATACGCCAGGAGGAGCTGGCGCGCGAGCTCGGTGTGTCCCGGCAGACCATCAGTTCACTGGAAAACGGGCGCTATAACCCCTCCATCGGGCTTGCGCACAAGGTCGCCGTTTTCTTCGGGCTGACGATTGAAGACGTGTTTATCTTTGAGGAGGAATGAGCATGTATAACAACAAGAGACTTGCGCTGAGCATTTTCTGGGTCGTTCTGGGCCTCGTGCTGTTCGCGCTGTCTATGGTCGGAATATTGGATTCTTCCTATTTCTCCGCCATGGGCGTCGCCCTGGCAGTGGTCGGGACGCTTCAGATCATCCGGAACCTGCGGTATCGGAAGGACAAAGACTATAAGGAAAAAATCGACATTGAAGTGAAGGACGAGCGCAACCGTTTTCTGCGCCTGCAAAGCTGGGCCTGGACAGGGTATATCGTTGTGCTGATCGAAGCGGTGGGGAGCATTGTCGCGGCCGTGCTCGGGCAGGAGATCGTCCGACAGGTGCTCAGTTTTTCCGTGTGTCTGATCGTCTGCGTGTACTGGATCTCCTGGCTTGTACTCAGTCGGAAATATTGAGCGGGCAATAATCTGCCAAACCGGGCACAACAGTTTTCACAATTTCCGATTTACATAATTTCGGCTTTCATGGTATTATCAACAGCTTGTCATTTTGAGTAAAATATACCACAAAATATTGTATTTTTCTGTTTTTTGAACCTTTCTTGTCGAATTTCACAGATTCTTCATTTTTTGAAGAGGCAGAAATATATAATTCTTACAAAAAGTTCTTGACAAACCCACGCCGTTGTGGTATATATGATAGCGGAGATGGGCGTCACCCATCGGTGAAATCGGCACCGTAACCTGTAGGAGCAAGCAAAGTTTACTTGTGGGCCGCCGGCGGCATTGTAGCCGGAACGTTGAGCAGGCAACACCAGCGTACATCTTGTAGTGTAGGCGGAAATAACCGGTTCTAAGGCAGTCTGAACTTTCAATGAAGTTGCAGACTGCCTTCTCTTTTTTAGCGAAAGGGACTGCCCGGAAAACGAGGGCAGTCCCTTTTTCTTTATCCGAAATAGCGGCGGTAGAGGTTGAGAACGAGCGGGTCCAGCTCCTTTTTCAGGTTGACTTCATTATCCTGGATCAGCTTCTCGATATTCCTTTTCTGATTCGCAAAGCCCTTTGTGTGATGCAGCCCGTGCTGAATGTGGAGCCGGGCAAGCGTCTCGATCTCCGCACTCAGATCGCGGATCACTGCCTGGCGTTCCATATTGTCCCTCCATGTTGTAACGTAAACCGCAGGACAGCCGCGGACTCTTCCCCTTGCATCCCTGCCTTTCCCGTCCGGTTTGGCCCGTCCCGGCAATTTCTATCTTTATATATATATTACCATATCCCTTCTCCCGCTTCAATCTGGCATTTTGCCGATATTTATTTTCATTTTCTGTTATTTGTGACAGTATCTCAAATATTTTAATCAAATCAATTCTATGTTTTATAGCTTTTTATTTTCCATTTCTCCCCGTGCACCGTTTTTTTGTTCGGATGTGCGTTGGTTTCAAGTTGACAGCGTTGACAAGAAACGATAGAATAGACTTGACTCTGAACAAAACTGACAGGACGGAGGAACTGCCATGAATAAAAAGGGATGGGCGCAGGAATTTCGTACCCGCTTTGAGCGGCACGAGGAGGAACTGCGCTGGCTTTTTATGGAGCTTTACCACAACGACGAACAGGCTTACGACTATTTCACCCAAATGCTCTGGCACGCTTACGAGCAGCGCAGCGAAGAGCTGCGCTGGATCGACCGGCGCAGGCTCACCGACCCCGACTGGTACAAGGGGAACAATCTGGTCGGCATGCTCATGTATGTGGACTGCTTTGCCGGAACGCTCCAGGGCGTGCGGGAAAAGCTCGACTACATCCAGGAGACCGGCGTCAACTACCTGCACCTGATGCCCCTGCTGGAAAGCCCCGTGGGCCGCAGCGACGGCGGTTATGCGGTCTCGGACTTCCGCAAGGTGCAGCCCTCTCTCGGCACGATGGAGGATCTGGCGCAGCTCGCCTCCGACTGCCACAAGCGCGGCATCGCCGTCTGCCTTGACTTTGTCATGAACCACACCAGCGAGGACCACGAGTGGGCAAAGCGCGCCCGCGCCGGGGACAAGTCGTATCAGGACCGCTACTTCTTCTACGACAGCTGGGACATCCCCAACCAGTTTGAGCGCACCGTGCCCCAGGTCTTCCCCACCACCGCGCCCGGCAACTTCAGCTGGTGCCAGGAGGCGGGCAAGGTGGTCATGACCACCTTCTACCCCTATCAGTGGGACCTCAACTACGCAAATCCCGTCGTCTTCAACGACATGACGGAGAACATGCTCTACCTCTGCAACCAGGGTGTGGACATCATCCGCCTCGACGCGGTGCCCTATATCTGGAAGCAGCTGGGCACCAACTGCCGCAACCTCCCGCAGGTACACTCCATGGTGCGCATGATGCGCATGGTGTGTGAGATCGTCTGCCCCTCCTGCCTGCTGCTGGGTGAGGTGGTCATGGAGCCGAGCAAGGTGGTCCCCTACTTCGGCACGGTCGAAAAGCCCGAGTGCCATCTGCTCTATAACGTCACCACCATGGCCAGCACCTGGCACACCGTGGCCACCAAGGACGTGCGCCTTCTCCAGCATCAGCTGGGCCAGGTCTTTGCCCTACCGCGCGAGTACACCTTCCTCAACTACCTGCGCTGCCATGACGACATCGGCTGGGGTCTGGACTACGGCTTCCTCGCCCGCTTCGGCGCGGAGGAGGGCGAGCACAAACGTTTCCTCAACGACTATCTCACCGGCAAATGGTGGGGCAGCCCCGCCAGAGGTGAGCTTTACAACAATGATCCCCGCCTGCGCGACGCGAGACTCTGCGGCACCACCGCCTCCCTCTGCGGTCTGGAGGCCGGGCGCTACGAGCATGACCCGGGTAAGATCGAGTGGGCCTCCCGCCTTGACATCATGCTGCACGCCTACATGTTCACCCTCAGCGGCATCCCCGTCCTCTACAGCGGCGACGAGATCGGCATGCAGAACGATTATTCCTACCACGACGACCCCAACAAGGCCGCAGACTCCCGCTACCTCCACCGCGGCAAAATGAACTGGGAAGCCGCCGAAAAGCGCAGCGATCCCGAGACCGTGGAAGGCAAGCTCTTCTCCTCCATCACCTTCCTTGAAAAGCTCCGCGCGGCCCACCGCGTTTTCATGGCCGGGGCCGACACCTGGCTGCTGCTGACCGGGGACGACGGTCTGCTCGGCATCGGACGCTACTACGACGGCGAGAAGCTTGCCGCCTTCTTCAACTTCTCCGAGGGCGAGCGCTGGGCGCCCCTGAACACCCCGGGCGATTTCAGCGACCTGCTCACCGGCGAGCCCAT
Source organism: Oscillospiraceae bacterium (assembly GCA_902791215.1). Lineage (GTDB taxonomy): Bacteria > Bacillota > Clostridia > Oscillospirales > Oscillospiraceae > Limivicinus. The sequence continues at coordinate 12,179 of CADAUZ010000031.1, read as the reverse complement.
CACAAACGGCGGCGTCCTGCTGCCCCCCGGCGGCTTTGCCTGGCTCATCTGTGACTTCGGAGCGGAGGGTGTACGATGAACAAAAAACTGATCTTTCTTGATATCGACGGCACCTTGACCTCTCCCGGCAGCAATGTCCCGCCGGACAGCGCCCTGGAAGTCATCCGTCTGGCCCGCGAGGCGGGGCACAAGGTCTTTCTCTGCTCCGGGCGAAACTACGATATGCTCTCTCCCCTGCTCAAGTACGACTGCTTTGACGGCGCGGTGGCAAGCTCCGGCGGCTATGTCTTCTACGGCGACGAGGTGCTGTACGACTGCCCCATGACCGAGGAGCAGAAGGACACCGCCATGCGGCTTTTCAAGGAAAACGGTGTCTTCCGCACGGTCGAGGCCAAGGACGGCAGTTTCTGTGACGAAGGGCTTTCCGATTTCCTCAACGAATCCTCCGGCGGCAACAGCGAGCTCGTGCGCTGGCGCAAGGCGCTCGAATCCGATCTCGGCATCCGGCCCATGGCGGAGTACGACGGGCGGCCCATCTACAAGGTCGTGTTCATGTGCAAGGAGGCAAGCCAGCTGGCCCCGGCGATCGAGGCGCTGGAGAAGGACTTCTTTTTCCTCGTGCAGGACATGGCCGCCGCCAACTGCTTAAACGGCGAGCTTGTCAACCGCAAGTTTGACAAGGGGCTCGGCATCCGCCGCGTATGTGAGGCGCTGGGCTACGACATTGCCAACACCGTCGGCTTCGGCGACAGCATGAACGATCTGGAAATGATCGAGACTGTAGGCACCTCCGTCTGCATGGCAAACGGCAGCCCCAACCTCAAGAAAAAGAGCCAGATCGTCTGCCCCGCCGTCGAGGAGGACGGCATGGCGAAGGCGTTCCGTGACCTGGGACTCTGCTGAGAGAGCGTGGAGTTTGGAGTGTGGAGTTATGGTACGTTTTCATCGTGAATGCTCGCACACTTCTCCCCTGAGATGATGAAAAGCGGGTCTGTATCTGCAAAGATGCCGGCCCGCTTTTTGTGCAACCTTCACAAAAACGGGCCTTGTTTTTTTACTTCACGGTTTTGTTCTTCCTTTACTTTGACAATTTTTTGATGTATTATATCTCTGTAAGGCGCGGCCGTCCTTTGGACGGCCGCAATTTGAGAAAACGGATTTATGGAAAAGGAGAGTTTCTATGGCACTCGATTACCGCAAATGCGCTGAAGAGATCGCCGCCAACATAGGCGGAGGATCGAACGTCATCAGCGCTGCGCACTGCGCCACCCGACTGAGGCTGGTTATCGCGGATAACAGCAAGGTCAACAAGGAAGCGCTGGAGAACATTGACGGCGTCAAGGGCATGTTTGAATCCAACGGACAGCTCCAGCTCATCATCGGCACCGGCACCGTCAACAAGGTCTACGATGAGTTCCTGGCTGTCACCGGCGCGACTGCCGCCTCCAAGGCCGACGTCAAGGCCGCCGCGGCCTCCCGCATGCCCCTGTGGAAGAAGATCCTCAAGACCCCCGGCGACGTGTTCGTCCCCATCCTGCCCGCCATCGTGGCCTCCGGCCTGATGATGGGTATTGTCGAGGCCATCCCGAAGTTCTGGCCCGCCTTCGGCAACAGCGACTGGTTCTCTTTCCTTGACCTCGTCGCCAACACCGCTTTCGCCCTGCTGCCTGTTCTGGTGGCGATCTCCGCCGCCCGCGTCTTCGGCGGCAACATCTTCCTCGGCGCCGTCATCGGTATCATGATGGTTCACCCCGCGCTCATCAACGCCTGGACCGTCGGCAACTACGCCCCGGGCGAAATCCCCGTATGGCACCTGTTCTTCTTTAATGTACCGCAGGTCGGCTACCAGGGCCACGTCATCCCGGTCATCCTGGCAGTTTTGCTGATGTGCACGGTCGAAAAATGGTTGCACAAGCATGTGCCCGAAATGATCGACCTCTTCGTCACCCCGCTGTGCACCGTCCTCATTACCGCCTTTGTCACCTTCACCGTCATCGGCCCCATCTTCTCCGTGTTTGAAAGCTGGGTGCTCGTCGGTGCCGAAAAGCTCATCACCATCGGCCACGGTGCCGGCGCCGCCGTCATGGGCGCGATCTACCCGCTGACCGTCGTCATGGGCCTGCACCACATGTACAACGTCATCGAGGCCGGCATGATCTCCTCCTCCGGCGTCAACTTCTGGATGCCCATCGCCTCCGCCGCAAACTTCGCCCAGTTCGGCGCCTGCTTGGCGGTCGCTCTCAAGTGCAAGAACCAGAAGACCAAGAGTGTTGCTCTGCCCTCCTCCCTCTCCGCCTCTCTCGGCATCACCGAGCCCGCTATCTTCGGTATCAACTTTCGCTTCATGAAGCCCTTCATCGCCGGCATGATCGGCGGCGCGGTCGGCTCCTTCTTCGCCACCTGGATGCACGGCATCAACGCCAAGGGCGAGATCGTGAAGTTCGGCGCCACCACCTATGGCGTCACCGGTATCCCCGGCATCCCCGCCGTCAACAACGTCCCCATGTACATCGTTGAGCTGTGCATCGCGGCCGGCATCGCCTTCGCTATCACCTGGTTCATCTGGAAGGAAGACGAGCCCGCGAAGAAGGCCAAGAAGACCCCCGAAGAGCCCCCGAAGGATATGCCTGTTGTCGTCCGCTGCTCCGCAGGCGAGCTCAAGCAGCCCGTGGAGGGCAAGGTCATTGACCGCGAGAGCATCCCCGATGAGACCTTCGCCACCGGCATCCTCGGCGACGGCATCGGCGTCGAGCCCACCGACGGCACGGTCGTCGCTCCCTTCGACGGCACCGTCACCTCTGTCTTCGACACCAAGCACGCCGTCACCCTTGAGAAGGACGGCATGGAAGTGCTCATCCACATCGGCGTCAACACCGTCAACATGAACGGCGACGGCTTCACCGCTTATGTTAAGGAGGGCGACGAGGTCAAGGCCGGGCAGCGTCTTCTGGGCTTTGACAGCGCCAAGATCAAGGCCGCCGGCTACAGCGACTGCGTCGTCATGCTGCTCACCAACTCCGACGATCTCGACGACGTCGAGTGCGGGCTGAAATAAGTCAATACATATTTACAATACTTTACGGAGGTAAAACAAATGAAATCTTTTGATTACGTCATCACCGATCCTGTGGGCATCCACGCCCGTCCCGCCGGCATCCTGGTCAAGGAAGTCAAGAATTACAAGGATTCCACCATCACCCTCACCAAGGGCGAGAAGACCGTCAACCTGCTCAAGCTGATGGCCCTCATGCAGATGGGCATCAAGCAGGGCGACAAAGTCACCGTTACCGTCGAGGGCGGCGACGAGGAAGCCGTCTGCGCCAAGATCGAGGAATTCTTCAAGGCCAACATGTAATCACAATACCGACAAGATACGGCTGCCCCTGCGACAGCCGTATCTTTCTATGATTCGCACTGTCATCCTGAGCGTAAGCGAAGGATCTTCACCTCAGTACATGCAGGAACAAAAGATCCTTCGCTTCGCTCAGAATGACGAGTTTTATTTGAAGGGAGTTTTTACTATGATTTCCATTCAGGGCAAGGGCGTATCCACCGGTGTCGCCGCGGGTCCCCTCTATTTCTATCAGCGCGCCAAGGCCACAATCCACCGCTATGAGATCGTCGATGTCGACGCCGAATGGGCCCGTTTCAAGGCCGCCCAGGCCAAGGCCATCGAGCAGCTGGGCGTGCTGGCCGAGAAAGCCCGCGAAGAGGCAGGCGACGAGGCCGCCATGCTCTTTGAGACCCACCAGCTCATGGCCGAGGACCTCGACTACGAGGAGGCCATCGAGGAGCTCATCAAGAACGAAAAGCAGAACGCCGAATCCGTGGTCACCGATGTTGCCGCCCAGTTTGCAGAGATGTTCGCCTCCATGGACGACAGCTACATGCAGGCCCGCGCCGCCGACGTGAAGGACGTTTCCACCCGCATCATCACCATTCTCTCCGGCGTTGTGCAGGGCGGCATCGACTCCGACGTGCCCGTCATCCTCGCGGCCGACGATCTGGCCCCCTCCGAGACCGTTCAGCTTGACAAGTCCAAGATCCTGGGCTTCATCACCGCGGGCGGCTCCGGCTCCAGCCACACCGCCATCCTCGCCCGCACCATGGGCATCCCCGCCATCATCGGCGTGGGCGACCAGCTCAAGCCCGAGTATGAGGGCCGCGAGGTCATCGCCGACGGCGGCACCGGCAATGTAGTCATCGACCCCGACGAGCCCACCCGCGACCGCCTCATGGCAAAGCGCGCAGAGCTCTTAAAGCGCCAGGAGCTTCTCAACCAGCTCAAGGGCCTGCCCAACGAGACCAAGGACGGCAAGACCGTGCGCATTTACTGCAACATCGGCAACCCCGAGGACGTACACGCGGTGCTGGAAAACGACGGCGCGGGCATCGGCCTGTTCCGCTCCGAATTCCTCTACCTCAACTGCGACGATTATCCCACCGAGGATTACCAGTTTGAGGCCTATAAGAAGGTTCTCTCCGACATGGGCGGCAAGGAGGTCGTCATTCGCACGCTGGATATCGGCGCGGACAAGATGATCGAGTACTTCCAGCTCCCCAAGGAGGAAAACCCCGCCCTCGGCAACCGCGCTCTGCGTATCTGCCTCAACCGCCCCGAGATCTTCCACACCCAGCTGCGCGCCCTCTACCGCGCCTCCGCCTACGGCAGGCTCTCCATCATGTTCCCGATGGTCACCTCCGTCTGGGAGGTCAAGGAGGCCAAGAAGATGTGCGAGCAGGTCAAGGCCGAGCTCACCGCGGAGGGCATCCCCTACTCCGACGAGGTCGACGTCGGCATCATGATCGAGACTCCCGCCGCCGCCGTCATCAGCGACAGGCTGGCAAAGATCGTCGACTTCTTCTCCATCGGCACCAATGACCTTACCCAGTACACTCTGGCCTGCGACCGCCAGAACAACGACCTGGGCCGCTTCTTCAACGCCCATCACCCCGCCGTGCTGAGGCTCATCAAGATGGTGGCGGAGAACGCCCACAAGGCCGGTATCTGGTGCGGTATCTGCGGCGAGCTCGGCGCGGACCTCGAGCTGACGGAGACCTTCCTCTCCATCGGTGTGGACGAGCTTTCCGTCTCCCCGCGCGCGGTCCTGCCGCTGCGGCAGAAGGTGCGCGAGACCACGGTCGCCGACGTGCAGGAGAAGCTGGTCGCCAATCTCATGAGCGACGAGAACGACATCTGATTGTTCTTGCCTTCCCAGAGCCGCAAGCGGCTGAGGGAGGTAAGAACAAAGTGGAAAGTGGAGAGTGAAAAGTGGAGTTATTGTGTCCCCTCCCGGGACTGCTTTCTATCATCGCAAAGCGACACCTTCACTTCTCACTTTTCACTTTTCATTTTCACGAGCTGTTTCCTTTTGATTGGCTGCTATTATAATGAAGTTTATCGTCTTTTCCGATTCCCACGGGGTTTCGGCCAATATGATCCGGGCGGTGCAGGCGGAAAAGCCCGACCTTTGTTTCTACCTCGGCGACGGGGAAAACGACCTGCGGCTGCTTCAAAAACGCTTTCCCCAGCTTGCGGTGAATGCCGTGCGCGGCAACTGCGACATGTTTTCCAGCTCGCCGAAAACGCTCATCTGTGCGGCGGGCGGGCTGAAAATCTTCATGACCCATGGGCATCTGTACGGCGTCAAGCATGACCCGATCCTGCGGGATCTCACCGAGGCCGCACTCGAAGCGGACGCGGACGTGGTGCTCTTCGGGCACACCCACGAGCCGTTCCGGGATTATACCATGGGGATGCATGTCCTGAACCCCGGCAGCATCGGGCCCACGACGCGCCCCAGCTATGGTCTGATTCGCATCGACGGCGAGCGTGTGGAGACCGAAGTCGTTTTTATGGCGCAGGAAAGCGCTTCCTCCGGCTATTGACATCGGGGTCCGGCCGGTTTATGATGGCTGTACCATAAATGATAGGAAGTTGAACTACTATGGATAACAAGCAATTTGACGTTGTCGCTCTGGGCGAGCTGCTGGTCGATTTCACCCAGAACGGCGTAAGCGCGCAGGGCAACCTGCTCTTTGAGGCAAACCCCGGCGGCGCGCCCGCAAACGTGCTGGCCATGCTGCGCAAGCTCGGCAAGCGCTGTGCCTTCATCGGCAAGGTGGGCAAGGACAGCTTCGGCGATATGCTGGCAAAAACCGTTGAAGAGGCCGGGATCGACATCCGCGGCCTCAGGCGCGATGCGGATATCCCCACGACGCTCGCGGTGGTGCACACCTTCCCGGGCGGCGACCGGGATTTCAGCTTCTACCGCAAGCCAGGCGCGGACATCATGCTGCGTGCCGACGAGCTGGACGAGGCGCTTTTGAAGGACTGCCGCATCTTCCACTTCGGCACCCTTTCCCTGACGGATGAGCCGTGCAAGAGCGCCACCGTGAAAGCCTATGAGCTTGCCAAAGAGGCCGGGGCCCTCATCTCCTTTGACCCGAACCTCCGCCCGCCGCTCTGGAAATCCGAGGACGACGCAAAAGCCGCCATCGAGTGGGGCCTCCAGCGCTGCGACATTCTCAAGATCTCCGACAACGAGATCGAGTTCATGACCGGCGAAACGGACTTTGACAAGGGCGCCGCCAATCTGAAGGAGCGCTTCCCGCAGATCCGTCTGCTGAACGTCACCGCGGGCGGGGACGGCAGCTTCTCCTATTACGGCGGCAAGCGCGTCTTTGTCCCGGCCTGCAAGCTTGGCGGCGTGATCGAGACCACCGGCGCGGGCGACACCTTCTGCGCAAGCGTGCTGAACTTTGTGCTGGAAAACGGGCTGGACGAGCTGACCGAGAAGGACATGACCGCCATGCTGCGCTTTGCCAACACCGCCGCCTACATCGTCACCACAAAAAAGGGCGCCATCCGCTCCATGCCCGAGCCCGAGCAGGTGGAAGAGCTGCTGAAAAAGATCTGATTTTTCCTATGAAAAGCCGCGCATTCGCAGATGAACGCGAATGCGCGGTATTTTTATGCTCATTTATTGAATCCCGCTCCCGGGTCAAGTTCCACGTTCCGAAACAGGGCCGACACCGCCGCGCGGTAGTCCGGGAGGGTGCGCGATTTGAGGATCGCCTTGCCTGCGCGCTCGGAACCCGGGAACATACAGAGCTGATAAAACCACAGCTCCTTCATGCGCGATACCGTAAAGTTCGGCGCGAGTCCGGAGGCAAGATACTCCTCCACGAGTCTGTCGTGAAAGCTTTCCAGCTCCCCCGCCGTCAGCGCGGCTCCGCCTTTGAGCTCGCGGAACAGAGCGGGGTTGGTTACCGCGCCGCGGCCCAGCATGGCAGCACTCAGCGTTGGATAGCGTTCCCTCAGGGTTGCGAGGTCGGCGGGGGTGAAGATATTCCCGTTGTATTCCACCGGGAAGGGGCACGAAAGCGCGGCGGCAAAGGCTCCGACATCCGGTTTGCTTTTGTACATGCCGTCCCGGTCGCGCACATGGACGATCAGGCGCGACAGCGGGTACTTGCGGTAACGCTCGAGGATAGCGGGAAACTCATCCGCACTGTGAAGGCCCAGGCGCGTTTTCACCGACACCCGCAGCGGACAGCGGGAGAAGATGTCCGCGAGGCAGTCGTCCAGCTGCCGCAGATCCCCCAGCATTCCCGCGCCCTTGTGCTTTGCCACCACCGTGCCCGAGGGGCAGCCGACGTTGAGATCGACCTCCTCATAGCCCAGGTCCTTAAGCTCCCGCGCCACCGCGAGAAAGGGCGCGGCCGCATTGCACAAAAGCTGCGGCACAAGCCGTATGCCCGCATTGTTCTCCGGCAGCACATCCCGGAGGCTGCCCGCCTTGAAGCGGCCGGTGCTGTCCGGGGCGATGAAGGGAGCATAATAACGGTCAGCACCCGGGAAGAGCTCTGCATGAATACGCCGGTAGCCGCTGTAGGTGATCCCTTCCATGGGGGCAAAGCTCAGTTCCATGTGTCGAATCCTTTCCAATCCATGTACTTCTCCGAATAATATAACTGATTTGCAAGGAAAAGAAAAGAATTATTTTTGCTTTTGTAACAAAATTTTTACATATTCACGTTATAATAATAGACTGATTATTCTATGGGGAGGGAGCGGCTATGAAACATCCGGCACTGGCGCGCGTTTTTGCGGTCGTCGTGACCATACTCGGCCTGCTCCTCCTTTTGTATGGAATACGTGGCTTTGGCAAGGCGGACAGCGAACATGCCGATCGCCTGGCTTATGAGAAGAAAACCGGCGGCAGGATCGAGAATTATGAGGCACTGCGTGCCGAATACTTAAACAGCGCCGACTACCAGGAGACCATGGACGCTCTCAAGCGCTTTCTGGACGAACACGAGAAGGCGGCGGCAAAGCACAAGACCGACACCGCCCTCTACAGCGCCACAAAGGGCGGGCTTAAGATGGGCGAGGATATGATCGTCAACATTCGCGCCCAGATGAACGAGATCAAAGAACAGCTCCGGAACGCCGCTTCCCGCAGGGCCTTTCTGGAAGGCCTTCTGACCGAGCTTATCGCCTCACAGAAGAGCAATCTGCCCTGGCTGGATGCGCTGGCAGCGCAGGCGGCGCAGTACGCGGTCGAAAGCTATACCCAGGGCGCAAAGGTCACACTCGTGGCCACTGAGCTCCGCGCGCTGATGGAGGATGAGCCGACGCCCGCAAGCGTCGCCGCCGCGCTCTACACGCCGCCCGAGCCGCCTTCGGTGCCGATGCTGCCCCTGCTGCCCGATATGGCCGGCACGCCCGTTGACATGATGCAGGCAGCCTACGGCGCGGCGATGGATTCGTTTCTCGGTGCCGCCGCCGACTATGAGCAGGCCATGGCCGACTACGCGCAGAATCTCCAGGATTCCTATAACGCCTCGGCCCAGCAGCTCATGGATCAGCTCAACGGCAGTTACAGCGGTGCGGCCGATGTACTCACCGATGCCACCGCCAGTGCCGAGTACAAGCTCGCCCACAAGCTCTGGGAAGAGGAGTGTGAGATGGTAAAGGGGCAGCTCGATCTGCATGAGGCGCGCCGCTATATCCCCCGGCTGAGCTCGGCACTGGCATCGCTCATTCGGCAGGGTGACAGCTATTTTGCCTCCGTCACACTCGAGACCGGCGGCATCTATCCCGCCATAGCCGAGCTTATGGCGATGGCCGATTCGACCGGCGCGCGCATAGACGCCCGTCTGGACACGGATCTCAAGAGCCTGCCCAATGCCGAATTTCTCGCCCTCACGGATGATATCGAACAGCTTTTTGACATGATCACCGACGGCTTCATCGTGGTCGCTCAAAACCTGGACAATCCCGCCTCGCTGATCGCGGAGCTGTTGGACAGGCTCCACATCACCGAGGCACTGGTGAAGCTCCTTGAGCCGATGCTGGAGAAGGCCGAACAGCAGATGCAGGCCGCCCTGGAGGAGCTCTGGTACCAGATGGGCGAGGCTGAGAAGGACACACTCAAGCTGGAAGCCGAGAAGCTCGGTCTGGACAAGGAGGCCGTGCTGCTGTCCAAGCGCACGCTGGACGCCGACGCGCTCAAGGATCTGAGAAGCCGCTATATTTCGTCCCGGCAATTGCTGATGAATATTCCGGAGGTCAGGGCGATGACCGGTGACGAGAGCGAGCTTGCCGACAACGCACGCACCTGGCTCCATACATACGCCGGAGAGACGGAGAAACTCTATCAGGGCAAGCGGCTCATCAATATGCTGGCCGTGTTCAGCGGTGTGATGGCGGTGCTGGGCATCCCCGCCGCCTTTGAGCTGCTGAAAAGCCGCTTCTTCCTCATTGCGCCGGTGCTGCTGTGCATGCTGAGTGCGGCGGGGGCGGAGGCACTGAACCTGTACCTCGGCGAGGGACAGCACTACTTTGGACTGTTCACCGCGATCTTCGCCTTTATCCAGCTTCTCATCGTGCTGCCCCGGGTGAAGAAACCCGGGTATGTGCCGCAGCATTAATTTCCTTTTGCGGAGGAAATCTTTCATGGCTAAAGAGAAGAATAGCCGCGGGCACAAGCTGATCGTCCTGCTGCTGCTTTTTGTGATCCTGCTGCTCGCCGCAATCTCCTGTGCGCTCTCCCTGCGCCTGTATAAGCGAAGCGACCCTGCGCTGGCCGGTCGCTGGCAGATGGAGCTTGTGCTGACGGACAACGCATCAGCGCGCGCAAATCTCTGGCTCCATGCAGCCGCGCTCGGGGATCAGGTATATGCGGAAACCTATATGCCGAAGCTGACGGCGCATGTCGACCTGTATCTTAACGAGGACGGCAGCTGGAGCCGGAGTCTTGACGAAGCGAGCCTGGACAAAGCCCGTGAAAAGGCAGAGAGCGCCCTGGGAGACGCCCTGCGGGAGCTTGCGCGCCTGCGCATCGAGAGCGCGGGCAGGCCGGTCGGTACCGACGCGGAGCTGGAAACGCGCCTTGCCGACGCGGCGGGTATGCCGCTTGAGCGCTACTTCGCCGAATACGGGCCGAGGCTCCTGCCCGCGGCGGACGAGCTCCGGGCACAGTACGACGGCAGCGGCAGCTATCAGATTGAGGGCGTGCACCTCCGCTTTGACGGGCTGGACGACGCGCGCTATCTCGCCGACGACGCCCTGCTGGTGCTGGAATTTGTGGATCGGACGGAGGTGTACAGACGTGCTTAACGTATGGAAACGCATGCTGTGTGCCCTGCTGATCGTTGCGCTGCTGCTTCCCGGAGCTTCTGCCTTTGCCGACGCGAGCGAGACCCATACGGTACTGGAAAACCTTGTCCTGCTGGTGGACGGCAGAGAGCAGAAGATCGTCAAGGCCCTGCACTACGCCTACGGGAACAACCGCTATGTCTCCCTGCGGGATCTGGCGGCAGCCCTGAGCGGTACGGACAAGCGCTTTTCCTTGAACATCACGGGCGACCAGGTGATTATCACCACCGGCGCCGACTATGAGGCTGTCGGCGGCGAGGGGGAGCCCTTCCCCAATGTGGACGACGCGGGCGCCTCCTATACTACCCGGGCGCTGGCGCAGAACGCCGTCGAGCTTGACGGACGTGCCCTGCGCTACCTGAGCTTTTTCGGCGTCAACACCGCCTCGCGTCAGGACTGCTTCATGAGTCTGAAGGATCTCGCCATGCAGCTGGATCTGGACCTTGCGGTCTCGGCCGGGGGCATGACGGTGAACACCGCCGGGGGCTATCATATTGACCTCGAGGAGCTTGAAAACGAGGGCTTTTATTTTGAGATCCACTCCGCTCTGGTCGGGGACGCCACGACCGGGCTCATGTACACCGGCTGGGAGCCGGAGCTCTCCGTCCCGATTGCGAGCACCACAAAGCTCATGAGCTTTGTGATAATTATGGACGCGGTCCGCGACGGGGAGATCACCCTGGACGACACCGTGACCATCACGGAGGAGGCCGTGAAGCTCTCGCGCACGATGGACGGCGTCATCTACATGGAGACCGGCTGGGAGGTCAGCATGGCCGATCTGCTGTGCGGGATGCTACTGCGCTCGAGCAACGAATGCGCCCTCGCGCTTGCGATCCACACGGCGGGCAGCGAGGACGCCTTTGTCGAGCGTATGAACCGCAAGGCCGAGGCGCTGAGCCTGTCGGACAGCGCGGTGTTCTATAACTGCCACGGCCTGCCCGTATATACGGACAATCTCGCGGCGACCAAGATCCAGAACCGCATGACCGCCCACGACATGTTCTCCCTGGTGTGCTACCTGCTGCGCACCTACCCCGAGGTGACACGCATCACCTCCCTCAAGCTTGCGGATCTGCCGACCCTCCGGACGACGGTTTACAACACCAATCCCCTGCTATACAATCTGCCTGGTGTTGTGGGGCTCAAGACCGGGACGACCAACATGTCCGGCTCCTGCCTTGTGACCGCCATGGAGGCGCAGGATGCCCAGGGGCAGACCCACATGCTGACCTCCATCGTCTTCGGTGCGGAGGACAGCGCCACGCGCAACACGCTCTCCGAGGAGCTGCTGCGCTACGCCATGCAGTGCCTGCGGGAGGACAGCTTCTACATGGACGGCCCGCCGCGCTCCGTCCCGACCGACGCCGAGACCCTGATCCGGCGCGTGCTGGAGGGTTATTGATGGAAGGGGCTGTGAAAAAAGTCCCCTTCATCAAGAACACAGTAATATCAACACCGTAGGGGCCGACGCCCCCTGTCAAGACCACATAGGTAACACTTTGTCCAAAGA
>CADAUZ010000030.1 GCA_902791215.1 Oscillospiraceae bacterium | reverse complement strand
AACCAACGATCCATCAGATCCTCACCAAAAATACCAGGCATGTACAACATAAGTCAAACCTCCTTTTATTTTCGGTCCTGGATGCTGTTCAGGGCTGTTGCTGTGGTATATGCCGCAAGGGGAGATGAGGAAACCCGGAACCTGAGTTCCGGATCACTTTCCCTCTTGCGATTATGTTATACCGCCAATTTTAGCACTCGTCAAGAGAGAGTGCTAATTCTTCTGTGAAGAATCTGTTAACATTCATATATAGAGCATTCTACGGGTTTTTTGGTGGGAGGAGTTGGATTTGAAAGGTCATCATTGCGGGTTCAAGGGACTTCAACGACCACAAATTGCTCAAGTGGTACAGTGATTCTATTATCAATTTTTCTGGCGACAGTTTTTAGGGTGGTCTCCATTTTCGAACCCCCAAGCAGCTGGACTTATAATAATCGGCCCGCAATATGTTTAAGACTTGCAAAATGTACCCGGCTCCCCAAATGCACCCGACTCTCCAAAAAATGCACCCTGCTTTTTGGGAAATGCACCCTGAAAAACGAAAAATGCACCCGCCTATTTTTCCCGTGCTTATATCGACCGGTCATTATCATTTTTGCCACAATACTTGGCCTCAAACTGTGCTGGGGACATATATCCAAGAAACGAGTGTATCAGTGTTTTCTTCACTCTTTTCGGCTGGATTCTATCCCTGCTCCATGGTATAATACTGCCGTCCGGAATCTTTTTCTCGGCTTGAACCAGAATATCCTTTGATTGGACAATATCGAGACGTAAAATGCCCTCCAAAAAGGAGACAGAAGCAAATGAAAGTCTATCTGAATGACCCGATCGCACCATCGGCTGTCGAACGGCTGAAGCGATACGTGGAGCTTGTGGACAACTTTGACCATCCGGAGGAACTGGATGCCATCATCGTCCGCCAGCAGTACTGTCATGGTGATGTGATCAGAAAAGCAACACGCTGCAAGCTCATTCAGCAGCACGGTGTGGGTCTTGACCGGATCGACGTGGAGGCGGCGAAAGAGGCGGGGATCTCCGTGAAAAACACGCCGGGCAGCAACGCCCGTTCCGTGGCGGAATTTGCCGTTGCCATGATGCTGGATCTGTCCCGCAAGGTCAATTACATCGATAAGAAAACCCATGCTGGTCAGCTGCCCAGATTCGGGATGTCCGAGACAGTCGGCATCGAGATGAGCGGGAAAAAGCTCGGGCTGATTGGAAGCGGGCATATTGCGCACGAGGTCGCACAGATCGCAAGAGACGGCTTTCGCATGGAAGTGTTCTGCTATAATCCGCACCGTACACCCGAGGAGATAAGCGTGCTTGGGTTTCAGCCCGTCACAGACCTAAAAGAGCTGTTCCAATCCTGTGACTACGTGAGTCTGCACTGCCTTCTGACGGATGATACATGGCATATGATCGATGCGGAAGTCCTTCAGCATGCCAATACCAGGCTGATCCTAGTCAACACAGCACGTGGGGGTCTGGTCGACGAGAGCGAGCTGTATGAGGCGCTGACGGAGGGGCGGATTTCCGCGGCAGGACTGGACGTCTTCGAGGAACAGCCGCCGTCCGTGGATAACCCACTGTTCGGATTGGATAACTTCCTTGCGGGCATGCACGTTGCGGGAAGCACGTACGAAGCGATGGAACGCACGGGACATGCAGTGGTCGATTCCGTTTTTGCTGCGCTTGGAATTAAGGAGTAGCTGAAGAAAGGAAGGTTTTTCATGGCTGATCTCTTTGATTATTTGGACTGGTGCAGAGATCTGAGTTTTATGAACAGCCCTGCCAATGAAGCGGATTACTACCTCATCTCCAAAATCGGGTGTCCGGATCTGACAGGCATAGTTCCTGAGGATGAACAGGAAGCAGATCTGGTTGAGGTCGTTGAAGCTTATCGTGCACATGTCGGAAACGACAGTGTCTCTCTTGGAATCGCGACATCTCCGTTAGTTCTCGATAGTTTTTATCGGCTGCCATCAGTTCCTCGCTTTCGTTCTCTGATGCTTTCTGGCTACAGAAGGGTTGATAATATTGACAATGCGGAACAGTTTTCGGCACTGACGGTCCAGATTCCTGACGGCACTCGATTTATTACATTCCGTGGTACTGATGACAATATCTTTGCCTGGAAAGAAAACTTCCGCATGTCCATCATCGATACGATCCCAGCGCAGGAAGACGCCCTGCGTTATCTTCGCTGGGCAATGGATGCTTATGATGGCAACTTTATCGTGTGTGGGCACTCCAAAGGTGGGAATCTTGCCGTTTATGCTTCTTCGATGCTCCCGCAGGATCTCCAGGATCGGATCATCAGCGTTTACAGTTTTGACGGACCCGGTTTTCGGGAAGACTTTTTAAATCAGGAAGGATATCGCAGGCTTTTACCGAAACTTCATTCTCTGATCCCGCAGAACTCTATTGTCGGTTTGTTGCTCTCAACGGGCAAAGATCCTGAAATAGTCACAAGTACTTGCTTTGGCGCCAGAGCACATGATGGCTTTACATGGGAAGTACTCGGCACTGGCTTTGTGCGCTCGGAAGAACTGAGTTCAAGCAGTGCAATGTTTAAAAAAGCCATGAACGAGACGCTTGCAGGAATGAGTCTGGAGGAGCGGGAGACCTTCATCGAGGACTTCTTTCAGATCATGACATCTACCGGAGCTTTTACTCTTACAGATTTGACAGAGATCAAACTTCGCCACGCTTTGGAGATCGCTCAATCTCTAAGACAGGACAAAGAAGTGCAAAAGTTCGCGCTCACTTTGATCTCTAACTATTTTGCCGATTTTCGCAGCAAAAGAAAACGATGATGAATTCATGCATATGCATTACATTGATGTCCAGACAAAGGAGTTCAGATAATGACGGCAGAAAGCCTTATCAATCTCATATTGCTGTTTTTCGCATACGCTTTTCTCGGTTGGTGTATTGAAGTCACTCTGAAGTATTTCCAGTTCCATCGGTTCATCAACCGCGGTTTCCTTACAGGACCGTGGTTGCCGATTTATGGCTCAGGTGCGGCCCTGATCACAATCGCGGTCAAAGGGCTTTCACCATTGGAATCCTCTGTCGGTACAACATTCATGGTTTCGTTTATTTTATGCGGCGTCGTTGAGTATATGACGAGCTTTGTTCTTGAGAAACGATTCCATGCCCGCTGGTGGGATTACAGTCAAAAGCCCATGAATCTGCACGGCCGTGTATGGATAGGGAATTTGATCCTCTTTGGCCTGGGCGGAGTCTTGATCGTAGAAATGATCAATCCTCTGCTGCTGCGTCTTTCTGGACACTTGAGCTTCCGTCTGCGGGAGACCTTGGCTATTATTTTGTCTAGCATCTTTACGGCGGACTATGTGATGTCCCACTTCGTTCTGAAGCTGGTTAAGACCGGCGTCGAGAACAGCGAGGCGGACGACACAGAGGCGATCAACAAAGAGATTCGTCTGTTACTGAACGATCGCTCCTTCTTCCATCGCCGTTTTGCGGAAGCTTATCCGGAGGTCCTTTACCGGACAGAACGTATTGCCGCACGTGTGGAAGCAATCAAAGCTGAGACCGAGCGGCTTCGCCTGGAGGCCGAGCTACGCGTAGCCGAAGTAAAGCACGAGGTCGAAGTGAATCTTGAACCCACCGCTATGGTCAAAAACACAATCATCGAAAAGCAGGAAGCGCTGATTGATCTGCTGTACCAGGAGGACACCGCAAGCGACGATATGAAAGCTCTTAAGCACGAAGTTGAAGAGAAACAAGCCGTGCTGCAAAAGCGCCGGGATCTTCTGCCAAAGCTATAATTGCGTGCAAAGAGTATGAGTTAACAAAATATGTAATGATTGTTCACACACTTTTAGCACTCTCCTCTTGACAGTGCTAAAAGCGGTGCTCGGTGCTATAATGATAATCGAACAAAGGAACAGAGATCGAATGGATGACCTCCATCCCCTTGCTCAGGTAACAAACATAGTGATTGCAAAAGGAGGCATGACTTATGTTACCGAGTATTATTGGAGAGAGTTTGTTTGATGACTGGTTTGACTTCCCGTTCAGGGGCTTCGAATCCGATGTGGATCACAAGCTGTATGGCAAGCATGCAGCACGGGTGATGAGGACGGATCTGAAGGAACACGACGAAGGCTATGAGCTGAAAGTGGACCTGCCGGGCTTCAAGAAAGATCAGATCGATCTGCAGTTGCAGAACGGCTACCTGACGATCACCGCGTCCAAAGGCCTTGAAGAAGAGGGCAAGGACAAGAAGGGCAAGATCGTCCACCAGGAGCGTTATTCGGGTTCCATGACCAGAAGCTTCTACATCGGCGAGAATGTCAATGAAGAAGACGTCAAGGCCAAGTTTGAGGACGGCGTCCTGACGCTTGACTTCCCGAAAGAGAAGCCGGTGGCGCTTCCGGAGCATAAAACGATCCAGATCGAAGGATAAAATAACCACCACAGCGCCCTGCCATCCGCGGGGCGCTTTCTATTTCAGAGGGGATGTTTGAAATGAAAGAGAATTTGTTGTAGGAGAGCAGTTGAGAGGAAGCGCGTTGGAAGAAGGTAGAAGTTCAGGACGATAATGGATGTCTTGGAGGCAGGTACTGCTAACCTTTACATTGGTTACATTGATTGCCTGGCAATACTGCTGCGGATGATTCCATTCACCATTTTGGGGAGTCAATATATGAATTCTTAACCATAGCTTGATCCATTTGTCTTCATCATTCCACTGATTATTTTTGATATCGGATCGTTCTAATTCGGTATTTGTTTGATATCCGATACCAAAGTTGGTGTTATAAGAATAATCATAAGATAGAAGATCGGCTTGAGGTAAATCGTTTTCCGAACGTGAGGATGCAAAGAAAGTTAAGAATAATGACGCTATCATACATGCTGAAATGATACGAAATTTCATTTTTAATCACCTCCTAAAAGATCGATTACATTTTGAATATTTGGCATGTTGTGATTCATTAGAATCACATCAATCCCAAATTTATTGTCAGCATTGACCTCTTTGTTTTTCTGCACATTACTGTTGCCACTCCTGCTTTCGGCTCCCATTCCTGAATATGTGGATGCAGAATCAAACAAAACAACATGGACCTGATTTACATCTGGATTGTAATTTTTATTAGGGCAATACCGTACTGCGTGTGACCACGAGAGGCAATGGGCGGATCATATTAAAATCAACGACAGAAACTTTGGAAGCGTAGCCTTCCGTTCTGAAAAATGGGCGGCTGCATCGCTGACGATTCCTCAAGGCCATCCCCATGCCGCGCTTTGTCTGACGGTAAAGGAGGGCAACTTGGATATCCTGTCGCTGCATTTTTCCCCAGAATTGAATGAATGAAATACTTCCTTGCAATCGATATCGGCGCGTCCTCCGGACGGCACGTTGTGGGCTGGCGGGAGGACGGCGAGGTGTTCGGCATTCTTGGAATGCTTTTCAGCGTCCCTGTCTGCGCCGTGCTGTACAGCCTCTATCTGGAGTTCATGAAAAATCGGACGCGACATGACACTCCTCTGAAATGAAGTCAGGTAAAACGAAGATACTGCAAACTGAGAGCTCAGCATAGAAATGCTTCAGCTTTTTTTCGGTTCGTTCGATGCAGCGCCTGAGGCTGCTTCACTATTCTGCTGATTCAGCCGCTTTTCCAGCGCCGACTGCTTGGCCAGAATGGCGTTGACCTTGTCGTAGAGATCCTCGATCATGATCTCGGTTTTCAGGTTGACCTTGTAGTCGTTCTCGGCGCGGCGGCGATCCTTTTCCTCCTGTCGATTCTGGCTCATCATGATCAGCGGCGCCTGAATAGCCGCGATGCAGGACAGCACAAGGTTCAGCAAGATGAACGGATACGGATCGAAAGCGCGGGTTGCCAGCACCGTGTTGATGACCATCCACAGCACCAGCCCGCCGGTGAACGAGAAGATGAACGCCCAGCTGCCGGCAAACTTGGCGATCGCGTCTGCCGCCCGCTGGCCGAGGGTGTACTTTGCCTTTTCCTCAGCCGGATTGACGGATACGCGGCTGTCCGCCAGCAGCGCTAGCACCTCTTCGTCCGTCATATCCTTCTGAACATCCCGAAGCACTTCCTTGAGCAGCTTTCGATTTTCCTTCATATTTTTCGTCCTTTACAGTTTATTCCGCGTCTGCGGTCAGATCAGGCCGGGGCATCGCGTCCGTGCGACCGGTTACCTCAAGATAAAAAGCGGCCTCGGCGGCGTTCTGATAGGGTGCGAGCCAAAGATACCCAATGCCCAGCGTCAGCACACACAGCAGGCTCCAGCCAATGAAGCTCAGCTGCAGGCAGAACAGCCGCCCCTTGTTGCCGTCCATCAGCTCCTTGGAGCGGGCAATGGCCTCCATCACGTCCATATCCGGGTTCTCAGCCATTAGATAGGGCGCAAGCGCATAGCGATAGCTTGCGATAATACCCGGAACAATGAACAAAAGCGACCATAGAAAGGTCAGCAGCGTGGTCATGAAACGCAGGCCAAACGCCCGTCCCCAAATACTGAAGCGGGAAAACAGCGTGGCGAAGGCGGGCGGGTTTTCATGCGTGAGCAGGTCGAGGTTGTAGCGCTTCAGTCCCAGCTCGATTGCGCCGCCGATCAGCAGCTGAATTACCGCCAGCACTGTGATGACCGGCACAATTATGGTCAGCGCGCGGGTAATTGCCGGCGTATTCAGAAAGGTGCGCGACATGCTGAAGCCTGGTTCCTCAATATAGACGCTGTAGTATTCGCCGGGATCCTGATAACTGTGGGTTATGCGCCCTCCGGAGGCACTGCCGGATGCGAAATCTACCCCGCTGCCCAGCAGCGCGGCCAGCAGCGTTACGCCGATCGTCAGCGTCCAGAAGCCGCGGAGCGCCTTGCGGGCAATGGAGCGGAAATGGCCTGACAGATACATCGAAATCATCCTTCCATGCTCTTTGTGTGTGAAACACTTTCAATATACCGGATTGATTTTATTATATCAGCCCGTCGTTATCTTTTCAAGCAAACCGGCGACTAACGGCGCGTTATCCCCGGAGAAGCTTTTTACCGATGACTGCAATGCCTGCCAGCATTTCCACAATGGATAGCCCCATCAGGAGCCCGGATACGAAGTCCTGCACCTCGGAGCCGCCGGTGGTCGCGGAAAGCGCGCTGCAGGCGATTCCAAGCACGATCAGTATCAGGCCGTAGAGAACGCCCTTCTGCTTTTCCAGCTCCTGCGTGCGCCGCAGCAGATCGAGCATCTGCGTGTCGTCATAGACCCGCACGCTGTCCTCTGCCGCATCCTCGCCGTCCATCAGCTCGGGAAGCGTTATGGACAGCGCCTGACAGAGCGCCTCGATCACAAGGGCCATAGCAAACCACGGCAACGGGAAATGCACCCTGCTTTCCCAAAATGCACCCTGTTATTCAGAAATGCACCCGACTCTCGGGAAAATGCACCCCGATTTTCAGGAATGCACCCTACTCTCCGAAAAATGCACCCTGCTTTTTCGGAAATGCACCCTGAAAAATCTAAAATGCACCCGAGTCTTTTTTTTGGTGCATTTTTCTATCAAAATATGAGTACTAAGCCAACAGAGAGACAGGGATACGTACCTACACAAATAATAGAGAAGAGAGAGATACTCACGGTCCGAGTATCTCTCTCCCACTTTTATCCAACCCTTATCAGACAGTTACCAAGTCATTTTTGCTTCAAAACTCTCTTATGGGTGTTGGCACAAGCCCCTCCCCTACGACAAAAAACAGTTATGTATAAAAAAAGGTGTTTCGATATGTTTACACATTCAGACTCAAACATCCGTACACCGGCGCACAGAAGAGCCTCACATCCCGGCCCGCAAGCGCCCGCTCCGTCTCGCACAGGGCGATCTCCGGGCGGTTGTTCTCTTTACTCAGATGCCCGAGGATCACCGTCCTTGTCCCGGTCTCCGCAAGCTTTGCGGCGAGGGCCGCGCAGTCGGGATTTGACAGGTGCCCGTGATCGGAAAGGATGCGGCGTTTGAGCGGCACCGGGTACGACCCGTTTATAAGCATATCGGGGTCGTGGTTGGATTCTATGAGCACCGTGTCCGCGCCGGTCAGCCCCGCGAGCACATCCTCCGTCACATGGCCCATGTCGGTGGCCAGGGCGAAGGTGCCGCGGCCCTCGAGGCGATAGCCCACGCTCTCGTCGGTGTCGTGGGGCGTGTGGAAGGCCCGCGCCCTCACCGACCCGAGGCGGAAGTCCTCCCCCGGGCGGATGACGTGCATGAAGTCTTCCGCGTCCGGCAGCATGCCGCAGAGCCTTGATGCCACGGTGTGCGGGGCGTAGAGCGGCAGATCAAAGTATTTCAGCAGCATTTTCAGCCCCGAAACATGATCGGAGTGCTCATGCGTGATGAGCACTCCGCCGATATCGTCTATATCCAGGTCCCAGGCCCGCAGCGACTGCCGCAGCCTGCGCATGGAGATCCCGGCGTCAATGAGGATATGTGTATCTCTCTCGCTGCATAACATGCAGTTGCCGCCGGAACCGCTGGCAAAAACCTTTATCTTCATCCCATGATGGAGAGGATTTTCTCTCTTCCGTCGTACTCGTCGCGCTCGTCCACAATGCGGATCTCCGCGCCGAGGGCATTGAGCTTGCCCACAAAATTCTCATAGCCGCGCTCGATGAAGCGCACATCCTCCACCACCGTGGTGCCGGAGGCGCACATGCCGGCGATGACCACCGCCGCGCCCGCGCGCAGATCGCAGGCCAGAACGGGCGCGCCGCTGAGGCGTCTGCCGCCCTCGACCACGCAGACTCTTCCGTCCACCTGGATCTCGGCGCCCATTTTGCGAAGCTCGTTTACGTACTTAAAGCGATTGTCGTACACACCCTCCGTGATGACGGAGGTGCCGTTTGCCACGCACAGCAGCGCGCACATCTGAGGCTGCATGTCCGTGGGGAAGCCCGGATAGGGCAGGGTCTTCACATTGATCTTTCTAAGCGCGCTCGCGCCTTTGACGAGGACCGAGTCGCCGTTTTCCAGCACGATCGTGCCGGTCTCGCGGAGCTTTGCACTGATGCACTCAAGGTGCCGGGGAATGACATTTTTGATGAGCACTTCCCCGCCGGTGGCCGCGGCGGCGACCATGTAGGTGCCCGCCTCGATCTGGTCGGGGATGATGGCGTAGCTGCCGCCGTGGAGCTTTTCCACGCCGTTGACCTTGACGGTGTCGGTGCCCGCGCCGCGGATGTCCGCGCCCATGGAGTTTAAGAAGTTTGCAAGGTCGACGATGTGCGGCTCGCGGGCGGCGTTTTCGATAATAGTACGGCCCTGGGCCAGGGTGGCGGCAAGGATGATGTTCATCGTCGCGCCGACGGAGACCTTGTCCAGATAGATCCTTGCGCCGTGAAGCTTGCCGTCGCGCGCGTCGGCATAGACAAAGCCGGACTTCACGTCCACGTCCGCGCCGAGGGCGTTCATGCCCTTGATGTGCTGGTCGATGGGGCGCACGCCGAAATTGCAGCCGCCGGGCATGGTGGTTTTGGCATGGCCGAAGCGCCCGAGCATGGCGCCGATGAGATAATAGGACGCGCGGATCTTGCGCATCAGGTCATAGGGCGCGTCCTGCATGCACACGTCCGTACAGTCGATCTCCACCGTGGAGCGGTTGAGATAGCGGATCTTCGCGCCCAGCTCCTTAAGGATGGTCAGCAGCATCTCGGTGTCGCTGATCTGGGGCATGTTTTCTATTACACAGACGCCGTCCACCATGAGCGCCGCGGGGATGATGGCGACCGCCGCGTTTTTCGCGCCGCTGATCTCCACCTCGCCGTGCAGGGTGGTCCCGCCGTTGATCACATATTTTTCCACGTTTCTACACCTTCCGTCAGTCCGGCAGCCGCAAACAACAGGCTGCCGAGCATAGATAATATCATACAGATCGGTTTCTGGCAAGCCCCTTATTTGTGGCCCTCCAGCCAGAGCTTGGCCTTGGAGAAGGCGATGACGGTCTTGGCGTCGATGATCTCGTTGCGCATGACCATGTTGAAGACCTCCTCAAAGGCAAACTTCTCAACGTTGAGAAATTCGCCCTCATCCAGGTGGCTCTTGCCGCGGTGCAGGCCGCGGGCGAGGTAGACGTGGATGATCTCATCCGTATAGCCGGGCGAGGTGTAGCAGCAGCCCAGGTCTATATACTCGTCGGCGGTGAAGCCCGTCTCCTCCGAAAGTTCCCGCACGGCGGTGGAGAGGTGATCGTCGTGGTGGTCGATCTTCCCCGCCGGGATCTCCAGCACCGGCGCGCCCACGGGGTAACGGTACTGGCGCACCATGTAGCAGCTGCCGTCGGTATCCAGGGGCAGCACGCCCACGCCGCCCGGGTGGTGCACCACCTCGCGCAGGGTCTGGTGCCCGTCGCACAGTTCCACCTTGTCAAGCGTGACGCTCACGATCACGCCGGTATATTTGAGCTCACCGCTGAGCTTCTTTTCCGTAAGATCCATACTATCCTCTTTCCCCGCCGGAGCGGAGTCGTAATTTTGTTGACGTTAATTGGATTTACATAATTTGCGCAAGTGCAGTATACCATAAGACTTTTGCAATTTCCATATTTTTTGCGTGGAATTTCAAAAAACTTTTGCTTATAATCGGCTTAAAGCGGCGTTTTTGTGTCGAAAAAGTTTACATACGGAGGCGTTTGATTTCGATATGGTTACAGTGTGTGTATCATCGGAGGCGCTGGCCCTGCTGCTGACGAAGGAGGAGCTGCGGGATGTGCGCGCGGCGGTGCGCCTGAGTCTGGAGAGCGCAGGGCTGGAGCCCTGGCGGGACCTGGAGGCGGAGTTTTACGAGCGCGGCGGCGTGGGCCTGCTGCTGGCAAGGCCGCGCCCGCCGCTCAGGACAAGGGGGATGCGGCAGCGGCGGGTGCGGCGAATGGGATAGCGGAATCCCCCCGGGCGCGTTGCAAAATGCTTTCACCCTGTCATTCCGAACCAGTGACCGATGTCACTGGTGTGGGAATCCGTTTCTTTTACGAAGGAGAAAACGGATTGCCACGACCAGTTTGAGAACTGGTCTCGCAATGACAGTGCATTTTGCAACACGGCCCCCTTTAAGCAAGGGGGGGCTAAGGTGTTTACAAATTTTTCTTTTCTTCTTTAAGACTCTGTGTTATAATAAGCTCTGTTCCGTGAGAGGAAGTGAGCGGCATGCCGAAGCAGACGGGAACCAAGCAGATCACAGCCAACCGCAAGGCGTTTCATGAATATTTCGTGCTCGAGCGCTTTGAGGCCGGGATCGAGCTTTTCGGGACCGAGGTCAAGTCTGTCCGCGCCGGGCAGGTAAACCTCAAGGACTCCTTCTGCACCATCAAAAACGGCGAGCTTTTCGCCCGCGGCATGCACATCAGCCCCTACGAGCACGGCAACATCTTCAACCGTGATCCCATGCGCCCCAAGCGCCTGCTGATGCACAAGCGGGAAATACTGAAACTCCAGGCCCGCGTCATGCAGGACGGCGTCGCGCTGATCCCGCTGTCGCTGTATTTCAAGGACAGCCGCGTCAAGGTGGAGCTGGGCCTGTGCAAGGGCAAGAAGCTCCATGACAAGCGCGACAGCGCCGCAGACCGCGAGGCCAAGCGCGATATAGACAGAGCCATGAAAGAGAGGAATTACCGATGAGCAATCCCATTGTCACCATTGAGATGGAAGACGGCGGCATCATGAAGGCCGAGCTCTACCCCGAGATCGCCCCGAACACCGTCAACAACTTTATCTCCCTCGTGAAAAAGGGCTTCTATGACGGTGTGATCTTCCACCGCGTCATCCCCGGCTTCATGATCCAGGGCGGCGACCCCAAGGGCGTCGGCACGGGCGGCCCGGGCTACACCATCCACGGTGAGTTTTCCGGCAACGGCTTCAAGAACGATCTCAAGCATGACCGCGGCGTGCTGTCCATGGCGCGCACCATGGCCCCCAACTCCGCCGGCAGCCAGTTCTTCATCATGCACGAGGACTCCCCCCATCTCGACGGCCAGTACGCCGCCTTCGGCAAGGTCACGGAGGGCATCGAGGAGGTCGACAAGATCTGCGCGGTGCGCACCGACTACAACGACAAGCCCCGCATCCCCCAGGTCATGAAGAAGGTCACGGTCGAGACCTTCGGCGTGGAGTATCCCGAGCCGGTCAAGGAATAAAAATGAAAGTGAAAAGTGGAAAGTGAAGAGTGAAAACTTGCCTCACTCTTCCCCTTCCGATATTTTCTGAAACGTTCTCTATCGTTTCCCCAACGCAGAGTCCAACAACGTGGGTTTAAGTTGGAATGGAAGACGAATACCATCGGTCTTCCTCGTTTCCCCAACGCAGAGCCCAGCGTATGCGGGTCTGCGTTGGAAAGGAAGAAGGAGACTGCGGATGTGCAGTTTTCGCGGCTCTTACGCAAACCGCGGAAACGGAACGCAGCAGGCTTCGTTCCCATCGTTCTTTACGAACTCGAAGCATTGACTTCGAGTTCGAGAGGAAGACGAATACCATCGGTCGATCTGACCGCGCCTTGCGCGGGCAGATGACCTTATGGTATTCGTCTGACGAGGGGGTGTAACGGTTTCGACGGGGGCGTGGAGGCAGGAATAGCGGGCGGATGCGCCTGGCATCCTTAAAACGGGCAAACCTTTATAAATTAAAGAACACTAACGATAGAGTTCTTCTCGCTGCTTAATTAGCGAGCGTTGCGCCCGGGAGTACCACGGCCCGGGATGCAGCGTCGATGAGTGGTGAACGTGAGCGCGCAAAGCTTTGAGCGCGCCATGCACAATGAAGCTACCAAGACCCGAAGGGTGACGGTTCCCGCCGGGACGAGGGAATGCAAACAATCGTCTGCGCCCGGAGAAGTTCCTGTTAAAGTGCTTTCGGACAGGGGTTCAACTCCCCTCACCTCCACCAAATTAGCACGCTAATTTTGATAGAATTAGCGTGCTTTCTTATTAATCTATGATACAATGGATTTATCTGTTGAAGGTAAGAAGGAGATTCAGCCATGAGAATTGTTGAGCGCATAAATCGAGTCTTGTATAAAGTGAATAAACTGTCTTTACTATTCCAGATACTAGTGATTGCTTTTCTCCTTTGTGGATGTGCCGGTGCTGGAGACTGGGCGTCTGAACCTTTGATAGCCAACTATGAAATCTGGCGGTTGAGCGGTCATGATATTGAACTGGTAAAGCGTACCGGCGAATCAAGTGCAAGCACTATTATCGAGGAAGAAGTTTACGCTGTCGCATGGGATGATAATTACATTTTTGTACAGCATGAGCCAATGGAACCAGACAAAGAGGACTATACGAAGGAGCCTCATGGTGAACTTGATTACTATATCTTTGTCGTGTCCTCTGAAGAGGTTCTTGGCCCATTCACTCGCTCTGAATTTGAAGAAACATGTGTAAGCAGGAATTATCCTCTTCCCCAAGAATGGATTCAGGTACGCACCTTGCCACGTCAATAATCGTTCACTTTGAACCCCCTTTGCCATTTGCACCCCCCTTAATCGAAATGCACCCCCTGAACAGGCGGTGCACCCCCGTACTTGAAATTCTATCAAAACAGTGAAACAAATCCAAAAATACAGTCTCAGCCACCTAGCTGGGACTGTATTTTTCATAAGGAGTGAGGATCGCCCTACAGCATAATGCGCTGGCCGGTCCGGGCGTACTCTACCTTTTTGTGCGTCAGCAGCGTTTCCCGCTGGGCGAGGACACGGTCGAAGCTCTGGGGGTCGTGATGGATGAGCAGCAGGCGCTTTGCGTCGCTGCGCTCCATGAGCTCGATGCCCTGCCCGGCGCTCGCGTGGCCATAGCCGTGCTTTGCGGGCAGCTCGGTATCCGCGTACTGTGCGTCGAACAGCAGCAGGTCCGCACCCTCGGCAAAGCGCACAATACGCTCGAAGGAGCTCTCCTCATACTCGTAGTCCGTGACGTACACGATGCTCTTTCCCTCATAGCGCAGGCGGAAGACCATGCAGCCGCCTGGGTGGTTGCCGGGGATGGCGTCGATCTGCAGCGCGCCCAGCGTGAGCTGATCGGGAAGCGGCAGAAGCTCCGGGCTGCTCGTATACTCCGTCAGGCGCACCGGCCAGAAGGGCGGCGCGTAGATCCTCCCCAGGCTCCCCTCCGCCTCTTCGCGCGTCCGGCAGAAGGGCACGTAAATCTTTACCCGCAGCTCGCGGTTGCTCAGGGCCGGGAACATGCCGAGGCCCACGATGTGGTCCAGGTGCAGATGGGTCAGCAGGACAATGGGGTCCTTCGGATAGCTTGAGGGCGCGGCGCAGATGCCGGTGCCGCCGTCCAGGAAGACCGTCTCCTCCCCCGCCCGCACCATGTAGCAGGAGCTGTCGCCGCCGTAGCGCGAGCACTGCTCGCCGCCGAAGGCCATGGAGCCGCGGGAGCCCAGCACGGTCAGGGAAAAATCGGAAAATGCCATGCTCTCACCTTTGCCCGCGCTTAAAACTGATCCGGCGAGAAGGGGTAAAACATGCTGCTGCCGGCGTATTTGTTGACCAGATTCATGGTCTCGTTATAGGAATCCAGCAGCCGCTTCACCTCTTTCTTGAGCGTCGGGCTGCGCTTTTCGGGCCGGGTGGCGAGCATGCTGTCCAGAATGCGGCGGGCAGCCTCGTAATCCTTCGTCTGGTTGCGCACGCGCGTACTGAGCTGGCGCATGATCTCCAGCAGGCGCTCGGGCTTATCGTCAAAATAGGCGGCAAACTCCTTTTCGCTGATCTGAGCAAGGACGGTGCCGTCCTCCAGGGCGACGGCGGTGGCGCTGCGGGGCGCCATGTCGATCAGGCCCATCTCGCCGAGCGTGTGCCCGGCCTTCAAAACCGCGAGGCGGTTTTCGTCCTCCGTGCCGTAAGCGATATAGATGCCGACGCTGCCCGAGAGGATATCGTACATGCTGTCGGCAAAGTCGTTCTGTCTGAAAATGACCTCATCGCGCTTGTAGGTTTTCATTTCGCGTCCTCCTCTGCGGAAAGCTCCGCGATGCGGCGGCAGGTCTCCGCATAGTCCCGGCTGGCCTTGCGCAGGTTCCCGCTCAGCTGCTGCATGATGCGCAGCACCTGCTCCGGATGCTCGCGGAAATAGACGAGAAAGTTCTCCTCATTGACCGCCTCCAGGCAGGTATTGTCCTCCAGGGCGACGGCGGCGGCGCTGCGGGGCGCGTGCTCCAGAAGCCCCATCTCCCCGAAGTACCCGTCCTGGGTGTATTCCGCCAGGAGCTTTTCCTCCGCGGTGCCGTAAGCGGCATAGACGCCGACCCTGCCGCTGTTTACCGCGTACATGCAGTCGGCCGTGTCCCCCTCGCGGAAGATCAGCGCTCCCTTTTGAAACATTTTTCTGTCCATTGTCATCTCTCCTTATGTAGGTGCCCGGGTGTGCGCAGATATTTTGCAGCTGACAGTATATCACCGGGCCGCGCTGTCTGTCAAAGGATATGGTGCTCGGGCTTTGCGCCGGTGAGCAGTAGGCTGATCTCGTCCTCATTGAGGTCCATGCCGATCACAAGCAGGGCCGGGCGGCCCCCGGGGGCGGGCTCGGTGTGGAAGGCGTCGGGCGTGGCGTTGAGCTGATAAAAGTGCCCGTCCTCCCGGGCGATGCCCTTGACGCGCAGGACGCGGCCGAAGCGCCCGTCTTCAAAAAGCATGCGGGTCTTCTCCCGAAGCTCTTCAGGCGTGAGCGAAAGCCCCAGAAACGGCAGGGACTGAAAGCCCCCGTCGCTGCCCGCGATGGTCTTGACATAGTCCGCCGCGACATGCCCGCAGTCGGCGAGGGCTTTGAAATCCTCATCGGTGAGCGCCGCCCAGTCCTTGGCGATCACCCGGCCGCGCAGCTTTTCCGTGCAGCGGATCTCTGCCGCCGCCCGGTCGAGATGGTCAAGGCAGCCCTCGATCTCCTCGGGTGTCGAAAGCTGGCAGCGGCTGAGGACGATCGCCCCCGCGCCGCAAGCCTGGGAGGCGAGGAAGAAGTCCTCCTCCGGGCTCAAGGTCGGCTCGAGCTTTGCGTCCACAATGGCGATCACGCTGCCGGGCTCGTATTTTGCGTCCAGCGGCGGCTCGGCCAGGGTGTCGTAAAACTCGTCCATGTCGAACACGCCCGACGGCTCGATGATGACCCGGTCATAGCCGCCCATGCTCATGGCGATGAGCCTTGTGCGGAAGCGTCGGCGGTGGCAGTCGGCCCCGCAGCCCCCGGCCAGGGTCTCAAGCTCGCAGTTATCCGAGCGCAGCGAGCCCAGCAGCGGCAGGTCCACGTTCAGTGCCCCGTGGTCATAGACCAGGATGCCGAGCTTCTCCCCCCGGCGCAGCAGATAGTCCGCGTAGCGCAGGAGGAAGGTGGTCTTCCCCGCGCCCAGAAAGCCCGTGATCAGATCCAGGCGTATCATGCCTTGCCTCTCCCCTTTTCCATAGTTTCTTCCTCCGTCCCGTTCTCCGTGAAGCGCAGCACCCGGTCGCAGATTTCCAGCGCCGCCGGGCGGTGGGTCACGATGATGACGGTCTTGTCGGTAAGCTCCCGCAGGTTTTGAAGCAGGCGCTTTTCCGACGCGGCATCCAGGGCGCTGGTGGCCTCGTCCAGCAGCAGAATGGGACTGCCGGAGAAGATGGCCCGCGCAACCGAAAGCCGCTGCATCTGTCCTTCGGACAGGCCCGTGCCGCGCTCGCCGAGCAGGGTGTCCATACCGTCGGGCAGCTCGTGGACAAAGTCGGCGCAGGCGATGCGCAGGGCGCTTGAAATCGCCTCATCGTCCCCCCTGCGCTCAGGCTCGGCGAAGCTCACGACCTCGCGCACCGTGCCGCTCATGAGGGCGTTGCCCTGGGGCACATAGGCAAAGAGCCGCCGCCAGCGGAAGTCCAGTTCCCGTTCCCCGCCCTCGCGGTCAAGGAGCCTGCGGCTCCCCTCGTCCAGGGGATAGAGGCACATGAGGAGCTTCAAAACCGTGGACTTGCCGCAGCCGCTCGGCCCGGTGAAGGCCAGGGTCTCGCCCTTTCGCACCGAGAGGTTCAGCCCCGACAGCACCACGCTCTGCCGCTCCTTGCTCAGCTCGTTCAGGCTCCGGGCGGCGGGATAGTAGGTAAAGGAGGCGTTTTCAAGCTCGATGGACGAGAAGCGCTTTTCGTAGAATTCCGTGACCTCCTCAAGCGGACGGGGCACCCCCTCGTCCTCGCCGTAGTCCTCGATCTCCATGAGACGCTCGGCGCTGGCAATCATGGTGTAAAAGCGCGGCAGGTAGCCCGTGATATTGGCAAAGGGGGCCTGGATCTGCGCGATGAGCTGGGTGATGGCCGTCAGGGTGCCGAAGCTGATGGTGCCCGTCAGGATGCCGTAGCCGCACCAGATCACGCCGAAAAGGTACATGCCGTTCATGGCCGCGCCGAAGCCCACGTTGCAGACGTTTGAAAAGCGGTTGCGGCGCATGCGGGCGTTTTTGTGCGCGCGCATTTTTGCCGCCGCTTCCGCCTCGGTCTGCTCCTCGGCGGCGAAGGAGCGGAGGATCAACATGCTGCCGATGCGCTCCTGCAGAAAGATGCGAAGCTGCCCGTCCTGCTCCTGCACCGCCTTGTGCAGGCGCTTGAGCACCCGGCGGAAGGCGTAGGTCAGCGCGGCGAGGAGTATCCCGCCCGGAATGAGGATCGCGGCAAAGCGCCGGTCCAGCACCACGAGCATGGTAAGCGCGCTTATGAGCTTGACCGCCATGCCCACAAGACCCGGCAGGATCTCAACGAAGCTTCCCGCCACGAGCACCGCGTCGTTTGTCAGGCGGTTGAGCCATTCGGCGGAGTGTACGGCGCTGACGGCGGCGTAGTCCTTGTGCAAAAGCGCGTGCAGGAGGCGCTTTTTAAAGCTGTTTTCAAGCTCCGACCTGCCGAGCTCGTTGAGGAAACGGATCGCGGCGCCAAGAGCCAGCTGCCCCGCCACGAGCAGCAGCGTCATAAGCGCGCTGCGCCAGAAGGCGTCCCGCTCCCCCGCCGCGGCGGCGTCCACGACGGAGCGCAGCAGCAGCGCGTAGAATACCCCGGACGCGCCGTAGAGCGCCTGCACCAGGGCAAGCACAGCCACGATCCCCTTTTTCCGCCCCGGCACGCGCCACAGCCAGCGCAGCGTCTTATTCATCCAGTGCCCCGATTTTGCGCAGCTCCGCGAGCGCCTTATCCACATCGGCGGCGATAACGGACGCGGGCGCGTCAAAGCGCGCCGCCAGCGCGGAGACGATTTCGGTCTCTGTAGTGTCCCGCTTCAAGAGGTCCAGCACCGCGCCGAAGGTCTTGTTCCCGCGCACGAGGCCGGAAAAATCCGCGCTGCCCACGGGCACCAGCAGGCTCTCACCGGCGGTATGGTGGACGATAAAGTCTTTGTTCAGTTTCATGCTCTCAGCCTTTCATTGCGTTGTAGGCGATCTGTGCCGCCTCGATATCCATATTGCAGCCGAGCCGCCAGAGGCTCACGGACGCGGCCAGGCTCTCGACAAGGGCCAGCGTTTTTATAAGCGCTGCGGCGTCCGCCGGGCGGTAGACCTGCTGGAGCAGCATGGGGAGGCTCTCGGCGGCGGAGACGGGCGCGATGGTGTTGCGTGCCGCTCTCTGCAGGATGCACAGGGCCTTGAGGGGGACGGCGGTGTTGCGGCTCAAATGGTGCTTGCCGTCCCAGGGGGTGCCGAAGACGAGGGCCTGCCCGTCCTGCACGCGGATGAGGGGCTTGTCGTCGTTGACCATGAAGGCCCTTTCCCCCAGGTATTCCCGCCAGAGGCGGGCATGGGTGGATTTGCCGGTGCCGCTTTTGGCGGTAAAAAGGTGGGCGGCGCCGTCCACGGCGATACAGGAACCGTGGAACAGCACCGTGTTGTATTCCGGCATCTTCTCCGCGATCTTGCGGTAGACCGCGAGGGTCTCCAGGTAGGGCTCTTCGTACTGCCGTATCGGCAGGCCCTCTGCCCTGTCCTCCCGGGCGGACTTTTCGCGCTCGAAGGCGATGTCCGCCCCGTCGGTCACGACTTCAAAATCCGCCTCTCCGAGAGCGCGGTAGTCCCGGCACATGCCGTGCACGGCAGGATAGACGGAGCTGATGCGGATGTTTTTCTCCGCGAGCCGATAGAGATCCGTCAAGGTGTTTCTCCCTCTGTCTCACATCAGGCCCTGCAGCATCCCCTCCAGGTCCTCCCGCTTCAGCTCCAGGTCCAGGTTCACATGCGCCACCGCTTTTTCGCCGTCATAAGTGATACGGATGGGATCGTTGAAGTGGATGTCGGGCCGGTAGCCGGTCTTCTGGTCGATCAGTTTTTCGATCATGTTTGCGATCGCTTCCTGCAGAAAGCTTGATCTGATGTTCATTTCGTCCATTTTTTCCTCCAAATTATTTTTCTTTTCTCAGTCCAGGGGGATGATCTCGTGAATGTCGTAATTGTCAAAGTAGATGTCGTAGGCGGTCTGCTTGTCGCCGAGCAGCTCGATGAGCGCGCCCGCCTGGAACATCGGGGAGAGCGTGCCCGAGGGGGCCTTCCAGGCCGCGTTGGAGACGACCTCCATGTCATCATACCCGCGCAATATGGCCTCGGCTCCGAAGAGCAGCACGCCGGTCGCGATGTGGTAGTCGCTGGAGATGACGGCGAGTTTGGAGACCTCGGGGAAGTTCTTGCGCAAAAGCTCCAGCGTGAAGCGGGCGTTCTGCGCCGTTGTCTGGGACTGGTTTTCGACGATGACGCGCCCTGCGTCCACCCCGTTTTCGCGCAGCCATTTTGCCATCTGCCCGCCCTCGGTGACATCAGGGTTGTCCCGTGCGGTGCCGCCGCCGGTGCAGACGATCCAGGACTTCGGGTATTTTTCGGCGCAGCGCTTGAGCGTCTCGAGGCGGTGGATAAGCTCGTCCTTCATGCTCCCGTCGGGGTTGAGCTGGAAGCCCAGAGCAACAAGGCAAAGCGCGTCCGTATCCGGCAAGCCGTCGGGGAGGATGTCCTCGTTTACGGTCAGGTCCTTATCGTTCCAAAGCTGCAAGATCCGCGCCCATTTTGAAGCCGCCTCGGGGTCGGTCTCCTTCAGTTCCTCCATCAGTGCGATGAGCTGATCGGCCGCTTCCTCGCCCTGAGTCGCGTAGAGCAGCACGGCCTTTTCGATGAGCGCCCAGGAGGCGGGGTTTTCCGCCGCGGCAAGGCCGGAGACGGAGAGGCAGAGCGCGAGCGCCAGCAGGCAGGTCAAAAATCTTTTCATGTTTTCGTTTCCTCTTCTCCTCTTAAGCCGCCGGGGCCAGGGTCTGCTCCGCCGGGACCATATGTACGTTGTCGCCGTAGATGGTCGTGAAATCGTCGCGCATGGAGATGGTATGGAAGCCCGCCTCGTCACACTTTTCGGCGAAGCTCTGAGCCTTGGCGACATCGCCGTAGTCAAGCTCCGTATTGTCGCACAGGAGCATGAATGCCTCGCCGTGATAGTTGGGATTGTGCAGGGCGGCGTTCGCCATGGCAAAGTCACCGGTGGAGTTGCCGAAGGCCAGGACAGGGTCCTTGCCGATCTCGCGCTGCATGGCGAAGACCTTGTTGACCTTGAGGTTTTTCACGAAGAGCTCGCCCGCGATCACGAGGTCCTCGTCGGGCTGCATGGTGTAGTCGATGGCGTCGGTGTCGCCCTGCCCGGTGGACTTGAAGAGAAGGTCCGTGCCGATGACGCGGTTCAAGGGAATATACTGATCCAGCGTCCCCTCCATCATGGTGCGCACCGCGTCGCGGTAGGTGGCGCTGTTGACATAGAGGATGTAGCCGTTATCGTAGAGGTATTTGACCACGGAGATCATGGGCTTGAAGAAGGCCTCGCCGTAGGTCATGCCTTCGAAGCCCCAGCAGGGCATCTGCTTGAAGGCACGCACCACGTCCTTGTACTCCGCGATCGTCAGGCCCTTATAGAGCTGCGGGCCGTAGAAGCGCTCGTCCGCGTCAAAGTTCGGCATCACGGCGCCGCGCAGCACCTTGTCCTCCCACTGGCGAGCAAAGTCCCGCAAAACTTCCGGCGCGATATTGTCCGCGTTATACAGCGCGTACTGGATAAAGAGCCAGTCGTTGAAGTAAGTCGGGAAGCGCTCGCCGTAGAGCGTGCCGTCCATGTCGAAGACCGCGATGCGGTCTTCGGGCGGGATATAGTTATCACTGGTCTCGTCCACACTCTCCTGTACGAAGCGCACAAGCTCTGCCAGGACCTCGGAGCCCTCCGCCCAGCCGTCAAGCGTGGTCTGCGTCTCCGGGTACAGGTACGTGATCTGAGCGCCGGGCTGCGCCTCGGTCGCCAGCGCCCCCGGGCCGAGCGCGCCGAAGAGCATGGTCAGCGCGAGGAGAAACACAAACAGTCGTCTTTTCTTCGTCATGGTTTTTCCCTCCTGTTATATTTTTTGATATAAGGCAAGCCGACAAAAAAAGAATGCAGTTTTCTTCGCTTTCCGCTTTTTTATCGTCATTGTACCGCAGACGGGGAAAATAATCAATGGTCAGAGATTTGCTCCATACGATTCCAGTATATCATAGCTTCCTTGCCATGTCCAAAGTTTGCAGAAGGAAAACGCAGTACCGATATAAAATCAAAAGGGCGCGCTGCAAAATGCTTATCGTTTTGTCATCCTGAGGAACGAAGTGACGAAGGATCTTTCTTTTGAAGGTTTTGCAACCTTTCCGGGAAAGATCCTTCGCTTACGCTCAGGATGACACGCATTTTGCGACGCACCCAAACGAAAACAGGGAATGCTCTAACGCGCCGGAGCGGCGGGAAATGCGGACAAATCAGGCCGCGTTGAAACTGATGCTGCCCTGATCAATGACGAAGGTGACATAGTCCGTGACAAAGCTTCCGCCGAAGATGTCATTGATGTAGAAGGAATAGAGATAGGTCCCGTCGGCAAGCGGTCCAAAGCCGAGAGTATCGCCGTCGGTCCAGACATATTCCACGCCGGAATAGGTCGAATCCTCATAGGTGTCCACATCAAAAGCGTCATATTGCGGAACGATGCGGTCGCCGGTCTTGAGAGACTCGCCCGGGCGGGCGGCAATGCCGTTGTCGCTGACGCCGTCCCACAGGTCCATGAGCTTGACTTCACCGCTGTCATGATACCAGGCGAAGCGGAGGTTGGTATACTCGTCGTTGACCATGACGGGGCTGGTGTAGAGGTCGTAGTCGTCGCGCTCGTCGACGAGGTTGACGCTGAGATTCTGGCCATCGGGCAGGGAGAACCACAGGCCGTCGAAATCATCCTCGACACGGCCGGTCTTCCAGTCGGCGATCACGTCGCTGGTCATACCGAGGGACAGGCAGTCCTTCCCGTCATCCGAGTACGTGCGGACTTGGGCTTCGACAGACTCGGTATAGTTCAGGCCCTTCTCGGAGAGGACGAAGTAATACACGCCCTTTTCGTCCAGCGTGGGCTCCTGCGAGAAGCTGATGGCCGTGCTCTGGGTGCTGTCCGGCACCATGCTGTTCCAGTCCCACGGAGTATTGGGGTCATACCCGGCCCAGCTGCCGCCGTTTGCAAAGCCGTAGGCGATCTTGTCGACCAGCGCGAGATAGTGCGTGCCGACCGCGACATCGCGGAAGATGGAAAGCTCGCTGGAGCCCTGTACCTGGAGCGGATAGTAGACGGACAGGCCGCTGGCATCCTTATGGCCCGGCCCCAGCACCTGGTAGGCGATCGCGGCATCCTCCGCCTCGCGGGCGGCCTTGGCGTTGTCCGACCATTCGGACCCGGCAGCGATCAGGCCGCCGAGGTCAACCATGTTGGTATAGCCCTCGCTGCGGTTGTTGCCGCCGAAGTTCTCCGCGGAGTTGATGGCACGGCAGATGGGCGTGAAGTTTGCCTCGTCGTCGGTAGCGTTATACAGCTGCTCGGCATAGGACTCGAAGGCGGAGGCGAGCGCGCCGATCTTGCTCAGGTCCACCAGCGCGAGCGTGGCGTCATGTTCCTGCTCGTTTGCCGCGCAGTTTTCATAAAAGCCGTCGCAGATCGCCTTGCCGAGCGTGAGCGCGTCGGCGGCGGGATCGGCGGCGAGGCAATTGCCGATGGCCTTATAATCCCAGCCGGTGCCGGGCTCGAGCTCCTGGGAGCCGATCATATATTTTGCGTGGGGAGCGAGCATATTGGCGGTTTCCAGCGTGCCCATCAGGCAGGCGTCAAAGCCGACGAAGTCGAAGCCGTCCGGCACAAGCTCCTGCACACTGGTCAGGGCGTTGTCGATATCCCGCAAGGTGAGGCTCTGGAGTTCGGCAAGCTCATCAAAGCAGACGCCGTTGATGCTGCCGCTGCCGTGATCCCACAGCACCAGGCCTTTATGGGCCGAAGGGTAGTTTGTGAGGCCCCAGCGGAGGAAATCCCGCAGCGTCTCGGATTTGCCCATGCTTTCCTGGGGCTGCCGGTCGACGATCACGGCATTGCCGCCGCTGACTTCGAAGCGGTCCAGCTCATCGGGAGATGCGTCATTCTGCCAGGCGGACGCGCCGCCGGTCTCTACGATAAAGCGCACGCCGGAGTTTGCGGTGGTGTCGATCATTTCCTGCATGTTGTCGCTTGCAAAGCCGTTCTGACTTTCCAGATCCGACCCGCAGAGGTAGACAAAGATCGTCCACCCGTCATCGGCAAAGGCCGGGGCGCAAAGGCCCATGCACAGCACGAGCGCGAGCAGGACCGCGATGATTTTTTTCAATAAGAACGCCTCCTTTGAATATTTTCCTTTGTATGCAGTATATACGCCTGTATACAAAGCCTGTCCTGGTTTTCAGCCGTCTGATAATGTTTTATGCTGAAACATCTGAAATTAATTATATTCGCTCCGAAGTGAATGTCAATGGGGATTTTTCATGCATTTTAACCCCTGTGGATGAAATATTTCTGAAAACGGAACGGGCCTCGGGAGGCGGACTCCTGAGGTCTTTGGGAACGATTCGGTTTTACTCCGGCGGCCTTCCGCTCTGTTGTACGGCTAAGATCGGTGACTGTTACGCACAGTACGCCTTTACAAGATAGATGCAGGTGTCGCTGCAGTCTCCCGGGTACACATCCAGGATCGTAAGCTTGACATAGTTCGTCCTGACCGTTTCGCTCAGCTGTATGATCTGCTCCTGATTGATGTCGCCGAACACATAGTCGGCCTGTCTCCCGTCCGAAAATTCAAAGCGGATGGTCCTCGGGCGGTTATTGTAATAATACAGCTCGGCGCTGCGCGCGTATCCCAGGCGCAGCGACAGCACATCAACATCTTTCGTCCCGTTGAACCAGAGCGTGAGCGACTCGCCGCTTCCGCTGCCGCGTACACCTTCGACCCACGGGCGGCTGACCGTCTCGTCAATCGCGTAAAAGGCAGAAAAGATGGTATCACCCTCCCTGAGTTCCGAAGACGCCGTCGCGGAATAGAAAGGCACCTGATAATAGGTGTTCCGGTAGTCATTGAACGGCGACAGCCTGAGAGAGCCTGTTTGCCCCAGCCGATATGCTTTCACGAGGTAAATACAGGTATCGCTGCAATCCCCTGCGTACACATCCAGGATCGTCATCTTTACATACGTTGTCTCAACGCCCCTGCTCAGCCGGATGATCTGCTCCTGGTTGCGGTCCCCGAACACATAGTCAGCCCAGCTCCCGTCCGAAAACTCAAAACGGACAGTCTTGGGCCGGCTATTATAGTAGTACAGGTCGGCGCTGCGGGCGTATCCAAGTCTGAGTGAGAGCACATCAATTGTTTCCGCCCTGCTGAACCAGACCGTGAGCGACTCGCCGCTGCCGCTGCCGCGTACGCCTTCGACCCACGGGCGGCTGACTGTCTCGTCAATGGCATAGGCCGCGGAAAAGAGGATGTTCCCCTCCCTCAGCTCCGAGGTCGCCGTTGCATAGTAGAATGGAATATGGGAACAATCGTTCAGGGAACCGAAGTACGGGGATATGGAAAGCACGTTTATATAGCCCCCGTTGTTGTCGACGATCATCCTGTTTTGGACAAATCCGTCGGCATGTGCCGCGGGGCCGGAGCAGAACAAGGTCGAAATGAGCAGCAATGCCGAGACAAAAAGGGCGGCGATTCTTTTCATGACAATCAATCCTCTCTCTTTCGTGCTTAGGGAATGGCTTCCGCAGTTTTTAGTATTATACCATACTGCGCTGAATGTAATCAAGTAAGCTCCTTAATGTTTCTGTACACTTCGGTACAAAAGCGGAAAACAGTCTGCATCCACACAGCCGCGAAGAAAATGAAAGAGAACACCCCCTGAAATTTCTTCAGGGAGTGTTCTCTCATTATGATGGTATTGCCTTCCTGAGCACAGCAAAATGCTGCATCGGGCAAAGCGTTTTTATTGTCGGAAGCGTTGTAAATACAGGCTTTTTTACTCCAGAGGCTTCATGGTCGGGAACAGGATGACATCCCGGATGGAGCTTGCGCCGGTGAGGAGCATGACGCAGCGGTCGATGCCGATGCCGAGACCGCCTGTGGGGGGCATGCCGTACTCGAGGGCGTTGATGAAATCGTCGTCCATCATGCCCGCCTCGTCGTCGCCCTTGGCCCGCAGCTCGACCTGCTTCTGGAAGCGCTGCTTCTGGTCAATGGGGTCGTTGAGCTCGGAGAAGGCGTTGCCCATCTCGCTGCAGCAGATGAAGAGCTCAAAGCGCTCGGTCAGGCGCGGGTCCTTCGGGCTGCGCTTGGCAAGGGGCGAAACGTCCACCGGATGCATGGTGATGAAGGTGGGCTGGATCATCTTCTCCTCCACCTTCTGATCGAAGCACTCATAGAGGGCGTGGCCCCAGGTGGGCTCCACCTTGTCCATGTCCACACCGACAGCCTTCGCCGCGGCGACGGCCTCTTGATCGTCGGTGATGGCCATGAAGTCCACGCCCAGGTACTCCTTGACGGCCTCGGCCATGGTCAGGCGCCGGAAACCGGGGGCGAGGGAGACCTGATGGCCCTGCCACTCCACATCGTAGGTGCCGAGGATCTCCATAGCGGCGCCGGACAGAAGCTCCTCGAAGAGATCCATCATGTCGTTAAAGTCGGCATAGGACTCGTAAAGCTCGACAGAGGTAAACTCCGGGTTGTGGCGGGTGTCCATACCCTCGTTGCGGAAGATGCGGCCGATTTCGTAGACGCGCTCGATGCCGCCGACGATGAGGCGCTTGAGGTTCAGCTCGGTTGCGATGCGCAGGTACATGTCGATGTCCAGGGTATTGTGGTGCGTGATGAAGGGTCTCGCGGTCGCGCCGCCGGAGATGGTGTTCAGGACCGGGGTCTCGACCTCCATGTAGCCCCTGCCGTCCAGGTAGCGGCGGACGTAGGAGATGAAGCGGGAGCGGATCTCAAAGTTGCGGCGGGAGTCGTCGTTGACGATGAGGTCGACGTAGCGCTGGCGGTACTTGAGCTCGGTGCTGGTCATGCCGTGGAACTTCTCGGGCAGCGGGCGCAGGGACTTGGAAAGCAGCACCACCGACTGCACATGCACGGAAATTTCGCCGGTCTTGGTCTTGAACACATAGCCGCCGACGCCGACGATATCGCCGATGTCGTACTTGCGGAAGTCCAGAAACTCCGTCTCGCTCACAGCGTCGGAGCGGATATAGAGCTGGATAAGGCCCTTATCGTCCTTGATGTGGCAGAAGATGGCCTTGCCCATGCCGCGCTTGGACATGATGCGCCCGGCGACCTTTACCTGCTTTTCCTCAAAAGCATCATAGTTGTCCTTGATCTCCTGCGACCAGGCTGTACGGGCAAACTTTGTCTGCCGGAAGGGGTCTCTCCCCTCCTGCTGCAGGGCGGCCAGCTTGTCGCGGCGCACCTGCAAAATCTCGGAAAGCTCCATCTCGGGAGCCTGATTGTTGTTTCTCTCTTCGCTCATGGGTAACTCCAATTACTTGTTTTCTACGGAAAGGATCTTGAGCTTGATCTCGCCCGCGGGGGCGGCGACGGTGACAGTGTCGCCGGCGCGGTGGGTGTGCAGAGCGCGGCCTACGGGAGAGTCGTCGGAAATGCGGCCCGCCTTGGGGTTTGCCTCCTGAGAGCCGACGATCTCGTAGGTCTCCTCCTCGTCAAACTCCAGGTCCAGGACCTTGACAATGCTGCCGAGCGTGACGGAGTCCTTGGGGACATCTTCTTCGTTTTTCTCCACGATCTCGGCGTTTTCGATGAGCACCTTGAGCTCGGCGATCTTGGAGTAGAGCTTGCCCTGCTCGGTCTTGGCCTCGTCGTACTCGCTGTTCTCGGACAGGTCGCCGAAGCTTCTGGCCTCCTTGATCTGCTCCGCGACTTCCTTCTCGCGCACAGTCTCGAGATAGTACAGCTCCTCCTTGAGCGCGTCAAGACGCTCCTGACTCATTTTGAATCTGCTTGCATTTGCCATAGTGACCTTCTCCTTCTGCCGCAGCCCGGCAACTATTTGAAACTTGAATTATTAAAAGTGTCTTTAACCTGATAGATTATATTGATTTTCCCGCCCCGTGTCAACTCAAAATCTTGAGGGCGTACATGAGCTGCTCGTCGTCCGAGGTGACGCCGGTGCCGGAGCTGTCGCCGGTGGTGCCGGCGGTGGTGCCGGTGGCGCTGGGGTCGGAGTTGTGCATGATGTAGTCGGGCGAAACGCCGCCGCGGGCGCTGATGTCCACGCCGCTGCCGGTGAGGTAGGTGCCGGTGGACAGGCGGATGGCGCTGCCGTCCGAGAGGACGATGGTCTCCTGGGTCCTGGTCTTGCCGGTGGAGGGCTCGCCGATGAGCGTTGCCCACTGGTATTCCTGCAGGGCGGCGGCAAAGACCTCGGCTTCACCGTAGGTCTCGGCGTTAATGAGCAGACACATGGGCATCTGGATGCACATGCCGTCGGACTCGGTGACGATCTGTTTGCCGTTTTTGTTCTGCTGCACAAAGAGCTTGCCGTTGGGAAGCAGGTAGTCCAGCAGCTGGGCAACTTCCGTATCCAGTCCGCCCGGGTTGCCGCGCAGGTCGAGGCACAGGGCGACCGCGCCCTGGTTCAGGAGCTTTTCAATGCCGTCGATGGCGTCCTGGGCTGTACCGGCCTCGAAGTTCTTGATCTGCACATAGCCTGCCATGGTCTTCTCCAGACGGCAGAAAACCGAGCTGTGATAGATGGCGGAGCAGTCGACCTCGATCTCGCGCCGTCCCTTGCTGAGAGTCAGGACGAACTTGGTGTTGAGGCGGGAGCGGATGAGCTTTCTCGCCTCGTCGAGGGTCTTGTCGGTCAGGTCGATGTCGTCCACGGCAGTGATCACGTCCCCCGCCGTGAGTCCCGCCCAGGCGGCGGGCGAATCCATGTTGACAGAGATGACCTCAAAGCCGCCGTGCTCCTCTTTCAGGATAGCCATTCCGATGCCGCTGTATTCATTTGTGGAGCTGAGTTGGAAAGCCTTATACTCGTTGGGCGACATGTAGTAGCTCCACTTGTCGCCGAGAGCCGCGATCATGGCGGCGGCGGCGTTGTCGCCGAGAGTGCTGCGGTCAACGGGGTCGATGTAGCGATCATCCACCACGTTCTTGATCTCGATGTAGCGCATGGCCTCGTCAAACTCGTTCTTGCCGCCCACGGCGTCGAGCATGGAGCGGTGAGTCTGCCACCAGACGGCGCCGCAGCACAGGGCCAGCAGAAGGATCACGATTTTCAGGCGGATCGGGATATTCAAAACAGCATGGATAAAGCGCACGATGGCGTTTAAGATTCTTTGCCAAAGCCTCATGGAAGACCTCCGGGGTTATAATCACTTATTGCCGGGCAGTCAGAAGCGACTGCCCGGCATGCCTGTATTCTTTTTACACACCGGCATCGTCGGAGATGTTCAGCCCGGAATAGAACTGCTCCGGGTCGATGCGCGAGCCGTTTAAGTACACCTCGAAGTGCAGGTGGGGGCCGGTGGAGTTGCCGGTGGAGCCGACCTGCCCGATGGTATCGCCCTGGGTGACCGCCTGGCCGTTTTTCACCCCGATGTAGGAAAGATGCCCGTACAGGGTCTTGTAGCCGTTGCCGTGGTCGATCATGATGCAGTTGCCGTAGCCGCCGTACCACTCGGCCAGGACGACCTTCCCGCCGTCGGCGGCGTAGACCGCGGTGCCCATGTTGGCGGCAATATCCATGCCGTTGTGATTCTTAAGCTCGCCCGTGATGGGATGGATACGCTCGCCGAAGCGGCTGGAGATGTAAGAGTATGTCGCCACGGGGAAGATGAAGGAGCCGTTTGCGTAGGCGGCCGCACCGCCTCCGCCGCCCCCGCCTCCATAGCCTCCGGCGGCTGCTGCCGCGGCGGCCGCCTCGGCCGCGCGCTCGGCCTCGAGCTTTGCAACCAGGACGGAAATGGCGGTATTGGTGGCGTCCTCCTGGGCCTGGATCTCGGCAATCTCGGCCTGGCGGTTCATGTAGTCGTCATGCAGGCCGATCAGAAGCTGGGACGCCTCGTCGATCTCAGCCTGGAGCTTTTCCTGCTCCAGGCGCAGGGCGTCCTGCTTGCCGCCTACCTCCTTCTGGTAGGCCTCGTACTCGGCTTTGATCTCCTCTGTGTTCTCTCTGGCGCGGATGTAGCTGTCCTCCAGCGCCTTGTCGCGCAGCATGATCTCCCCCACGTCGTCCATGGCGGTGAGCATCTCGCCGAGGTTATTCGACTTGAGGATCAGGGCCAGATAGTTGACGGTGCCGTTTTCCTCCATGGCGCGCACGCGGGCGCGGTAGCGGTCAAGCTGCTCCTGCTCCTGCCGCTGGGCGTCGAGGACTTCCTTCTCCTTGTCGGCGATCATCTCGTCGTACAGCCGGATTTCCTCCTCGTTGAGCTGGAGCTGCTGCATGGTGTAGGTGTTGCGCTCGTCCAGGGCGCGCTT
Organism: Oscillospiraceae bacterium; assembly: GCA_902791215.1. Taxonomy (GTDB): domain Bacteria; phylum Bacillota; class Clostridia; order Oscillospirales; family Oscillospiraceae; genus Limivicinus. The sequence continues at coordinate 10,020 of CADAUZ010000030.1, read as the reverse complement.
TTGAACCAGGATGCCGACGGCGTTTTCCTTGAGCTCGTCGATCTCGGCCTGCTTTTCCTCGCGCAGGCTCTCGATCTCATCCCGCTGGGCGCGCAGGGCCTCGATCTCCGCCTGGGAGACGGCTGCATGGCCCGCGGGCGTCAGCGCCGTCAGCAGCGCGGTACAGAGGATCAGGCTTAAAAGCTGTACGGACAGGGTTTTTCTCTTTCTGTTCATAGGCTCTGCGGAGTCAAACCGCGGCCATCGGTCGATGGCCCGACAACGCTGTGATGATTTGCGAGTCAGCAGTTATAATAGCTGATGCCCGAGAAGTACTGGGCGGGGTCTACCCTGCCGTCGCCGACGTAGACCTCGAAGTGGAGGTGGGTGCCGGTGGCGCGGCCGGTGGAGCCGACGTAGCCGATGGTCTGGCCCTGACTCACACTCTGGCCCTCGGAAACGGCCAGGCCCGACATGTGGGCGTAGACGGTGCTCGTCCCGCCGTGGTCGATGATGACATAGTTGCCGTAGGCGCTGTCATAGGAGGCGGTGATGACCGTGCCAGAGGCGGCGGCGATGACGGGCGCGCCGTCGTTGCCGTAGCCGTCGATGTCGATGCCGCTGTGGTAGCGGGTCTCCCCGGTGAACGGGTCGGAGCGGTTGCCGAAGCGGCTCGTTACGCGCTGGGAACACGGCAGCGGCCACACAAAGCCGCTGGACTGCTCGCCCGCCACATAGCCGACTTCGGCCTCCTGGGCAAACTGCTGGATCTGCTGTTCGGAGTAGATCGGCTCATAGCCCTGGGAGATAGCCTCCAGGTTTGCCTGCATCATTTCGGTGATCTGCTGCCTGGCCTGCTCCACGGCCTGCTGGGCGACCGCCTGCTCGGCGGCGCGCTCGGCTGCCTTGCGGGCGTTGTAGCTTGCGATGACGTTGGAGATGGTGGCGGCCGCGGCCTCCTCGGCAATGCGGGCGTCCTCCCACTCCTTGACGGCGGCTTCGATCTCGTCCTGGAGATCATAGAGAAGCTGCTCGCCCTTGTCCATGGTATCTCTCAGCTCCTGCTGCTCGCCGCGCAGCTCGGTCTGGCGCTCCTCATAGACAGCTTTTTCGGCCTCGTACTGGGCCTTGACCTCCTCGGTCTCCTCGCGGGCCGCCTCGTAATCGCGCTGCAACTGCTTGTCGCTCTCCATGATGACGCCCATGTCGTCGATGGCGGTGATGAGCTGGGAGAAGTTCTCCGACCGGAGGACGAGGGCCAGGATGTTGTAGCCGCCGCTCTCCTCCATGGCGCGCACGCGGGTGCGGTAGCGCTCGAGCTGAACGCTCTCGCGGTCCTTCGCCGCTTCGACCTCCTGCCCCTTGGCTTCGATGAGCTTTTCATAGCCGCGGATCTCTTCGTCGATCACCTCGAGCTGCTCCTCGGCCAGGCGGTGCTGCTCCTCAAGGGCGACCATCTGCTCGAGGACGTTTGCCTTCTGCTCCTGCAGGCCGAGGATACGTTCCTTGATCTCCTCGACCTGGCCGGTAAGCTCCGCCTTTCTCGCCCGCAGGTTCTCGAGCTCGTCCATCTCATCGGCATAAGCCGAAAGCGGGATCACGCTCACCACCAGCGACAAAAGCATCAGCACCGCCAGGGTCACGGCGATCAGGGAGTATGCTTTTTTCCTTTTCATAAATTGCTCCTGCAAAAAATACCAGACAATGTCAGACCTTCAGATAGTTCTTGATGGCGTTGACACCGCCGAAGACACCCACCAGCACACTGATGGCCATGTAGACGACAAACACCTGCAGGGCGACATTCCGAAACGGGATGACATTGAGAAGCGTGCCCGTGATAGAGCCAACCACGCGCCCCGTCACCAGGTTATAAAGCCCCCAGGTGGCGAGGAAGGCGATGCACCCGCCCATGATGCCGAGCACCAGGCCCTCCACCACGAAGGGCAGGCGGATGAAGCTGTTGGTGGCGCCGACCATCTTCATGATGGCGATCTCCTCGCGCCGGCCGAAGGTGGCAAGCTTGATGGTGTTGGACATGATGAAGAAGGACACGAACACCAGCATCACGATCAGCACCATGGAAACCACCGTCACGACGTTGCGGATGGTGACAAAGCTCTTGGCGTAGTCGATATGCGCGTTGACCTTCGCAACGCCGCGTATGGCCTCAAGATCGGCCTTGGTCTGGGACATGTGGGCGATATCGTTCAGATGCACCACAAAGCGGTGGCGGAAGACCTCCTCGTCGATGCCCTCCATGAGGGAGGCGTCGTACTTGCTCATGAAGCTGTCCATGGCCTCGCCGCGGGACACGAACTGCACGGAGGCCACATTGTCCACCGCCTCGATGTTGCGCTGGAGGTCACGGGCGGCGGCCTCGTAGCTCAGCGACTCGTCGACGAAGACCACGATCTCGTTCTGGTCCTCCAGGTCCTTGATGAGCGCGTCGATGTTGAGGGACAGAAGGGAGACGCTGCCCATGATGATGAGGCAGGCGACAATGATGGCGACGGTGGCGAAGGACATGAAGCCGTGCGTGGTGATGCTCCGGAAGCCCTCGCGGATCAGATAACCCAGTCTCATATGTCGTAATACTCTCCTTCCGAGGTATCGCCGGTCATCTCGCCGCTGTCAATGGTGATGACACGCTTGGAGAAGGCGTTGACCAGCTCCTTCTCATGGGTGACGACCACGACGGTGGTACCCATCTCGTTGATCTTTTCCAGCAGCAGCATCAGCTCCAGGCTGCGCACGGGGTCGAGGTTGCCGGTGGGCTCGTCGGCCACGATCATGCGCGGGCTGTTGACCAGGGCGCGGGCAATGGCGACACGCTGCTGCTCGCCGCCGGAGAGCTCTCCGGGCATTCTCTTCTCGCGGCCCTCGAGGCCCACGAGCTCCAGTATGTACGGCACGCGGGTGCGGATCTCCCGGTTCGGCGCGCCCACGACACGCATGGCGAAGGCCACATTGTCATAGACGTTCATATCCTTGATGAGGCGGTAATCCTGGAACACCACGCCGAGGGTCCTGCGCATTTTAGGGAGCTTGCGGCGCTTGATGGTGCCCATGTCGAAGTCGTTGACCACGACGCGGCCGGAGGTGGGGCGCACCTCGCCGGTGATGAGCTTCATAAGGGTGGTCTTGCCGGAGCCGGAGGGGCCGACGAGGAAGACGAATTCCCCGTCCTCGATGGTAAGGCTCACGTTGTCGAGCGCGACGGTGTTGCTGCTCTCGTACACCTTACGCACGTTCTGCATAACTACCATGAAAAAGTCCTCCCAAAGGGGTTGTTTTGCGCCGCGATGAGTATTGCGCGGCGCTGTTAAGAGGCTTAATATTTATTGTTCAGCGAGTCGAGGTACTGCTTGACCATCATGGCCACCTTGAAGACGATGGCGTGGTCGAACTCTCTGAGGTCAAGGCCCGTCATCTTCTTGATCTTCTCCAGACGGTAGACCAGGGTGTTGCGGTGGACATACAGCTTTCTCGAGGTCTCGGAGACGTTGAGGTTGTTTTCAAAGAAGCGGTTGATGGTCTCGAGCGTATCCTCGTCCAGGGTCTCGATGGGATTTTTCTTGAAGACTTCGTTTAAGAACATCTCGCACAGGGTGGTCGGCAGCTGGTAGATGATGCGGCCGAGGCCCAGGCTTTCGTAGTTGATGATGGTCTTCTCGCTTTCAAAGACGCGGCCGACGTCGATGGCGACCTGCGCCTCCTTGTACTTGTCGGCAAGCTCACGCAGATGGCGGGCGTTGGTGCTGACGCCGATGACGCACTTGATGCCGAGCTCCTCCTGCAGGGTGGTCTCGATGCTGCGGGCCACCTTCTGCACCTCCTCGGGGCAGCTGGCGCTCGGCAGGGCCTTGACGAGGACGATATCGGTCTCGTTGATGTTCAGCACGAAATCCTTCTGCCGGTCGGGGAAGATGCGCTGGATGGCCTCCACGGCGGCGACGTCGGGGTTTTCCATCTGGCGCACGAGCAGCACGCACCTCGGCTCGTCGGTGACAAAGTGCAGCTCCTTGGCGCGCACGTACACGTCGCCCGGGAGGATGTTGTCGGAGATGATGTTCTTGATGAAAGCCGCCTTGTTGTGCTTTTCCTCATAGTTGTTCTTGGCCTCGTTGAAGGCGACGGCTGAGATGGCGCAGATGGTGCGGCTCATGGCGTCGGTGCCCTCGGCAAAGGCGGCGTAGTCGAACTTGGCCCCCGGGGAGTACAGGGCGTAGTAGGTGCGCGAGGCCGTGGTCACGGGCTTCTCGCTGCCGTCAAACTCGTACAGATGAAAATCGTCCAGTCTCGATCCGATCATGGCAAGCTCGCTGCTGGCCACGACAAAGCCCTGCTCGTCCACAACGCCGATGGTCCTGTCCACCGCGTCCTTCATCTGAATGATCACATTCTGAAATATTCTGCTGGACATATACTCTCTCTCCCATTCTGCCGCATGAATGCGCCGCCCTCTCCTATTGGCTGCGCGCGGCGGATCGTCCGCCTCGGCGGACCGCTCTTTTTCCCAATCGCATGCAGTACCGGCAGCTTTTGAGCATTTTGTCAAAACTGCCCGGGGTGTTTCCCTCCCCTGCCGCATACGTCGCCTACCATAATAACGCTTTTTTATGTAATTATCAATAGAAACTATCGGGGTTTTTTGTGAATTTTTTTCGCTTTGTGTTGTTAACGCTCAAAAACCGTCCGACAAAGCCGGGCTTTTTTCGACTAATTGCCAATAGCAAAATCGCTCAACACCTTGCACAAATCCTCCTGCGAAAGCTCCCGGACGCCGCCCGGTGCAAGGCTTTCATCAAGGGTGAGTGCCCCGACGGACAGTCTTCTCAGGTGCACCACGGGCTTGCCGCAGGCAGCCAGCATGCGCTTGACCTGGTGGTATTTTCCTTCCATCACCGTAACGAAGCACACGCTCTCCCCCGTGGTCTCGAGCTTTGCGGGCAGGCATTCTGTCCCGTCAGCCAGGACGATTCCCCGTTCAAATGCGCGCACATCCCGCTCGTCCGGCACGCCCTCCACCTCAGCCCGGTAGCGCTTCTCCACGCCCGACTTTGGGGAGATGACCCGGTGGGCAAAGTCCCCGTCGTTTGTGAGCAATAATAAGCCGCTCGTGTCCTTGTCGAGCCTTCCGACCGGGAAAAGGCCGAGGCGGCGAAGCTCCTCCGGCAGAAGGTCCAGGACGGTCTGCTGGCGGCGGTCCTCGGTGACGCTCAGGACCCCCTCGGGCTTATCCATCATGAAATAACGAAAGCGCTGCCAGCGAATGACTTCACCGTCAAGGCTTACCTCGCTCCGCTCGGCGTCCACCTTTTGCTCGGGCGCGGTGACGACAGCGCCGTCCACGCGCACGCGGCCCCGGCGAATGATGTCCCGCAGCTCCTTCCGGGAGGCGACCCCCAGCTCGGAGAGCAGCTTATCCAGTCTCATTTGGCTCATCGTAACGCTCCTGACATAACTTTGTCCGTGTGTGAATATGCTGTGCTGACAGAGGCCGCAGCCTGACTGCGGCGGAAGGGAGAAGGCTATGGCACGGAAAACACAAGGCTTTACGCGAAAGAAAATCCTGACGCTCCTGCTGGTGTGCGCACTCATCCTGCTGCTGTTTTTCACGGCAAAGAGCGTTTTTGTGAAGGACGATACGCCCGATCTGAATACCATTGAGGGCCGCGAGGCCTACCTCAAGAGCCTCGGCTGGGACATTGACCGCGACAGTGAGAGCTTCCGCTCGGTGGTGGTGCCGCAGAAGCTGGAGGGCATCATGGCCCAATACAACAAGATCCAGCTACGGCAGGGCTTTGATCTCAACAAGCACCTCGGCGAGAGCTGCCGCCAGTACTGCTACGACGTGACAAATTACCCGGGCGGGACGGGCAAGGTGATCGTGTCGCTGTACCTGCAAAACGGCGAGGTCATCGCGGGCGACGTGCACTCCACCGCGGTCAACGGCTTCATGCACGGTCTGAGCCGCAGCGAGGCGTCGGCAAGCCCGAGTCCCTCGCTCAGCCCCAGTCCCACGGGCGGGTGATGGACCCAACGCAGTGTATAAAGCGGCAGGCGCAGCAATGACGATCCCCCGCCGTAGGGGAGGGGCTTGCCCCTCCCGGCAGAAAGCAGCACGTTTTTGATGTGTTTATGGGCGAATTCGCACATTTTTAACGAATTCGCCCAACATGATTATAGGGTATATAGCCATCTCAGCACGGGAGGGGCAAGCCCCTCCCATACGATATTATGGCACGGCATTACGCTTGACGGTGTTTACAGCAGCATCACGCCGGCCTTTTCGCAGATCTCCTGGGTCTCGCTGTCCCAGATGGAGGCCTGCACCTCGCCGATGTGGGCCTTGCCCAGAAGCAGCATGGAAAGGCGCGACTGGCCCACGCCGCCGCCGATGGTCAGCGGCAGCTCGCCATTGAGCAGGGCCTTGTGGTAGGGAAGCTCGCGCCGGTCGTCGCAGCCGGCAAGGGTGAGCTGACGGTCCAGGGACGCGGGGTCGACGCGGATGCCCATGGAGGAGATCTCCATGGCGCAGCCGAGCAGATCGTCCCAGAACATGATGTCGCCGTTTAAGTCCCAGTCATCGTAGTCCGGGGCGCGGCCGTCGTGCTTTTTGCCGGACTTCAGGAGCTTGCCGATGCCGATGATGAAGGCGGTCTTGTGTTCCTTGAGATACGCGTTCTCCCGCTGCTTGGGGGTGAGCTCGGGGTACATGTCCTCGAGCTGCTGAGTGGTGACGAAGCTCACGCGCTTTTCAAGCTTCGGCAGCGCGGTGAGCTGCGGGTAAATGGCCTGCATGGTGCTCTGGGTGTCGCAGATGGCGGCGACAATGTCCATGACGGTGGACTTGAGGTAATCCAGGTTCCGGTTTTCGGGCAGGATGACCTTCTCCCAGTCCCACTGGTCGACGTAGACGGAGTGGAGGTTGTCCAGCTCGTCCTCGTCGCGGCGGATGGCGTTCATGTCGGTATACAGGCCCTTGCCCGGCCAGAAGTTGTAGCGCTTTAATGCCATGCGCTTCCACTTGGCAAGGCTCTGCACCACCTCGGCCCGGGAGTCTGCGTGCAGGATATCGAAGGAGACCGGGCGCTCATAACCGTTGAGGTTGTCGTTCAGGCCGGAATTTTCGTCCACGAACAGCGGCGCGGAGACGCGGTAGAGATCGAGCCGTGCGCCGAGATTGTCCGCGAAAATGCGCTTTAACAGGCTGATGGCCTTCTGGGTGTCGTAGATGGACAACAGGCTTTTGTAGCCCTCGGGTATGAATGTGTGCATAATGATCCTCCTTCGGTAGAAATCCTGGCTCCCCCTCTGGGGGAGCTGGCACCAGTGCCGCAGCACTGGTGACTGAGAGGGCTGTCGGACACGTCAAAAAGTCGGTGGACCCTCTCCGTCATTCGCCTTGCGTGAGACGGCGAATGCCACCTCCCTCAGAGGGGGAGGCAGGGTTCAGACTTTACTTCTTGCTCAGCATTTCGATGAGCTGCTGATAAAAGGCCTCCGCGTTTTTGCGGAAGTTCTTTTCCATGGTTTTGGCCTGCTCCTCGCCGCCGCAGAGAAGACGCAGGCTGATGACGTCCCCTTCCCCGTCGGACATAGAGAGACTCACAAAGCAGCCGCCCTTTTCGTTTTCGTGGCCGGTTTTGATCATGGCCTCGCGGCGCAGGCGGTCCCGCTCGGGCTTGAGGAGCTTGTCGGCGCGGCTGCGGACGGAATAGGGAATGTCGGTCTCCACGACCTCCACGTTGCGCGCGCCCTTGTCGGTGATCTGAAAGCCGTCCTCGTTTTCCGCGATGAGGCCGTTGTCGATGAGGTCCGCCAGGCAGTCGGAGTATTCAAAATAGTCAAAGCCGTCGTCGCAGCCGCGGCAGAGATCGCCCAGCACGTTCGGGTCGACCACGCCCGGCAGGCGGCGCAGGACATAGAGAATCAGGATCTTGATATCCAGCTCCTCATGAATGAAACCGAGATGATCCATAGAGCGCACCCCCTTCGGAAATGACCTGTACATTATACATAAGAAAGGCGGGCATTTCAAGAGTGAAATACCCGCAGACTTGCGTGTTTGCTTTTCAGGTGCCGGACGGGACGGCGACAAAGAGCCCTGCGCCGAGGGCCTCGCCCTCCGTCTCGCCGCAGACGCGGCAGGTGCGCGGGTGCGAGAAGGTGGCCTCCTCCCAGTCATGTCCGTGGGGTTCGATAAGCTCCTGCGATTTCAGGATCTCCCCGCAGACCGAACAGTGCAGCCCCTCCGTGCAGCCGGGCTCCGTGCAGGTCGGCTCGATTGCCGGGACAATGACCTCCGTGTGGCCGAGAGGCTCGATGAGCTCCTGCGATTTCAGGATCTCGCCGCAGACCGAGCAGTGCAGCCCCTCCGTGCAGCCGGGCTCCGTGCAGGTCGGCTCTATTGCGGGGACGATGACCTCGGTGTGGCCCAGGGGCTCGATGAGCTCCTGCGATTTCAGGATCTCGCCGCAGACCGAGCAGTGCAGCCCCTCTGTGCAGCCGGGCTCCGTGCAGGTCGGCTCGACCGCGGGGACGATGACCTCCGTGTGGCCCAGGGGCGCGACGGCCTCCTGCGCCTTCAATACCTCGCCGCAGACCGAACAGTGGCTTCCCTCGCTCAGGCCCGTTTCAGTGCAGGTCGGGGCCTGGGCGGGATCGGTGACCTCCGTGTGTCCCAGGGGCTCTCCTTCCGTCTTGCCGCACCTGGAGCACTTGGCGGGCTCTGTACAGGTGGCGGGCTGCATATCGTGGCTGATGCAGCAGCCGGACAGCAGCATCATCATCAGCGTCACCATGGCGATCATCCAAACAAAGCGCTTCATGTCAGCTTCTCCTTTCCGTATTTTCCGTATTCTATAGAGACAGAATAACACAAAACCGCCGTTTCGTAAAGTCCGATTCATCACAATCCGCACCGTGCCGCATAGACTGTAGTGCAACTATCTTTTAGGAGGTATCTGTATGGCCGACAGAGTAACAAACGGGCCTGTGGAGAGCCCGGCATCCATTCGGGAAGCCGTATGTGTCAATACGCGGAAAATCTACGACAGCTGCCGCGACAAGGACTGCGTGGACGATCTGCGCGTCTACCCCACCGAGAGCTCCCAGGCCTACATAGAAAACGCCCTGAACATCCGTCCCAAGAGCGCAAGGCTATTAAACGTCGATGTGAGCGTGGAGCCGGTGAGCTTCAACCGCGGCTACTACACCGTGGACTGCACCTATTTCTACGCCGTCACCGGCGAGACCTTCCCCGCCGGGCAGACCGTCACGGGCCTGTGCGTGTTCGATAAGCGCGTCATGCTCTTCGGGAGCGTGGGCAATGTACGCACCTTCTGCTCCGACGGAAGTCTTGTGGGGGCCGATCTGCCCACGGCGGTCGTGAGCGCGGTGGACCCCATCTGCCTTTACTGCAAGCTTGCCGACACCGAGACCGTCATCGCAACCGAGCTTGAGCACCGCAGCATCCCCGAGGGCATCCGGGCTGCCTTCACCGAGAAGCTCGTCTTCAACGACACCGCCCGCCGCTGGTTTGCCACCGTGGGCCAGTTCAGCATCATCCGTCTCGAGCGCGACACCCAGCTTGTGGTCCCGGCCTACGACTACTGCCTGCCGGAGAAGGAGTCCCCCGTCACGGTCACGGACGATCCCTGCACCCTCTTCAGCCGCATCCACTTCCCCGTCGAGGAGTTCTTCCCGCCCGACTCCATCAGCGAGAGCGAGGACTATCGCAGTCTCAAATAAGCGAGGCGCTGCACAAAGCGGGTAAATTACAGGCACAATTATTGTACGCTAAAACCGTGTCGATCGTAGGGGCCGACGCCCTCGGCGGCCTGTCAGTAAAATCTCAATAATTGCTTATGTCCCCGGCAAATTCGCCACATTTGTACGTTTTCGCCGGGGATTCCTGCATATTTGTAAGTTGCTCCGCGCGGGCCGCCGAGGGCTGTATAGACTGGTAACATAGGTTACAGAACGTCCAAGGACATAGGTAACAGTTTTATAGTATAATTAGGGCATCAGTAA
>CADAUZ010000029.1 GCA_902791215.1 Oscillospiraceae bacterium | reverse complement strand
GACTTCGTTGAAGCCCTTGACCATATATCTCCATTATGCTCTGCGGGCTTCGCCTAGTCTGGCGCAAATTTCTCTCGGGAATCCAATAAAGCTTCTTATTAAGGAATAGTATGAGAAGGATTTTCTTGATTTACGGCGCATAAAATGCTATGCTGGAACCATGATAACCCTAAGGAGAAGAGAGAAATGGTTTACACGATCAATCCCATTATCATTGCCGCGGCCGTGATCCCGGCAATCATCCTGCTTGTCAAGGTCGAGAAGTGCGACAGACTCGAAAAGGAGAGTCCCAGTCTGCTTATCTCCCTGGTGCTGTTCGGCATCGCCTCCACCGCCGTCGCGTCTCTGCTCGAGCGCGTGGGCATGGCGCTGCTCGGCCGGCTTTTCCCGGAGGAGAACCTGCTTTACGACATCCTGCTCTTTTTCGGTGTGGTCGCCTTTGCCGAAGAGGGGGCAAAATACGTCCTGCTCAAGAGCCGCACCTGGCGCAATCCCGAGTTCAACTGCCAGTTCGACGGTGTGGTGTACGGCGTGTTCGTGGCCCTGGGCTTTGCGCTGTGGGAGAACATCGGCTATGTCGCCATGTTCGGCCTCAATGTCGCCCTTGTCCGCGCCGTGACCGCCATCCCCGGCCACGCCTGCTTCGGCGTCTTCATGGGCACCTGGTACGGCATGGCCAAGCGCCGCGAGGCTGCGGGGGACGAGGACGGCTCCAAGCGCATGCGCGTGCGCGCGCTGGTGATCCCGGCCATGCTGCACGGTTTCTATGATTTTACCGCAAGCCGTCAGACCACCGCCTCGAGCATCCTGTTCATCATCTTCGTGATCGTCATGTTCGTCACCGCCTACCGCCTGGTCAAGCACGTCGCGGCAAACGACACGTATATTCGGAACTACCGTTTCGGCATCATCAGAAACAACAGCGCGGACCCGAAATGAGTCCGCGCCGCTTTCCGTTCACTTTTTAAATATCGACTCGTCGTGCTCCCAGCCCCGGTCCAGGAGCCAGTAGCCCTCGAAGTCCGCATCCTCGTCTTCGTCGCCCTCCTCGATGGGCACGTCGGGCTTGATGCGGGACAGTTTCAGACGCGTTTCATAAGCGCGCAGCTCGTCCACCGTGAAGGGCAGGCCCAGGTCCGCCGCAATGGGCAGCAGCACCGCCTCCACCAGCGACTCGCGGATCTCCAGACTCCCGGGGTAGCAGGCCACGGCCTCCTCCACCCGCGCGCGCAGGGCGGGGTCGGCATCGTATTTCTCGAAAAATTTTGTGACATTCTCGGTCATGGTGTGTGACTCCTTTAAGAGATGTTACGAACATTATAGCCAACCCCGGCCACGATTGCAAGTCCATCGCCATACTTGCGAAACGGGGAAAACTGTGCTACAATCTTAAACTGTATTAAACTGTGCTGTATGACTTTGCTGATTGGAAAGGTGGAACATATATGAAAGAAAGCGGAAGAACGAGATTCTATCTGGAAAAGACCGGCTTCTTTGCCGAGAGCGCCATGATCTTCCTGGCTCTCGCCATCGTGTTTCGCATTATCGGCTGCTTCACGCTCTGGGGCAATAAGGTGGATTTCCTCATGCTGCTGGTGCTGCCGGTGTGTGCCTGCCTGCTGATGATCGTGTGCATCCTGGTCTTCGGCGGCAAGGGCTTCTTCCTGTCCTTTATCCCGTTGCTGATGGGCCTTGCGTTCTTTGCCTTTAAGCTCCTGTTCAGCACAAGCTGGGTTTCCACCGTCCTGCGCCTCGTGCTGTATCTGGCGATCGCGGTGATCTACACGGCCACGGTGATCGGCTGGATTCACTCCAAGTGGCTGCTGCCGCCGCTGTTCGGCCTGCCCTTCCTGTACCATGTGTTCGTGCAGGATATCCCCGCGCTCCTGAATACCGCGGAGCCTGTGACCTTCTCCGCCGGCATGGATGAGCTGAGCATACTCGGCATCATCGGGGCGATGTTCTGCGTCGGCATCGGCCTTAAAAAGCGCGACCCGAAGCCGAGAAAGCGCAAAAAGAATGCCGACGCGCCTGCCGAGGAAGCCGTGCCTGCCCCGGCTGAGAGCGCGCCTGCCGCCCCGGCTCCGGCCGAGACGCCGGTGATCGCGCCTGCGCCCGCGCCGTTCGTGCCCGAACAGTCGCCCATCCTCTCCGATTCGCCCTACACCCCGGTGCTGACGCTCGACCCCGATCCCGTGGAGCCGGAGGAGAGCGCGGAGAATACGAGCGGCGAGAGCGGCAATGAGTAATCGAGACGCCGGGCACTATGCCCAGGGCGGAACGGCTGTGCGTCGAAGGCCCAACCGAAAGCGGGCCGTGCTGGTTTGTACGATCCTCGCGGCGGTGTTTGTGATCGCCATGGCGGTGGTGCTGATGAGCGTGTCCGACAACCGCAGCTACAACGACTACATGAACCAGGCGCAGCAGCTGTTTTACAACAAGGACTATGACGGGGCGCTGGCCGCTCTGCGCAAGGCATCCGCCGTGGAGAAGACGGACGAGTGCCTGATGCTCATGGCCGACTGCTACCAGAACCAGGGCAACTACACCAAGACCCTGGAGGTCCTGCGCATGATGGACACGAATAAGCCCTCGGTGGCCTCCCGCATCGCGGAGGTGGAGACCATGCGCCGCAACCAGGGCGCGGTCGAGACCGTGACCATCGCCGGGCGCGAGTACCCTATCAACACCACCCGCCTGGTGCTGGACAACATGCAGCTCGGCGACGCGGTGCTGTACGAGGTAACCCGGCTCTACGCCATCGACAGCCTCTCCATGGCGGACAATGTCCTGCGCGACATCACCCAGCTCGCCTCGCTCGGGGGGCTGGTCACGCTGAATTTAAGCGGCAACGAGATCATGGACCTCACACCGCTGACTGCCCTGCCGGGGCTTCGCACGCTGTATCTGGACAACAACCCCATCCGCGATTTAAGCCCCCTCTACGGCATGTCGAACCTCAAGAGCCTGAGCATCAAGGGCATCGACATCACCGAAAGCCAGCTCTCGGAGCTCTCGAGGGCCCTGCCGAGCTGTGCCATCCACAGCGAGCAGGCCCAGCAGGAGCAGCAGGAGATCAGCTTCGGCGGTGTGACCTTCGCCTCCGACGTGCAGGACCTGGACCTGAGCGACATGGGCATCTGGGATATCACCGCCCTCACAAACTGCCAGTATGTGACCCGGCTCAACCTGAGCGGCAACCAGATCAGCGACCTGAGTCCCCTGATGAACATGCCCTATCTGCAGTGGCTGGACATCTCCTACAATAACGTCAGCGACCTGCGCCCGCTCATGGGCATCTCGACACTGAACTTTCTGAATGCCTCCAGCAATTCCATCAGCTCCACCTCGGCCCTGAGCATGATGACGGGCCTCGGGACGCTGTATCTGGACAATAACCCCATCCGGGACTTTTCCGGCCTTCGCAGGCTTCGCGCCATCACCACCCTGGGCCTTACCCAGACCGGCCTGCAGGACAGCGATCTGCCCTATCTCCAGGGCCTGCAGACCCTCGCCACGCTGAACATATCGGATAACCCGGGCCTCACGGGCCTTGCGGTGGACATGCTCAAGAGCAATATCCCCACCTGTATGGTGACCCACTCGTCGCTGAGCGTGAACGTCGACTTTGCGGGACGCTCGGTGCCGAGCGACGCGACCGAGCTTCGCATGACGGGGCAGGGGATCATGGACATCAGCGGTCTCCAGCGCCTGCCCATGCTGCAGGATCTGGACCTGAGCGCGAATATGATCCAGAACATCTACCCCATCGTCTTCTCGGACTGCCGCAGCACGCTGCGCACCGTGAACCTGAGCTACAACCTCATCTCGGACATCACGCCGCTCTCGATGCTGTCGTCGGTGGAGTACCTGGATCTGTCGAACAATCAGATCAGCTCCCTCCAGCCGCTTATGATGCTCACCACGCTCAAAAGTCTGCGCCTGTCCGGCAACCCCCTGAGCATGCAGGACATCAACATGCTTTGCTTTGCACTGCCCGAGTGCGAGGTCATCTTCTGAACAAACCGGACGCGTTGCAAAATGCAAAATCCCGTCATTCCGAACCAGTGACCGATGTCACCGGTGTGGGAATCCGTCTCTTTTACGAAGGAGAAAACGGATTGCCACGACCAGTTTGAGAACTGGTCTCGCAATGACAGCACATTTTGCAATGCGTCCTTTTTTGGAAAACTGTACAAAACAGGCATCCAAAAATCGGCAAAATACCGATTGTTTTGGATGCCGCATTTCTTTCTTCTTTTTTAGCCGCGTTTGTGTTATAATCAAAACAACAATAGGGGGCACCCCGATTGTTGGCTTAAAGGAAAGGAGTTGTCACCAATGAAGTTCACTTTTACCGAGAAGAAGATGGATTCCTCCGAAGAGCTGCGCGCCTATGCGATCAAGAAGATCAGCAAGCTCGACCGCCTCTTCAAGAATGAGGGCGAGGCCTATGTCACCTTCAGCATCGAGCGCGGCAGACACAAGGCTGAGATCACCATCCACAACAACGGTATGTTCTACCGTGCAAGCGAACTGACGAACGACATGTATGCATCCGTGGACTCCGGCGTCGCCGCTATCGAGCGCCAGATCCGCAGAAATAAGACCCGCCTCGAGAAGAAGCTCCGGGAGGGTGTGCTGGAGAAAGAAGTCTTGCCTGTCTATGAGCAGCCCGCCGAGGAAGAGGCGGAGGATTTCAAGATCGTGCGCTCCAAGCGCTTCTCCATCAAGCCCATGTCTCCCGAGGAGGCTATTTTGCAGATGAATCTGCTGGGCCACGAGTTCTTCGTGTTCAAGAACATGGACGCCGACGAGGCCTTCTCCGTCGTCTACAAGCGCCAGCAGGGCGGCTACGGCCTGATCTGCGACGACGGTCTGAATCTCGATTAAATCCTATCGTCATATACACACCGCACCGGGGAGCAATCCCCGGTTTTTTTTGTCGCTCGGCGCGGCTCTGGCCCCGTCTTGTAAGAGCCTCTTTGGCCCCCTTGCCTAAAGGGGGCTGTCAGCGCCATTTATGGCGATGACTGGGGGATTGTACGTCGACGGATAATCTCACAATTGCTGCCGAAGCCGCCCTACACGGTCATTGCGAACCAGCGCCGCAGCGTTGGTGTGGCAATCCGTATTCCCGGCGGCCGGGTAAAAGAGAACGGATTGCCACGACAGTGTGCGCACTGTCTCGCAATGACAGACTTTGAGGTCGCAACGCTGAAAAGACGTTGCACAAATCCGGGCGATATGGTACTATCTGGTTGCAAGAATACCAACGAAGTCTGCCCTTCTTGTGCGCGGTTCTGTAAGAGCCGCACATTTTTGAATATAACACTCTAGAACAACCATTCTTGAGATAGCTATACATTTTATCGAAAAGGAAGTTAGTCTATGAGCTCAGTTACTGGACGAATTAAAGAAATAAAGCAACCCTACGGCGGGTATATTAGACCTTCTCAGTTTGAAGAAATTATCTACAACGATGGAAAAGTGTTAGGAGAGGAAAATGTACATGCTTCAGTCATTGGCATGGCAGTCGATTATCTAACACGTTTTATGATGGGCGCAACAATTGACGAGGCATTTAAGATTTCAAAAAAAGGATATGAATTCAGAGTGTTGAAAGGAGGAAAAAATATCCAAAAGAAAGATAAAAAGAAGAACATAGACATTGATTCGCTTCTAAAACACATCTCTGGATTAGATAATGAATCCATAACTGCAGCCTGCAAAGCAGTCACTTATGATGTATGGTATAGAAACCCTATGGCTGCCATTTTAGCAAAGGGAGCAGAAGAAACAAACCCGGACAAAAGTACTATCAACAATATTCGTATTATGGTGGAAAGAAGTATTGCGTTCTGGGGAAAATATGGGCCAATAACAGTAGACGGTTTTGATTTTGAGCCAAACGGGTATACAGAAACTGTTGATACAGGAGATGGAGATTATCTCACAGAAGATACGATGTGGGATTTTAAGGTATCGAGACAAAAGCCCACGAGTAAACACACATTGCAGCTGCTGATGTATTGGATTATGGGACAGCATTCAGGAAAGGCGGAGTTTAAGAACATCAAAAAGCTTGGCTTCTTTAATCCAAGGCGAAATGCTGTATATATTTTCCCGGTGGAATTGATTCCTGAAAAAACTATTCGGACAATTGAAGATGAGGTTATATGCTACAATCGTTCCTTTGGTGATCGTATACCTATTACGGATGATTTTTTAAACCTCAAAGTAATAACTATTACTGATGATTATATAAACCTCAAAGATCGAATCCTCAAAGAACGAATCCGCCACCCTCGAATGTATCGCAGACCTCACGATCATTGACCCACCGGCAGCAAGGCCGAGACTTGGGCAAAGGAACATAGTGTAAGCTTCCAACCAGCGGCATAAGCAAAAACCTGTCATCCTGAGTGAAGCGAAGGATCTTTCCCTTGAAACAAGCAGGAACAGAAGATCCTTCGCTGGCGCTCAGGATGACATAACCGTAGGGGCCGACGCCCTCGGCGGCCCGGCAGAGAAACCTTAAAAATGCATTTGCCCCCGGCGATTTCGTAGCGTGTATACGTTTTCGCCGGGTTTTTGTGTAGATTCAGAATGTTCCGAACGGGCCGCCGAGGGCGTCGGCCCCTACAGTGACAACCGGACTTTTCACAGCCCATTATTTGCTTGCCTTGATGACGACGCTGGGGTATAATGTATCATTAATCAATCTACAGGGACAGGTATCACATATGAACGAACAGACACAGACCGGCAAGCTCTATATCGTGGCCACGCCCATCGGCAACTCCCGGGACATGTCGCCGCGCGGCAGGCAGATCCTCCAGGACGTGGACATCATCGCCGCCGAGGATACGCGTCGCTCCATGGTGCTGCTGGGCAAGCTCGAGATCCGCAACAAGCTGGTCTCCAACCATAAATTCAACGAATACGGCAAGGCAAAGTATTTCATCGGCGAAATGCTCCAGGGCAAGAGCGTCGCGGTCATCACGGACGCAGGCACGCCATGCATCTCCGACCCCGGCAACGAGCTCATCAAGGCCGCCGTCGAGGCGGGCATCCCGGTCATCGGCGTGCCCGGCTGCTGTGCGGCGGTGACGGCGCTGTCCGTGTCGGGCTTCGACCTTTCAAGCTTCCTGTTCTACGGCTTCTTTCCCCGGGAAAACGCCGAGCGGCGCAGGCTGCTGGAGAAAATGCGCCACGGCGATACCCGCACCTTCGCCCTCTACGAATCCCCCAAGCGCATCATGGAGCTGGTGGACTTCTTTATCGAAACG
Organism: Oscillospiraceae bacterium; assembly: GCA_902791215.1. GTDB lineage: Bacteria > Bacillota > Clostridia > Oscillospirales > Oscillospiraceae > Limivicinus. The sequence goes on along the minus strand of CADAUZ010000029.1, from coordinate 61,713 downwards.
GACGCAAAATGCCGCATGTGCCTGTGCAACGATCTGACCAAGCTGCATGAGATGAGCTTTCGCGGCACGCCCGCCGAGGTAAAGGACCAGCTTCTCGCCAAGGGCAACTACGACAAGGGCGAATACGCCGTCGTGGTGGAGATCGACGAGGATTACATTTTCAACAAGACCGAGCACACCGTCTCGGCCGAGGCCATGCTGGTCGACGCCATGGTCGCGGGCGGCATCTCCGCCAAGGAGGCCGTCGCGGCGGTTTTGGCGGACGAGAACAACTCCTACAGCAAAAACGAGCTCAAGGCCGCGGCCCTGAACCTCAAGCGCCTCTTCGGTGGCTGAGATGGCAAGGATCACACAGGAGCTTGCCGCCGCGCTTCCGACTCTTTCCAAGGCGGTTTTCTCCCAGCCGACGGACAAGGCCACCGCGCCGAAGGTCGAGCTGCGCCCGCTGATCCTGAAAGGGGAGCGGGTCTATCAGGCCGAGCGCTTTGAAAACAACAAGGCATTTCACCAAAACCTCACGGAGGACGCGCTGCTTCGCTGGGCGGAGGAAAACCTGGAGGGGAAGTACCGCCAGGCCCTCATTGTCACCAGGACGGAGAGCCGCCAGTATATCCTCAAGCGCGACGGCAGCTACAAAAGACCGGCGGCGCGGCGGTCATTGCCCGTCCCGCAGCGGCGCAGGGCCATAACCGCGAGAAGGACTACATCCTGCGCGAGGGGGAGAACATCCCCGCCCTCGTGGACCTCGGGGTGTTCACAAAGGATTTTCAGATCGTCCGGGCAAAGTACGACAAGTTCAAACAGATCAACCGCTTTGTGGAGCTGGTCGCCCAGGGCGTGAAGGATGAGGGGGCTGACACCATCCGCATCCTGGACTTCGGCTGCGGCAAGTCCTACCTGACCTTCATCCTCTATTACTATTTCGCCGTGCGCCGCGGCATGAAAACCGAGATCATCGGCTACGATCTCAAGGCCGACGTGGTGGCGCGCTGCAACGAGATCGCCGCGCGCTACGGATACGATGGCCTGCGCTTTGAGGTCGCGGACGTGACACGCGACACGCTTGCCGACACGAAGATCGACATGGTGGTCACGCTCCACGCCTGCGATACCGCCACGGATTACGCCCTGGCCTACGCAATCAACCGAAAAGTGAAGCACATCTTCTCCGTGCCCTGCTGCCAGCATGAGGTCAATCTCAGCATCCGCAAGGGCGGAGAGCTGGACCTGCTTTTGGAGCACGGCATCATCAAGGAGCGCGTCTGCGCCCTTTTGACGGATTCCATCCGCGCCGCCGTACTGGAGGGCGCAGGCTACGCGGTGGATGTGATCGAGTTTGTGGACTTCGAGCATTCGCCGAAAAATCTCATGCTTCGGGCCGTGCATACCGGCAAAAAGCGCTCCGGCAGCCGCGAGAAGGCGGAGGCTCTGCGCGAGCAATATGGCTTCAAGCAGAGTCTTCTGGAGCTGATACCGAAGGAATAAAAAGAAAGGGGGAGGGCCATGGCACAAAAACGAGTCAAACGCTGGCGGCTGCTGCGGCGGCTGCTCCGTGGCTTCATCACCCGCCGCTTTCATATGGAGGCGGAGCGGCTGAACCCGCCCGGCCCCTGCCTCATCATTGCCAATCACGTCACGAACTGGGACCCGCTGCTGCTGGCCATGAGCTTTCCCGAGACCCCCATCCGCTTCGTGGCGAGCGAGCACATCTTCCGACACGGCCTTGTCTCAAAGCTCCTGGACTGGCTCGTCGCGCCCATCCCGCGAAAGAAAGCGGCCTCGGGGGCCGACACGGTCATGACCGTCCTGCGGGCTTTGAAGGCCGGGGACACGGTCTGCATCTTCGCCGAGGGGGATGCCGCCTGGGACGGGCTGACCCATCCCGTCTTCCCGGCCACGGGCAAGCTTGCCCGCATGGCGGGGGTGCCGCTGCTGACCTATCGGCTGGAGGGCGGGTATCTGTCCATGCCCCGCTGGTCCGGCAAGCTCCGGCGCGGCAGGGTCCGGGGCCATCAGATCGGCTTCTACCCGCCCGAGGAGCTGAAAAGCCTGAAAGGCCCGGAGATCACCGCCATGATCGACCGCGACCTCTATGAGGACGCCTTCGAACGGCAGCGCGAGGAGCATGTGCCCTATCGCGCCCAGAGACGGGCGGAGGGGATCGAGCGCGGCTTCTTCATCTGCCCCAAGTGCGGGGAGCTGGGAAAAACGCTCGGCGTGGGAAACTACGTCCTGTGTGCCTGCGGCATGAGGCTGTACTACACCGAGGAGGGCTTCTTCGACCCGCCCGCGCCGGTGGAGACCGTAGCCGCGTGGGAGAGCGTCCAGCGGGAGGCGCTCAAAAAGCTGTGCGAGGGTGCGAAGGACGCACTCTTCTCCGACCCGGACATGCGCCTGCGGGAGATCACCGCTGGGCATAAGCAAAGAACGCTCGGCAGGGGGACGCTTACCATGCTGCCGGACGCCATGACGCTTGCGGGGCAGCGCTTTTCGTTATCCGACATCGACAGCATGGCCATGGTCAAGGCCGATATCCTGCTGTTTTCCTCGGGTGAGCGCTATTACGAGATCCGCACCGGATCCGACCGCTGCCTGCGCAAATATCTCATGGCCTGGCAGATCATCAAAAATATGTAAAAGGGGAGTACACCATGGACTATTCAGCCGCCAATACCGCACTCTGGAACATCGTCATTCAGCTTGGCCTGATCGCCGGGGCGATATTGCTGTGCAGCATGCTCCGCAACAAGGTCAAGGCCATCCGCAGTGCCATGATGCCGGTGGCGGTCATGGCGGGCTTTTTGCTGCTTATCCTCAAGTATATGGGCCTTATCCGTATCGACGGGGAGATCATGGAGATCCTGGTCTACCACGGCATCGCCCTGGGCTTTATCGCGATGTCGCTTCGCGTGATAAACAAGGACGCAAACCGCCGGGACCGCGCGGCGCTCAAATCCGGCGCCATCATTGTCAGTACCTACATGGTACAGGGTGTGCTGGGCCTTCTCATCAGCATCACTCTCGGCTATACCCTCATGCCGAAGCTTTTCAAGGCCTCCGGCCTGCTGCTGCCCATGGGCTACGGCCAGGGCCCCGGACAGGCCAACAATGTCGGCACAAGCTACCAGAACCTCGGCTTTGCGGGCGGGCGCAGCTTCGGTCTGGCCATCGCCGCGGCAGGCTATCTGTGTGCCTGCGTGGTGGGCGTCATCCTGCTCAACATCCTCGCCCGGCGCGGCAGTGTAAAGCCCGGCCGACGCAGCAGCGACGACGATCTCTCCGTCGGCTTCTTCCAGGACAAAAACGAGCTGCCGGTGGCCGATTCCGTGGACCGCCTGTCGGTGCAGCTTGCGATGGTGCTGGTGACCTATCTTGCCACCTATCTTGTGACAAGGGGTCTCACCGCCGGGATCGCGGCTCTCTCCGAAGGGCTTGCCAAGACCGTCAACACACTTTTGTGGGGCTTCAACTTCATCATCGGCTCTGCCGTCGCGGTACTGCTGCGCATGGCGCTCGAAGCGGGACGGAAGAAGGGACTTATTCAGCGGCAGTATCAGAACAACTATCTGCTCAACCGCATCTCCGGCTTCTTCTTTGACATCATGATCGTGGCGGGTATCGCCTCCATCAACATCGAGGACCTGAGCGGCCTGTGGCTGTGCTTTATCCTCATGGCGGTGGGCGGCGGCGTGGTCACCTGGTTTCACCTCAAACGCGTCTGCCGCTGGGCCTATCCCGATTACTACTATGAGGGCCTCATCTCCATGTACGGCATGATGACCGGCACCATTTCCTCCGGCATTCTGCTGTTGCGGGAGATCGACAGCGACTTTCGCACCCCCGCCGCCAACAACCTCGTCAGCGGCAGCAGCGTCGGCATCATCCTCGGCGCGCCGGTGCTGGTGCTGGTGAGTTTAGCTGCCAAGTCCGACACCATGGCGATCGTGGTCTGCCTCATCGCGGCGGCATACCTCGGGGCGCTTTTGCTGCTCCTGCGCCGCATCAGCTTCGGGAAAAAGAAATAAACGATTTTTGCCTTCCCGCGGCCTGCCGATCGAACGGTGAGCCGCGGGAAGGCGTTTTCTTTTTTATAAAAAACGAAAAAACACATTCACAAAAAGGGTTGACTGTTGTATAATAGATTTACATAAAAAGAAGCAGAGGGGAGGCGGGCCGACATGCCGCAGCGTCTGAAAAAAATATCCGGCGGTGTGGAGAAGACCGCCTCCATGATCGTTCTGGTGCTGGTCTTCGCCTTTATCCTGTACCTGACAGTGTACTCGCTTTTTGAGACAAGCTATCTCAGCACGGACGATCCCTCCGGCGAGCGGATCATCTATTACAACGACAACGCTTTCCTCAGCATCATCATCCTCACGATCCTGCTTTTGGCGGGCTACCTCTTCTATCGCCGCTGTGATCCCATCAATCCCAGCACCATGGAGAAGGTGCTGCTGGTGTGGACCTTCCTGTTCGGTACGGTGTACATCGCCACGACGAAGCTGCGCGCCCCGGTTTTCAGCGATTCCTTCATCGTGACTTACGGGGCCCAGCGGGCGGCGCTGGGGGATTACGCCATGCTGGAGGAGAACTATTTTTACCGTTTTCCCTTCCAGCTCGGCTATGTGCTGTATTCGGAGATCTTCTTCCGCATTGTGAACATTGCCCTGCGCGGGGAGCCGGAGGGCTACGCCGTCCTCGCTTTGCAGGAGGTGAACCTCTTCTGGCTGCTCGCCGAATTTCACGCCCTCATCGCCATCACGGGGCTGCTGTTCAAGGACGCGCGCATCCGCAGAATTCTGATGCTGATGCTCTTTTTCTGCCTCCAGCCGATTTTGACGACGCCCTATCTCTACGGCAATATCCCGGCCTTTTCATGCGGGACGATCGCGGTGTGGATGTTCCTCCGGCATATCAAAAAGCGCAGCCTCAAGTGCGGCCTCCTCTGCGCCGCGTTTTTGACCCTGGGCGTCACGCTCAAGCTGAATCTGCTGATTATCTGCGTGGCGGTCGGCATCGTGTGGTGCGTCATGCTGCTCAAAAAGCCCTCGCGCCGCTCGCTTATGTGCCTGCTTCTCGCCGCGGCCTGTGTGCTCACGATCCCGAAGCTGCCGCAAAAGCTCTATGAGCACCGCGTGGGCGTACAGTACGGCAAGGGTATCCCCATGATCGCCTGGATGGCCATGGGCTTCAGCTACGGCCACGCCGCCCCCGGCTGGTACCGGGAGGACTATACCGTCGCCGCCTTTGAACACAGCGGCCACGATACCGCCGCCACCGCCGAAAACGCGAGAAGGGTGCTGGCAGACCGCCTCTTCGTCTTCAGAACCGACCCGGCCCTTGCACGCAGCTTCTTCGGCGAAAAGCTCCGCAGCCAGTGGAACGAGCCGAGCTACGGCTCCGTCTGGCTCAACCAGGTGTTCCCGAGCTACAGCATGAAGGGCATGCTGTATGTCATCCTCTGCGGCGTCGGGGCCAAGTGGACCCTGGATGTGATGAACGTCTATCAGCAGTTCGTGTTCTTCTGCCTGCTGCTGGGCCTCATCCGCCTGACCAAAAAGAAGGATCTGCTGCGCTGCCTGCTGCCGCTGATCCTGCTGGGCGGCCTTCTGTACCATCTTCTGTTCGAGGCCAAGAGCCAGTACGCCCTGCCATACTTTGTGATGATCCTGCCCATCGCGGCGTATGGGCTGTTTACCCTGTACCGAAAGGTTGAGTTCCGATAATGACAAGGGAAATCAAAATCCCGGCTGCCGCGGCCTGGCGGGAAAACCGCGCGCCCTTTCTCGCGGCGCTGCTCACCGGCCTTGCCGCCCACGGCTACGCGTTCACCAACAAGCTGCTCAATCACGATGAGATCGAATCCCTCTTCGGCAAGGGCGCGACCGTGACCTCCGGCCGCTGGGGGCTGGAGCTTGTAAAGATCCTGTTTCCCGACTGGTCCATGCCCTGGATCTACGGCCTTGTGAGCATTATCCTGATTGCGGTCTCCGCCTGCCTGATGCTGAAAATCCTGGATATCCGCACGCCTGCCATGCGTATCCTGCTGCCTGCTCTGATCGTGAGCTTTCCGTCCCTCACGGGGAATGTCTGCTTCATGTTCACAAGCTCCGCCTATGCCTGGTCCTTCTTCCTGGCGACCCTCTCGGTGTACCTGTTCCGGGACGGGGAACTGAGGCGCGGCCTTCTGAGCGTCCCGCTGCTGGTGCTGGCGCTGGGGATCTACCAGGCCTATATCTCGGTCGCGGCCTGCCTTTTCCTGCTCGTCATGCTGGGTTGGGCGCTCGACGGGGAGAGAAGCGTGCCGGAGATCATCCGTTTCGGGGTCAAGGCGCTTGCCATGATGCTGCTTTCCATCGCTTTGTACTACCTGATTACGCAGATGGTGTTTCGCGTTACCGGCGCGGAATTCAACGCCTACGTTACGGAAAACGTAAACGGCTCCGTGAGCCTGCCCCGCCGGGTGCGCATGGCCTACGACGCCTTTCTCTATATCTTTTCCTTCCGCGATTTCAGCCTCATCACCTCTGAGTTTTCCCGATACCTGCACATTGCCCTGGGCCTTGCGACCCTCGCGGCGATCGCGTACCTCGCCCTGCGCGGCGGAAAAGCGCTGCACGCCGCGCTCGCTTTGTGCCTGCTCATGCTGCTGCCGCTCGGGATCTGCTGCATGTTTCTCATCATGTCGCAGGAGTCCATCCACACCCTGGTCATGTACAGCTTCGTGAGCGTGTACCTGCTTATGGGTATGGCGGCCGAGCGCCTGGACCGGATCTGGGCGCCGCGGCTGCTGGCCCTGCCGCTTGCGGCGATCGTGCTGGCAAACGTGTACTTTGCCAACATGTGCTATCTCAAACAGAACCTGCAGTATGAAAACGCCCGCGCCTTCTATACGGTGCTTACCGCCCGGGTGCAGAGCACGCCGGGCTTTGACGAAGGCTGCTCGCTTGCCCTGGTGGGGCGGCAGGAAAACCTGCTGCACTCTTTCCCGGAGATGGAGACCGAGCTTTTCATGGGCGTAAATCCCGAGCTTGTGAATATCTATTCCCGCGAAAACCTGATCCGCTATTACCTCGGCCTCGACATCCCCTTTGCCGACGAGGCGGCGCTTGAACAGATGGAGACCGACCCCCGCGTGCTGGAAATGGCGGAATACCCATACGACGGCTCGATCCGCAGGATCGACAATATGCTCGTGGTCAGGCTGGGATAGTCTGACCGGCGGCGGAGGTGAACGCTTTGTCAGCGCCGAAGAGACGGCTTATCCCGATGCTGCTCCTTGTTCTGCTGCTGTGCGCCTGCGCGCGTTCGGGCGGGACGGAGAAAACCGTGGTCGTCCTGCGCGAGACCCCGGCCCCGACCCCGGCGCCCGTTGAGAGCGCCGCGGCGCGGGAGACCGCCGCGCCGACAAAGTCCGGGCCCGACGACTGGTACGGCTGGTGGCGCATGTACAACACCAGCGGCGACTGGGCGCACATGTACGGCTATTACTGGGACTGCTGCGCCGAGATCGCGCAGGAGGAGGGGACGCTGCGCCTCCAGCTTTGGGACGAGGACCTGCCGAAGGACGTGGGCCTTGCAGCAGCCCGACTCCGGGAGGATAACGGCGTACTCAAATGCGCGGCGGGCACCTTTCTCGACCGGGAGCTCGGGCCGGAAAGCTGGAATATTGCCAGCGCCAGCGACAGCTGCGGACAGCTCCTGCACATCCGGGGGAAGTATGACGCCGTCGGCAAGGGCGGCTTTCAGTATGAGATATTCCTGCGCCCATGGGGCAGCCGCTGGCCCGGGAGCGAGGACGAAAAGCCCGGCTTCTATGAGAGCTGGTATCTGCCGCTTGTGGAGGCGGGCGTAAAAATGCCGGAGGTAATCGGAAAACAAAATGAAGCAGATGTTCGTTGACTTTCACTGTGATACGCTCCTGACCACGTACCTGGAAAACAAAAGCCTACAAAACGCCTCCGGGCATATCAACCTTGAGAAGCTTGTAAACGGCGGGGCACTGCTGCAGTGCTTTGCCGCCTTCGTTCCGATGCATGAGACCGCCGCGCGCTACGGCATCAAGGAGACGCCCTGGGAGTTTTTTATGAAACTGGCGGCCCGCTTCGGACAGGAATCCCAAGCGTACCCGGACCGCCTGGCCCCGGTACGCTGCTTCGCGGACATTGAGAAAAACCGCGCGAAGGGTCTTGTCTCCGCGATGCTGACGGTGGAGGACGGGGCCTGCCTGGACGGGGAGCTGTCCCGCCTGAAAACCATGTACGATCTGGGCGTGCGGCTCATTACTCTCACCTGGAACTATGAAAACTGCCTGGGCTTTCCCAATTCCCCCGACCCCGCCCTGCATGCCAAAGGCCTCAAGGACTTTGGCCTCGAGGCGCTTGCGGAGATGGACCGCCTCGGCATCGTCGCGGATGTCTCCCACCTGTCGGAGGGCGGCTTCTGGGACGTGGTGCGCGCGAACAAAAAGCCCTTTGTGGCCTCCCACTCCTGCGCCCGCGCCCTGTGTGACCACAGCCGCAATCTCACCGACGAGCAGCTTCGCGCCCTCGGCGACAAAGGCGGCGTGTGCGGCGTGAACTTCTATTCCCAATTCCTGCGCGCGGGGGCGGAGGACACGGCAAACGAGGACATCCTGCGCCACATGGCCCATATCGCCGATCATGCGGGAATGGAGGCCGTGGCCCTCGGCTCGGACTTTGACGGCATCGACTGTACGCTGGAGATGGAAAACTACAGCGGCCTTGCCCATCTGGCCGAGCTGATCGCCGACCGTTTCGGAAGCGCCAACGCCGAGAAAATCTGTTATCAAAACGCCCTGCGCGTACTGGCGGACGTGATGAACTGAGGGAGGGAACGGTACATGTATATCGATCAAAAACTATACACCGGCAGACCGTCGGACACCCGCATCCCCAAGGAGGAGCGCTGCTATGAGCTGCTCGACCGCCTGGGCATCGCCTACACCCGCGTCGACCACGAGCACGCCGACACCATCGAGGCCTGCAAGGAGATCGAAAAGCTTCTGGGCTGCGAGATCTGCAAGAACCTCTTTCTCACAAACCGCCAGATGACCGAGGTCTGGCTGCTGCTCATGCCGGGGGAGAAGCCCTTCAAGACCAAGCTCCTGTCAAAACAGATCGGCTCTGCCCGCCTGTCGTTTGCAAGCCCCGAGCAGATGCTTCGGTATCTCGACATTACGCCGGGCTCGGTGAGTGTGCTGGGTCTCATGAATGACAGCGAGAAAAAGGTCCGCCTGCTCATCGACCGGGATCTGCTCGGCCAGGAGTCCATCGGCATGCACCCGTGCATCAATACCTCGTCCCTGCGCGTCAAAACCGCGGACCTGACGGAAAAGCTCCTGCCCGCCATGGAGCACGAGCCCACGATCGTGGACCTGCCCTGGAACCCGGATGAGTTGACATAATACTGTTACCATAATTAAAATCGCGCGGAGACGCGCGGTTTTTCTTTGGCTAATATCTTCTCTATCCGGCAACAATAGACCCGAGGTGATGACATGGAAGAGCTTCGGGAAGCCGGACAGGCAAAGCAGGGGAGCATCCACTGCCTGACCATCATCGGCCAGATCGAGGGGCACCAGATCCTGCCGGAGGATTTGAAGACCACAAAGTATGAGCACATCCTGCCCACCATCGCGGCGGTGGAGGAGTCGCCCGAGATCACGGCCCTGCTGATCCTGCTCAACACCGCGGGGGGCGACGTGGAGGCGGGGCTTGCCATCGCGGAGATGATCGCGGGCATGCGAAAGCCCACGGCCTCGCTGGTGCTCGGCGGCGGACACTCCATCGGCGTGCCGCTTGCGGTGGCGGCGGATAAAAGCTTTATCGCGCCCTCCGCCTCCATGACCATCCACCCGGTGCGCATCACGGGCGTTGTGATCGGCGCTGCCCAGACCTATGACTACCTTGCCCGTATGCAGGCGCGGATCACCGCCTTTGTCACCGCCCATTCCGGCATCAGCGAGGAGCGTTTTGTGCATCTGCTGTCTGACGCGACCCAGCTTGCAAACGATGTGGGCAGCATCCTCACCGGGCAGGAGGCAGTCAGCGCGGGCCTCATCGACACGGTCGGCACCCTCGCCGACGCGCTCAAGTATCTGCACGAGCGGGGAGAGGAAACGAAATAACTTGTCACGTCTGTCAAATTGACAGGCGTGTTTTTGCATTTTTACTTGAAAAAACGCAAGGAATAGGCGATAATACAGACCAAGAAAATGTGGGGGGAATGCAGCATGTTCACCATCATGGAAGCCGCCGACGCCGTGAGGCTTATCCCGGACGGGGCCGTGATCGGCCTCAACTCCTTTGTCGGCACCGCAAACCCGGAGAAGCTCCACGACGCCATCACCGAGAGCTTCCGCAAAACCGGCCACCCGCGAAACCTGACGCTGGTGTCCTCGGCGGGCTTCGGCCTCTTTGACCCGAACCGCGGCGCTGAGAACTATATCCGCGAGGGGGCCGTCGGCAAGCTCATCTGCGGGCACTTCGGCTCCATGCCGAGCACGAAGAAGCTGGTGCTGGAGGACCGCTTCGAGGCCTATAACCTCCCCCTCGGCCCCATGTCCCACGCCATGCGCGCCCAGGCGGGCGGGCACGACGGGTACATCACGAAGCTCGGCCTCGGCATCTTCGCCGATCCCCGCGTGGAGGGCCCGGGCCTCAACGGCATTTCCCATGACGATTCCCTGGTCCGGGCCGTGAACATAGAAGGGGAGGACTACCTGCGCTACCGCCTGCCCGCCTTCGACATCGCCCTCATTAAGGCGACAAGTGTGGACGCCAAGGGCAACATCTCCTTTGAAAGCGAGTACAGCACCATCGACGCCCTGTCCATCGCCCAGCTCACAAGGCGCAACCACGGCAAGGTCATCGTCCAGGTGGACAGAGTCAAGTCCGATTTCAGCCGCCCGCGTGATGTGATCATCCCTGCGGTGCTCGTGGACGTGGTGGTCGTGTGCGAGCCGGACCGGGACAATGAGGCCTTCGGCACCCTCTCGGGCGACATCCACGTCCCGGCGACGCACATGCAGTACTGGTATCACAGGCTCGAAAAGGAGAACGCGAGAAGCGGCAAGGTCCGCGCGGACTTCTCGGCGGACATCATCGGTCGGCGCGCGGCGAAGGAACTAAAGCGCGGCGACATTGTCAACATCGGCATCGGCATCCCAGAGAAGGTCAGCAAGTACGCCGCGGCGGAGGGCATTTTGCAGGACCTCACCCTCTCGGTGGAGTCCGGCGGCACCGGCGGCCTGCCCGCGGGCGGGCTGGAATTCGGGGCCATGATCGGCGCCGACTCCATCAGCGACATGTCCATGCAGTTTGACTTCTATGACGGCGGCGGCCTCGACTGCTGCTTCATGGGCGCGCTGGAGATGGACCGCTTCGGCAACGTCAATGCCCACCGGGGCGTGGACCAGTGCTCCGGCATCGGGGGCTTCGGCAACATCACCGCCGCGACCCATAACGTGATCTTCTGCCTCACCTTCGACACCAAGGGCCTCAATGTCACCGAGGAGGACGCGCTTGTGCGCATCCTTTCGGAGGGCACGATCCCGAAAATCGTGGACAAGGTGCGCAGCATCAGCTTCTCGGGGCAGCGCGCCGTGGAGAACGGCCAGCGTGTGCTGTACGTGACCGAGCGCTGCGTCTTTACGCTCAGGCCCCGGGGGCTGGCACTGACTGAGGTCTACCCCGGCATCGACAAACAGCGGGACATCCTCGACCGCCTGCCCTTCCCAGTGCTCGACGAGACAGCATCCTCTTGACTGCCTCGCCGACCCCCTTGACTATAAGCTGGAAAAGGCCCCTGGCGATTGTTCGCCGGGGGCCGCTTTGATTATGTCTTGATCTCCAGCATGCTCTCGAGCAGGCCGTCGTCGGGGAAGACCATCATCTCCCGCACGCCGAGCTTTACGTCCTGCCCCTCGCGGAGGGTGCGGTAGGCAAAGCCGTTTGTGATCACGCGCATGAGCGCCTCGCCCACGCGCACGCGGCAGTCGTCCACGTCGCCGAGATAATACTGCTTCTCGAGGACGCCGTGCAGGACGCCGTCGTCGGCGAAGTACACGTTCTCGGGCCGGATCGCAACGTCCACCTTGCCGGTGCGCTCCCCACTGTAGGGGATGCTCTGGCCGCCCATCGCGGGGAAGACGACGCGCCCGTCTCTGACCTCGCCCTTGAAAAAGTCCACCTTGCCGAGAAAGTCCGCCACGAACTGGTTGACGGGCGTGTTGTAGATGTCGATGGGCGAGCCGCACTGTTCGATGATGCCGCGGTTGATGAGGAAGATGCGGTCGCTCATGGCCATGGCCTCGGTCTGGTCGTGGGTCACATAGACCACCGTGATGCCGAGCTTTTTCTGGATCTCCTTGATCTCAAAGCGCATGGACTCCCGGAGCTTGGCGTCGAGGTTACTCAGCGGCTCGTCGAGAAGCAGGAGGGTGGGTTCCGCCACCAAAGCCCTTGCCAGGGCCACGCGCTGCTGCTGTCCGCCGGAGAGCTGGTTCGGGAAGCGCTCGGCGTACTGGCTCAGGTGAACAACACCGAGCACCCTTTCCACCGCGCTCTTGATCTCCGCCTTCGGGGTGTGGCGGATGGTCAGCGGGTAGGCCACATTGTCAAACACGTTCATGTGCGGCCACACGGCGTAGCTCTGAAACACCATGCCCACGCCGCGCTTTTCCGGCGGGACAAAGGTCTTCCCGCCGGAGACGAGCTGACCGTCGATGTAGATTTCGCCCTCCGTTGGCTTTTCAAAGCCCGCGATCATGCGCAGCATGGTAGTCTTGCCGCAGCCCGACGGGCCGAGCAGCGTGATAAATTCGCCGTCCTGAAATTCCGCGTCAAACGCCTTGAGCACAACATTGTCCCCAAAAGCTTTGGTGACGTTCCTGATTGTCACAGTTGCCATCAGTGGACCCCCTTCAAATGGAGAACTCGCCCTTGGTCAGGCGGTTGAGAATGAAATTCAGCAGCACGACGATCAGCAATATGCCGAAGGCCATGGCGCAGCTCATGGGCTGGCTGGTGAAGGTCCAGTATTCGTAGAGCTGGAAGCCGATGGTTTTGGTGGTGCTGGAGTAGAGAAGCGTCGTCATGGAAAGCTCGTAGAAGCAGGGGATAAAGATCAGAAACCAGCCCGCCGCGATGGAGGGGAAGATGAGCGGCCCCGTGATCTTGAACATCGTGCGCAGCCAGCTTGCGCCCGAGACCTGGCTGCTTTCCTCGAGGGAGACATGGATCTGGCTCATGGCGGACACCACCGTGCGCATGCCCATCATCAGGTACTTGATGAGGTAAGCGATGATCATGATGTAGGCCGTGTTGTAGATATTGATGCCGAAGTTGCCCTTCATGGTCATGATGAGGCCCAGCGCGATGACGACCGACGGCGTGCCGGAGCCGAGGGTGATCATGAAGTCCGGGAGCTTGCGGCCCCGGATGCGGGTGCGCTGCAGAAGATAGCTCATGGTGCAGGCGATCACGATGCCGACGGTCGCGGCGACGGAGGCGTAGAGCAGGGAGTTTTTGAGGCTGTTGAGGGTCTCTACCCTTGCAAAGACCGTCTTCCAGTTCGTGAGCGTGAAGTTTGCATTCGCCAGCACGCTCTTGCCCACGTCGACCTTGAAGGAGGTCAAAAGGATCGTTGCAAAGGGGATGAGGATCACGAGCACCGCAAAGAGCGTGACCAGCACGGTCAGCGGCACGCGCCATTTCCGCAGCTCCACCAGCGTGGGCTGCACGGACTTGCCGGACACCGTGATATACTGCCGCCTTGCAAGCACCACGTCCGAGATAAAGAGGATGATGACCGCAAGCACCATCAGGAATACCGCCATGCCGGTGGCGTCATTGAGGCCCTGCTGGCCGAGCGAGACATATTCCACGATGCGCGTCGTCACGGTATGGACACGCCCGGGGCTTCCGATGATGGAGGGAATGCCGTAGCAGCTCATGGCGCTGACAAAGACCAGCAGCGCGCCGGAAATCAGCGACGGCAGCATCATCGGCAGCGTCACGGTGAACACCGTCTTGAGCGGGGATGCGCCGCTGATGCGGCTTGCCTCCTCCAGCGAGGGGTCCATCTTCTCCATGGCGCGGCTGATGGTGATGAAGGCGTAGGGGTAGTAAAAGCTCGTCAGCACCCAGATCATGCCGGGCAGGGTGTAGACGTTCAGCGGGCCGGGGGCGTTACTGAGGTGCAGCAGCGCCCGCAGCCAGCGGTTCATGGTGCCGACGTTGGGGTTCAATAAACGCAGCCACGCCATGGCCCCCACGTAGGGCGGCACCATGTACGTCAGCACGAAGAGCGCGCGGAAAAACTTCCGCCCGTATAGATCGGTCCTGCCCACGAGCCAGGCCAGCGGGAAGGCGAGGAGCGTGCCGAAGATCATGGTCATGGCCGCGGCAATCAGCGTGTTTTTCACCGCGTCCAGGTTCAGCGAATAGGTGTACAGGCGGCGTATGGTCTCGAGCGAGAAGCTCCCGTTCGGGAAAAACGCCTTGAAGAGCATGTACACCAGCGGCAGCATCTGGAACAGCAGCAGAAAGTCCACGATCAGCAGGATGATGAGCCACTTCACATCGAGCTTCCACACCCGCTCGCCCATCATGAGCAGGGCCAGCAGCAGAGCGTCAAAGGCGACGAGCACGCCGATCAGAATTGCCGTGCGCCCGTGGCCGACCACCAATTGCTGGAGGGCGTTGACCTCACCGCGGGCGATCATGCGGAAGGCGTCGAGCTGAGCGCCCTTGTCGCGCACGGTCTTCTTGAGCATGTTGACCCACTCGGTCACGCTCGCGTCCTGGGACCCGGCGCTGACAAACAGGGTCTGCATCAGCGCGGCCTGACGATCTGTGCCCTCAAGGTCCCCGACGAGCTTCTGCGCGGCCCTGGGCACCTCCGCCGTCTCGTCGAGCAGGCATTTTAACAGCTCGGCGCGAAAGGCGGCGGCGTCCTCTCCCGTGAGGGCGGTGACGGCCTTGCGGTTTGCGGTGCTGACCTTCGGCCCTGCCGTGAGATAGCTTGCGTACAGGAGCTTGTGCATGAGCTCCTCGCGCGCGTTTCCGTCCGTGGGGGCAAGCAGCTCCTCAAGCGTCTCGCTGCCGCCCTTCTTCTGCTTTTCCCAGGTCGCGGAGAGAAGCGCGGCGGTCATGTCGTTAACGCGCTGCCGGTCCTCGTCGGAAAGGGCTTTGAGCCCGGGCAGCAGTGTACTGTCCCAGGCGCTGTCCGTGGCCTTCGACAGGTGATAGATCGCCTGATAGGCAGACTCCGAGCTGAAGCCGGACTGCTTGTAAAGGCGCATGGCCTGCACGCCGTTGAAGATGATCCCCACGCCCAGCAGGAACAGGAGGACCACCAGGAGCTTGACCGCAAGCGCCGCGCGGTTTCTGGTCTGTAAGCTTGTTTGCATGCGCATACCTTCTTTGCAGACGGGCAAAGAGACGCGCGCGTCCCTTTGCCCGTAACGATCAGATTATTTTGCCGTGACGATCTCCGTCCAGGCGGTGTTGATGGCCTCGCGGTTGTGGTAGGCGTTCTCCCAGTCCACACCCAGGTCCTTCCGGATGAGCTCCTCGGTGTCGATGGAGCCGTAGGGGATCTCCTTCATGCCCTTGAAGACGGAGTGCATGTAGCCCTGCATGATGAGCTTCTGGGCCTCCTCGCTCAGGAACCACTGCTCGACCGCCTCGCAGGCTTCGGTGTTGACGTTCTTGCTGTGCTCCTCGGCCACGGTCATGACGGTGGAGGGGATAAGCACCACGCCGTCATCGGGGTAGATGCAGGCGATGTTGGTGATGGGCTTGCCGGCATCCTCGGCCTCCTTGAGAACCTTGAGGATGGACTCCTCGAGGATCATGATGGCGGCACACTCGCCGGTCTGGAGCTTGGTGATGGCGGTGGAGCCGGACTCGATCATGACGTTGTTGGCGGCGAGACCCTTGAGGTAGTCCTTGCCGTAGTGGTTATCCTGCGTGAGAGAGGCGACGGCGGCAAAGGTGGTGCCGCTGGACATGGGGTTGCCCATGGAGATGTAGCCCTTGAGGGCGGGGTCTTCGGCGAAGTCCTTGAAGGAATGGGGGATGGTCACGCCCTTGGCGGCCCATTCGTCCACCATGTCGGGGTTATAGGCCAGGACCATGTTGCACACGCGCACGGGGTACCAGTAGCCCTCCTCGTCATAGGGGAAGCGGAGCAGATCCTCGGGATCGTCTATGTCGACGGGCTCGAGATAGCCGGCCTCCTTGAGCTCGAGGGAGAGGGCGGGCTCGGCCACCAGCATCATGTCGCAATCGAGGGCGCCGGTCTCCATCTCACCGTAGATCTTGGTGATGAGGGAGCTGGTGCCGCCGTAAAAGAAGAAGCTGCCGTCGTTGCCGGGCTTGAGATTGGGGAATTCCTTTTTCAGCGCCTCGTCCAGCATGTCCAGCACGAACTGGTACATGGAGGAGTAGATGACGATTTCGCCCTCCACGTCCTCGTTGACGGCGAAGGCCGCCGGGCACAGGGACAGGAGCATGGCAAGCGTAAGCGCGAGCGCCAGGATTTTTTTCATTTGCTTAAACCTCCGTTTACAAATTTTGAGAAAATCAGACAAACGTATTTTACCACACCCCCGCCGCGCTGTCCATAAAAACCTTTGGCCGCGCGCGGCTGCCCCGCTGGAAAAATACTTCAGAATTTTTGTGAAATTGCACATTTCCACTTGCCAATTCCATCCCCAATCATGTATAATACGACAGTGAACTGAAAAGAGAGGGGATGGCGTATGTACATCTTTCCGGAAGATATGAGACGGCATTACGAGAGCAGCCCGCTCTCCTTTGTGTACTACGAGGTGACGGACGAAAAAGCCGTGCCCGTGCTCGCGTCGGACGGCTTCTGCAAAAATGTCGGCGTGGACCGGGAGCATCTGTTCCCGTGGCTGTCCAGCGGGATGTTTGAGCGCATGCACCCGGACGATGTGGGCGTGGTGTCCAAGATCAGCCGGGACTTCATGCGCCGCGAGGGCCCCTACGACGTGATCTTTCGCTGCCGTCTCGGCGGGGACTATCAGTATATCCACGGCTTCGGCCAGTGGCAGCGCATGCCCGACGGGGAGGAGCTCGCGGTGATCGGCTATCTGAACGTGACGGAAACGACCGAGAAGATGGTCACCATCACGCAGAATTACGATCTGTTCCGCAAGGACCGGTTTTACAGCGACCCGCTGACGGGCCTGCCGAACCTTAACTACTTCCACGAGTTTGCCGACGCGCGGGCGCGGGTGCTGTACGTGCAGGGGAAGAAGCCCGTGCTGCTGTTTGCGGATGTGTATTCCATGCAGTCGTACAACAACCGCTACGGCGTGCAGGAGGGGGATGAGCTTCTGCGCCTGGTGGCAGCGTCATTGAAGGAGGCCTTCCCGGGGGCGCTGGTGGTGCGCGGGGCCATCGACCGCTTTGCCCTCATCACCGAGCTCACAAGCCCCGAGGCGATCACCGCCGGGATCGAAAAGGCCAACGCCAGGATCAAGAGCGAGGCAAAGGGCATCACCACCGGCATCCGCGTCGGCATCTGCGAGATCGGCGAGAATCAGAGCGCCACCGAGGCCCTGGACCACGCCCGCCACGCCCTGCGCCGCATCAACAACGACATGACGCGCACCTGGGCCTTCTTCTCCCGGGCGGCGGACGAGCGCTACTGGCAGAAGCGCTATATCATCGAAAACATTGACCGGGCGCTGGAAAAGCATTGGATCAAGGTCTATTACCAGGGCATCACCCGCGTCAGCTCTCAGAAGATCGCGGCGATGGAGGCGCTGGCCAGATGGGTTGACCCGGTGCGCGGCATCATTTCCCCGGCGGATTTCATCCCGACTTTGCAGGAGTACCACCAGCTTTACAAGCTCGATCTCTATATGCTCGAGCAGGTGTGCCGCGAGATCCCCCTGCGCCACGAAAACGGCCTGCCGATTGTGCCGGTGTCGGTGAACTTCTCGCGTCAGGATTTCGACCATGTGGACATCGTGGGCTGCATGAATACGTTCTACGAAAAATACGAGCTTTCCCGCTATGTTGGCAGGGACAGTCTGATCGTCGAGATCACCGAGCAGGACATGGCCATGGGGGCCGAGCGCTTCCGCGAACAGCTCCGGTGCATACAGGAAAACGGCTACGGCCTGTGGCTGGACGATTTCGGCAGCGGCTATTCCGCCATCAACATGTTCAGCCAGTTTCAGTTTGACCTCATCAAGTACGACATGGAGCTGCTGCGCCACCTGGAGGATAACGGCGGCATCAACCGCGTGATCCTCAGGGAGCTTGTGCAGGTCGCAAAGAAGCTGGGGTTGCATACGCTCATCGAGGGGCTGGAGGATACCGACCAGCTCGGCTTCGTGCGAGGCATCGAGTGTGAGCTTGCGCAGGGCTACTATTATTCCCGGCCCGAGCCGCTGGACGATCTGCTGTTTCGCATCAGGGGCGGGCAGCCGCTGAAGGACTACGAGACCCCCGAGGAGCGGGCGGTCTTCCGCAGAAGCTGGCAGGGAGACAACGAAAGTGAAAAGTGAAAAGTGAAAAGTGAAAAGTGGAAAGTGAAGATATGGGGCGCTTTGCGCCGCTTGCAGTCATTGCGATGCGATGTCTTCACTCCGTTAATAAATATTAAGAAGTTCCGCCCTGTACAGGGACGGAAAAATATGCTATA
Source organism: Oscillospiraceae bacterium (assembly GCA_902791215.1). Lineage (GTDB taxonomy): Bacteria > Bacillota > Clostridia > Oscillospirales > Oscillospiraceae > Limivicinus. The sequence goes on along the minus strand of CADAUZ010000029.1, from coordinate 43,002 downwards.
CTGTGTACAGCCCGGAAGAAACGGGGGAAGATTCCATAGAACATACTGTGACATTTGTGTGACAGAAGCTGTGCTATGATAAACACGCAATCCGGGCAAAAGAATAATAAAAAAAGGAGATTAAACAAATGAATCCTATCAACGATCAGACCATGGCAAACGTTTCCGGCGGCGGCGCAAACGGCAACTTCTGGCAGGACGGCGCTGCGATCTACTACCGCATCGCTCCCCGGGATACCCTCTCTGAGATCGCCCTGCGCGCGCAGGTCCCCATGAGCCAGATCCTGGCCCTCAACCCCAGCATCAAGAACCCCGACGTCATCAGCGCCGGTGCCGTCATCCGCATCCGCTGAGTCAAAAGCAAAGGGACTCGCTGCAAAAATCACTTTTAGCATAATTCCCGTGAATACTGTAGGGGAGGGGCTTGCCCCTCCCGGCAGTACAACACAACCATTAGAAACAATGTACGGCGAAATCGTAGCATTTTACGAAATCGCCGTACATTTTTCATAGTTCAAGCTTATCGTGCGCGGGAGGGGCAAGCCCCTCCCCTACGCTCATGGTGCTGTGATTTTGCGAAAAACCGGTATTTTGCAATGCACCCTTTTTGCGCTTATGCGCCGAACAATCCGCCGAGCTCCGCAAGGTCACGCACCACATGGCTCTCATATCCCGTGGGCTCTGTGGGACTGCCCGGGACCAGAAGCAGGATGCCGCCGATGGAAGCGTTTCGGGAGGCCTCCATGTCGAGGCTGCGGTCGCCCACATAGTAGCATTGCGCCGGGGCGAGCGCGTATTTTTTCATCAGGTAAAAAATCGCGTCGGGCGCGGGCTTTCTCGGATAGCCGTCCAGGGCGGTCACGATCTCGGTGAAATACGGCAGCAGGCCGCAATTTTCCAGGATCGCCCGGCAGGACGCGCCGCGGTGGGTGTACACAAAATGCCGGTGCCCCGCCTCCCGGAGGCGCGAAAGCGTCTCAAGCGCGCGGGACATGGGGCGGATCTTTTCGATGCGCGTGTCGTTGAGCTCCTGAAAGCGCGCCTTGACGGACGCCGTGTGCGGCGTGTCGAGGCTTTCCAGGAAGCTCCCCACGGAGGTTTTGATCACATTCCGGTACACCGTGTCGGCGTCGATGGAGTACCCGTATTCCGCGCAGGCGTCGATGACGTTCGGGACAATGGCGGGGTAGGAGTCCACAAGCGTCCCGTCCATATCCCAGAGAAAGGAAAGACTCTCCATGCCGTTTCCCTCCGTCACCGGGCCGATTCCGCGCGCAGGCGGCGGAGTATGCTCCCGTCGATGCGCCGCTGAAATTCGAGATACTGCTTAAGCTCCTCCTCGCTGAAGCCGTCAAAGCAGACCGCGTCCATATCCCGGTCGAGCTGCCGCAGCTCTTCCCGCAGCTCCGGGGCCTGGAAGACAAAGAGGTCGGGCTGCCCGGAGACGGGTTCCCGCCGCACAAGCCCCTCGGCCATCAGGCGGGCCAGGGCGACAAGCGCCGCGGTTTTGCCGAGACCGGTCAGCGTGCACAGCGTCTCCGTCGTGCAGGGCACGCCCAGCTTGTCCATGCAGTAGAGAAGCCTGACCGCGGTCCCGTCCAGACTGTGCCTGCGGCCGATGCTCTCCATATAGCGCGTCAGCAGTCTGTCGAGCAAAATCGCGCTGCGCAGGGGAGAGCCCTCTTTGAGCCCCTCGGACAGGGCGGACAGGCCGCCGCCCTCGCTCAGCTTCTTCGTGCCCGGCATGAAGGACAGCGCCAGACTGTCACGGCTCACGGCCAGGAGATAGCTGTAGATCACCGGCAGGCGTTCCTTGTAGTCCGGCGTTTCAAAGGTGCTCCTGAAAAAGTCGTTGTAATAGCCGATGACGCTTTTCTTCATCTTCACGGTGGCGTTCAGATTGAGACTCTGATCCACCAGGGAGCCCTTCGTATATTGATAATAATAGACCGGGGCCTTCAAGACGGCGATCGCCTGGACGTGCAGGAGGTATTCGAGGTTGAAGATCATGTCCTCGCTGTAGCTGATGCTCTCGTCCATGCGGATGCCGTGCAGCTCGATGATCTCCCGCCGGTAGAGCTTGTTCCAGAGTACGCCGAAATACAGGTCGGCCGGGCCCAGCATCATCTGGTCTGCGTAGGCGCGCAGGGAGAGAATGCCTCCCTTTTCGATGGCGCCCTTTCGGGACACGTTCCCCTCCACGACGCGGTAGAAGTCGCCGACGACGAGCTGGGCGCCGCTTGCTTCCATCTCCCGCACCAGGAGCTTGGTCGCGTCCATGGGCAGCCAGTCGTCCACATCCGCAAACTGGATATAGGTGCCGCTCGCCTCGTCGAGTCCGCGGTTGCGGGCGGAGGAGACGCCGCCGTTTTCCTTGTGGACGAGCTTCACACGGCTGTCGCCCGCGGCGATTTTCCGCATGAGCTCGAAGGAGCTGTCCCGGCTCCCGTCGTCCACCAGGATCAGCTCCAGCTCCGGGTAGTCCTGACTGAGCATGCTCTCCGCGCAGCGCTCCACGCGCTGCTCCCCGTTATACACGGGTACGATGACGCTGACTTTTTCCATGCGATCAGTCCTTTTTGAACAGTACGAATTTTTCCAGCGGGAACAGCACCGCCAGCTGCGCATACCCCGCAGCCATGGCGGCGATGGTCCTTGCCAGCGGCGCGAGGGCGGTCACGGAGAGCTTTGCCGTGATGAACCCCTGCAGCCAGGTGGAAAACAGGATCAGCAGGGCGATGATCACGAGATAAGCAATCAGTCCCGCCCGGCTGCCCCTGCCGCGGAAGGTGGTCTTCATATTCATATAGTAGCCGCAGAGATTGGCGATGAAGTTGGAGAGAAAGAAGGGGAGCACATAGCCCCAGGTGACCACCCCGTCCACCACATAGCGGCTCGGCCCCTCAAACAGGGCCTCGGGCCGGAACACCGGACGCAGCAGCGGCGGCAGCTTCGCGGTCACGCCGTCGAACACGAGCGGCAGGAGATTGGCGAGCGCAAGCTGTAAAAGTGTGATGCCGGTGGAGACAAGGTTGAATTTGATAAACTGCCAGAGCGCCGCGTCACCGAAGCGGGCGTCCAGCTTTTTGAGCAGTGACATGCGCCATCCTCATTTATACCGATAGTAAAAAGCCGCACCCGCTCACAGCGGTACGCGGCAATGTGATTATTATAACATGCTTTCCCACACTGTCAAGGACGGAAACGAGCGCGTCGGGGTGAATCCATGGCTTGTAAAATCGGGATAAAGCAAGTATAATGTTCTGCGGAAAAAACGTGTGACGGATCTGTGACAGTCTGTGTGATAAACTGGGCGTATCATGGATCTGAGAGAGGTGAAAACTATGAACGGAACGAAAAACATCCGGCTTAAGGCGCTCGGGGACGACATGATGGAACAGGTCTCCGGCGGGGCGTACAACGGGGCGGTATTCATGTACACCCTCCAGCCCGGCGACAAGCTTTCGGTGCTGGCCCACCGCTTCGGCACGACGGTGCGCGTGCTGCGGGAGCTGAACAATCTCACCGATGACCCCGATCAGCTCCGGCCCGGCAGAACGATCATGATCCCCCAGCGATGAAGAGAGCTTCCGAAAAGCGCGGCCCGGTCATTTTATTGAAGCTTCTGGCGGCGGGCATCGCGTGGCTGCTTGTGTTCTTCCTGTGCCTGCGCATCGGCGGCGGGGGACTGACGCTCTTCTTCGAGGTCCCGCCGGACGCGGACGGCTACGCGCTGACCTTCTCGCCGGAGGGGATCGCGAAGGCCTCACAGATGAAGACCTCCGCCGACGGGACGGAGCTTGCCGTACGGCTCGTGCCTGTGGGGCACGGGGAGACGGACGCGCTGCTCCACTGGGACGGACTCGGCGAGCAGAGCCTGTACGACAGCGACATCGAAAGCCATATCCGCTCCTATCCCGGCGGCATCCTCTTTGACGACATCACCTGGAACTTCAGCGGCTGGGAGCTCTTTACGGCCTGCTTTTTCCTGTTTCTGCTGACAGCCGCCGTGATCTTTTTCCTGGAATCGAGGCGGGAGAGAAAGCGCGTCTTCTTCTCCTACCGCGCCACTGCCGAGCTCGGCATTGCGATCTTCCTGCTGGTGGCAAGCCTCGTGCGTGTAGACATGCTCTGCGGCTTCCTGCGCGGCGAAAACGTGGGGACGGTGTGGTCCTTTCTGGTGAGCACCATCGTCACGGCCCAGACCTTCGTGCGCCGCACCGCCTTCGTGATCGTGGGCTTTGCCCTTGTGACGGCGGCGAGCAATTTCGTCCTCATGCGCCATGAAGGGGTGCGGCCCGCCAATATGCTGGGGCTCGCGGTGTCACTCGTGATGGTGGGGGGCGCGGCCCTCGGCATCTGGATGTCAAGGTCTATGCTGCAGTTCCCACTCAGGAATGTGCTGCTCAATGTGTACGCGGGACTTTTCGTGTACTTTGAGTGCCTGCTCGCCGCCACGATCATCCGCTCCGTGATGGCGGGGCGGCACGAACCTGCCTACGACAAGGATTATGTGCTGGTCCTCGGCTGCCGCATCCGGCCCGACGGGACGCTCTATCCGCTCATCCGGGGCAGGGTGGACCGGGCCATCAATTTTGTCAATGCCCAGTTCAAGGCCACCGGCAAGCGGGCCGTCCTGGTACCGAGCGGCGGCAAGGGCGGCGACGAGCCCCTGTCCGAGGGCGAGGCCATGGCCCGTTACATGCGGGAGAAGGGCGTACCGGAGGAGTACATCCTGCCGGAGACGAAATCCACGACCACGCGGGAAAACCTCCTCTTTTCCCGCAGGCTCATCGAAGAGAAGGGGAGCGTCGGAAACGCGGCGTTTTCCAGCTCCAACTATCATGTCTACCGAAGCGGCATCCTCGCCTCGGAGGTGGGCTGGGACCTTGACGGTATGGGAAGCCGTACCAAATGGTATTTCTGGCCGAACGCGTTTCTGCGCGAATTTATCGGCCTGATGGCGGCGCAGCGCGTCCAGCAGCTGGCCGCAATGGGGGTGATCGTTCTGATCACCGCGAGTATCACAACACTGGTAATGTAATTATAATGTAATCATAAAAGGAAGGGTGCAGGCAATCATGGCACATGCATGGATCAACAAGGCGTTTTACGAGGCGGTGTGCAGCTTTGAAAAAAGCGAGGCTTCACAGGATTTCTATTACCGCGTGATGGACGCGGAGGTGGAGCGGGACGGCAGAAAGGACACCGTGCGCAATCAGATCCTGCGCGCCTATGCCATGCTTTTCTGTGACGATATCGGCGCGGTGGCGGGACAGAAGGCCTCGCCCGAGGATGTGGAGGCCACTGCGGACCGCCTGTACGTGGGCCAGCCCTCCTTCGATCCGAAGCACTGGTATCGCATGCAGCACCATTTCCCCGTGATCGACGAGGATAACTACGACCGCTTTGCGGCCCTGGTGATCGCGGATCTGAGCGTCGGCCCCCTGCATGACGCGGCGGTCTACGGCGGTGAGATGCTGCTGGTCGGCGCGCTCAACCCCCTGACCATGAGCCGGGAGGAGCGGAAGAACCAGAAGCTGCGCGTGGTGAAGATCCCCGAGCGGGCAAGGGAGGAGGACGCATGAACATTCTTGTCGTACATGCCGCGGAGGACGAGCGGGAGAGCCTGCGCGAAATGCTCACCGCGCTCCGGCCCGACGCGGAGCTGCGTCTTTTCGACAGCGGACTGACCGCTCTTGCCGACGCCAGAAAGCAGGAGGCGGACATCGCCGTCATCGACACGGAGCTGCCCGAGCTCAGCGGCCTGGACTTCGGCCAGTATCTCCAGGAGCTGTACCCGGACGTAAACCTCATCTACCTCTCCACGGACAAAGAGGCGGGCTACACAGCTCTGCGGCAGCACGCAAGCGGCATCCTGCCGAAGCCGGTGGCAGAGCCGGAGCTTACGCGGGAGCTGGACGAGCTGCGCCACCCGGCGGTCATGAAGGAGCACAAGCGCGTCTTCGCCCAGACCTTCGGCAACTTTGAGCTCTTTGTCGACGGCAAGCCCGTGGCCTTCAAGTATAACCGCACCAAGGAGCTGGTGGCGGTGCTGATCAACAACCGCGGCGCCCAGACCAGCAACGGCGAGATCATCGCCTGCCTGTGGGAGGACGACGGCGACCCGGAGAAGAAGGCCTCCTATCTGTCCAATCTGCGCCAGGACCTGCAGAACACCTTCACAAAGCTCAAGCTCAACGGCATCATCCTCAAGCAGCGCGGCAGTCTCGCCATCGCCACCGACCGCATCAAATGTGATCTCTACGACTGGCTCGAGAAGAAGCAGGAGTCCAAGTACCACTATCTGGGCGATTACATGAACCAGTACAGCTGGCCCGAGGTCATGCACGCCGAGCTCGACGAGATCGCCTGGTCGTTTGATGACGATCAGTAAAAAGTTCACATAATTGTGTTCATTTTCCTGCAGAGCTGTGATATAATGACCTCGCTGCAAAGGCAGCGGCTCGCGTACAGCCCCCGGTTCACGGAAAAGGGGAGAAAAACGGGAGCTGCGCACACAGCGCGGGGCGCTATGATGGCACTTTTTCGCAGATGTACTTTGTGTACCTCAAGAAAAAGTGACGAAATCAGGGCACAAATTTTCCGGAAGATGCCGCAGGCGTATTGTGCGATGCTGCCGATATGAAAAGGAGAAGGAACATGACAACAACGAAGCGCATTTTCGCCTGCCTGCTGGCTATGACCATGCTGGTCTCGGCGGCGGTATGCGGCGGCGTGAGCGCCTGGGCCGAAGAGCTCAAGCCCGTCACGCTCGAGCCCACAGACATCGACAACCAGCTCGCGTACATCTATTCCCAGATCGGGACCCTCAAGCAGAACGACAGCGTAAATCCCTGGTACTACACCATCACCGACCTTGACCATGACGGCAACCTGGAGTTTGTTTCCGCGTCCCAGCACCCGCAGGACCGCTCCACCAACCTGAAGGTCTGGGAGGTCAGCAACGACAGAAAGGCTCTTGTGGAGTGCAAGCTCGACAAGGACGCGGAGGAATCCTTCCCGGACATCCTCACCGACGTTGCCGACACCTACCACGACACTGCCACCGATACCTGGAACTACCTGTTCTATGACAACGTGGTGCTCTCTCCCACCGATGTCTACACCAGCAAGAGCGCCTATAACCTCAAGGACGGCGTCATCAGCTACCAGGCCTACGCCGTTGAGCATACCCAGATCGTAAACGGCGTGAGAAACGTCAGCCACACTGACGAAAACGGCGCCAGGATCTCTCCCGAGCAGTACAACGCCGCCGGCAACAACGCCTTTGCCAATGCCGAGCGCAGCAGCACCAACTTTGAGTGGCTGACCGCTTCGGATGTGAATAATCTCACCCGCGTGATCGACAGCTACGCGGTCTTCTCCGGCAGAAAGAACCCGACCGAGGTCTTCCCGGTTCCCAAGCCCGAGGCCCTGACGGCTCCGACCGCCACCCCCGCGCCCGCGGCGCCCACGCCTGCACCTACGCCCGCGCCCGTGCAGCCGATCTACCTGTCTATCACCAAGAACCCCACCAACGAGAACAAGACCGAGGGCGGCACCGCCTACTTTGTCTCCTGTGCCAACGCCTATGAGTCCCTGACCTGGACGTTTGTCGGCCCCGACGGCGGCGAGTACTCCGTGCAGAACTTCCGCAACATCTTCGGCGCAAGCGTCAGCGGTGAATACAGCACCACCCTCGCCATCGACAACGTCAGCACCAGCATGAACAACTGGGGCGCCTACTGCACCTTCTACTACCAGGGACAGACCGCCCGCACCACCACCGCCTACATGTATGTCACCGCCAAGAGCAAGCCCGCTCCCAGCGGCACCTACACCGGCACCGTCACCGACTGGAACTACAGCAGCGTGACCATCTGGGCGGAGAACACCGTGTCCATCTCCATCCCCTTCGGCAAGTGCGACATCGACGGCGACCTCTATGTCGGCGCCTACGCCTCCTTTAACTGGAACGGCTCTGAGGTGACCTACTGCTACATCTCCGGCAACAAGCCTTCGCCCACGCCGCAGTACGGCTCCATGAGCGGCACGGCCTATGAATCCGGCGGCGGCTTCACCATCAATCTCGCCAACGGTGTCTCCCTGTACGTTGACGGCTGGAAGTGCAATGTCTACGGCAACTTCTATGACGGCGCCTCCTGCGTGGCCTATTACAGCGGCTCGATCAGCAATGCCAGCGTCTACAGCGTCGATATCTACGGCAGCGAGCAGGTCGGCCCGGTCTACGGCGATATGAGCGGCTATGCCTATGAGGGCGGCGGCGGATACGCCATCAACCTCTCCAACGGCACGCAGATCTATGTTGACGGCTGGAAGTGCAACGTATCCGGCACCTTCTATGACGGCGCTCCCTGCACCGTCACCTATATGAACTACCCGAGCTCCGATAACGTCACCTCCGTTGCCATCTACGGCAGCTCAGACCCCATCCCCGACCAGGGCGGCTGGGCCGGCTCCCACTACTATGACACGATGGGCGGTTATGCCGGCTCCAACTACTATGATAACCAGTATTATGACGTTGATGACAGCGATTACATCAATCCCTATGTGTACGCGGACTATGATCCGATCGGGGATGAACACAACCGTGTGGAGTGCCCGAACTGCGGCAACCACTTCTCTCCCGGATATGACGCCTGCCCGTTCTGCGGCTGGACTCCCTGAGGAGAAGCGTGTGACAGTAGTGTGACAGTTCGTGTGCTATGATACACACGCAGGCAGGAAGAAAACACACAAACAGGAATCTTTGAATTGGAGGATAAGAAAATGACGATGAATAAGAAAGCTCTGAACGACGAAGTACTGGACGCAGTCGGCGGCGGCACCATTCTCCCGTACCAGGTAAACCCGGGCGACACGCTGGAGAGCGTCGCGGCACAGTATCATGTCACCGCTGACCAGGTGGCAAAGTGGAACAATCTCCCGAGCAATTCCGCTCTGATGCCCGGTCAGACCCTCAAGATCAAGTTCTGATCCCAAACAGCACAAAACAGAAGGGGAGGCCCAAACGGGCCTCCCTTATGCACTTGATTAGCCGATTGCGAAACACAGTTTTCAAAAAAAGAAGATAACTATTCATCCTTCGTCATTCAATTTGGAAAATGTCCGTTTTACGTCATTGCGAACCAGTGACCGATGTCACTGGTGTGGCAATCCGCTTCTTTTTCGCAAAGGAAAAAAGTATTACCCGCATAAGAGAGACGGATTCCCACGCCAGTGTTGCGACACTGGCTCGGAATGACAGGGAGACTGAATAGCTGCAAAGGAGAACACAATGAAGAAAATCATCCTCGTGCTCGCGGCATTTGTCCTGCTGCTGACGGGCTGCGGCGCAAAGCAGACGGCCCGGACGGCCCAGAGCGCGCAGACCGCCGCCGCGCCGCAGAGCGCCGAACCCTTTCAGAAGCTCCGCCACGCTGAGATCACCGTCAAAGACTACGGCACCATCAAGCTGGAGCTGGACGAGGGCACAGCCCCCATCACGGTGGCAAACTTTATCAAGCTTGCCAATGACGGTTTTTATAACGGCCTGACCTTCCACCGCATCATGGACGGCTTCATGATCCAGGGCGGCGATCCCGACGGAAACGGCACCGGCGGGGCCAAGGACAAGATCAAGGGCGAGTTTGCCAAGAATGGCGTTAACAATCCCATCAGCCACGTCAAGGGCGTCATCTCCATGGCGCGCTCCAACGATCCCGACAGCGCAAGCTCGCAGTTCTTCATCACTGTCGCCGACTCCACCTTCCTCGACGGCAGCTACGCCGCCTTCGGCCGCGTGACCGAGGGTATGGAGATAGCCGAGCAGATCGCGAAAGACGCAAAGCCCGTCGACAACAACGGCACCATCCCGCCGGATCAGCAGCCGGTGATCGAGAGTATTGCGATCACGGATTGACAAACAACGAAGGGCGCGTTGCATAATTCACTTTTCGCGTAATTGTCCGTGAATACCGTAGGGGAGGGACTTGCCCCTCCCGGCGGTACAGCATGACTATAAAAAGAAAATGTACGGCGAAATCGTAGTATTCTACGAAATTGCCGTACATTTTTTACAGTTCAAGCTTGCCATGGGCGGGAGGGGCAAGCCCCTCCCCTACGCTCATAATGCTTTGTTTTCACGAAAAATTATTATTTTGCAACGCGCCCTTTTGTGCCTTTTCCATAAACACAGTGTTTTATGGAAAAACAGTATCAGTGCTGATGGTGCAGGGGATAGTGGATGTGCAGCAGCTCGTGGGCGCGGCCCTTGAGAAGCTCGTCATAGACGTAGCCCAGGGCGGGGTTCTGCTGCGGGAGCTTGAGCTCGCAGGCGTCATCGGCCTTGAAGATGGCTTCCATGCGCTCACGCTTGCGGGCGTTGGAGGCGGGGGGCTGACCGCCGCCGCCGATGCAGCCGTTGGGGCAGGCCATGACCTCGATGAAGTCGAAGTACTCCTCGCCGCTCTGCACCTTCTCGATGAGCTTGTCGGCGTTGCCGAGACCGTTTGCCACCGCGATTTTGAGGCTCAGATCGCCCGCCGTCACGGTGAAGGCCTTGATACCCTCCAGCCCGCGCACGCCGCATTCGGCAATGGTCTTGAGCGCCTCGGGGGAGGCGTCGTCCAGGACGCGGCGGATGACGGCCTCGGTCACGCCGCCCGTGACGCCGAAGATGACGCCCGCGCCGGTGTAGTCGCCGAGGGGGCTGTCCGGCTCAGAGTCGGGCAGGTTCTTGAGGTCGATGCCGGCAGCCTTGAGGAGCCTTGCCAGCTCGTCGGTGGTGAGCACGAGGTCAATCAGACGCTTGCCGTCCTTTACGAGCTCGGGGCGCTGGGCCTCAAACTTCTTGGCGGTGCATGGCATGATCGCCACGGAGTAGACATCGTCATCTCCCTTAGAGTCATTGCCGTTATTGAACTGCTGGCGGATGAGCGCGCCCAGCATCTCCATGGGGCTGCCGCAGGTGGACACCTGGGGCATCAGCTCCGGGTGGGCCTTCTCGACATGCTGAATCCAGCCGGGGCAGCAGGAGGTGAACATGGGGAGCTTGGCGCCGGACTTGACCTTCTCGAGAAATTCCGCGCTCTCCTCCATGATGGTGAGGTCGGCGGAGAGATTCGTGTCGTACACCACGTCCACACCCAGGCGGCGCAGGGCGGTGACGAGCTTGCCGGTGACGGGCTCATTGGCGGGCATGCCGAACTCCTCGGCAAGGCCGACGCGCACGCTGGGGGCAAACTGCACCACGACGCGCTTGTTGGGGTCGTTGAGCATGCGCCACATCTCGGGGATCTGGCGGTTGATGGTGAGGGCGCCGGTGGGACATACCGCCGCGCACTGGCCGCAGCCGACGCAGCCGGTCTCGATGAGCATCTTGCCGAAGCCCGGGGCCACGATGGCCTTCTTGCCGCGCTTGGTGAAGTCTATGGCGCCGATATTCTGTACCTCGGAGCACATGCGCACGCACAGGCCGCAGAGGATGCACTTGGAGGGGTCGCGGGTGATGCAGGGGGAGGAGACGTCCAGGCGCTCGTGGGAATAGGTGTTCTCAGCGAAGCGCGGCTCCACCACGTTGTAGCGGTGGGCGTACTCCTGAAGCTTGCAGTGGCCGCTCTGCTCACAGGTCAGACACTCGGCCCGGTGGCTGCTCATGAGGAGCTGGAGCGTGGTGTGACGGCTCTTGAGCACCTTTTCGCTGTGGGTCTTGACGACTAGGCCGTTTCTCGGCTGCATGGAGCAGGCCGCGTCCAGCACGCCCTTCTCGTTTTCCACCAGACACAGGCGGCAGCCGCCGTAGATGGAGAGGTTTTCGCAGTAGCACAGCGAGGGGATGTCGATCCCGTTGTTTTTCGCGACCTCGAGCACGTTGCGCTCGTCGGTGAACGGACATTCGATGCCGTCGATGATCATTTTCTTTTCACTCATTGCTTAACCCTCCCTGATGGCGCCGACCGGGCAGTTGTCTTTGCAGGTGCCGCACTTGATGCAGCGCGTGGTGTCGATGACGTGTTTGTGGCGCGGCGTGCCGGTGATGGCCTCGACCGGGCAGTTGCGCGCGCATCTGGTGCAGCCGATGCACTTGTCCGTGATGACGTACTGGCTCAGTGCCTTGCAGGTGCCGCAGTGGCAGCGCTTGTCACGGATATGCTCGATGTATTCCTCCTCAAAGTTCTGGAGCGTGGACAAAACGGGGTTCGGGGCCGTCTTGCCCAGACCGCACAGGGAGGATACCTGGATCATCTCGGCCAGGTCTCTGAGCTCGTCAAGGTCGCTCATGCGGCCCTTGCCGCTGGTGATGCGCTTGAGGATCTCGTTCATGCGGGTGGTGCCCTCGCGGCAGGGGGTGCACTTGCCGCAGGATTCCTCGCAGATGAAGTTCATGAAGAACTGCGCGATGTTGACCATGCAGCTGTCCTCGTCCATGACGACCAGACCGCCGGAGCCGATGATCGCGCCCACCTTCTTGAGGGAGTCGAAGTCCATGGGCAGGTCCAGGTGCTCCTCGGTGAGACATCCGCCGGAGGGGCCGCCGATCTGCACGGCCTTGAACTTCTTGCCGTTTTTGATGCCGCCGCCGATGTCGTAGACGACCTCACGCAGCGTGGTGCCCATGGGGACCTCAATGAGGCCGGTGTTCACCACATTGCCGGTCAGGGCAAAGGCCTTGGTGCCGGGGCTCTTCTCGGTGCCGACGGAGCGAAACCAGGCGGCGCCCTTTTTGATGATGTCGGGGACGTTTGCGAAGGTCTCGACATTGTTGAGACATGTGGGTTTTCCAAACAGGCCCTTGTCGACGCTTCTGGGGGGCTTGGTGCGCGGCATGCCGCGGTTGCCTTCGATGGAGGCGGTCATGGCCGAGCCCTCGCCGCAGACGAAGGCGCCCGCGCCCTTGTTGATGTGCATATGGAAGCTCTTGCCGCTGCCGAGGATATCGTCGCCGATGAGGCCGTATTCCTCAGCCTGCCCGATCGCGATGGTCAGACGGGAGACTGCCAGCGGGTACTCCGCGCGGACATAGATGTAGCCCTCGGTGGAGCCGGTGGCCACGCCCGCGATGATCATGCCCTCGAGGATCTTGTGGGGGTCGCCCTCCATGCAGGAGCGGTCCATGAACGCGCCGGGGTCGCCCTCGTCGCCGTTGCAGACGATGTACTTGACAGGCTCTTCCGTGTGTGCCGCGACCTGGGCCCACTTCTTGCCGGTGGGGAAGCCCGCGCCGCCGCGGCCGCGCAGGCCGGAGTCCGTGACCTCCTGGATGACCTCGTCCCCGCTCATCTCGAACAGGGCCTTGGCAAGGGCCTGGTAGCCGCCGATGGAGAAGTATTCCTCGATGCTCTCGGCGTCGATGTGGCCGCAGTGCTCGAGCACGCGGCGGGTCTGCTTCTTGTAGAAGGGGATATCCTCCTGGCGCTTGTAGAGCTGGCCGTTCTGGTGGTAGCCGAGGCGCTCGATAAACTCGCCGCCGAGGATCGTCTTCTCCACGATCTCGGCCACATCCTCGGCGTGGACCTTGGTGTAGAGCCAGCCTTCCGGCTCGATGCGCACCAGGGGCCCCATCTCGCAAAAGCCGTGGCAGCCGGACTTCTTGATGCCGGTGGCCGCGCCGCAAGTGTCGTTCAGGCTGAGCTCAAAGGCCGCGCCGTGGGCCTCCATCTGGGCTTTCAGTTCCTCATAGACGGCGAGGTTGCCGCCGGCAGCGCAGCCGGTGCCGCAGCAGACGAGGACCTTGCGCTTTTCATTCGCGCGGGCCTGCATGAATTTTTCCTGTAATGCCTTGAACTGTTCAAGATTCTGTATTTTTTCCCGCATGTTCATGCCTCCCCTCTGAGCTGCTCCACCAGGGCGCGGGCCTTCTCCGGCGTCATGGCGGCATGCACGGTGTCGTTGACCATGACCACGGGGCTCAGACCGCAGGCGCCGAGGCAGGAGACGATCTCCAGCGTAAACAGCCCGTCGTCGGAATTGGGCTTGTGCTCGCTGGTGCCGGTGGCGTCGTAGATGGCCTGGAGGACATTGCTGCTCTTGCGAACATGACATGCCGTGCCGCGGCAGACCTTCATGACGTACTTGCCCTTGGCGTCCAGGGAGAAGTTGCCGTAGAAGGTGGCCACGCCGTAGAGCTTCGATTCGCTCATGCCGACCTTCTTGGCGATGTACTCCAGCGCCTCCTGGGGGAGGTAGCGGTACTTCTCCTGCACGTCCTGCATGATGGCGATGACCTTCGCCTTGTCGCTGCCGTACTTGTCCAGTACGGAGTCAATAAACCTGAGATCAACGTTTTCCAATGTGATCGCGTCCTTTCTCTGTATGCTTGAAGTTAGCTATTGATAATTTTGTGACAATCGCTGTGAGTATTCTATCGTATTTAGATTAAATAATCAAGTCGTTTTTACAAGAACTGTATGGCAAAATAGACAAAAATGCGGAATTTGTAAAAATGCTTGACTTTGCAGGCAAAGCTGATACAATAGGGAGGCCCGAGCCGTGAGACGTTTTCTTGCGGTGAGGAAAAACAATAGATTTCTGACGCCGAAACGGAGCTTGAGGCGGAAGGCACGAGCGCACATATAACGTGTTTTTTGCCATGCCTTCCGGCATGGTTTTTTGTTTTGGCGGAAAGGAGCACAATGGAAACACGCATTGCCGCCATCGCCATTCTGGTGGAGGAGCCGGAATCGGTGGACACGCTCAACGCCCTGCTGCATGACTACGCCCCGTATATCCGCGGGCGCATGGGCATCCCGGACCACGACAGGGGCGTGAACGTGATCTGCCTGGTCCTGGACGCGCCCATGGACACCATCAACGCCCTGAGCGGAAAGCTCGGGCGGCTGCCCGGCGTCAGCGCCAAGGCCGTAACCCCGAAGAGTACAAAATAAAAGGAGATCATCACAACATGAAAAAGAGAATCGCTGTCCTGACCCTCGCCCTCGCCCTTGTTCTCTGCCTGTTTGCGGGCACGGCCTCGGCGGATGCGGCGGTGAATACCCGTGTCTATACCCTCAACGGCACCACCGGCTTCGGCATGGCAGGCATGATTGCAGATAATGAGAACAAGGTCTGCCCGGAGTACACCTTCACCGTGGAGACCGATCCCTCCGTCGTCACCGCCGCGCTCGTAAGCGGCGACTGCGATATCGCGGCCCTCCCGACAAACGCCGCCGCGGCCCTTTACAACAAGACCGAAGGCGCGGTGCAGGTGCTGGCCCTCAACACCCGGGGCGTACTGTACCTCGTGACGGACGGCAAGGAGAAGATCGAGAGCATTGCCGACCTCAACGGCAAGACGGTCTATGCCCCCGCCCAGAACCCCAGCTTCATCTTTGCCGCGCTCTGCAGCAAGTACGGCATCGAGCTCGAAATTGATACCGGCTATGCCCAGCCCGCCGAGCTCAACACCGCCGTCGCCGCGGGGCAGGTAGGTCTCGCCGTTCTGCCCGAGCCCATGGTGACGGTGGCAAAGAGCCAGAACCCGGATCTCACTGTGGCCCTCGACCTCACCGAAGAGTGGGACAAGGTCATGGAGCCGGGCAGCCTCGTCCAGGGCTGCGTGGTCGTGCGCCGCGACTTTGCCGAAGCTCACCCCGACGCCGTCAAGGCCTTTCTCGCGGACTATGAGGCCTCCGTCAAGCTTCTGACCGAGGACACCGAGACCGCGGCGAAAAACATCGAGGCGGCGGGCATCTTCGCCAAGGCCGCCGTCGCCGCCAAGGCGATCCCCAACTGCAATATCTGCTTTGTCACCGGCGAGGATATGCAGCGTGAGCTCGGCGCGTTTCTGGAGATCATGTCCCGGAAGGCGCCCCAGTCCATCGGCGGCAAGCTCCCCGGTGAGGACTTCTACTGCATCCTGCAATGAACCCCGCGCTGTCAAAAGCCCTGCGCCGCCTCGCGGTGGCTGTCTTCTGGCTTATGGTCTGGCAGCTTGCCGCCGCGGCGGTGGGGAAGGAGCTGCTCCTGCCCGGCCTTGAGGCGGTTTTAAAAAAGCTTATCGCGCTTGCCTCGACCGGGGCCTTCTGGCGCACACTCGCGCGGACGATCCTGCGGGTGCTGACGGGCATCCTATCGGCGGTTGTTCTCGGTGTTCTTACAGGGCTGCTCACCCACAAAAGCAGACTCGCCCGGGAGCTTTTAAGCCCTGTCATGACGCTTCTCAAAAGTACACCCGTGGCATCCTTCATCATCCTGGCCCTGGTGTGGCTGGGGAGAGACGCGGTGCCCGTGTTCATCGCGGGGCTGATGGTGCTGCCGGTGGTCTGGGCCAACACCGCCGCCGGGCTTGCGGGGATCGACCCGCAGCTTCTGGAGCTTGCCTCGGTATACCGCTTCCCGCGCATGAAGACCTTTCGCCGGATCGTATGGCCGTCGGTGCTGCCCCATCTGCGTGCGGCTCTGCGCTCTGCGCTGGGGCTCGGCTGGAAGGCCGGGATCGCCGCCGAGGTGCTGACCGTGCCGCCGTATTCCATCGGCAAGAGCATCTATGAGGCAAAGCTCTATCTCGAGACCACCGAGCTTTTTGCCTGGACGGCGGCGGTGGTACTGCTGAGCTTTCTCATCGAGCGCGTGATCCTGCGCCTTGTGGACGGCATCGGGAGAAAGGAGCGGGCCCATGCTGAATCTTAAGGAAATCTCCGTCCGCTTCGGCGAAAAGCAGGTGCTGGACAAATGCAGCCTGCGGCTCGAAAAAGGGGAGAGGGTCGCCCTGACGGGCCCCTCCGGCTGCGGGAAGACGACGCTTGCCCGCGTTGCGCTTTCTCTGCACAACCCGGATTCCGGCACGGTGAGCTGCGGCTTTGCGCGCATCGCCGCCGTCTTTCAGGAGCCGCGCCTGCTGCCGTGGCTGACGGCGGCGGAGAATGTGAACCTCGTCCTCTCCGACAGCGCCCGGACCGTGGAGGAAGCCCGCGCCTGGCTTGAGCGGCTGGAGCTCGGGGACTCGTCAACGCTTTATCCGTCAGAGCTCTCGGGCGGCATGCAGCAGCGCGTGTCCATCGCCCGCGCCCTCGCGCCGGGGCCGGAGCTTCTGGTCATGGACGAGCCCTTCAAGGCCATGGACGAAGCGCTGAGAGACCGCGTCCTGCGCGTCACGGCGGACGCCCTGGGGGATGCCGCGCTCCTGCTCATCACCCACAACGAGCGGGAGGCGTATGCTCTCGGCTGCCGCGTCCTGCGCTACAGAGACGGGTGTTTCGTATAATGGAAATACCGCACAAGGCAATGATGTTAAGACGCCTTGTGCGGTATTTTTTTCACACTTTTCATCTCTTTTATATTGCAATATGCACAAAAGCTGATATAATAAGCACAGATCATTCTACAGGTTTGCTGGAATATTCAAGCGCCGCCCGCATGGCAGCCGCCGCCGTTTCAAGGAGGAACGACAGAATGTTTGAGAGAAAACTGTACCGCGAGGATATGCTCCGATGCGCGCTGTGCTATGACGCGCCGTGTTCCCGCGCCTGTTCAAGGCTCGACCCGGCGGGACTCCTGCGCAGCATATGGTTTGACAACGAAAAGGGCGCGGCGTCCCGCCTGCCGGACTTGAATCCCTGCGCGGACTGTGACGCCGCCTGCGAGGCCGCCTGTGTCCGCCCGGCTGAGGTGCCGATCCGCTCCCTGGTCACGCGGCTGTATGACGAGGTGCGTCCGGAGCTTGAGATCCCGGTGCCCAAAAACGAGGACAGGCTTCGCACGGAGCTGTGCGGCATCCCGATCGAAAACCCGTTTTTCCTCTCCTCCTCCGTGGTCGCAAGCACCTATGACATGTGCGCCAGGGCCTTTGAGGCGGGCTGGGCCGGCGTTTCGTACAAGACGATATGCTCCTTTGATATCCACGAGGCCTCGCCCCGCTACTCGGCCATCAGCGGCGACAACGGCAGCATCATCGGCTTCAAGAATATCGAGCAGCTTTCGGACCACAGCGTGGCGGAGAATATGGAGATCTTCCGCCGCCTGAAGGCGAAGTACCCTACAAAGTTTATCCTCGCCTCCATCATGGGGCAGAACGAGCGGGAGTGGGAGCAGCTTGCGCGCGCCTGCGAGGAAAACGGCGCGGACGCCATTGAGCTCAACTTCTCCTGCCCCAACATGGCGGAAGAGGGCCTCGGCTCGGATATCGGCCAGGTGCCGGAGCTGGTGGAGCGCTTCACCGCCGCGGCGAGACGCGGCGCGCACATCCCCATACTCGCAAAGCTCACGCCGAACGTCGCGTCCATGAGCACGGCGGCGATTGCCGCTCTCTGCGGCGGAGCGGACGGGGTGTCTGCCATCAATACCATCAAAAGCGTCATCGGGGTCAACGCCCACACCTATGTGTCGGCCCCGGCAGTCAGAGGCATGTCTGCCTTCGGGGGCTACAGCGGCAGCGCGGTCAAGCCCATCGCCCTGCGCTTTATAGCCGAGCTTGGCAAGAACCCCAATCTAAAAGGCATGCACATAAGCGGCATGGGCGGTGTGGACGAGTGGTCGGACGCGCTGGAGTTTATCCTGCTGGGGGCCGGGAGCATCCAGGTGACCACGGCGGTGATGCAGTACGGCTATCGCATCATCGACGATCTGAAAGAGGGATTGAACCTGTACCTTGCGGAAAAGGGCTTTCAGAGCGTCAAAGAGGCGCAGGGCCTCGCGCTGGACGCCGTCAGCGAGACGACGGACATCCTCGAGCGGGACACGGTGGTTTTCCCCAAATTCCACCGGGCCGACTGTATCGGCTGCGGGCGCTGCGTGATCTCGTGCATGGACGGCGGGCACCAGGCGCTCAGGCTCGGCCGCGACCGGAAGCCGCTGCTGGACGGGACAAAATGCGTCGGCTGTCATCTGTGCCTGCTGGTATGTCCCGCCAGAGCCATCAGCCCAAGCCCAAAGCGTATCGCAAAAAAGAAATAAAAACAGGAGGCTGTACACAGAAAACAGCCTCCGTTTTCGTATCAGTCCAGCAGGGACTTGTCGATGATCTGGAAGTTTGCGCGGTGGATGTAGAGGGCCATGCCGTCGATCATGAGCTTTGTGAACCGCGGCAGATCCTCCTGCACCTCCCAGTAGACCTTGTTGCCGGAGAAGGCGTAGATCGGCGCGCCCATCTGAGACTTGACAACGACCACCATGGGCTTGCCGAACTGGTTTTTCACACTGTTGACCAGACCGTTGACCAGGGTCGTGCTCCAGACGCCCGAGGAAGAGCTGTCGATGTTGTCCAGATAGAACTCATATTCCGGCACGAGCTTCTTGTCGTAAAAGATGCAGGTGTCCCCGCAGGAGATGAGCTGCTTGCCGTCGATCTTGATGGTGATGACGGAGCTTAAGGTCTTGGTGGTGTACCACTCGTCCGTCGTGGAGGAATAGGTCCGCTCCTCGACGACGTTGTTGTCGATGTCGATCCGCTTGCCGTGCGAGCGCAGGGTGCGCACGCCGGTGTTGTCGAAAATGTCGATGTTATATTCGTTGCCGATGATGCTGCCGTGCAGGTCGTGGATGCCGCTTCTGAGCCTGGCGCATCCGGCAAGGCCCGAAAGCACCAGCAGGAGCATCACAATTGCCAGAACTCTTTTCATGCGCAGTACCTCCGTTTTTTAATCTTTCCGGGGATATATTCATTATAAACCATCCTGAATGCATACACAAGCCTGTAATTCCAGCCGCATGAGCACCAGCGCGTGACAGCCGCTGCCGCGCAGGTTTATTCCCAGAGGATTCCTGCCGTATTCCGTGAAGCCCACGCTCTTATACAGGGCGATGGCCTTTTCGTTGTCTGCCAGCACCTCGAGCTCGAGCTGCCGATAGCCTGCCGCTTTTGCGCATTCGACGGCGGCCTCCGTCAGCGCCCGCCCGATGCCGAGACCCCAGAAGTCCCCGGCGACGCTGACGCCGAACCAGGCCCGGTGCCTGAGCTTGGCCCGGTCCCGCACGCACCAGATCCCGGAAGAGCCGACGACCCTGCCGTCGACCACGGCGAGGATCTCGACCTCGTTGCCGCTTTCGGCCTTGGTCTTGAGAAACTGCATCTCTTCCTCCGCCGTCATGGTGATCTCATCCGGGTAATCGACCAGAAATTCGGTCTGCGTGTGGGTCAGGATGAAGAGCTCCAGAAGGGCCTGTCCGTCCCGCTCCGTGCCGCTGCGAAGGACACAGGGCCTGCCGTCTTTGAGCGTGATCGTTTTCCCGTACTGCATGTATCGGCGCTCTCTTCCCGCATTTCTATGTCTGAGACAGCTTCTTAATACACCATCTCGCTGTATTTGACGGCATTGTTCTTGAATCTGACAAGCAGCACGAACTGCAGCACCGTCGAGGCGACGGTCACGATGAGGGCGATCACGACCGCTGCCACCTGGACATTCTCGTCGGTAGATTCAAGGCCCGCGTTGAAGGCTGTCGCCGCATCGTAAAGCGTATGCCACAGTACCGGCAGGAACAGGCCGAGGAAGATATGTTTTCCCGCGCTGCCGCCGTGCAGCTTTGCATAGCGCGCAAGGCCGAGGTTTACACCCATGAGTATAGCAAAGACCATGTGCATGGCAAAGCCGGGCAGACGGGAGAGCGATGCAAGTCCGCCGCCGCCGTAGAGGACCTCCTCCAGCGCCGTGAAGCCGAAGCCGACGCCGATAAAGGCCAGGGCATATTCATAGACGTTTTTCGGTTTGAAGATCTTCACCATCAAAAGCGCCAGCAGCAGCTTGACAAGCTCCTCGGTAAAACCGGCGACACGAAATGACTTGATCAGGGAGCGGAGCACGACATTCGTCTCCTGCTGCGCCTGCTGTACAGGCATCGTCACGCCCGATTGCGTGATCTCGCCGCCGTGCAGCTTGATCGTCAGCATGCCGAGCCCGACGGCAATGACGGTGGAAATGATCGGCGCGATCAGGCCGGCCCCGACCGGGACCCATGCCTGCGCCTTCCCGATCTGCTCGGGGACCTCCCGGCGGATCATTCTGACGTAAACGAAGGCGCAAAGTATAAATGCGATCAGAGAAGTAATAAAACCCATAGCTTCCTCCTGTTATAAAAAGTTGGATCCGATGGCCTGTACCCGATCAGCGTATGATCGGGCGATGTTTTATGTCTGCCACCCAGTATAATATGCCTTTGAAAAAAACACAACAAAAAAATGCGTATTCAACATATTTTAATATTATTTGCCGTTTTGGGACATCCTATTTTTTTACGAAAAACAGTCCCGTTTAGGTTATTGCCTTTTCCGGCGGTTTGCGATATAATATATTGATAGGATTAAAATAGACTCAGTATGTGTACGGATAAGGGGTCAGCATATGGAGAGAATAACCAGTACACTTGCCCGCGCAGGAAATTACATGGCGACAATGGGCATCGCCGACTTTATTGATATCATCATTGTCGCTTACCTGATCTACCGCGCGATCTGGTTTGTCCGCAAGTCGAGCTTCATCAATCTGGCAAAGGGCCTGATCCTGGTGCTGCTGGCACTGTGGCTGTCGGAGTTCTTCGGCCTGATCATGATAAACTTCATCCTCCGCAAGGCGGTCGAGCTCGGCATGATCGCCCTGGTGATCCTCTTCCAGCCGGAGCTGCGCCGTCTGCTCGAGCGCATGGGCAGCACCCTCAACACCAATATCGGGCCAAGCGGTACGGACATGACCCGCGCCATCAGCGAGGTGGCGCAGGCCTGCGGCGACATGGCGGCCACCAAAACCGGGGCGCTGCTGGTCTTTGAACGAAACGTCTCCCTCGCGCCCATCATCGGCACCGGCTCGGTTGTGAACGCCGACGCCAATGCCGAGCTTATCAAGAACCTGTTTTTCAAAAACGCGCCCCTGCATGACGGCGCGGTCATCCTGCGTGACGGCAGGATCGAGGCGGCGGGCTGCATCCTGCCCCTCTCAAAGCGCCAGAACATCTCCAAGGACTACGGCACCCGCCACCGCGCGGGCTTCGGCGTTGCCGAGGAATCGGATGCCGTCGCCGTCATCGTCTCGGAGGAGCGCGGCGATATCTGCGTGGCCATCCATGACGAGATCAAGCGCCACGTCAGCGCCGGTGAGCTTGCCGCGATCCTGACCAAGGAGCTGATACGCGACGAGAGAAAGGACGAAAAGCTGGGCTTCTTCTCCGGCGTCAAGAGCTTTTTCAAACGCGTGGACGACGACAGCGAGGACGAGATCGAAGACGAGACCGGGGACGAGACCGGGGACGGGACCGACAGCGAGGGCAAGCATGAAGACAAACATTAAAAAACTTTATAACAGCCGGGCCTTCTGGATGATCGTCTCCCTGATCTGCTCCGTCATCATGTGGGTGTACGTGGCAAGCGTGGAGACGGAGGAATTCAAGCAGACCTTCCGCGGCGTGCGGGTGCAGCTCGTGGGCGAGACGCTGCTGCGCGACTCGAAAAACCTTGTCATCACCGACATGGACACCAGCACCGTCACGGTGGAGGTCGTCGGCCCCCGCCGCGTCGTCGGGAGTCTTGACTCCGACCAGATCTACGCCCAGATCGACGTGTCCAAGCTTTCCCGCGCGGCATATACCTCACAGCAGTATTCCGTCATTTTCCCGGACGGCACCGAGACCGGCAGCCTCTCCGTCACGCGCAAGACCCCCGAGACCATCAACTTCATGGTCTCCTCCCAGACGACCAAATCCGTGCAGGTGCGCGGCAGCTTTGACGGCTCCATTGCCGAGGGCTTCATCGCCGAAAGCGTGGTCTTCGAGCCCGCCACCATCACCCTCTCCGGCCCCGAGGCGTACCTGAGAAACGTGGACTATGCCTGGGTCAGCTTCGGCAAGGAAAACGTGGACAGCACCTACGAGGTGGAGACCGGCTACACGCTCATGACGGCGGACAACATCCCCGCCTCCACCACCGGCATCAGCTTCTCCACCGATGTCGTGACCGCGACACTGCCGCTGCTGACTGTCAAGGACGTGAGCCTGGGCGTAAACCTCATCGAGGGCGGCGGCGCGACCGCGGAGAACACCAAGGTCACCATCGAGCCCGAGACCATCAGCCTCGCGGGCGACTCGAAGCTGCTGGCGGGCATCAACAAGATAAACCTCGCCTCCATCGACCTGACCGATTTCACCACCTCCTTCAGCGATACATATGTCATCCCCATTGACAATGAGCTGAGGAACATCACCGGCGCCACCGAGGCCAAGGTGACGGTGGAGATCGTGGGCCTGGAGACCAAGAACGTCAAGGTGACAAATATCTCCTGCATCAACGTGACGGAGGGCTATGCGGCCGACATCCTTACCAAGAGCCTGAACGTGACCCTGCGCGGCAATCCCGAGAGCCTTGCCCAGCTCAAGGACGAGAACATCCGGGCAGTCGCGGATCTGGCGGACATGAATGAATCCGTCGGCACCTACATGCCCAGGGTGCGCATCTATGTGGACGGGTACACCGATGTGGGCGCCATCAAGTCCGGCGGCACGGACTACGCGGTTTATATCCAGATCGATAAGGCTCCCGAGAAGGTCCCGGAGGTAATCCCGGAAATGGAGAGTGATCTGGATTGACGCAGGACGCCATCGTTTATAAATGCCTGGACAGGGAGCGGGCGGAGGTCGTCGTGACCCGCGCCACCGCCTGCGGCTCCAACTGCGCAAGCTGCGAGGCCTGCGTGTTCCAGAACGAGCTCAAAACCGTGGCCCGCAATCTTGTCGGCGCAAGGCCGGGACAGAAGGTCCTGATCGAGAGCAAGTCCTCCCGGGTCTACGGGGCGATCATGCTGGTGTACATCGTGCCGATCCTGCTTGCGGTGCTGGGCTGCTTCCTGGCCTACGGCGCGGGCGCGTCGGAGGGGGTCTGCGTCCTGTGCACCTTCCTGGGCTTCATCCTGGGGGCCGTGATCATCGTGCTGACCCAGCGCATGAGAAAGGACAAAAACCCCATCAGCTTTGATATCATCTCAATTCAATCATAAATATTTGGAGGCAATATGATCAAAAGCATGACCGGCTACGGCAGTGCGAAGGGGACCGTCGAGGGACTCCAGATCACCGTCGAGCTCAAGAGCGTGAACAACCGCTATCTGGACGCGTCCGTCCGCCTGCCCAGAAGCTTCCTCTTTGCCGAGGACGCCGTGAAATCCGCCGTACAGCGGCACATCAGCCGCGGCAAGGTGGATGTGTTCGTGACGGTGGACGCAAGCGAGGCGGGCGACATGAACGTGAAGGTCAACGAGCCGCTGCTGCGCGGCTACCTGGAGGCCTTCCGCCATATCGCGGAGGAGTACGGCCTTGCAAACGACGCGACCGTCCTCTCCGTCAGCCGATTTCCCGACGTGCTGACCGTGGAGAAAAAGGACCTGGACGCGGACGCCATCTCTGCCGGGATTTTGGACATCACCGAGCGCGCCCTCAACGACTTTGACGCCATGCGCGAGCGCGAGGGCATGAAGCTAAGGGACGATGTCCTGAGCCGTCTCGGCACCATCGACGCGCTTGTCTCTGCCGTCGAGCAGGCAAGCCCCGAGACCGTCGCCGACTACCGGGCAAGGCTCGAGGCCAAGATGGCGGAAGTGCTCGGCACCGCCGGCATCGACGAAAACCGCATCCTCGCCGAGGCCGCGATCTTTGCCGACCACATCGCCGTGGACGAGGAGACCGTGCGTCTTCGCAGCCACATGAGCCAGCTCAAAACCATGATCGGCGGCAATTCCCCCACGGGCCGCAAGATCGACTTTCTGATCCAGGAATTCAACCGCGAGGCCAACACCATCGGCTCCAAGTGCCAGAACTCCGACATTGCTCACACCGTCGTGGATCTCAAATCCGAGATCGAAAAGATCCGCGAGCAGATCCAGAACATCGAGTAAGCGCCCATGAAACTGATCGGAATCGGCTTCGGCAATCTTGTCTCGGCGGGCCGGATCATCGCCATCGTCAGTCCCGACTCCGCGCCCATCAAGCGCATGGTGCAGGACGCGCGCGAGCGGGGGCTTCTGATCGACGCCTCCTTCGGGCGCAGCACCAGGGCGGTCATCACCATGGACAGCGGCAACGTGATCCTCTCGGCCCTGACCCCGGAAACCCTTGCGGCGCGCTGCGCCGACAATTCTGAGGAAGGCGGATATAAGGATGAGTGAAAAGGGAAAACTCCTTGTGATCTCCGGCCCCTCCGGCGCGGGGAAGAGCACGGTGGTCTTCAAGGCCATCGAGGGCAGGAGCGACGTTTGCTTCTCCACCTCGGTCACCACGCGTTCCCCCCGGCCCGGCGAGGTGGACGGCAGGGAATACTTCTTTATCGACTTCAAGCGCTTTCATGAGATGGTCGAAAACGACGAGCTTCTTGAGCACGCCGAGTATGTGACCAACTGCTACGGCACGCCGCGCGCTTATGTGGAGCAGCGCCTGAACGAGGGCATGAACGTCGTGCTGGATATCGAGGTCCTGGGCGCGCGCCAGGTGAGAAAGAAAATGCCCGGGGCCGTGCTGATCTTCATTGCCCCGCCCTCGCTTATTGAGCTTGAGCGCCGCCTGAGAGGCCGCGGCACCGATACCGAGGAGGCCATCCTCGGCCGCCTCACCCGCGCCCGCCAGGAGTATCAGGAGGCAAACTTCTACGATTATCTCATCATCAACGACGATGTGGAGAAGGCGGCAAAGCAGCTGGGCGCCATCATCGAGGCCGAGCACTGCCGCTTCGCCGACTGGGCCGACTGGCTCCGGTCCAATTGATTTGTTAATACATTAATATGGGCATCGGCTTAACTCAGCAAGAACCAGCTCCCGGTCTGTCATTGCGAACCAGTGACCGCTGTCACTGGTGTGGCAATCCGTACTCCCTGCGGCCACGTTTGATTTCTGAGTTGTTAATGGCCTCCGGCGGGCGGATTGCCACGCCAGTGTGCGCACTGGCTCGCAATGACGGGATTAGCCGACTAAAGCCGATACTCACATACATTAATTTTTATCGCCGCTTTTCGCGGCAGAATGGAGAATTATCATGATGCTTTATCCCCCCGTTGCCGAGCTCGTTGACAAAATCGGCAGCCGCTACCAGCTTGTAAACCTCGTCGCCAAGCGTGCCAGGACCATCTCCTCCGAGGCGGAGGAGAAGCAGATCCCCCTCGAGAGAAAAGCGGTCTCCACCGCCATTGAGGAGGTCTACACCGGCAAGCTCAGCATCGAGCACGAGCAGCACTAAGCCTGATCCGGAGGGGCGTCCATGTCCAGAGCAGTGGCAAAGATCGCGGTTTCGGCCGCAACATACTGGCTTGACAAGCCCTACGACTATCTCCTGCCGCCGGAGCTAAAAGATCAGGCAAAGCCCGGCATGCGGGTCCACGTGCCCTTCTCCCGCGGCAACCGCAGGACGGAGGGCGTCATCCTCGCCGTCTCCGAGCACAGCGACTATGACCAGCCCCTCAAGGCGGTCCTCCAGCTTCTGGACGAGGAGCCCGTCCTTACCGAGGAGCAGATAAAGCTTGCCTTCTTCATGCGCGAGCGCTTTTTCTGCACGGTCTATGACGCGGTGCGCGCCATGCTCCCCGCGGGCCTCTGGTTTGACGAGGAGGGGAGACGGCGGATAAACGACAAGAGCATCGAGATGGCGCGCCTTGCCATCGAGCCCGAGGAGGCCGAGGCCCTGCGCGACGCAAAGCGTCTGCGCTCTCCGGGCCAGGCGGCGATCCTTGAACAGCTTTGCGCCTTCGAGTGCCTGCCGAGCCATGATCTCATGCTGCACACCGGCACAAAGCGCCAGGCCCTCAAGGCGCTGGAAAAGGCGGGCGCTGTGGAGCTCTACCGGAAGGAGGCCTACCGCCGCCCGCAGATCCACCTCGGGGCCACCGACCCGCTGCCCGTCCTGTCGGATGAGCAGGAGAAGGCCTTCACCGGCATCGACGCGCTTGCCCAATCCGGCAAGGCCGGGGCGGCGCTTTTGTTCGGCGTCACCGGCAGCGGCAAGACGAGCGTCTACATCCACCTCATCGACCGCCAGCTCCGGCGGGGCCGGGCGGTGATCCTGCTGGTGCCGGAGATCGCCCTGACCCCCCAGATGATCCAGACCTTCTCCTCCCACTTCGGAAACGAGGTGGCGGTATTGCACAGCAGCCTCTCCGTCGGGGAGCGCTATGACGAGTGGAAGCGGGTCAGAACAGGCAAGGCGCGGGTCGTCATCGGCACGCGCAGCGCCGTGTTTGCTCCCACGCCCGACCTCGGCCTCATCATCATCGACGAGGAGCAGGAGGAGACCTACAAATCCGAGAATATCCCACGCTATAACGCCCGCGACGTGGCAAAATACCGCTGCGCAAAGGCAGGGTGCCTTCTGCTTCTGGGCTCGGCCACGCCGGACATCGTCAGCATGTACGCGGCCCAAACCGGACGCTACGCGTATTTTGCGCTCTCCACGCGATATAACGAGCACGAGCTTCCCGCCGTCGAGATCGTGGATATGAAGCGTGAGCTTCGCCATGGCAACGGCGGCAGCATCAGCGAGAGGCTGCGCGAGGAACTGCAGACGAACATCGACCGCGGCGAGCAGTCCATCCTGTTCATCAACCGCCGGGGCGCAAACCGCCTTATCAGCTGCGGCGAGTGCGGCTATGTCTACAAGTGCCCGCGCTGCAGCGTGTCGCTGACCTATCACAGCACGAACCGCCGCCTTCGCTGCCACTACTGCGGCTACTCCCGGCGGCCGGACGAGGCCTGCCCCGACTGCGGCGGCATGCTCAAATATATCGGCGTCGGCACTCAGATGGTGGAGACCGAGCTGAAAGAGCTCTTTCCGGGCAGCGAGGTTTTGCGCATGGACGCGGACACCGTGGCCCCGGCGGGCTCGCATGAAAAGCTCCTGGACCGCTTCCGCGAGGAGAAGATCCCCATCATGGTGGGCACGCAGATGGTCACGAAGGGCCTGAATTTTGAAAACGTGACCCTCGTCGGCGTTATCTCCGCCGACCAGAGCCTCTATGCCGGCGACTACCGGGCGGGGGAGCGCACCTTCTCCCTCATCACCCAGGTGGTGGGCCGCAGCGGCCGCGGACAGAAGCCGGGCCGCGCCGTCATCCAGACCTATACCCCCGACAACGAGACCATCGTCCAGGCGGCAAGCCAGGATTATCAGGCGTTTTATGAGGCCGAGATCGGCATGCGGAAACTCCAGCATACCCCGCCCTTTTCGGAGCTTTTGTCCATTACCGCCTCGGGCCTGAGCGAGGAGCATGTCTTCCGTGCCTGCCGCCTGATCCGGGAGCGTCTCGACACCCTTCTCACCGACGGCAGCGCCGAGGTACTCGGCCCCGCGCCGCTTGCGGTGGTGAAGGTCAACAACCGCTTCCGCTACCGCGTGATGATCTACGGGCTCGCGAACAGGGGCCTGCGCGGCATCGTTGCCGGCGTGGTGATGGAGTTTTGCCGGGATAAACAGTTTGCCGATGTGGCAATCTACGCGGACAACGATCCAAACGACTAAAATTTGATTGGAGATATACAATGGCACGCAGAAATATTCTCACCAAGGAAGAGCCCGGGCTTTATAAACATTGCCGCCCGGTGACGGACTTTAATCCCAGACTGCACCAGCTCCTCGACGACATGCGGGATACCCTTTCCCAGGAAAACGGCGTCGGTCTCGCCGCGCCCCAGGTGGGCGTGCTGCGCCGCGCGGTCATCGTCCTCGAGACCAACGTCCCCGAGGGCGAGGAGGAGTACATCATCGAGCTTGTAAACCCCGAGATCATCGAGAGCGACGGGGAGCAGTACGGCGCCGAGGGCTGCCTGAGCGTGCCGGGCGAATACGGCCTTGTGAGAAGACCCATGCATGTCAAAGTCCGCGCCCAGGATCGCAACGGCGAATCCTTCGAGGTGGAGGGCGAGGGCCTGACCGCAAGGTGCTTCTGCCACGAGATCGACCACCTCAACGGCATCGTGTTCACCTCCAAGTGTGAGCGCATGCTGACCGAGGAAGAGCTGGAAAGCGGCAAGTTCAACGAGTGAGGCGGGGGAGCACATGCGTGTCGTGTTTATGGGAACGCCGGATTTTGCGGCGGCCTCCCTTCAAAAGCTGATCGACGAAAAATATGATATCGCGGGCGTCTTCACCCAGCCGGACAAGCCGAAGGGCCGCGGCATGGAGCTGAGCTTTTCGCCCGTCAAGGAGCTTGCGCTTAAGCACGATCTCCCGGTTTTCCAGCCGGAGAAGATGCGCGACGGGACGGCGCTTCAGATCGTGCGGGACTTGAATCCGGACATTCTGGTGGTCGTCGCCTACGGGCGCATCCTGCCGGATGACATCCTCGCCGTGCCGAAGTTCGGCGCTGTAAACGTCCACGGCTCACTCCTGCCGAAGTACCGCGGCGCGGCGCCGATCCAGTGGGCGGTATTGAACGGGGACAGGACCACCGGCGTCACCACCATGTACCTTGCCCACGACATGGATGCGGGCGAAGTGATCTACACCGAAGAGACCAAGATCGGCGAGTTTGAGACGGCGGGCGAGCTCTTTGACCGCCTGATGGTCATGGGCGCGGACCTTCTCGACAAAACCCTGCGGGACATCGAGGCGGGCACTGCACCGCACACGCCCCAGGATCACAGCAAGGCGACGTATGTCAAAATGCTGGATAAATCCATTTGTCCCATAGACTGGAACAAGTCGCCCCGCGAGATCGTCAAACATATATACGGCCTGCAGCCCTGGCCCGTTGCGACCATGGAGCTGGAGGGAAAGAGCTTCCGCGTCTTCGGCGCGGCCTATACGGATGTGAAAACCAAGAAGGCGCCCGGCTCTGTCGTCAGAGCGGACGACTGCCTTGTGATCGCCTGCGCGGACGGACAGTGCATTGCAATTACCGAGCTCCAGGCCCCCGGCAAAAAGCGCATGCAGGCCGCCGATTTCCTGCGCGGCCACAAGATCGCGGTATCATGAATAAAACGACAAACGCGCGCGCGGCCGCGCTGGAAGCCTTGATGCGCTGCCGCCGGGATGGGGCCTGGTCCGGGGATGTGCTGGACAGCATTTTAAGCCGCGCAAACCTTGACCGGCGCGACGCGGCCCTGGCCTCCCGCCTCTGCCTCGGTGTGCTGCAAAACGACAGGCTGTGCGATTTTTACATCGACAGCTTCTGCCATACAAAGCTCGAGCCGCCGGTGCGGGACATCCTGCGCCTCGGCGTGTATCAGCTCCTTTTCCTCGACCGCGTTCCCGCCCGCGCGGCGGTGAGCGAGACGGTGGAACTGTGCAGGCAGAGGGGCTATGCCCGCGCCTCCGGCCTTGTCAACGCCGTCCTGCGCCGCGTTGCCGACGCGGAGAGCCTGCCCGAAATCCCGGGCAGGGGGACGACCGCGTACCTCGCCACCCGTTACAGCCACCCCGAGTGGCTGTGCGAGTATCTGACGCAGGAAAAGGGCTGCGCCTTTGCGGAGGGCTTTTTAAAAAAGAACAACGAACAGCCCAAGCTCTTTATCCAGGTCAACACCCTGAAGGTGAGCACGGCGGATTACATCCGGGCCTTACAGCGCGCGGAGATCCCCTTTGAGGCCATGGAGCCGGAGGGCTGCATCGCGCTCGAGGGCGGGCTTGCCACCGCGCTGCCGGGCTTCGAGGAGGGACTTTTCTACGTGCAGGACCGGGCCGCGCGCCTCGCCGTTGAGATCGCCGCGCCCGAGAAGGGCATGCACGTACTCGACGCCTGCGCCTGTCCCGGCGGCAAGAGCTTCGCCGCCGCCATCCGCATGGAAAACAGCGGCAGCATCCTCTCCTGCGACATCCACGAAAAGAAGCTGCGCCTGCTCAACAGCGGCGCTGAACGTCTCGGTATCGACATCATCGAGACCCGGCCCATGGACGCCCGCGCCTTTGATCCGGCACTGGAAAATGTCTTCGACCTTGTGATCGCGGACGTGCCGTGCTCGGGTCTCGGCGTGATCGCCAAGAAGCCAGAGATCAGAACGAAGAAACCCGAAGAGCTCCGGGGCCTGCCCGCCATCCAGGGCGCGATCCTCGAGAACCTCAGCCGCTACGTAAAGCCGGGCGGGACGCTTTTGTATTCCACCTGCACGATTTTGAAAGAAGAAAACGAAGCCGTGGTCCTGCGCTTTTTGCAGGAGCACACGGATTACCGGGCCGAGGCCTTTTGCTGCTGCGGCGTTGAGAGCGACAGCGGCATGTACACCTTCTGGCCCCATATCGACGGCACCGACGGCTTTTTTGCCGCAAAACTTACAAGGACTTTCTGAGAAACCATGAACGAAATTGCCGAAAAACCGGATATCCTCTCCCTCTTGCCGGAGGAGCTGGAGGCGGAACTTGCCGCTCTGGGTCAGCCGCGCTTTCGCGCTGCCCAGATTTTCCAGTGGCTCGGCCGCGGCGTGCGGGACTTTGACGAGATGACCAATCTCTCCAGGGACCTGCGCGAAAAGCTGAAAGAAAACTTCCATCTCTACGCCCCGAAGGTACTGAGCAAGCAGGTCTCCGCCATCGACGGGACGATCAAATACCTCTGGGAGCTCAGTGACGGCAACGCCGTGGAGACCGTTGTCATGAGCTATAAGCACGGCAACACCGTCTGCGTCTCGTCTCAGGTGGGCTGCCGCCAGGGCTGCGCCTTCTGCGCCTCCACCATCGGGGGACTGGTGCGCAATCTGCGCGCCTCCGAGATCCTGGATGAGGTCATCTTTTCGGAGCTCGATTCCGGCAAGAAAATTTCCAACATCGTCCTCATGGGCATCGGCGAGCCGCTGGATAACTTCGATAACGTCATGCGTTTTCTCGAGCTTGTAAACCACCCCAAGGGCATGAATATCGGCATGCGGCACATCTCGCTGTCCACCTGCGGCATCATCGAGAAATTTGACGAGCTTGCCGCGCGTGATTTGCAGCTTACCCTCTCTGTCTCCCTCCACGCGCCGGACGATGAGACGCGCTCTCGCATCATGCCCGCCAATCACGGCCGCGGCGTGGAGAAGCTCATCGACGCCTGCCGGGTCTATTACGAAAAGACCGGGCGGCGCATCTCCTTTGAATACGCCATGATCGACGGGGTAAACGACAGCCCCGAGCAGGCAAAAAAGCTTGCCAAGCACGCCCGCGCGGTCGCGGCGCACGTCAATCTTATTCCCTTGAACCATGTGGAGGAGCGGCAGTTCCAGCCCTCCACGCCGGAGCACTTAAAGCAGTTTATCGCCATCCTGGAGGAAAACGGCGTCAATGTCACCGTCCGGCGCAGGCTGGGCAGCGACGTGGACGCCTCCTGCGGACAGCTCCGGCGCAAGATGCAGAAGCAGAGGGGAGGGCAGAAACCGTCATGAAAAGCTTTGGCCTGACAGACAAGGGCGCTGTCAGAAAGGACAACCAGGACTGCTTTATCCTGGAAAAGTGCGATGTCAAAAGCTGCCTGATCGTGGGGCTGTGTGACGGGATGGGCGGCGCGAAGGCGGGCGGCATTGCAAGCCAGCTCGCCAACAAGGCCTTCGTCTCCTATATCTACGAGAAGATGATCTCCCGTCTGCCGCGCAATGTGGACTACCAGCGCATCCTGGAAAACGCCTGCGCGGAGGCAAACGGCGTGTCTTATGAATATTCCCATTTCGATCAGGATTTTGACGGCATGGGCACCACCATTGTCGGCGGCGTGATTAAAAACAACGGGAATGGGTATATTATCAACGTGGGCGACAGCCGTGCCTATCTCATCACGAAGCGCCCCTCCGCCATCCGGCAGATCACCCGGGACCACTCCCTGGTGGGGGAGCTGGTGGAGGCCGGGGCCATCACGGCCGAGCAGGCCAGAATCCACCCGAAGAAAAACGTCATCACCCGCGCCCTGGGCTCCGACCCGAGCGTGCAGTGCGATTATTTTACCTTCTCTCTGCAAAGCGGCGACATCCTGCTTTTGTGCTCGGACGGGCTTTCCAACATCGTCTCCGATCTGGAGATGCTGGAATGCGCCAGGGAATTCCCCGAGCCCGAGCAGCTTTGCCGCATGCTCATGAACAAGGCGCTGAACCGCGGCGCAAAGGACAATGTGACGGTCGTTGCGGTCATGCGCTGACAGCCAATCGGAGATCTTTATGGACTACAAGGACAAGTTTATCGGCCGGGTCTTTGACGATCGCTACGAAATCCAGGAGCTGATCGGCGAGGGCGGCATGTCGATCGTGTACAAGGCGCAGGACCTGAGACTCAACCGCAGCGTGGCGGTGAAGATCATGCGCGAGGAGATGGCGGCGGACGAGGAATTCCGCCGTACCTTCTGCGCCGAGGCCCACGCCGTTGCCATGCTCTCCAACCCGAATATCGTGGCCGTGTATGATGTCAGCCACAGCGATGAAATCGAATACATAGTCATGGAACTGGTAGACGGGATCACGCTGCGGCAATACATGGACCGGCGCGGCGCGCTGCAATGGCGGGAGGTGCTGCACTTTACGCGGCAGATCGCCCGCGCGCTTGCCCACGCCCATGAGCGCGGCATCATCCACCGGGACATCAAACCCCAGAACATCATGATGCTGCGCGACGGCACCGTGAAGGTGGAGGATTTCGGCATCGCGGCTCTGGAAAACGAAGCCCACGAGAACGACGGCCAGGCCATAGGCTCCATCCACTATATCGCCCCCGAGCAGGCGCGGGGCGAGCTGCCCGACGCCCGCAGCGACATCTACTCCCTCGGCATCGTGATGTACGAGATGCTCACGGCCAAAAAGCCCTACGAGGGCGAGACCATCGGCGAGATCGCCGTCAAGCACCTCAGCGCAGACTTTGTACCGCCCCATGAACTGGTCGAGGACGTGCCGCCGGAGCTGGAGCGCATTACCCTCAAGGCCATGCGCGCCGACATTGACGAGCGCTACCAGAGCGCAAACGAGCTGCTGGAGGATTTGGAGCTCTTTGTGCAGGAGCAGCTCAAGCCCGCCGAGCCCGAGGAAAAGCCGATGGAGAACCCCGGCGTGGTGCCCGTGCGCTCGGTGAGCGAGATGAACAGGGAGCGCTTTCTGCTCCGCCACCGCAGAGCGCGGCGCGTGACCTTTCTGATGGGGAGCTTCGGGGCCCTGAGCCTTTGCGTTGTGATGTTCGTGTTCATGTGGAACTTCTGGCTCAAGGAGGTCTTTTCCCCCGCCGAACGGATAAGTCTTCCAAACTTCGTCGGCAGCGACTACCGACGCGTCGTGGAAAACGCGGAGCTTGCAAGCCTCTACAGCTTCGATATCGTCTACGTTATCAATACCGAGACCGAGAGCGGCACCGTCCTCTCCCAGAACCCGGACCCGGGCCGCAGCATGATGGTCACGCCCGAGGGCATCAAGGTGGAGCTGTCGGTCAGTACCGGCAAGGTCTTCAGCGAGGTGCCGGACGTGGTGAACCTCGACTACCGCGAGGCCAAGAACCGCCTGCAGAAGGCGGGCTTCATCGTGGATATCGAAAACTCCGTGTCCTCCAGCGTCACCAAGGACTATGTCATCAGCACGAGCCCCATGGCGGGCGAGCAGATGAGCTCCGGCTCCACGGTCTATGTGGTGGTTTCCACCGGCCCGCAGACAAGCTATGTGCGCATGCCGAACGTCATCGGCCTTTCCGAGGAAGCCGCCATCAGCCGCCTTGAAAGCGCGGGGCTCAGCTACGGCGGGTCCGACCGCGTGTACAGCGATGTGGACGCCGGCACCGTCATCGGCCAGAGCAGTGACGCCTTTACCGAGATCGAAGAGCACTCCAAGATCGCCCTCAAGGTCTCCCTCGGGCCGCAGCTGTAGGAGGCGCGGATGATCGAAGGAATTATCATCAAGGCACTCAGCGGCTTCTATTACGTTGCCTCCGAGGGAAAAATCATCGACTGCAAGGCAAGGGGCCGCTTCCGTCTCGACGGCAGCTCGCCGCTTGTGGGGGACCGGGTGCGCGTCAGTCTGGACGCACACGGCAAGGGCCGCGTGGACGAGGTAAAGGCGCGCAAAAACTGGTTCATCCGCCCGGCGGTCGCCAATATCGACACCCTGGTCTTCGTCGCGGCCAACACAAATCCCGTCACCGACCCCTTCCTGGTGGACCGCTTCTCCGTCATCGCAGCCGAGGCCGGGTGCGAGCTTGTGATCTGCATCAATAAGACGGACGTAGACCCCGGCGACACGCTTTATGAGACCTTTACCAAAGCGGGCTTTCCCGTCGTGCGCGCAAGCGCCGTGACGGGGGAGGGCGTGGACGGGCTGCGAGAGCTTCTCAAAGGCAAGGTCAGCGCCTTCAGCGGCAACTCCGGCGTCGGCAAGTCGAGCCTTCTGAACGTCCTGCTGCCGGATGCCCATATCAAGACCGCCGAGGTAAGCGAAAAGCTCGGCCGCGGCAAGCACACCACCCGCCATGTGGAGCTCTATGCTCTGGGCGAGGACACCTACATCGCCGACACCCCGGGCTTTGCCTCCCTCGATGTGACCATGACCAATGTCATATTGAAGGAAAACCTCCAGTATGATTTCCCGGACTTTGCGCCCTACATAGGCTCCTGCCGCTTTCACGACTGCGCCCATCTCAAGGAGCCGGGCTGCGCCGTGACGGGGGCGGTGGCCGACGGCCTCATCGCCCCGAGCCGCTACCGCTCCTACGCGAGACTCTACGACATCAGCGCTCAGCACAAGTTCTGGGAATATAAAGAGGAATAAATAAAATGCCTCCCGCATATGCTGTGATGAGTATCACAGGGCGGGGGGCGTTTTTTTATGCGCAGAGGACGCCGTTGTCTGTGGGGCCTGGCCGCCATCATCCTGGGGCTTGTGATCCTGCTGGCGCTGGTGCTGCCGTCGTCGTTCTGGTGGTTTGCGCTGGCGGCGGGCCTGATCGGGTACGGGGTTTGGTACATCCACTGCTGTTGGTAAGGGAAAGGAGAGGGCTATGAAAATCTTTGTGTTCCGCATGCCGCGCTTTCTGGCGCGGCTCCTGATCCGCCTGCAGACATAACGGGGCCGGACAGGGCATAAGCTGTATTACACGGGAGAACATCACGCGTTTTCCCGCAGGTCTCCATCTGCCGCTTATGGAGATCAAAAGCTTCACCATCCGAGCGGCAGAAGGAGCAATGCATGGAAATCAGCTTTGAAGGCAGAGAGGCCGTTATTTACAGGGAATTTGCGTATCAGACCCGCCGCACGCAGGAGACGGCGGAGTGCGTCGTGCCGGACACGGACGCGGACATTCAGAAGATCGCCGCCGTGCAGAGCGGTGTGCTGCTCAAAAGCAAGGACTTAAGCTCCCGGGGTGTCACGGTCTCCGGGGAGCTGTACGCGAGCGTGCTTTACATCCGCGAGGGGGAGCCGGGCGTCGGCTGCATCCGCGTCCGCAAGCCCTTCACGCTGGAATATGAGCTGGAGGGCCTGGAGTCCGAGAGCCTTGCCCAGGTGACACTGCTGCTGCAGGGGACGGATGTGCGCCTCGTCAACCCGCGCAAGATCTCCGTCACCTTTGACGTGGAGGGTCTTTTGAGCTGCTATCGCAGCGAGAGTCTGAACGTGGACGCGATCCTGCCGGAGGACGCCGCGGGGCTCCACGTCAGAACGGAGCAGCACACCTTGACCCTGCCGAACGCCGTGTGCGAAAAGAGCGTCGCCGTCAACGAGCAGTTTCCCTTTACCGACGCGCAGGCGGTCCCGGAGGCCCTTTTATGGGAAAAGCCACGGCTGGTGGTCCGCGACTGCCAGCTCATCGGCAGCAAAATGATCGTGAAGGGCAGCGTCGAGCTCACGGTCCTGGGCCTTGGCGGAGAGGATGCCCTGCCGACGGTCAATGCGTTCTCCACACCCTTTTCCCAGATCATCGAGATCGGCGCGGAGAGCATGCAGTACTGCACCGTGCGGCCCGAGATCACCGGCGTGTATGTGGATCTCATCGACACCATCAGCGGCGAAAAGGCGCTGGACATGGAGCTGCACGCGGTTTTGCAGCTTATATGCTGCGAGCAGCGGGAGATCCGCTGCGTGGCCGACGCTTACAGCAATCTCATGCCGTCCCAGCTGAAACGCCAGCAGCAGGAGTACGCGATCAGCGCCGCCGCCGAAGCCGAGACCCTCAGGGCCGAGGAGCGCATCGGCCTCATGGAGGAGTGCGCGGAGCTGCTGCATGTCTTCGCTTCTTTGACGCGTCTCGCGTGTGACAACGAAAAGCTCTCCGCCGCGGTGACGCTGGACTTTATCTTCAAAAACGGCGAGGGAAAGCTCACGGCCTGCCGCAGGACAGTCACCATGTCCGGCGGGAGCGGAGGGCAGGAAAGGCGCGTGCTGGGCGCGGGACAGCTCACGGTGGATACAAAGCCGGACGGGGAATACGTGGAATGCGCCGTCACGGCGGAGATCCTGTGCGCCGCCTGCGAGAGACAGAGCGTCAGCGCCGTCAGCGGCGTTGTGCTCAGTGAGGAGGGCGCCTACGTGCAGGGGAGCCTGCCGACCCTGACCCTGGTGCGCCGGGAGGGGGAGAGCCTCTGGACCCTCGCCAAGCGCTACCACTCGAGCGAGGAAAAGATCCGCGAACTCAACGAGGACCCGGAGAACAGCGCAAGGATGCTCCTGATCCCCAAGTGCATATAAAAAGAAGGCACTGCGAAAAAAGTCAATTGCCAGTGTAGGGGCCGACGCCCACTGCGGCCCGAGCGGTACAGTCCAAAAATAAAGCAGAACCAAAAATAAAGCAGAAAGCCCCCGGCGAAAACGTACAGTGTTACGGATTCGCCGGGGTCAATGTGTTATTCAGGATTCTCTCTGCCGGGCCGCCGGGGAGGCCGCCACCCGTAAGACTGTTTTAACGTATTTTTGGAACGGCATGGCATAGGTCATGCCGTTTCTTGTTTCATCAGTTCATCAAGCGGGATAAATCCGATCAGATCGTACTGAATATAGACACTCTGGCGGCGCTTGCCGCTGCTCTTGTCCGGCGCTCCTACATAGATTGCCTTGATCAGCTCATGTGCGGCGTAGGGCGTCAGTTCATCAAGTTCGGCATATTTCTGAACACGCTCAATGAACAGCTCAAGATTTTGGTTCTGCTGTTCCTGCTCTTCGATCTCTCGCCGGAGACTTTCGGCTTCGTCTTTCAACCCCTGTTGCTCTTCCTCGTAACCGCGGCTCATACTCTCAAACCGCTCATCGCTCAACTTTCCGGCCACATTGTCCTCATAGGTTCTCACAAGCAGACGGTCGAGCTCCTTGATACGTTTTTCCGCTTTCTCAAGCTGCTTGCGCTTGGCCTTGAGGATCGCCGCGCTCTCTGTTTTGAGTTTCTGTTCGATGATCGCTCGGAAGTGTGCTTCATAGCGCAGGACAAGCTCAATTACCCTCTGTGTGTAATGCCAGACCAGACGCTCCAAAACGATCACGCGGATGTAATGAGCGGTGCAGGGAGCATCCTTTCCGCGGGAGTTTGAACAGGTGAAGTACCACTTGCTCTCGTCACCCTTTGCACTGCTGAAGCTCATCCTGCTTTTGCAATCGGCACAGAACACCAGACCGGAGAACATGTGCGAGTTGCCGGATTTCGTCCTGCGATGCCGCTGCTCCCGAATCTTCTGTACCTTCTCAAAGGTGTCGATGTCGATGATGGCCGGCTGGGTATTGTAGAAGATCGCCTGGTTCTCTACGGGGTTCTCCCTGGTCGTCTTGTCCCAGATGGAATTCGTGTAGGTCTTGAAGTTGACCGTACAGCCAGTGTACTCACGCCTGGCCAGAATGTCCGTGATGCTTCTTGTTTCCCAACGATAAGGATCGACAGGCTCGGAGTGCGTGGTGTTACGTCCTTCGCGCATCTGGTAAGCGGTAATTGTCAGCACTTTTTCCTCTCGAAGCCTGTTTGCGATCTGCAAGGGTCCGCGTCCTTCCATACATAGGTCAAAGATGTGCTTGACCACTTTTGCAGCCTCTTCATCCACGATCCACTTTTTGGGGTCATTCGGATCTTTGAGATAACCGTAAGGAACAAGTCCGCTCAGATGCTCGCCGCGTTCGCCCTTTGCTTTTTGCACTGCCCGAATCTTTCGGCTGGTATCACGAGCAAAATACTCGTTAAACCACATCCGGATGCCGCCGAAATCATAGTCTACACTGTTCTGATTCTGCGTGTCGAAGTTGTCATTGATGGCGATGTAGCGGACACCGTGTTTGGCGAAGGTGATATTGATAAACATACCAGTCATCGTTGAATTTCGTCCGAGACGAGAGAGATCCTTTGTCAACACAACAGACACATGATCCGCTTCGATTTCGGCCAGCATTTCCTGAAAGCCCGGCCGGTCAAAATCCGTTCCGCTGTAACCATCGTCCACGAAGAAAAATGGGATTCGGAAAGCGGCGCTCTTTGGCATAGGCGCTGAGAATGCGGCGCTGGTTCTGTATGGAATTCGATTCCCCATCCAGAGAGTCCTCTTGTGAGAGTCGGCAGTATAGTGCGGTGATTTTATCCGTTGCCCTTAACAACTCTGTTTCCTCCTTTTCAAGGGCAACTGTCTGTACAGGATTGGATAGCTCTATGTTAACATAACTTTTTTCGTTTGTCATCAGAAATTCTCCAAATTATGCAGCATGATCCGGGATAGTTTTTGATCCAGCATCTCTGTCCCCTCATAGCTCCCTGTAACCGTATAGATCGTACCGCCAATGTCTTCAACCAGCTTCATTTCCGGCAACCAATAGGCGTCTGGATTTTTCACAACAATGCGCCTTTCTTCATCAAAGTGAATCTCAGGACAATAGTGATCATCAGGCAGTGGTTCATGCTTCAGGTAAGGATCAGAATTCCAAAAATACAATTCAGGTATAATGCTCTCGTCATCATCTTCGTATGATATGAGCATTTCTTCATATTCGTCATCTTCATCTGAATCATTGTCTATGATTTCTTCTTTGTTGTCATTCAAAGTATTATTCTCCGTTTCATAAGTGTCTTGTTTCAGATCAG
The DNA here is from genome assembly GCA_902791215.1 of Oscillospiraceae bacterium. GTDB lineage: Bacteria > Bacillota > Clostridia > Oscillospirales > Oscillospiraceae > Limivicinus. The sequence continues at coordinate 3,140 of CADAUZ010000029.1, read as the reverse complement.
CAAAACTTATTTCTCGCGTTTTTCTTCACGCTTCGGCTCCTGAATTTCAAGCGTTTTTAGAATGTTGTCTTTGGTAAGCTGCAACTCTTTTTCATGTGCTTTGGTTTCCCGGTATCCGTTGTAACTGTCGTTCTTCTTTGAGATCAGATCCTCTATCTCATCTCGAAGAGTCTTAGCCGAGGGCAGCTTTTTGATGTCATGTTCCTTGAAATACCTGACGGATGCCTCAAAAAGCATCAGGGTTTGACGGTTGGATTCATAAAACTCCTGCTGCTTTTTCTTTGGCAGACTCTTATATTCATCATAAAGCTTCTTACCGGTACGGTAGGCAGCGACCTGTTTTTGGCGTTCTTTCTTCTCTGCCAGCTCTGCTTCGATTGCTTTCAGGTTGGCAAGGCTTTCTTTCGTTTTTTCATGTGCGGCATCGACGGCATCATATAAATCTTCCAGATGGGTTAGCTTATGTTCCTGCAAATAGATAAGCGTCTTGGCCTTCATTTTCAGATTATACATTTTGGCCCACTGGATGTAGCCCTCACCTTTGCCTTCGGTGCGCTTGGCATCCAGATCAATGAGCTTTCGGAGCTCATCATTGTCATGCGGCGGTGAAAAAGCATTGCTTCCCTTCTGCGCTGGAGTTACAACACGCGCAGCGTTTTTCTCCAATGCGGCGAGGATTGCATCTTTTGAAAAGTCATCCCCCAGCTTTCGGGACGTGATCGGCCTTGCCCGATCCGGCGTCAGATAGCTATAACGTCCTCTGCTCTCTTTGAGCGTGATGCCGTAATCATTCAGCAAAATGTCGATGAACTGGTCCAGTGTTTGAGCTTTTGCCAGTGCTGCACGGATCTGCCTGCGTAGAATTGCTTTGTCAGTTTCAAACTTTGTCTGTTTTGGTTCTTCACCGTTTGCGACCAGCCTTGCGTTTTCCTCGTCCAGCTTTTTCTGCTCCTGTCGCTGTGCCCGGTATTCTTTTTCGGTGATCCGTTCCTTGCTGCCATTGAGCAAATCGATCTGATACAGCCCCTCCCGCTGGCACATCTCCATCACTTCCGCACGGAGATAGCGGAGTGCCGCTGCCGTGCACCGGTGCTTCATGCCGGGGAGTATATCGCAGTCTTTGTCCATGTATGGCAAACGCGGAACCTGTTCGACACGCAGGCTGTTGATCACGATATGCACATGGATATTGCCGCTTTTGTTGTGACCGTCGGGATGGGTACAGACCAAAGCCTGATGGCCGGGGAAATGCTTTTTGCAAAATTCCAGTCCCAGCGCCTGCGCCCGATCCATCGTCAGACCGTTAGCCTCTGCGTCGCGCGGATCAAAGCTGATGATGTAGTGATGACTCTTGATGTCAGCACGCGAGAGATTTTTATTGTAAGACAGATTCGCCTTCATGCAGGCAATCGCAAAATCTTCTTCGCCGCACAGGACGGAATCGATGCGGTAATCCTCGCGTGGGATCAGATGCCCGTCCTTATCCAGGATCGGCTTGTTGGTGATCTCGTTGTGCTGGAATATTAAGTATCGCTCGGCGGCCCCGTAGTCCGAGTTTTTCGAGCTCAAATGTTTGATCGTTGCCAATAGCGCTGCCTGCCTTCTGTAAGATTTCGTATTTCCATTCCGCCAGATCGCCGAGAGCTTTTTTGATCGCATCGACGATACCGGCGTCGAAGGAATCCGAGTTAAGCGCGCGGGCAATCTGATTCAGATTGTTGCCGATGCGCTTTCCCTCTGTGATCAGCTCATCGATTTTTGAAAGCAGCTCCTTATTCACCGGCGAGAATTTGATCACAGGTTTGATCACCAGCTTATCCAGTGAAGTGCGTATCATCTCAGATTGTGAAAAGCCATAAGCCTCGCATTGTTTTATGAAAAACGCATATTCCTCATCGTTCATCCGTACTTTGACCACATGGCTGCGATGGGGAGCATCGTATCTTTTTGAAATATGTCAGCACCTCCAATGTGAAAATTGATTATGTTTTCTCTTAATAACAATGTTCTCCTGCGAGAACGAACGCAAGAGCTGGGTTTGGGGAAGGCACTCCCCAACAAGGACGGACCTGTGGGATATTCACCAAATCGTGATATCCGGGCCACAGGTCGATACTTGCTCTTACTACGCAGCCAGCTCCCATACATGTCGTTTTTTGCGTTCACTCCTCGTACTCTATCAGATTTATAAACGGGAATGTTGTCGAAGCACCGCTCGTCAACAAGTTTTCGTCCGAAAGCTGACAAAACAAGAGGCAGGCATCAAGCCAAAGATCACGCGCGCAATGCCGATGCGTGATTCCTTTCTGGACTTGATGCCTGCCCTTTTGCTCCGTATTCACTGACGGGAGGACGGCTCACTATGCCATAGTATTCAGTTGGTCAGGTGGCGATCCCGGTGTAATGGCAGAGATCGTAGATTGAGATGATCGGCTGTTCTCTGTGCCGATACAGAACATACTGCTGTTTGCATTTGGGGCAGATTATGACAAAATCCGCTTCGGTCAGGTCATTAAAAATATCTCTCTGTACCAATTCGGTTTCATTCTTTGCGTCCCGGCTGGTGGCAAAGGCGATGTGCTTTGCCTTGCAATCCGGGTTGGGGCAATCGAAGGACGGAAGGCGTTGCCGCTCCGTTTCCACGATAGCTTTCTTCAATTTTCTCTGTTTCCTCCGTATTCAATATCTGTGATATGCGCCTTTCACGACGCCTTGGATAAGCAGCTCGTCCACGACAATATCCGGGTATGCTTCTGTATCCGGATTGCAGGAATGAAGAATGTACTTTTTGTGCTTCTTGTCAAGGCCGAGCTTTTTCAGATTATTCTTCCCGTCAAAAAGTGCGATGACAAGATCACCCTCGTTAGCTGTCTGCTGCCGTTTGACAAAAACATAATCTCCGGGAAAGATGCCAGCTCCGATCATGCTTTCGCCTTTTGCGATCAGAGCAAAATAATCCCCGCGCTCCACCAAAGTCTCCGGCATACGGATCGTTTCGAGAAACTGCTCTTCCTCCTCTTGACCAGGGCCGCAGGCAACGTACCCTAAAACAGAAACGGCATGGATAGGTGACACCGCGCTCATTTCTTTTGTCCGCACGCTGCGATATCCGTTGTATGTCAGCTCGCCGTCCTCTTTCA